>CALXUN010000009.1 GCA_944391705.1 uncultured Alphaproteobacteria bacterium
AGGAGGCTCCGGTTCAGGAAACTCCGGCACAAGAAACTCCGGCACAGGAGGCTCCGGTTCAGGAAACTCCGGCACAAGAAGCTCCGGTTCAGGAAACTCCGGTTCAGGAAACTCCGGTACAAGAGGCTCCGGTACAAGAGGCTCCGGTTCAGGAAACTCCGGTTCAGGAAACTCCGGTACAAGAGGCTCCGGTTCAGGAAACTCCGGTACAAGAGGCTCCGGTACAAGCAGAAAATAATGTTTCACACAAAACTGACAGCAATATTGAATATTCAATAAGTCTTAATGAAGATGGTTCGGTAAAGATGTCCTTCTCAACCACTTTGGGGTATGGTACGGAATTTAACGAAATACGCACAGATGTTAATTCCCAGCTTGACATGGTTCAGCAAGAAAATGGTTCTTATCGATATGGTTTAGGCGAATCTCCGGATATGAATATGGCTCAAAAGATACATAATCTTAATTTGCAAAAGGCCTATATTAATCATGAAATTCTGGAAGACTTAAATACCAGGGGTGATAATTTGACCTCTGCTGAATCTGCAGCCAAAGAGATTTGTCTGAAAAATGAAGAAGCTTATGCCAAATTGGGTTTAAGTTTTGATGAAAATGGTAAACCTGTTCTTGATGACAGACTGTTAAACAGTGAAGCTTTAGAAGCACGTAATGCCGAACGGGTTGCCGAAGCCGAGCAAAAACTGAATATGGAAGATGTTTCCGTTCAACAAGCCCGGGGAGGAGATATTAAAATTTCCGGTGAGATTAACGGCCAAAACATTGAAGGCCGTCTGAACGAAAACGGAGAATTTGAAAAACTTTCCATCGACGGGCAAAAAATTAAAGGTAATGATTTGGCACAATATAATGAAGAAAATAAAATCAATAATCAGGCTTTACATAATTCAGCTGCCGATAAGATTGCCGAGTTGCGCGGTCTGAAACAAGATTCTTCAACTCCTGCTCCGGCCAAGGGCGATCGTGTCATGATTAACGATGCCCAACTGAATACGACAAAGGGTGGAAGAGAATAGTTTTCCGGCATATTTAAACGACATTTTCCAATTTGGAAAATGTCGTTTTTTTATTGTGCCCCGATATCCCGGCTGTTTTTTCTTGCCTTTTAAGATTGAGTTTTATATGGTAAAAGAGATTTTATTATTATGATAAAATCAGTGCTTTGGCGCGGGGCTGTCAGAAGCCTTACACAACGCGGCATCCATATTATGCCGTCAATCATTTTTATTTGGAAAACCAATAAAAATGAATATATCCCCGATTTTGACCGGGGAGTCCTTGATATATGTCCAGAAGCTCCGGCTTTAAAAATCAGGGAGTCATTTCGTTGTGTATGATTCTGAACTCCCCGGCCGCTTACTTTTTAACGCGGCCGTTGTTTTATTTTATTGTAAGGAGTTTTAATGCAACAAAAAATCTTAAGCCGCAAACAAACGGCAAGAACCATGGCCAAACAACTTAAAATTATTTAAAAAGCTTTTAATCTTTCCAGTCCGGCTCTTGCAAAAAAATTAAAAATAAGCCTTAAAGATCTGGCAGAATATGAAGCAGCAAGCAAATTACCGGATATTTACACTTTTTTCCTGATTATGAAATTTTTCGGCGTTGTGATGAGTGATATTTTTCCCGCCTGCTCATATCAGCAAAATTTTTCTTTCATGCGCCTGGATTTAGAAGATACCATCCGACTGTGCTTAAAATATCTTCCGGAACACGAGTTGCAAAAAATTTATGATGAAATTATCTCTTTTAACCGGGATTTTCCTTCTTCATTATCTGTTTGAAATCAAGAAACAGGTTTTAAGCCTGTTTCTTGATTTTTATATACGTTTCCAAAGCTTTGGTTATGGCTTCCCGGTCATCCGCCGTCATGGCATAAAGCGGAATTGAAAAAGCGCCATACGGTGAACGGCGGCTGATACGCTGCATCAGGCTCGGACGATATATAACGCCTTCTTTGGGCGTAATAAAAATAATATCGCGCTTAAGGCAGCCTGAAACCCGTCTTTGTTCCGCCGAATCGATATCTTCCCATTTTAAAAGCGCATTATGGTCAATTTTAATGCCCTCTTCATTAATTAAGGCCAGCCGCTGCGGAAAAATAACAACATATAATGATGCCGAAAAAGAAATCAGACATAAAACCGCGGCCACACTTATCCACCCTAAATATTCCGGGCAGCAGTTTCCGGCCCATATCACCAGACAAAGCATAATTGCATTAAACAGAACCAGTTTTTGCAGTTGCTGATGATCATAATAAAAAGTTTCCATTTTTGCCTCCTTTAAAAAAGTATGCTTGTTTTTTATAGATAATAAACAACATTTCCTAAAATTTCATTATTTTATATTGAAAAATTTATATGCCCCGATTATAACTTTGCTAAATATAATGTCACAAAAGGAGATTTTACCATGCATTGCATCCGCAACATAAGTACAGATTTGGTTTACATCGGCGCAAGCGACCGGCGTCTGGCTTTGTTTGAAAATATTTATCCGATACCAAACGGGGTTTCTTATAATTCCTATCTTTTAAAAGATGAAAAAACCGTTCTTTTAGATACGGTTGACCATTCTGTCTGCCTGCAGTTTATGGAAAACCTGGCTCATGCCTTAAACGGACGCCGGCTTGACTATCTGGTTGTTAACCATATGGAACCCGATCATGCCGCAACAATCAGCGAAGTTGTCCTGCGCTATCCGGAAGTCAAAATTGTTGGCAATGCCAAAACACTTAGCATGATTAAACAATTTTTTGATTTTGATGTCGATACGCGTGCCTTAACCGTCAAGGAAGGAGATACCCTTGTTACCGGCCGGCATACCCTGACTTTTGTCATGGCACCGATGGTACATTGGCCGGAGGTTATGGTTACTTATGATTTAACGGATAAAATTTTGTTCTCAGCTGATGCATTCGGAAGTTTCGGTGCTTTAAACGGGCATCTTTATGCCGATGAAATTGATGTGGAACATCAATATCTTGATGAAGCCCGGCGTTATTATACCAACATTGTCGGCAAATACGGCCCTTCAGTACAGGCGCTGCTTAAAAAAGCTTCCGGCCTTGATATTAAACTGGTTTGTCCGCTGCATGGACTTATCTGGCGTAAAGATATCGGCTGGTTTATCGAAAAATATAACCTGTGGAGTTCTTATACGCCGGAAACGGAGGGCGTTATGATTGCTTATGCCTCCATTTACGGCAACACGGAAAATGCGGTTAATATTCTGGCCAACATGCTCTCGGAAAAGGGCGTTAAAAACATTGCCGTTTATGACGTTTCTTCAACGCATGCTTCAACTGTTGTCAGTGAAGCTTTCAAATACAACAAACTTGTTTTTGCCGCTTCAACTTATAATGCCGGTATTTTTCCGCCGATGGAATATGTCTTAAACGAACTTAAAGCGCATAACCTGCAAAACCGTACGGTTGCTTTGCTGCAAAACGGTACTTGGGCGGCGGCTTCCGGAAATTTGATGAAGGGTATTTTTGAGGCCATGAAAAATATGACTTTGATTGAAATGATGCCAACAATTAAATCTGCCGTCAAAGAAGATCAACTGACAGAATTGAATATGCTGGCCGAAATTCTTAGTAAGTAAGAAACTTTTATTTATATTCATAAGCCCGGATTTCCGGGCTTTTTTATTTCCCGGTATATTGCCCTTTTTTAAGGAGTGATAACGCGAATGCTACCCCTCAGCTGTTATGCCTACGAATGAACGGTAGTGAGTGAGTATCAGGCATCCACGAATCAAAAAAACAAGCCTTACTTTTTTCGGACCCCTGGTATTCGCCGACGTTGTCGGCTCATAGGGGTGACAGCGTGTGTGCCGGCACAAAGTCGTCATGCCTACGAAACAGCGCAGCTGTTGAGTACCAGGCATCCAAAAAATTTTTCTCTCCAAGGGGGGCTTTTTTTGCCGGAAACTTTAAAGTTGCAAAAAAAAAAAAACGGTTTATAATGAGTCGCATGTAATTAAATTATGCGGATATTAAAAATGAAACCTTGCTTTTTAGCCGTTTTACCGTCATTTTTCTTACCTTTTTATGCTTCGGCTCAAGTTTGCGGTGAAAACTGCACCACGCCGCCGACCTGTACCCAGATGGGCTACAAGCCCAAAAGCGATATCTATTGTGAAAATGGCTATATTTCCTGCCCGTTTGACAGTTCTTATATCTGGTGCAAAGAATACACCTGCGAAGACGGACGTTATTACTCAAAACCTTTAAATTCTGCAGACGGTTATTCCTGCACCTCCGTAAAATACCATGGCCTGACCTGTTATGAATGCCAGTTGAACCCCTGTTACGATTATACTCTTTCTTCCTGCCCGGATAATGGTATCTGTTCCAAATGTACTTCCGGTTCAACAACTAAATATAAACTCGACTCTTGTTATCAGGGATATGTCATCTCCGGCAACAGCTGCGTGCTTCAGTGTTCGGCCGGTTATGAACCGCATGATGACAGTGTTTCCTGTTCGGATAGTTTTGGTTGTTCAAGCTATCAGTTTGACCCGAATAACGAATGGTGCAGCACATGTTCCAAAAAAAACTGCCCAATCACATCTCCGTATTGCAGTAAATCCGCTTGCCAAAGCGGCGGAAGAGCATGTACAGAAAGCCCAAAAATGAAAGGTTGCTATGGGTTTGAGACCCTGACTCCGCTTCCGCAGTGTTCCGATGGATATACTTTTGGTCTATTAATCTGTCCGGAGAACTCTTACGGATGTACTAAACGTGAGATAGACCCTCAAAACAGCAAATGCGCAAAATGCGTAACATCTTCTTGCCCAAGTGATTATCCTTACTGCTCATTGGAAGCTTGTGAAGATGGTAAGCCTTCTGATCAAACCTGTATAAACTCCCCTTCCTTCCCCAGTTGCTATAAGAGAACGACCTTTTCCACAGGAGGAACTCATAAATGTTGCGAAGGAAAAAACTCTGGAGATCCTTATTATTACTGCGTAGATGCCGACAAATGTTTGTTGGAACCGATGTTGACCACCTGTCCCCAAGATCCTGATACGGGTGTTTTCCCCCGTCCGGAAACAGGTACATGCCCATAATCCGTATTGGTTTTCATGGCAACCGTTAAAAACCGGTCGCTTACATTCTTCTTATCCGGAAGAACAGTTTAATAACTTCCATTTTAAAAAAACACCGGATTTTACCGGTGTTTTTTAATGATTTACTCATCCACTTTTTTCTTTATTTTATCTTGTTTTAACAAGTAATCAAACGATCCTGATTTCTGTATAAAAGCATGCATCTCCGGCCTGAACTTAACAAAACGTTGGTATCATTGCATTGATGGAAATGTGGATTTTGAGCCGATTTCATAAATCAGCTCAAAACAACAATCTCCGTATAAAACAAATAATTTCTGTACAGAGATTGTATTTTTAGCAGAAAGGAAATTTTAAACTACAAAAACGATGCCACTAAATGGCATCGTTTTTGATAGGTAGTGCTATTTGCAATACATAATTTCCCCTGCGGGAAGATTTCTGTACGAATTCGGTTTGATTTTCTTCCCGTTATATTTCGGGTTACCGTAAAACACGAATTCACAGAATTTTCCGGCTTTAGTCTGTCCCTGGAGCCATGCTGTCCCTTCAGCATCGGAAACAACACGCAGACGGCCGTTTTCATTTGCCCAAAGACCAAATTCTGCGGGAATGGTATAAGTGTACGCATCACCATTCTCATAACCGTACTTGATTGTAATCGGTTGGTACAGAACTTTTTCATCGTAGTTTACAACCACCGAAGTTGCTGCTGCTGCCATCGGGGCATCATAGTAATTGTAACTCCCGATTTTTGTTAAATCAATCAGCTGCTGAACATCCTGCGGTTCATAAGGCTGAGCTACTTCCGGTACAGATTCCGGAACAGGCGCCGGTTTTTCCTTACACGACACTGCGAGCATGCAAACCATTGCACACAACGCAAACAATTTAATTGCTTTCATAAATTGATTTTTTTAATAATTAAACAAAAATTTGGTTGGTAATATTATTAATAACGAAAACAAAGAATTTGTCAAGTATTTTTTACAATCTGTCAATCTGCCAAAAAAAAGAACACCCTGCGGTTAGCCGGGTGCTCTTTTTTACTTCTTTCTTATATGATTTAATTAAGAAGCATTCTTTTTCAAAGCTTCGCCTAAAGCTTCACCCAAAGAAGAACCTGAAGCATTGGCTGCGGAATATTCTTCCAGAGCTTTCTTCTCTTCTTCAATTTCCAAAGCTTTGACAGAAACACCCAATTTACCATTCTTCTTATCAACCGAGGTCAGTTTTGCTTCCAAAACCTGCCCTTCGTGATAATCTTCCGGATTCTGGGCGCTCTTGTCTTTAGACAAATCAGCTTTCTTTATGGTTGCGGCAATGCCTTCAACCTCAACATTGACACCCTTGTCATCGGTGCTGACAACAACAGCTTTGACAATATCACCTTTTTTGAGGTTTTCCAAAGCCAAAGCAGCATTGTTTTCGGCCATCTGCTTAATGCCTAAGCTGATGCGTTCTTTTTCGACATCAACATCAATGATTTTGGCCGTAATATCCTGACCTTTGGCATAATCTTTGACAGCTTCTTCGCCGGATTTGCCCCAGGCAATATCAGAAAGGTGAATCATGCCGTCGATTTCATCGGTTAAACCAACAAACAAACCGAATTCGGTAATGTTCTTAATTTTTCCTTCGATAACCGACCCGACCGGATGTTCTTCAACATAAGCCGCCCACGGATTCGGTGTGCATTGCTTGATGCCGAGGCTGATTCTTCTCTTTTCCGGATCAACTTCCAAAACTTTGACCTGAACTTCTTCAGAGGTCGAAACAATCTTACCCGGATGAACGTTTTTACGCGTCCAGCTCATTTCAGAAACATGAACCAAACCTTCAATACCGTCTTCCAATTCGACAAATGCGCCGTAATCGGTAATGTTAGTTACCTTGCCGGTATAAACTTCGCCGACCTTGTATTTTTCGGCAACAGCCTGCCACGGGTCATTTTCAAGTTGTTTCATACCAAGGCTTATTCTCTGGGTATCTTCATTAAATTTGATAACCTGAACTTTTACCGTCTGACCGACAGACAAGACTTCGGCCGGATGATTAATACGCTTCCAGGAAATATCGGTAACGTGCAACAAACCATCAACACCGCCCAAATCAATAAATGCACCGTAATCGGTAATGTTTTTGACAATACCATCCAAAACGGCACCTTCTTTGATGGTGTCAATCAGTTCGGCACGGGCTTCGGCTCTGGTTTCTTCCAGCACAACACGGCGGGAAACAACAATGTTTCCTCTCAAACGATCCATTTTCAAAATCTGGAACGGCTGGGAAATACCCATTAACGGCGTAATATCACGAATCGGACGAATATCAATCTGCGAACCCGGCAGGAAGGCAATTGCACCATTTAAATCAACGGTGAAGCCGCCTTTAACCCGGCCGAAGATAATACCGTTAACACGCTGGCCGGCATTCATTGCCGCTTCCAGCTCGGCCCAGGCTTCTTCTCGACGTGCCTTTTCACGGGAAAGAACAATGTTTCCGTCTTTATCTTCATAACGGTCAACCAAAACCTCGACCTGATCTCCGACTTTTAATTCCGGATTCTGACCGAATTCACGCAACGGAATGCGGCCTTCTGATTTTAAACCGACATCAACCGTTACATAGTCGTCGCTTAAATTAATGATTGTTCCTTTGACAACTGAACCGACAATACCCTTGCCGCCGAATTGTTCATTGAGCAATTCTTCAAAATTTTCAGTTGATTCAGGAGCTGTATATTCTGTATTTGTCATATAAATTAAATTTTCAAAAAAATGCCAGACCCTCAACTCTTCAGAGGCGGACTTGTGTGATTGTTAATATCTTAAAACGGCACACCCCGTCAATTGCTTTAAGACTGATTGATTTATACATGCAAATAATTATTTTTCAAGTTTTTTTTAATAAATATCTGTAAATATATCTTGACCGATAAAAAATCGGTGATACAAACACAATATCTTTTTTTAATTTTCATGGAGGTTTGGTATGTTGGAACTTTTGAACTGGCGTGAATTTTTAAGTTCATTTGTGGTTTTGTTTGCTATTATTGATATTTTGGGAACGACTCCGATTATTATTAGCCTTAAAAAAAAAGGTAAAATCGTCAGTGCATTGCGGGCAAGCGTTATTTCCCTGTTTGCTTTCATCGGTTTTTTCTACGTCGGAGAGGCTTTTTTAAGGTTATTTAATCTGGATATTTCATCTTTTGCCGTCGCCGGCGCCATTATTATTTTCGTCATGGCTCTGGAAATGATTTTGGATATCCAGATTTTTCGCGACAGCCCTGATTTACCGAAAGATGCTACAATTACTCCGATTGTTTTTCCGTTAATTGTCGGCGCCGGTTCCATGACAACATTGCTTTCCATCCGCGCCCAGTTTGCCGATATTAATATTCTGCTTGCTGTTTTGCTTAACATGATTGTTGTTTATGTCGTCATCAAGCTGGCCAAAAATTTTGAAAAAGTTCTAAATCCTGGCGTTATTTATGTTATGCAGAAACTGTTTGGTATCATTTTGCTTGCCATTTCGGTTAAATTGTTTATTACCAATCTCTCGCTTTTGCTTAAAGAAATTGCTTAAGCATATTATCTCATACAAAAAAAACCGTTCATTTTTTAATGAACGGTTTTGTTTTAACATAACATAAGGAGCTAAATTATGCCATGATTAAAAAATTATCCCTGACGGCATTTCATTTTCGGGTTTTTCTTGTTAATAACATAAACCCGGCCTTTGCGACGGACCAGCTTGCAATCCTTATCGCGGACTTTTTTTGATTTTAAAGAACTATAGCATTTCATTTTTTTGATTCCTTCTCATTACAGTTGAGCGCAACTTATGCTAAATAACTTGAAATGTCAACTTAAATTTTATAAATTCTCTAAAAATTTTAAATCAGTTGCTTTTTTACTTCTTTTTCTTATAATAAGTCTAATTTGAAAATATGGAGATGTTATGAAAATATCAGTTTTGTTCTTTTTGCTGACCTTTAGTATTCTGTCCGCACCGGTTTCGGCACAAAAAATAAGTTATATTGAAGAAATGCAGTCTTTGGGATCGGTATCCGGCCAGGGACTTGCCTGTCAGGCTTCCAAATATGATACGTTTGAGCTCTTAGCCCGGGCCATTATGATTTCCAAAGCGGCTTCCGATGCCGAACAGGCCAAAGGTATGGAAGCCTATAACGAATACAAAGTAAATGCTTTTATCTCGAAAATCAAAGACGGATTTTATGACTGCCGTTCCATTGCCAATATCTTTGACAAACAAGAAATTTTCAAAGCAACACTATACGGCAACGGTACAATCAAAATGCCCGACGGCACGATTATAACCCCCCGGCATGCTTATGATGCTACCCAGGTTTATAAAAAAGAACCCGGAATCCGGGATAAATATATCAAACTTTATACCGAACAAACCCGCAAAATCCATAATGATCCGGCATATCAGAAAGCTCTTCGCGAGCGGCAGATGCAGGATGGCTTTTAACTTGAACACATAAATCAACTTTTATCAGGAGGATATACATGGCGGCATATCAATATGTTTTTGTCATGCAGAATTTAACCAAAGTTTTTCCGGGCGGCAAAGAGCTGTTTAAGGGAATTACCCTTTCCTTTTTACCAGGTGCCAAAATCGGTGTTTTGGGCGTAAACGGCGCCGGTAAATCAACCCTTTTGAAAATTATGGCAGGTGTTGATAAAGATTTTAACGGCGAAGCCTGGGCCGCCGACGGGGTCAAAATCGGATATCTGGAACAAGAGCCTAAACTTGATCCCCATAAAAATGTGATGGAAAACGTAATGGACGGCGTTGGCGAAATTCGTAATCTGTTAAAAGAATTTGAAGAGGTTTCGGCAAAATTTGCCGAACCGATGAGTGATGACGAAATGAACGCCCTGATTGAAAAACAGGCAGAACTGCAGGAAAAAATCGATGCCTGCAACGGATGGGATTTGGAACGTACCATCCAGATTGCCTTAGATGCTTTGCGTTGTCCGCCGGCTGAAGCCGACGTTACCAAATTATCCGGCGGCGAAAAACGCCGTGTGGCGTTATGCCGCCTGCTCTTGCAAAAACCGGATTTATTGTTGCTTGACGAACCGACCAACCATCTGGACGCCGAATCGGTTGCCTGGCTTGAACAGTATCTTAAAGACTATAAAGGTACGGTTGTCATGGTTACGCACGACCGTTATTTCTTAGATAATGTTACCGGCTGGATTCTGGAACTTGACCGCGGGCAAGGCATTCCTTATGAAGGTAACTACTCTTCCTGGCTTGAACAGAAACAAAAACGCCTGGAACAAGAGGCGCGTGAGGAAAGTGCCCGGCAGAAAATTCTTGCCAATGAACTGGAGTGGATTCAAAAAAATCCCAAAGCACGCCAGGCAAAATCCAAAGCGCGTATTAATGCGTACGATGAATTGCTGTCACAGGCGACAAAGGATAAAATTACGCATGCCTACATTAACATTCCGATGACTGACCGCTTAGGCGATTTGGTGATTGAAGCCAACCATATCAGCAAAGCCTTCGGCGACCGTATTTTAATTGATGATTTGTCATTTAAAATTCCCAAGGGGGCGATTGTCGGTATTATCGGTCCGAACGGTGCCGGTAAAACGACTTTATTTAAAATGATTACGGGCGCTGAAAAACCGGACAGTGGTGAAATCAGAATCGGCGAAACTGTTGATTTGGGCTATGTCGACCAATCCAGAGACGAACTTAACCCTGATAAAACCGTCTGGGAAGAAATTTCCGACGGATTGGATATTATTGAACTCGGCAAAAAGCAAATGCCCTCGCGCGCTTATGTCGGACAGTTTAATTTCAAGGGTTCTGACCAGCAAAAAAAAGTCGGTCAGCTTTCCGGCGGCGAGCGCAACCGTGTGCATCTGGCCAAGATGCTTAAAAAAGGCGCCAATGTTATTTTACTTGATGAACCGACCAATGACTTGGATGTGGATACCCTGCGTTCATTGGAAGAAGGTATTATGAATTATCCGGGCTGTGTTCTTGTTACCTCACATGACCGGTGGTTTTTAGATCGTCTGGCCACGCATATCCTGGCCTATGAAGACGAGGGCCATGTCGAATGGTTTGAGGGAAATTTTGAGGAATATGAAAAAGATAAACGGCGGCGCCTTGGTGAAGAAGCATGTCGGCCGCATCGGCTAAAATACAAAAAACTTGAACGTTAAATTATTTCCTTTTATATCAGGCGGCAGATTTTTATTCTGCCGTTTTTTTATTTGCAACAAAATGTTGACAAAAATTTTCATCGATGCTATTTTGCCTAATGCATAAGTATTATTAAAACTATATATTATGGATTGGCAAAAGAATAAAATTAATTCATTCTTTTCTGAACGGAAACAGAATAGAATTCAAAGTATTTTGGATGGGTTGCTGATAAATAAACAACCGGAGGAAAAACTATACAATAATTTATTTGTGCCTATTTTTCCTGACAAAAAAGAATTTCCTTTGCTCTGGCGTGCCATGGACATAGACCAGAAATGCGATTTCTTAAAAATTGCAGCCAAGGTCATTGATGCCTACAAGAAGGCCTGGGGACATCATCCGGAGTTTATTCCGATGTTTGTCAAGAACATCTTGAGATTGCTGTAAAATAACCGCCCGACCCGGGCGGTTTTTTTTATGTATATCAGCGAAGTGAACATAAGGTCAAATATTCATGCCTTACCCTTTTCGGACCCCTGGTATTCGCGGGCATGCCAGCTCTTAAGCGGTGACAGGATGGGTGCCGGCACAAAGTTGTCATGCCTACGAAGTGCTGTAGCACTGAGTACTAGGCATCCATAAATCAAACATCCAAGCCTTATTCTTTTGGACTCCTGATATTCGCGGACTAAAGCCCGCTCATAGGAGTGACAAAGTCGGTGCCGGAGTATATTTCCCCGCCCCTTACTTTAAAGTTGCAAAAAAAAAAAACGGTTTAGAATATCGGGAAAATAGGTATTCTTTTGCTTTTTTTAGGAGAAAATAATGCGGAAAAATGGTAGAAACGAACGACCGAAGAATGGTGCAGATACGCAGCCTTGTTTGAGCGACGTATACAAAATGAGTGCACGAGAGAAAAGAAGGCAAGCAGATGTGCCGTTATGTGGTCGTTCCATGGTCGAGATGCTCGGGGTGCTGGCAATCATAGGTGTGCTTTCCGTCGGGGCGATGACCGGATATTCCAAAGCCATGCTGAAATACAAGCTCAACAAGCAAAGCGAGCAAATCAATCAAATCATGATGGCTTTGATTGAATACAAATCGGTTCTTTCAACGTTGAAAAACAACGAATCCGTCGTTTCGTTGTTTCGAAAGCTCAATGCCTTACCGCCCGAAATGCTGAAACGTAACGAAAACTATTATATCTATGATGTGTTTGACACACCGGTGGAACTGGCTCGTTCAAGTGGCGGAAACGCATTTTATTTTTTATTTTTATTTACGGGACGAAACGATCAAAACCACACCATTTGCCGTAATATCTTGGAAAGTTTTAAGGGGTACGCGGCCGAACTGTGGGCGATTGGAATTAACTCCACCACTTCCGAAGATATGAATCAACAAGAATGGTGGTATGGCGATAGTTCTCCTGATAATTATAAAAAAATTCATCAGCTTGACATCAGCACAATGAATTCACTTTGTGAAAAATGCGATAAAAACAATTGCGGTGTTTATGCGGTATTCCCGATTTTATAATATTATCAGGCAACAAAAAAAGCGGCAAACGCCGCTTTTTTTGTTGCTTAACGCTCTTCTAGGCGTTGCCGAACGGATTGACATCCTGCATTCTGACTTCCTGTGTTTTCCTTAAATCAAAAATATTTAAGAAAACGGCAGAAACATAAATGGAAGAATATGTTCCGACAATGACACCCCATAAAATGGTAAACGAAAAGCTGCGCAACGTGTCGCCGCCAAAAATAAACAACGCAGCGGCGGCAAACATGGTTGTAAAACCGGTTAAAATCGTACGCGACAAAATATCGTTTAAGCTCTTATTTATCAAATCATACTGGGGCATTTTCTTATATTTGCGCAGGTTTTCACGGATGCGGTCATAGGTAACAACCGTATCGTTAACCGAATAACCAGCCAGTGTCAGAATTGCAGCAACGGTTGTCAGACTGAAATCAAAGTCAAAGAAAGACAATAAACCAACCGTAATCAGCAAGTCATGGAACAATCCCAACAACGCGCCTAAGGCAAACTGCCACTCAAACCTAAACCAGATATATGCACAAATTCCGAGTACGGCAATCAGTGAGGCAATAACACCGGCACGTTTCAATTCATCCCCGACTTGAGGCCCGACGGATTCCACCCGGCGGTATTCGTAACCGGTTCCCAGAGCTTCTTTAATTTCAGCCACAGCCAAACGCTGACTTTCTTCATCAGCATTTTCAGCCTGGGCACGTATCATCAGCTCATCCCCCGTATCTCCGATGGTTTGTAATGTCAAATCATCAAGACTGACACCGGAAAGCGTACGGCGTATATCCTCAGGATTAATTTTATTTTCGCTTTTGATTTCCATTAATATACCGCCGGAAAAGTCAATCCCGTAATTAAACCCTTTAAATGCAATCCAGTAACAGGACAAAAGCACCATAACGATGGAAAGAAGATAGGTATATTTTCTTCCCCGCATAAAATCAATGTTTGTATCTTTTGTCACCCAGCTAAAAATTCTCATTTTCATTCATCCTTATATCAAATCATTAAATCGGCAATTTGGTCGGTTTGGTTTTTTTCATCCAACCGGCAATAATCAACCGGGTGACAGTTACCGAAGTAAACATGGATGTGGCAATACCAATAGCCAGCGTTACGGCAAAGCCTCTGACCGGACCGGTACCAAACCAGAACAATACAACCGCGGCAACCAAAGTTGTTAAGTTGGAATCGACAATCGTCGCCCAGGCTTCGGTAAAGCCGGCTTCCGCGGCATCTTTCGGCGAACGGCCGTTTTTAACCTCTTCGCGCATGCGTTCAAAAATCAGCACATTGGAATCAACCGCCATGCCAATCGTTAAGATAATACCGGCAATGCCCGGAAGAGTCAGCGTCGTACCGATAACGCTCATTGCACCAAGCAACAGGAACAAGTTGGTAAAAACCGAAACCGTGGTAAAGATACCAAACAGGCCATAAGCGGCAACCATGAATACCACAACGGCAATCAGACCGATAACCGATGCTATGATGCCTGCTTCAATAGAATCCGCACCTAAACCGGCGCCGACCGTTCTTTCTTCCAGCACTTCCAACGGTGCCGGCAAAGCACCGGAACGCAACAACAAGGCCAAGTCATTAGCTTCCTCGGAAGTGAAATTTCCGGTAATAACGCCGCTGCCGCCCATAATGGCTGACTGAATAACCGGTGCAGAAATAACTTCATCGTCTAAAACGATTGCCAGCTGACGACCGATGTTGTCTTTGGTTACTTCGCCGAATTTACGCCCGCCGACCGTATTAAACTTAAAGCTTACCACCGGGGCTCCGTCTTGGAAACTGACCGTGGCATCGGTTAAGTTTTCACCACCGACAACCGGTTTGCGACCAATGACATATTGACCACCGTCAACCCCGTTAACCACGCGGGAGGAACTGCTTAATTTTCCCCTTTTGGCATCAGCGGCATTGGTACGGTCGTCAACCAGGTGGAAAGACATCTTGGCGGTTTTGCCCAAAAGATTTTTGACCTCTTCCGGATTTTGAATGCCCGGAAGCTGCACGACAATACGGTCTGAACCCTGGCTTTGAATAACCGGCTCTTTGGTACCCAACTCATCAATACGGCGGCGGACAATTTCAATGGACTGTTCTACCACTTTGGCCTTAAGCTGGGCAAGCGCCTGATCAGAATATTTAATTTCAACCACACCACCTTCTCCGGCCGTCACAACCAAACCATCATCCAGTTTCTTAAAATAACCCATTGCCTGATTGCGTGAACCGGCATTTTCAATCTCAACTTTGACACTGTCTGCGCCGGCTGTTAATTTTTGATAACGGATACGATGTTCGCGTAAAGTCTGACGGGCAGAATCCTCAATCGTGGACATCCGCTCTTTCATGACATTATCAAAATCAACCTGCAACAGCAGATTCGAACCGCCCTGCAAATCAAGCCCCAGACTGACCGGCTGCCACCATGACGGCAATTTCATGTTTTGCGGCAGGAAATTCGGGACGGCAAAGAAAATTCCGACCAGACAAATGGCCAGAATAATCAAAACTCTTTCTTTGGATAATTTATACATTTTTCTTAAACCCTGTTTTTAATGTTTTTTCACAGCTTTGTTTTCGTTGGCCGTTTCCGGCTTTAAAACTTCTCGAATCATGTAGCGGTACATTTTGACTTCAACCCCTTTGGCAATTTCAGCTGTTATGTCATCACCGTCGATTTTTCTGACTTTGGCATATATGCCGCCGCCGGTAACAATCTCGTCCCCGACTTTAATGGCTTTTAATTCCGCTTCATGCTGTTTCATCTTTTTTTGCTGCGGACGAATAAGCAACAGATAAAACACCAGCAGAATCAATACCAGCTGGATTACCGTTCCGGCAACAGAACTTCCCGTACTGACCGGCGCTGCCGCCTGAGCCCAAGCTTCGCTGATAAACATTATTTTCTCCTTAAATACATTTTAACTGCAAAGAATATACAACAAAAATTCCCTGATACAACATTAAAATACCAAGTCTTTAACAACTATTTTATCTAAAATCCGGTTTAAGGAAGATATTTGCGCGGGTCAACCGCTTTTTTACCGGCCCGGACTTCAAAGTGCAGCTGCGGGCTGTCAACACTGCCGGTGCTGCCGACGGTAGCAATTTTTTCACCTTTAATCACTTTTTGACCTTTTTTGACCAGAAGCTTGTCATTATGGGCATATGCGGTTATCCAGCCATCCGTGTGCTTGATAAGTATCAGATTGCCGAAACCTTTAAGCTCGTTGCCGGCGTATGCAACCGTTCCTTTGTCTGCGGCTTTAACATCTGTTCCGCGGGCCGCTTTGATATTAATACCGTCATTTTTTCGGCCTTTGCCGATGACGCCGAAGTTAGACACAACCGTTCCTTTGACCGGCCATAAAAATTTTGCCGTACGGTTTTTGGGCGGTGTGTAAGGGGTTGAAGAAACCTTTTTTGGCGCTTGCTTTTTCCCGGAAGTCTGCGCCGTTTTGCTTTTAGAAGCAGATGATACGCTTGCTTTTTTATCCTGAGCGGCCTGATAGCTGCGGCTGTTACCGGAAATTGTTCCGGAAAGCAACAGTTTTTGTCCGACATGCAATGTATAAGGCGGCTGCAAATCATTAACCCGGCTCAAAGTGGTTAAATCGACATTGTATTGGCGGGAAACGCTGTAAAGCGTATCGCCTTTTTTAACGATATGGTACTGGGTCGACGGCAATCGCAGCGTTTGGCCGACCTTTAACGTATAAGGCGGACGAAGACCGTTAATCTGAATTAAATCTTTCAGCGGAATGCTGTAGCGGCGGGAAATGCTGTAAAGCGTATCACCCTTTTCCACCCGGACCATTGAGGGCGGCGTCCCGAACAATGTATCACGGTTAATCAGCCTGATACCGTCATTTGAAAAATAACAGCCGTTTAATATCAGGCATATTGCCGCCGCTTTCAAAAAAGATTTAAGCATTATCCTCCTTCTGTTAATAAATCAGTATCACTCCAAAAAAGCTAAATATTCGTTAAAAGACCTTGATTTTAAACAAACATTTGCTTATGCTGAAGAGGTTTCAAATTTATGAGGGAATAAATGGCTGAAAAACCTGAAATCATTGATGAAAGCGGCGATAAATACAAATACGGTTTCGTGACCGATATTGAGTCCGAAACTGCGCCTAAAGGTTTAAATGAAGATATTATCCGGCTGATTTCCCAAAAAAAAGGCGAACCTGAATGGCTGTTGGAAAAAAGGCTTGCCGCTTACAGGTTTTGGCTTAATATGAAAGAGCCGACATGGGCAAAATTAACTTATGATAAAATTAATTATCAGGATTTGTTTTATTATGCCGCACCCAAACAAAAAGCAGCCCCCAAAAGCTTAAACGAGGTTGACCCTCAACTTTTGGATACATACAGCAAGCTCGGCATTCCCTTAAAAGAACAGGAAGTCTTAGCAGGTGTCGTCGCGGTTGATGCCGTATTTGACAGTGTTTCGGTCGCAACCACCTATCGTGCCAAACTGGCCGAACAGGGAATTATTTTTTGTTCAATCTCGGAAGCCGTTAAAAATCATCCTGAACTGGTGCAAAAATATCTGGGCTCGGTCGTTCCCTATACCGACAATTTCTTTGCCTGTTTAAATTCAGCCGTTTTTACCGACGGATCATTTGTTTATATCCCCAAAGGGATTAAATGCCCGATGGAGCTGTCAACCTATTTCCGGATTAATGCCCAAAATACCGGACAGTTCGAACGCACGCTGATTATTGCCGACGAGGGCAGTTATGTTTCTTATCTGGAAGGGTGCACGGCACCGCAGCGCGATGAAAACCAGCTTCATGCGGCAATTGTCGAAATTGTGGTCTTAAAAGACGCCGAAGTTAAATACTCCACCGTCCAAAACTGGTATCCGGGCGATAAAGACGGCAAAGGCGGGGTTTACAATTTTGTAACCAAACGGGCAGCGTGCCGCGGTGATAATGCAAAAGTTTCTTGGACGCAGGTTGAAACCGGTTCGGCCGTAACCTGGAAATATCCGTCCTGTATTTTACAGGGTAATAATTCCTGCGGTGAATTTTATTCGGTTGCCATTACCAACAACTATCAGCAGGCAGACACCGGCACCAAAATGATTCATATCGGCAAAAACACCCGTTCCAAAATTATTTCCAAAGGAATTTCGGCCGGTTTTTCCAATCAGACTTACCGCGGACTGGTCAAAGTGGCGCCCAATGCCGACAATGCCCGAAATTATTCGCAATGTGACAGTTTGCTTATTGGTTCAACCTGCGGTTCTCATACCGTTCCGTATGTCGAAAACCGCAGCCGCAGTGCCATATTGGAACATGAAGCCACCACCTCAAAAATCAGCGACGAGCAGTTGTTTTACTGCAAGCAGCGCGGTATCGGCGAAGAAGAGGCTGTCAGTCTGATTGTCAACGGTTTTTGTAAAGAAGTCATGCAACAGCTGCCGATGGAATTTGCCATTGAGGCTGCCAAACTGATTAATATTTCGCTTGAAGGGAGTATCGGATAATGAATATATATGAAAAAGCCCTTAAAACCTGGGGTAAAGAACCGCAAATGCTGCAGGTCATCGAAGAGATGAGTGAACTCACCAAAGAAATTTTGAAAAACATTAACCGCAAAAAAGACAATCTTGACCAGCTGGTTGAAGAAACCGCCGATGTGGAAATTATGCTTGAGCAACTTAAATGCTGCTATCATATCGGCACCAAGGTAGAAGAATATAAAACCTCAAAACTGGAAAAAATCCGGCAACGTTTGGAAGAATGGGAAAAAACACATGACAACACCGCTTCTGGAAATTGAAGATTTATGCGCCCGCGCGGGTGATAAAGAAATTATCAAAGACTTTAACCTGACCATCAACGAAGGTGAAGTTCATGCCATTATGGGACCGAACGGCGCCGGAAAATCAACCCTTTCCTATGTTTTATGCGGGAAACCGGGTTACGAGATTACTTCCGGAAGCATAAAATTCAAAGGCCGGGATTTGATAAGCATGAGCATTGAGGAACGCGCCCGCGAAGGTTTGTTCTTGATTATGCAGTATCCGGTAGAAATTCCCGGTGTCCCGACAACCGCTTTCCTAAAACATGCCGTAAATGCCATCCGTAAGCACAACCATGAGTCGGAACTTGACACGATGGCTTTTATCAAAATGGTGCGGGAAACCGGTAAAAATCTCGGCATTGATGCTGAAATGCTCAAACGGCCGGTCAATGTCGGTTTTTCCGGCGGTGAGAAAAAACGAATGGAAACCTTGCAGATGGCCGTTTTAAAACCGGATATGGCCATTTTGGACGAAGCCGATTCCGGGCTGGATATTGATGCCTTAAAAGTCGTGGCCGGAGGGGTTAATTCCTTAAGAGACGGCAAACGCTCCATGCTGGTCATCACGCATTATCAGCGCCTTTTGAACTACATTATTCCGGATTTCGTACATGTTTTTGCTAACGGACATATTGTTAAATCCGGCGACAAAAATTTGGCACTGGAATTGGAAGAAAAAGGCTATGCCGAATTTATCAGGGACAAGGCATAAATTATGGGCGGTTTAATTCAGGACATAAAACTTAGAGGTCATGATTTACCCAAGCTGGAAGCTCTTCGCGAAAAGGGGCGGAATTCTTTTTTAAGCCAAGGATTACCGACGCCTAAAACCGAGGCTTGGAAATATACCCGGGTGCGGACGCTAACCGGTAATGATTTTGTGATTGAAGAAACAAAAGTTTCCAAATGTTCGTGCAAACAACATCAAACCTGCTGTTGCACCGACCAAAGTTTCTCCCTTCCCTTTGATGCTTATGAAATCCGTTTTTGCAACGGTAAACTTCAAAACGACCATTTTCATCTGCCGGAAGGCGTGGAAGCCCTTCCCTTAACGGAAGCCTTTGATGATCCTGATATTTTTCATTTGCTGAACAAAAGTTTTGATATGGATAAATTCCCCTTTGCCGCACTTAATACCGCTTATCTGGAACAGGGAATTTTCTTGCGTATCGGCCGGGACATCGTACTTGATAAGCCGATTGCTTTTCTTTACCACACTTCCGGCGGGCTTAAACGCTTTGCCTGCCTGCGCAACCTGATTGTTTTGGAAACCGGCGCTCAAGCAGAGATGATTGAATATTACCATTATTCCGGTGCGCCAAAGTCCGAATATTTTAACAATATCGTTCATGAAATTTATATCGGCCGGAATGCCAAACTCCGGCATTATGCCGTCCAAAACGAGGCATTTAAAGCCGTGCACATTGCCTTAACGGCTGTTAAAGTTAAAGAAAACGGACATTTTGAAAGTTTTTGCCTGCAAAAAGGCGCTGATTTGGCACGGCGGGAAACACATGTTGTTTTACAGGAACCTGATGCCAAAACGAATGTTAATGCCGTCTATATGATGAACGGCTGGGCAACGCTTGATACCACAACCGATGTTGAACATCTGGCGCCGCATACCCTTTCCGGACAACTCATTAAAGGTGTGGTCGGCGGACAAGCTAAGGGCGTCTTTCAAGGGAAAATCCATATTGCCCCAAAAGCACAACAAATAGAAGGAAACCAGCTGCACAGGGCATTGTTGTTAAGCGATGATGCCGAAGTGGATATTAAACCGGAACTGGAAATTTTTGCCGATGATGTCAAATGTTCACATGGTGCTGCCTGCGGCGAGCTGGATGCCGAACAGCTGTTTTATCTGCAATCGCGCGGCATCGGCGCAGAAGAAGCCCGGCAGATGCTGATTGAGGCATTTATTGATGAGGCTTTCCAAACTATTGAAAATCCATCCGTCCGGGAATGGATTAAAAGTATCTGATTTTATTTAAAAACAATCCCAAATCTCCATATCTGGATAATATATTAAAAGACCCGCTTTTACAAGCGGGCCTTTTTAATTAAATGTTGATAAAGAAATTACTTCAATTCAACTTTGGCGCCAGCGGCTTCAAGTTTAGCTTTAATTTCTTCAGCTTCAGCCTTGGCAACGCCTTCTTTAACAGTCTTCGGAGCGCCGTCAACCAAATCTTTGGCTTCCTTCAAACCTAACTGCGTAATAGCTCTGATTTCTTTAATAACATTGATTTTGTTTGCACCGGCTTCTGCCAAGATAACATCAAATTCATCTTTTTCTTCAGCAGCAGCGGCACCGGCAGCAGCACCACCGGCAGCAACTGCAACGGCAGCAGCGGCGGAAACACCCCATTTTTCTTCTAACATTTTGGACAAGTCAGCAGCTTCCATAACGGTCAAAGCTGACAATTCATCTACTAATTTGGCTAAATCTGCCATTTTTTTTCTCCAATTAAAATAAAACTAAGTTTAAAATTAAATTTCAATAAATTACTTAAAACCTTAAGCAGCTTCTTTTTCGCTGTATGCTTTGGTAACTCTTGCCAACTGAGCGGCCGGAGCCTGAAGCAGACCAATGATCTTGGCACGCAGTTCGTCCATAGACGGAATGGTAGCCAAACGTTTGATTTCATCAACGCTTAAAACGCCTGTAGACATGGCGCCGCCGACAATAATCAATTTTTCATTGTTCTTTGCGAATTCAACACAAGCTTTGCAAGCTGAGACAGGATCACTGGCGAAGGCAATTGCCGTCGGGCCGGTAAACAAATCTGCCAAGCCTTCAAACTTGGTATCTTTAAGAGCCAGTTTCGTAATCCGGTTTTTGGTAACTCTGAACCCGGCGCCTGCTTTGCGGATATTGTTACGCAGTTCCGAAACTTCGGCAACCGTCAACCCTTTATAATGGGAAATGACAATTACTTCAGAACTTGCAAACAACCCGTGCAGTTCATCCAGGAGTTGTTTCTTTTCATCGCGGTTCACTTATTGTCTCCAATTAAAATATTATCATTTCTGACAATATTGTTTTACTACAACCATATTCCGGGTTTGTTTTAAACCTTTCATATGGCACCTAAACCTGTCCGGGAGAAAAAATGATTAAAAAAAATCGTGATTGCTCCGTCTGCGCAGGAAATTAAGGCCAAAGCACTCCTATTTGCTTTTTAGCGGCCGCCTACGGTCTTGGACAGTGCGAACAGATGCATTGTATCTGTTCAAGCAAGTGTCTTATATATACAAAATCAGGATATGTCAAGAAAAACTTGACTTGTTTGGGCGAAATTTTATACTTCAGACAATGCAATATGTATATGAGGTTTCTTATGCTTGAAAAAACTTATCAATTTGTTAAGCAAATCATGGAAAAAGAATCTTCCGGCCATGGTGTTGACCATATTGAACGCGTCTATCATAATGCTGAAAAAATTTTATCTTATGAAAAAGAAGCTGACGCCTTTGTGGTATTGATGGCAGCCCTTTTACACGATGTGGATGATTATAAAATCAATCCCGACGGTCAGCGCGCTAACAATTTTTTACATACGCTCAACTTGCCTGAGAACAAAATACAACAAATCTTAACGACAATTGATGCTATCGGTTTTTCCAAATCAGGCGCCAACCCTAAATTTGACACGCTTGAACAGATGGTCCTTTCTGACGCTGACAAGCTTGATGCCATCGGTGCTATTGGCATTTGCCGCACAATTGCTTATAACACGGCTAAACATCGGCCATTATTTAAGCCTGATTTTTTTCCAGATGAAAACCAGACGCTTGAACAGTACAAACAAGCACAAGATCCGTGCATCAATCATTTTTTTGACAAGTTGCTGAAATTAAAAAATACCATGCAAACCCAAACTGCAAAGAAAATGGCTCAAGAACGTCATGATTTTTTAGTGGCTTTTTTGCGAGAATTTTTCACGGAAATGGGGACACCTCAATGGTCAGAATATTTGGACGGTTGGCTTACAAGACATATTTGATATTAAAAGTCAAAACCTTACAATTCACACAATAGAAAAGCACCGCCAATATATTAGCGGTGCTTTTTAAGGTTTTTATTCAAGATTTTACAGCGCCTGGCTGTCAACTTTAACGCCGATACCCATGGTCGAACTTAAAGAAATTTTCTTTAAATACGTGCCTTTTAAGGATTGCGGTTTAGCTTTGATAATGGTTTCGATAAACATTTTGGCGTTATCATAAATTTTATCTTCGCTAAACGATGCTTTGGCAATACCGGCATGAACAATACCGTTTTTCTCAACCCGGTACTGAACTTCACCGGCTTTAGCCTTTTGAACGGCAGTAGCAACATCGGTCGTGACCGTACCAAGTTTCGGGTTCGGCATTAAGCCTTTCGGACCTAAGACTCTGGCCACACGTCCGGCCATTCCCATCATATCCGGTGTGGCAATGCAACGGTCAAAGTCGATTTTACCGGCCAAAATCGAATCAACCAGATTTTCGGCACCGACAACATCTGCACCGGCTGCTTTGGCTTCATCAGCTTTTTCACCCTGAGCAAATACGGCAACGCGGACAGTTTTGCCATTACCGTGCGGCAACTGGCAAACGCCTCTGACCATCTGGTCGGCATACTTCGGGTCAACACCCAGATTAATTGCCAAATCAATCGTTTCATCAAACTTGGCAGTTGCATTTTCTTTAACCAGTTTAATGGCGTCTTTTAATGCATATGCCTGATTTTTATCCAGGTTTTTATATGCGTTTACAATTCTTTTTCCTGCCATTGTCTTACTCCACTACCTTAATACCCATTGAAACAGCCTGGCCTTTAACCATATTCATTGCAGATTCAACCGTCGAGCAGTTCAAATCCGGCATTTTGGCTTCGGCAATTTCTTTAACCTGGGCAAGCGTTATCTGACCGGCAAAGGTTTTTCCCGGTTCCTTGGAAGCAGACTGAACATTAGCCGCTTTTTTGATGTAGTAGGAAACCGGCGGCAGTTTGGTGATAAAAGTAAAGCTCTTATCTTCATATGCCGTAATGACAACCGGAACAGGAATTCCCGGTTCCATTTTCTGGGTTGCCGCATTGAAAGCTTTGCAAAATTCCATAATATTCAAGCCTTTCTGACCCAGAGCAGGACCAACCGGAGGAGACGGGTTGGCTTTGCCTGCAGCGATCTGAAGCTTGATTAAACCTAAAATTTTCTTTTTAGACTTAGCCATTTTTCATACCTCTTTTTTTTAGGTTTCGTGGTTATCAAGAGCATGGCTGCCCTCCCACGAAATTACGTTAAAACAAACAATTAGCACCCATGAAAACGAATCGTTTTCACAAATGTGTTTTATCTTTAGCATAAGTTTTTTAAAAAGCAAGCATTTTTTGCCTAAAAATCAGCATTACCGGGCTTGACAACCACACTTAAAGCGTATATATTGAAATAATCGTTTTATTATTTAAATTATAATTATATGTACATGGATTACAACAGAGCTATTACGCTGTATGCAGAAGACAATCGCGTCGTATTTGCGTATAACAATCGTCAGGCATTGTGTTCACGTCGTCGGTTACGGTTGATGCGTCATCACAATTTGAGGCAAATTTTCCAAGAAGACAACAGGTATTATATACAATATCTTTGTTCTTCTAAGAACGGCAAACAATTCTTGCTTCCTCTTTTCAGACATCCTCATGATATCTGGATGCGGCAGCACCCTTTAATGGAAACATATGAAGGACGGGTCGTTATCGTCAGCCACGGGCATGTCAGTGATCATCTCTTGGTAGAACTGGCACCGAATGTTCTGGCTTTTGCCGAATGTGAAAAGTTTGACAAAGGACAGGAAAAAGTCCAATTCGTTCCATACAAGTACAACCGCAAAACCAAACGCATTTACGGTTATCTGGAATAGTCTGACAAAAAATGCAAAACCGGAAGTTAAGACTTCCGGTTTTTTTGTGTCTCTTTTATTGACATCCAAAGCCAAAAACGTTATAATACATTTGATAAGAAATTATTATGAAAATTATATAAATCAGGATTTTCCTGCCGTTTTTCATAATAATGAATGTTTAATTTAATTTTTTATATTTATCATGAAGAAAAACATTGTTGTCCGTTCGAGCTTCGGACATGAAATTATGGCTTGTGGGTTTGCTAATGCTTTTGACGCTAATGTTCTTGTGATTCCAAATAAGGAGACCAAGGAGGAGTATGAAGCGGAGCAGGAAAAGATTGTCCACAATCTTTCTTTTTTGAGCGACAAGCTCGTAAAAGTCCCTTTCGACAACCGTGAGGCTGTTGAATATTGGGATATTATCGGTGAACTGAAGGCCGGTACACTCTCAGACGAAGTATGGGCAGACTTTGCTCAGGCACATCTGATGCCGACAGAGCCGACAGATCATCTGCCGCAATTCGCGGGGCTGAAGGATAAAAAAAATATCCTGATGGTGCCGCAAAAGCTTATCAGTGATGGTGAGTGCGGTGTGTCTGCAGCCCAGCAGAGCCTCAACCCTCAGGTATTCAATTTCCTGAAAGGGAAAGGCAATCTGGTGCTCGGGCAACACTTCCACAAGGTCAACGATCTAGGAACGGTTCAGGCTCTGGCAAAAGAGTTTGATATGTATGTTCCGGGCATGACGGAAGATACGGAAGTATTCAGTATCCGCGGCGTGCAGCACAAGATGTATTATCACATGTACAATCAATTGGCTGCTTCCGTCGGTATTGCCGGAACCCACACCTGGATCATGCTGACGATGTTTCCCGAAATTCCGCAAATTATCCTGTATAACAGGAATGGTGTGGAAAATTGGGAGGCAATCGCTGCCGCTTTCCGGACAATGGGCAAGAAAATCTACACTATCGGGTTTGATGAGAACACCGATATGGCGAAGTTAAGCCAGGAGATTGAAGCAAAGTTTAACGAGCTAATCTAACCAGCTTAATAAAAAAAGAAAAGGCAGTATCAAACTGCCTTTTCTTTTTTTAAGCGGCGTTTATTCATATTTTATTCCAACGGTCCGTTTTCTTTTTCCCCGGCATTTTCTGCCAGTTCACGTTCCAAATCCTCATAATCGCTTTCATCAAGTTCTGTTGCCGGCACACTGTATGTGCCGTTAAACCAACGGCCCAAATCAACATCCGCACAGCGCCTGGAACAGAACGGACGATATTTTTCATCGTCCGTTTCTTTGCCGCAAATCGGGCATTTGTGCAATTTGACCATTATTTTTCCACCCTGCCCGTGCCCTGGCAGGTCGGGCATTCTTCGGTGTAAATATCCAACAACGACGGACGGCGGCGTTGACGTAAAAGTTCAACATTTCCGGCACGGCTTAAACCAACCACCCGGCCGCGACACGGATCATCCGCCAGTTCGGTTGCTAAGATGTCCATCACCGGTTTCATAAAGCGGTATTCGCTGGAGCCGGCAAAATCAACCACTATTTTGCCGGATAAATTCTTCAGGCGGATTTGGCGGGCAATTTCAACGGCAGCCGCGTCATTTAAATGCGATACCGCACCACCGGATTTCAAATCGCCGCTGTCAACATCAATTGCCACACATGCCCGGGTTTGTTCAATATGAATGCGCCCGCCGCCGGCAAGCTCAACCGTACGGTTTAAAGCTTCGACAAGCTGATCTTCCAAGCCATAAGTTTCAAACGGCTCGGGCGAATATTCCACCATATCGGCTCCGATTAAATCTTCCAGTTCTTTTTCCAGGTTGTGATTGTTTACAACAATTTTCTTTAAACTGTCTTTGTAACGGCGGATATATTCAAACAACGGATTTTCACGCACATATAAAAGCGCCGGTGCCGAAGCATTGCGCGCTTTAATTCTGATATTTTCATAAATGCCGCGAAGCTTGACCATTTCTTCTAAAACATCTTCTACCGGAAAATCAACCGCAGCCGTACGCAAAGCCCAGCCTTCCTGCCCGGTGATGTTTTCCCATACTGCCGAGCGGTAAACCCTGGCCTGCTCTTTGTCTTCAATTTTAGATGAAACATCAACTCCCATGCGGAAAGGACGATATACCAGCGTGGTGCCGACAATCTGGATGTTGCGCACCACTTTGGCGCCTTTTTCGGCACGTTTTTCCTGAGTAACCTGCACGACAACGCTTTGGCCTTCCGTCATGTTTACTTCTTTTAAGTCCTGCTCATAGGCATTCATGAAGGCATCTTCACTATCGCCGATATTTACCATAAAACCGGTATGCCCGTTGGCAAGTTCCATTTTGTGTGTGATTTTGCCTAAATAAACATTGCCTTCCGAAGCCTTGTTTTCGGCAAAAACATCCAATTCGGCCATTTTGCCGCCATCAAGTGCGGCCAAACGGACATTATCCCCTTTTCTTTCATAAACTAAAGTATCTGCTTTCATCTTATTCCAGCTCCCGTTAATAAATTTCTGGTTTCATATAAAGGCAGGCCGACGACACCTGAATACGATCCGGTTATCTTTTTGACAAAGCCGGCCAAGCTGCCTTCAATTTTGTAACCGCAAACGCCGACCCATTCTTTGCCGGCAATATATTCCCTTATTTCCTCTTCATTCAGCCTTTTCATGGTTATGCGCGTGGTAACGCAGCGGCTGCTTATTCTGCCGTTCTTATCAACCAGACATACTGCACTGATAACCTTGTGGTTGCGTCCTGACAAAAGTTTCATGACCGCTTCCTGTTCTTCAGGCGTTTTTGATTTATGGATAATTCTTAAACCTACGGCTACCACCGTATCGCAAGCCAGCACATTTTCCCCCGGATTGTCTAATGCCACTTTTTTGGCCTTTTCCAAGGCCATACGTTTGACATACGGCAGCGGCCGTTCATACTTCAAACAGCTTTCATCAATATCCGCCGGAATTATTTTTTTAGGCGTATATCCGATTTGTTCCAAAAGCTGCCGACGTTGCGGCGACCCCGAGGCTAAAATAAAATCTTTTACCTGCATTTTTCTTTTATTTTAATTGCTTAAGCTTCATCGTCGTAGGTTTTTTCCATCCGTTCATGACGCTCCTGCGCCTCAATCGAAAGGGTGGCAATCGGACGGGCTTCCAAACGTTCCAGACCTATCGGCTCTCCGGTTTCCTCACAATAACCATAAGAACCGTCTTCAATCCGTTCCAGGGCGTCGTTGATTTTGGCAATCAGCTTGCGGGCACGGTCTTTGGTGCGCAAATCAAGTGATTTATCCGTTTCAAGCGAAGCACGATCAATTTCATCGGGCTGATTTAAGCCGCCCTGGCGCAAATCATCTAAAGTGTCCTGCGACTGTTCAACCAAACTCTTTTTCCAAGCCAAAAGTTTCTGGCGGAAATATTCAAGCTGCATATCATTCATATATTCTTCATCAGCCGATGGTTTATAATCAGGGGGAAGAACAATTGAATCTACCATTTTAATTCTCCTTAAAATTTTAAGTGAAAGATTTAATGTAAGAAACCTAACAACTCATTTCCATAACTGCAAGCAAAATCTCAATCTTATAACAATAAAACTAGTTAAAATACCAAATCATGTCGTTACCATAATCTTTTGTGCACCCTTCGGCAACATCTGCGGCTTTCGCGGGAAGTTCATAATCCGAATCATCTACCGAATTTGAAAATTTCCATGCATAAGTTTTATTATTAATTTTTAAAAGATCCAAATCCGTCCCATCATTAACAAGCCAAAGACGCATGCCAAGCTCCACGCAGGCCTCACGGGGAACACCATCAAACTCAATATAAAACGTATTTCCCTGCTCATCGCCGCTTCCGATTTTAACATCACCACTGAAAGAATGGGTGCCGTCACGGGTATCCCAGGGGGCAATTTTTTCTTCAATTAAGGTTTCCATATCAACTTCTTTATAATTTTCAGCAGCAACATAACGCTGGCTGATAACTTTTTTTAAATCCGTCAATTCCTGATTAATGCGGCTTAAACGAAATTTGTAATATCCGCTGTTAACCGCTGCAGCCATTGCAACGCTTATCGTAATCATAACACTGATATAACCGATTGCTTCAATCATTGACCGGCCGGCCTCATTTATTCTGGAAAATTTTTTCATTTGCCCTCCTTGCCTGATACTGTAAGTTATACCACAATTACGACTGACACTCAAAATATTTTTGCAATATTTACTTTATTTTTTTATTAATGATATTATTATGATAAAAAGTTATAAATCAATTAAAGGATTAAAGAATATGCATAAAATATATCCGTTTGCCCTGACTGCCGCATTATTTGCAGCGATACCGGCTAAGGCCGAAGAGTTCCAATATATTCCTTATGCCGGTATAGATTACGGTTATGTTCACGCCACAGCCCGCGGCATGAACCCGAATTATCATGCCTTTGGTGTTAACCTCGGCACCAAATACAATGATTTTTTCGGAACGGAGTTGTTTTTATCCCAAACCGGTTCGGACGCAAAAAAATATAACGGCGGCAAGTATAAAACCTCTTATCGTGCTTACGGTCTGGATATTGCCGCCTATCTGCCTTTGGGCTGTTATCACACATTTGATTTAATCGGCACGGCCGGTATCGGCGAATATGTCTTTAATGAAAAACTAAGCGGCGGCAAGCACCATAACAACAGCGCCTGGGGATACAGAATCGGCGCCGGGCTGATATACAACTTAAATGAAAACATCAGTTTGCGAGCACTGGTGCGTTATGTCGGGCTGGACGGAATTTCCCGGTTTGACCATCTGACCGAATACACTGCCGGTTTACGCTATCATTTTTTATAAATTAAGGAAGGATAAAAAATATGTGGAAAAAAATTTTGATTTCTGCCGTTTTGATTATTGCCATTCTGGCCGGCTTGTATTGGTTTAAAAATAATTATCAAAACAAACAGGAAACAACGGCAGCCCCGTCAAGCGCCGCGTCATCAGCATCTTTTGAAGACAAAGTTTATACCTATGATGTATCTGCTCTTCCGGAAAGCTGTCAGCTTAACAGCGAAATGGCCTGCGCGGTTGAATTTGCCGTCAAATGTACGCTTAATCCGGATTTTACCGGCTGCCGGCAGTCAAAACTGCCAAAGTTTATCTTTATGGATGACGAATCTTTAGACCGGCCGACGCAGATGAGTTTTAAGATTAAAAAAATCAAACCGGTTGCCGCCGATATGGTGGAAATTCATACTGACAGCACCTGTAACGGGAACTGGTTCGGCTTATGTCAGGGTAATATTATTTACGTTTTGGTTCCTGACGGCGAAAGCTGGCGGGTCAAAGACATTTACGCCATTGAAATTTAGGCGTTTTCAAACACGATAAAAAAGGCAGATTAAAATCTGCCTTTTTTGTTTCCAGTTCTTATTTTAAGCTACTTTTTCCAAAATTTTTCTTGCGGCATCACGGCCGGAGGCAATCGCTTGTACCACTGTGGAACCTCCGGTCCGGCAATCACCGGCATAGATAATTTTTTCATGTTCGGTTTTTTCATCGGCACGGCTGCCTACCGCTTTAATTATCAAATCAAACGCCGGAAGTTTAATTTCCGTACTGTCTAAAGCACAGGCTTTGCCCTCGGCAACCCTGTTTTTACAGATTGTCATAACATATTTATCACCGGATTGTTCAATTTTAACCGGGCTGGTTAAAGGCGATATATCAATTTCGCAGCGCAAAAGCTCCAAATGTTCGGCTTCGGTAATCCGCATATCTGCCAGACGCCGGCGCACAAACATTTCAACACCTGAAGCGCCCTGTACTTTGGCAGTTAAAGCACAGTCAACCGCCACATTGCCGCCGCCGACAACCGCCACACGACCGTCTGTTTGATATTTTTGCGGATTTTTTAAATATTCTATATAAGAAAGTGCATATTCGCCGCCCGGAATTTTAAGTTCCGTTACATTATGCTCCCCGGTTGAGACCACAACCCAGTCATAAGAATCCGCCAACACTGACAGATTGTCAACCGGCGTATTTAATTTAAGCGTCACGCGTTCCGGATTAAAAACATAAGACCAGTCTTTTTCAATGACATCACGAGGCAGCCTTTCTTCAGGAATCAGGTTGACGGCGCCGCCGATTTTGTTTTCGGCTTCAAACAAGTCAACTTTGCAACCGGCCCTGGCAAGTTCGGCCGCGGCAGACAAACCGGCCGGTCCGGCACCAACGACCGCAACTTTTAAACCATTGTCCGTAACCGCCGTGAAAGCCTCTTTGTTCTGACGATAGTTTTGTAAAATCGTCGCCTGAACTTTGGGAATGTTAATTGCAAAATCAATATGCCGGCGGGTGCAGGCCTTCATGCAGAACTGATCCGGGCAGACCAGGCCGCAGGTTTCTCCCAATATATTTTTATCCATAATGCTTTGTACCGCTTCCTGCGTTTTTCCGCTTTTGGCAAGCGCAATAAATTCCTGCGGGTTACAGCCGACGGGACAAGCTTTCATACAGGGTTGGGCTTTGCAGCTTAAACAACGGTCAAGTTCAGCCTGCAACTGGATTTTATTTAAGTAAAGATTCTTATTTGTCCCCATTGTTCTTATCCTTTCCGTTCTTATCTGAAAGAATTATAAAAAAAATTGCTAAAAGTCAACAAAAAACTCTTGACCTTGAGTTAACTCTAAGAATTAAGATGTGAACAGAATCGAAAAACCGTACTGTATTTTAATTTTTTCAGGATACGGTTAAAAACAGTGAAAGGAAAATAAAAATGTCAACCTGCGCCTATACAACTTCTTTTCTCGGCTGTCTGGCAACTTTGGCTTTATTTGCCCGTTATGTTTTATTTGCCGATGCCGGAACCGTAAGCAAAATCTGTTTTTTAATTCCGGCTTTGGTCGTCGGCTGTATTCCGCTCTTGGTCGGCTACAATTTTGAAAACATTTTCGGAAAATTCTATCCCGTATACCGTTACGGCTTATATTTTATTTTTATCGGTGCCGTCATTTTACTTACCGTGACGGTCATACGCGATGTTTTATGGCTTATCGGTGCCAAATCCGGCTGGTTTTCCCCTTATTCATTTCACGGTCACTTAAAGGTTGATTTATATACGCTGGGCTTAAGCCTGCTGCTGGCTGCCTGGGCCTTGTTTGAGGGGGTTAAAGTTCCGGCCGTTAAGAATGTAACGATAGCTTCAGAAAAAATTTCAGAGAATAAAACCATTGTTGTTTTGAGCGATTTGCATATTCACAGAGTGTTATGTCCCTATAAAATCCGTCATATTGTGGCGCGCACCAACGCCCTCAAACCGGATATCATTCTGCTGGCCGGTGACATCATTGACGATGATACATCCCGCGTTGCCGACATTACGGCATTGCTTAAAAACCTTAAAGCCAAAGACGGCATTTATTTTGTGACCGGAAACCATGAATTTTATGCCGGTTATCAGGAAACCGTTTTGGCCTTAAAAGAACTTGGCTTTAAGTTTTTGGAAAATGACGGCGTGTCTTTGGGCGAAATTTATCTTGCCGGAATTCCTGATACCTTTACCGGACAGACTTATGGAAAAAATGCCGATATCAAACAGGCTTTTATCGGTGCCAGACCCGGTCAGTACCGCCTGCTGATGTCGCATACGCCGACAGATTTTAAGGGTGCCAATAATTTTGATCTGGAAATTGCCGGACACACGCACGGCGGACAAATTTTCCCGTTCCATATTTTTACAAAACTGCATAATAAATATCTGTCCGGATTGTATCCGATGGATAACAATGCTTCTGTTTACGTTTCAAACGGTGCCGGCCAATGGGGACCGCAAATGCGTTTCCTGGCACCGTCTGAGATTACGGTTCTTAACTTGGTGAAAGAAAATTAAGGAGAAAAAACATGAGTTTTAATTTTTACGTACCTGTCAATATTTTGTTCGGCTGCGGCGAATTGAATAATCTGCACAAACAACCGCTGCCCGGCAAGAAAGCTTTGCTTGTTATTTCAAACGGCAAATCCGCCCGCGCCAACGGTTATTTGGACCGCACCATTGAGCAACTTAAAAAAGCAGGCGTCGATTATGTGCTGTTTGACAAAGTTGAAGCCAATCCTTTGAAAGACACGGTTATGAAAGGTGCGGCGATGGCAAGAGAAAACAAGTGTGATTTTGTTGTGGCTTTAGGCGGCGGCAGTGTTATGGATGCCTCAAAAGCCATTGCCGGCATGGCAGTTAATGACGGTGATTTGTGGGATTATATTATGTTTGGTCAGGGTAAAAAGAAACCGATGAAAAATGCCCCCTTACCTCTGGTTGCCATTACAACAACGGCCGGAACGGGTTCGGAAGCCGATGCCGGTGCGGTGATTACCAACCCCGAAACCAATGAAAAAACGGCCTTTTTCGGCGGGTTTCCGGTACTTTCCATTGTTGATCCGGAATTAATGGCCACCGTTCCGCCAAAAATGACGGCTTATCAAGGTTTTGATGCTCTGTTCCACAGCGTTGAAGCTTATATTTCCAACAAAGCCAACTTAATGAGCGATATGTTTGCCTTAACCGCGATTGAAAATGTCGGACATTATCTGGCCCGCGCCGTTAAAAACGGTAATGATATGGAAGCACGCGAACATACCGCTTTTGCCAACACCATGTCCGGATTTGTGATGTGCGTCGGAACCTGCTGCAGCGAGCATTCTTTAGAACATGCTTTGTCGGCTTATCATCAGGAACTGCCGCACGGCGCCGGGCTGATTATGATTTCTAAGGCTTATTACAGCCACTTTATCGAAAACGGTATCGTACCGGAACGTTTTGTTAAAATGGCCCGGGCGCTTGGGATGGAAGAGGCAAAAGAACCGGCCGACTTCATCACGGCTCTGGCAAATTTACAGAAAGCCTGCGGCGTTGATGAACTTAAAATGTCTGATTACGGCATCAGCGAAAGCGAATTCTTAACCATGGCACGCAACGCCAAAGACTGCATGGGCTTTTTGTTTGATAATGACCGGCTGGATTTGAGCGATGACGACTGTGTCAAAATTTATCGGAATTCATTTAAATAGGAAAGGTTTGAAACATGAATAAACTTTTAGTTTTAACTTCCAGTATTTTAATGGCATTTTCAACTATTGCAGGAGCACAAGAAATGAAAAAAGCACCAATTGACACGATTTTCGGACAAGGCGAACCGAATCCGTACGGCAAATTTTTTACCGGCCAGACTTATTTACAACGTTTAAGCGCTAATGACGATGTTTGGAATTCCTCTATTGCCAACGTAACATTTGAACCGGGAGCACGTACCAACTGGCATGAACATGACGGCGGACAGATTTTGTTGGTTTTGGCCGGCGAAGGCCGTTATCAGGAGCGCGGTAAAGAAATTCAGATTTTGCACAAAGGTGATGTCGTGCGTATTCCGCTTAATGTTGAGCATTGGCACGGCGCCGCACCGGACAGCTGGTTTACCCATATTTCCATTGAAACCAATCTGCCAAATAACAAAACGACCTGGCTTGAACCGGTAACGGATGAGGAATATAAATAATGAATAAGGTTTTAACGACAGCCGCGGCAAACTGTTTGATTGCCGTGAGCTTTGGTTTGACAAGTTGCAAAAAGGAAAACAACATGAATAACATGAAACAAGATGATCAGGAATTTGCGGCCTTGTGGGACAACTTTATGCAAAGAGATGTTTTGGCACACGGTAACCTTGATGCCAAAAAACGTTATCTGATTGTTATGGCTGCCCATATTGCTACCCAGTCGGTTAACGGTTATAAAGTGGTTTTAAATGAGGCTCTGGACAACGGTATTTCACCGGTTGAAGCCAAAGAGGTTGTTTATCAGGCAGTGCCGTACGTCGGCATGGCTAAAGTTTATGACTTCTTTACCGCTGCCAATGATGTGATGCGCCAACGGGGCATAACTTTGCCGCTGGCCGGACAGTCCACCACAACGCCGGATAACCGTTTCGACAAAGGGCTTGCCCAGCAGGTCGGTATTTTCGGCGACCGCATTTTGCAGGCTCATGCGACAGCGCCCCAAAATCAGAAACATATTCAGAACTTTCTTTCCGCCAACTGTTTTGGTGATTATTACACCCGTACCGGGCTTAATATCCCGACCCGCGAGTTGTTGACATTTGCTTATCTTATTTCAATGGGCGGCGCCGAAAACCAAGTTAAGGGACACATTCAGGGCAACTTAAACGTCGGTAATGATAAAGAAGTTTTACTTGATGCCATAACCCAGCTTTTGCCGTATATCGGTTATCCGCGCTCGCTTAATGCGATTGCCGCCGTTAATGAAATTGCAAAGGAGTAGAAAATATGAATAAAAAAGTTTTGCTTTTATCGGCCAGCTTCCGTAAACACGGAAATTCAGACCTGTTATGCGATGAATTTGCCAGAGGCGCAAAAGAAGTCGGACATGAAGTCGAAAAGATTTTTATCAACGATAAAAACATCAATTTTTGCCGCGGCTGCGGTGTTTGTAACACAACACACAAATGCATCCAGAAAGACGACATGGCTGAAATTCTGGATAAAATGGTTTCAGCAGACGTTATTGTGATGGCTACTCCGATTTATTTTTATACCATGAACGGGCAAATGAAAACGCTTATTGACCGTACCGTGCCAAGGTATACGGAAATCAGCAATAAAGATTTTTATTTCATTATTGCGGCGGCCGATGACAACAAAGCCAACATGCAGCGGGCGTTGGAAGGGTTTCGGGGCTTTACCGAAGATTGCCTGGACGGCGCAAAAGAAAAAGGCGTTGTCTACGGTGTCGGTGCCTGGAAAGCCGGTGAAATAAAAAATTCACCTGCCATGCAGGAAGCCTATGAGATGGGTAAAAACTGCTGATTTTATGTGTTTACAGCCTTTAACAGCCGGCATAAAACCGGCTTTTTTTTATCTGATGAATTTTATTTTCTTGACTTGAGTGGTATTTTTTTGTATTTTTTTTGTATAAAAATTATTTATTATGGAAAATTATGATATTATAGAACAGGCCAAAAAAGATTTTACGGCCAAAACCGGTTTTACACCGGAACAAATGGGAACTCCTGTCGTATACAGATGGCAAAACTCTGTTATCTTTGCTTCTTCGGAGCGGGTAATAAATGCCCTTTTGAAAGAATGGCATTTGAACAAAGTTCTCCTTACTCTGACTTCTGCAATACTTATTGTTGCGGTATGTGGTATTGTGACAACAATATTAACCGCCTTTTATTTCGGGCTGGCAGTTGTCATATCTGTTATTGCAACAGTTGTATGTCTTGGGATTTTGGGGGTGGTTTTTTATCACCTGAACGCTAAGCGCAGAAAATGTCAGCGAATTCACCAAAACCAGTTCTTTATTAAGCACTTGAAATCCCGGTAGTTTCCGGGATTTTTTAATAGGTCTGTTTCAACTCTTCCATAATCTGCTGCAATTCTCCTTTAGCCTCCTGCAACAGTTTTCTTTGCTTTTCACTTAAACGGCAAACTTCAATTTCTTTGATTTCCACATTCGTTGAGGGTGTTTCCTCCGGCTCGGAAATTTCAAAAAAATCTTTTTGAATCTCGCCGCCTAAAATTGACTTGATACCTTTGTCCTTAAAAAGCTTTTGCACCCCTTCAATCGTCAGACGTCTATCATACAAAAGCTCTTTAATCAGTCGAACGATTTCAACATCATCCGGACGATAATAACGACGCCCGCCACCGGCTTTCATCGGCTTTATTTGCGGAAATTTTGTTTCCCAGAAACGTAAGACATGCGTTGCCACTCCTAAATCTTCTGCCACTTCGGCAATTGTCCGAAACGCCGCTTTAGACTTGTTGACAACCATCAGCGCCCCCGTTACAGGTTATTGACCGTTAATCGTTTTGCGTAAATTTTGGGAGGGTTTGAAAGAAATGACCGTCCGGGCCGAAATTTCAGCTTCCACACCGGTTTTCGGATTGCGGCCGATGCGTGGATTTTTTTTGCGCAACGCCAAAGTACCGAATGATGATAACTTGACATCATTGCCTTTAACCAACTCTGATTTGATTTCATCAATAATCATATCCAAAATATCGCCGGAATCTTTGCGGGATAAACCGATTTCTTCATATATTGTTTCAGCAACATCAGCACGTGTAACAGTTTTCATCTCTTTTCCTTAATTGTTTATTGTATTGTTTTTTTAGTTATACCATTTACCAGCTAAAGCTCAAGCCCGGAAAAAAATCGTTCACAAGTTTTTTAATTTTCTTTTATTAAATCCGAACCAGCGCGCCACCCCAGGTAAAACCGGCACCCATAGCGCTTAAAACAACCAAATCGCCTTTTTTGATTTTACCAGATTCCAAAGTTTCGGATAAAGCCAGCGGAATCGAGGCTGCCGATGTGTTGCCATGATGGTCAACAGTTACAACCACCTTTTCTTCCGGCAGACCAAGCCGATGTCCTACGCCTTCAATGATGCGGATATTAGCCTGATGCGGTACCAGACAGTCAATTTCTTCGGCACTGACTCCTACTTCATGCATGACATATTCAGCCGCTTCAGACAGGCTGCCGACAGCAAATTTGAATACTTCTTTTCCGTTCATGACGACAAATCCTGCCGTTGCCGTGGTTGAAACGCCGCCGGTTGTGTATAAATTATTGTATTGAGAACCGTCCGAATAAAGTTTGGTTGCCAAAATACCGGTATCTGCCTTTGTCCCTTCACCTTCTTTGGCACGCAGAACAACCGCTCCGGCACCGTCGCCAAATAAAACGCAGGTGTTACGATCCGTCCAGTCAACAATTTTGGAAAGTGTTTCTGCCCCGATAACCAGTGCGGTTTTTACCTGGCCTAAACGTATCATATTATCGGCCATGGTCAGAGCATATACAAACCCCGAACAAGCTGCCGATATGTCAAAAGTAGGTGTTCCGGATTTAACCCCTAACAAACCGCCGATTTTGGCAGATGTTGCCGGCGTTGTGTTGTCGCCGGTTACGGTTCCGAGCACAATCAAATCAATATCAGAGGCTGTTATACCAGCTTTTTCCAAAGCCTTACAGGCCGCTTTGGCTGACATTTCCGCGGTGGTTTCTCCTTCGGAAATATGCCGGCTCTTAATCCCCGTACGGGTACTAATCCACTCGTCATTGGTTTCAACCATTTTTGACAAATCATCATTTGTTAATACTTTGGGAGGCAAATAATGACCCCAGCCGATAATTTCAGACCTAATACACTTCATAATATATATCCTGTGAAATTTCTTCTAAATCAATATGTTCCAATTCATCACGAATCGTTGGCACAAAGTTCTGGCGTACAAGCTTCGCGGCATTGCCGATAGCAACCGAAAATGCAAAAGCATCGGCACCGCCGTGACTCTTAACCGATAAACCGTTTAACCCGACAAACATTGCTCCGTTATAAAGTTTGGGATTCATTTTTTTGCTGATGCTGCGCGCGGCAAAGAACATGAAAGGCAACCCCAATTTGGCCAAAAAAGAATGATGAAGAGCGTCTTTAATCATGCTGCGGATAAGTTTGGCCGTTCCCTCAATAGACTTAAGTGCCACATTGCCGGTAAAACCATCGGCAACAATAACATCTGCTTTGCCAAACGGTATTTCATGCGGTTCAATGTAGCCGATAAAATTCAAATCCAGACTTGAACTGCGGAGCATTTTGGCAGCATGCCGGATTTCTTCTTTACCCTTCATTTCTTCCGCCCCGATATTTAAAAGAGCAATCTTCGGGCAATCAATGCCTAAGGCATGTTTGGCCAATATATTGCCCATCACGGCAAATTCTGCCAGATTAACAGCGTTGCACTCGGTGTTGGCGCCTAAATCAAGCATAACATATTTGCCGTAACGGTGCGGCATAATACTGACAATTGCCGGACGATGAATTTTCTGGATGGTTTTTAACAACATCTTGGAAATTGCCATCAACGCACCGGTATTTCCTGCCGAAACGACAGCTTCGGCCTCGCCCTGACGAACAGCATCTATTGCCTGATACATGCTGGTATTTTTATTGCGGATAACCTGAGAGGGTTTGTCTTCATTATGAACCATTTCCGGGGAATGACGCAATTCACACACCTTGGACAATGCCGGAAATCTTTTAATTTCACTACGGACTTTTTCCTCATCTCCGAAAACCAGAAAACGGATATCCGGATTTTTCTTTGCCGCAAGCGCCAGCCCCTCTATTACGACTCGAGGGGAATTATCCCCTCCCATCGCATCAACCGATATGACCAGATTGGTATCAGACACAGCCTGCTCCGTTTTTTTATTTGGTTGATTATTCTTTGTCAGCTTTTTGGGCGACAATTTCCTTACCGTCATACTGGCCGCATTTCGGGCACACATTATGAGGTCTCTTCAATTCGCCGCAGTTCGGGCATTCATGATAAGCGTTGGCTTTCAAGGCATCATGCGAACGACGCATATTGCGGCGGGATTGTGATGTTTTCTTCTTTGGTGTAGCCATTTTTCTTCTCTTTATGTTAAATTATTATACAACAAATTATTCAGGCGTCATTATTAATGCACATTTCTTTTAAATGCAAGAAAAATATCTGCCGGAATTGTTAAAGTGCTTTTAGCTAATTTTTTGCCTTTTTGCAAGCACTTTTTCTTTATTGTTTATTTTTTTAAGTTTTGCAAAACCGCAAACGGATTGGACCGCTTAGTCGTTTCTTCATCAAACTCGCTTACGAAATGAAATTCCTCGCCGTCAAGCCGGGGATAATCTTCCAACACCAGAGCCAGCTGCTCAATGGCAATGTTGCCCAAGTCTATCTGTCCGTTTTCAATGATATCGGGGATTTCATCATTAATTCCCGGGTCCAAATCCTTAATATCCTGATAGGTTGCCTCAGTATCAAAATAATAAGCAAACGGCGCTTCATATTTTTTGGTAAAATTCTCAAGCGTAATAACGCTTTTAAGCTCCAATTCCGCCTTAACTTTTCCCCAAATGTCCAAACGGTGCTGCCTGACATTCAGTTTTAAGAAAATATCCGCCATAAAAGATTTCACCCCTTCCACTTGCAATACGGCCTTTAAAGTCTTAAGTTGTTCTGCGTCCGCTTTAAGGCGGTAATGTTGTTCCTGTTGATTTAAATCATCAATATTCAAGGGGTATGAAAAATCTTTTTGCATTAATATTTTCCCTGTGTTATAAAAGCGGTTAAGTCAAATATAATGATAAGGAAACTCTGATGTCAATACGTAAGATGTTTTTTTTAAGTTTGTTTATGCTGGCAGCCGGCGGCTGCTCAAGCGATACTTTTCTTGTTCACAACGGCAACATGCCCTCATCTGATAAAATCTCCCTTATCAGCCCCGGACAGAGCAAAGCTGATGTCGAATTTGTCTTAGGGAGTCCGTCTGCCGTCACCAGTTTTGACGGAAAAACCTGGCTGTATATGTCTTCAACCTTAAAAAAAGTGGCTTTTTTCGAACCTGAAGAAACGGATCGTGATGTTTTGGCTATTACATTTAACAGCGAAGGGAAAGTTTCTGAAATCAAGAATTATGATTTGGAAGACGGGCAAAAAATTGCCGTTGATACGGCTCAAACACCGACAGCCGGCACCAAGCTCGGCTTTTTCCGCAAATATTTCGGCGGCGTCGGTGCTTATCTGCCGATTGCACCAAGCAACACCGGAGACGGATTATAACTTAACATATAAAAAAGCACCGCTATAAAGCGGTGCTTTTTTGGTGATAAAAGCTTCGAACTTTCAAATATTATATCATCTTTCAATCCCCAACATGTCGCCACACACCCGTCATGCCTACGAAACAGCGTAAGCATGTGAGTATCAGGCACCCCTCCCCGTCATGCCTACGAGGCGTGTAACGCTTAAGTACCAGGCATCCATGAATCAAACACCCAAGCCATATTCTTTTGGACCCCTAGTATTCGCCGACGTTGTCGGCTCATAGGGGTGACGGTGGAAGGGAACATATTCCTCAAAAGAATCTTTAAAGTTGCAAAAAAAAAAAACGGTGTAGAATGTCGTGGAAATACATAAATTTTGCAGTTTGGAGAGAAAATTATGCGTGAAAATGGGCGGTCTATGGTGGAAATGCTCGGGGTTTTAGCAATTATTGGTGTACTTTCGGTCGGGGCTATCTCGGGTTATTCCAAAGCCATGATGAAGTATAAGCTCAATAAACAAGCCGAACAACTGGATTGGCTGTTCAACACCATGTACATTTACAAAGATCAATGGCACTTCACAGAATGGGTCAACCTTGTACCTTATCTGCTCAAATTAAAAGAAATCCCCAATGACATGAAAGACGACGGTTATTATGTTTATGATATTTTTAATAACCGTATTTTAATAAGCAACAACACATTTTCAACGGCAGACGTGTATGACATGGTGCACTTGGCAGTTTTGATTGATCAAAACAACGATATTGAAATATGCCAAAATGTTTTAAACATCATCAAAGAACATCATGGACAAATCTATTCTTATTTTACGGATTCCAATACCGAAGGTGGTACCCCGCAACTAACAAACATTTATTATGGCGATGATTTTTGTCAAAACAATCACAAATGCATCCGCAACATCACATTAGATGAAATTTATCAAATTTGCCAAACCTGCAACGAAAAAGTACGTTGTAATTTTGATACCCACTGGAAAAGACAACCTTAAATGTTGTAATTTATCCCCACGAGACTCTTTAAAATTGCAAAAAAAAACAGTTTAGAATGACGCGTAAATTATGTTTGTTTTCTTTGTAACGTGGGAGGGGGTTTATATGCATCTTAATCAGTCCGGTCGTTCTATGGTTGAAATGCTTGGTGTTTTAGCCATCATCGGCGTTTTAAGCATCGGTGCTATCTCCGGTTACTCCAAAGCCATGATGAAATACAAACTTAACAAGCAGATTGAGCAGATTAATTATCTGATGAGTAGCGTTTTAACTTATGGCACTGAATTTGGGTATGTTTCTTCTACAACGGGGCAATATAGCGCCCAAACATTAATTCCTATTTTAAAAAAATTAAATGTTATTCCCAAAGAAATGTATGTTGAAAATGAGGAAAATATCATTAAAGACGCCTTAAACAATACAATTTCAATAGCATCCGTACATGAACCTGCTTCTAAATATCATTATTATATCATGAATTTTCAGATTGCTTCTTCTGTTGAAAGCTGCCGCAACATTGCTTTTTTGATGAAAGAATATTCCGCTGACATTGACCAGTTTATTGGTGGCGTGGATGGCAATGGTAAAGTTTACCGCTACTGGGGTGATAAACGCTGCAATAATTATTCAACTTGCTTAAAAGACGTTTCCTTATCCGAAATTGAAGATTTACGCAGCAGCCACAAGGAAAACGGAAATTGGCACTTTTATATTCAATGGGGTGCAGATAAACTAAGCACTATGGCTTTTTAATGACTGGTAAAACAATCTCCGCATTTTAGCAGAGATTGTTTTACGCTTAAAAATTTATTTTTTATTCTTTAACGCGATTTTCAAGACTTCGCTGACGTCTGATACCGGAATAATCTTTAATCCCGTTTTGACGTTTTCGGGGATTTCAACCAAATCTTTCTCATTTTCTTTCGGGATAATTACGGTTTTGATGCCGCCACGCAAGGCCGAAAGCAGTTTTTCTTTCAAACCGCCGATTGGCAATACGCGTCCCTGCAGCGTTATCTCTCCGGTCATTGCCACATCTTTTCTGACCGGCACTTTGGTTAAAACCGATACCAGTGTCGTATACATGGCAATACCGGCTGACGGACCGTCTTTGGGCGTGGCGCCTTCCGGAACATGGATATGAATATCCGTTTTTTCAAAAACTTCCGGATCAATGCCCAACTCTTTGGAATGGGCACGCACCACCGAATAAGCCGTATCAATCGACTCTTTCATCACTTCGCCAAGCTTTCCGGTCTGCATTACTTTGCCCTTACCCGGCATATCCACAGCCTCAATAAAGAGAATATCACCGCCGACTTCCGTCCAGGCCAGGCCGGTTGTAACACCGATATGGTCTTTTTCTTCGGCCACGCCGTATGAGAATTTGCGCACACCTAAGTACTTTTCCAGATTATCGGCATTGACCTCTACTTTCATGTCATTATCTTTTGAAAGCAGAATATCTTTAACGGCTTTGCGGGCAATGGTGGCCAGCTCGCGTTCCAGATTACGTACGCCGGCTTCCCGGGTATAATAACGGATAATATCGCGTACGGCCGCATCCGTTATGGCCAACTCGGATTTTTTTACTGCGTTTTCGGCAAAAATCTTGGGAATTAAGTGACGTTTGGCAATTTCAACCTTTTCATCTTCGGTATAACCCGAAAGACGGATAATCTCCATCCGGTCTAACAGCGGCCGCGGCATATCCAGCGAATTGGCCGTGGTAACAAACATCACATCCGACAAATCATAGTCAACCTCCAGATAATGGTCGTTAAAGGTTGAGTTTTGTTCCGGATCAAGCACCTCTAAAAGCGCCGAGCTTGGATCACCGCGCCAGTCATTGCCAAGCTTGTCTATTTCATCAAGCAAGAACAACGGATTGGAAGTGCCTGCTTTTTTCATACTCTGAATAATTTTTCCCGGCATCGAACCAATATACGTGCGGCGGTGACCGCGGATTTCCGCTTCATCACGCATACCGCCCAATGAGGCACGCACAAAGTTTCGTCCCGTTGCCCGGGCTATTGATTGCCCAAGTGAGGTTTTACCGACCCCCGGAGGTCCGACCAGACAAAGAATCGGCCCTTTGACTTTATCGGCACGGGAGCGTACTGCCAGATATTCCACAATCCGCTCTTTGACTTTTTCCAGACCATAATGGTCTTTTTCCAAAATCTCCATGGCTTTAGCCAGATCTTTGTTGACTTTTGATTTTTTCTTCCACGGAATATCCAAAAGCCAGTCCAGATAATTACGCACGACGGTTGCTTCCGAACTCATGGTACCCATGGTTTTGAGCTTGCGCACTTCGGAAAGCGCTTTTTCTTTTGCTTCTTTGGAAAGCCTCGTGTTTTCTATTTTTTTCATATAAGATGAAATTTCATCTTCTTCCTCACCGTCATTAAGCTCTTTTTGAATGGCTTTCATTTGCTCATTGAGATAATATTCTTTCTGGCTTTTTTCCATCTGCTTTTTAACACGGCTTTTGATTTTGTTTTCCACTTCAATCATTGCCATTTCCGCATCCATAAAGCCCAGAAGTTTTTCAAACCGCGCCTTCAGGTCTTTAGCCTCCAGAAGCGCCTGCTTGTCTTCCATTTTCAGGCTGATATGCGATGCAATCGTATCGGCCAGTTTGCTATAGTCCTCAATCTGGTGGATGGCGACAATCACATCCGGTGAAATTTTTTTGGAAACTTTGACATAGTCTTCAAACTGGGAAATAACCGCCCGCGACAAGGCCTCAAGCTCCAGATCATCCACGGTCGTGTCCGGCAAAGAAACAACAGCTGCCGAAATATATTCACCGTTATCATAAATTTTCTTTATTTCTATCCGCTCAACGCCTTCTATCAAAACTTTAACTGTTCCGTCCGGAAGTTTGAGCATCTGCAGGATATTTCCCAAAGTGCCGATATGATAAATATCGTCTTCTTTCGGATCTTCCATGTCCGCTTTTTTCTGAGTTGCCAGAACAATCGTTCCGTTCTCATCATTGACTTTTTGCAAAGCATTAATGGATTTTGTACGGCCGACAAACAGCGGTACAATCATTTTCGGAAAGACAACCGTATCACGCAGCGGCAGCACCGGTATCTGCTGCAGCTCTTTGTTTTCAACTTCTTCGGACATAATTACCCTTTTCTCCATTCTATCATCTTATTTGTATATAGGAAATCTATAAACATTTGGCAAGGGTGGCAACGCTAAAACTTTTTAATCCACAGACCGGGCGCTTGTGATAAAGTTAAAAATGATTGCAGATTAAAAAAAAGCGTATATTATGTCTTTGATTATGTGATTTTAACATGGATAACAATGGCTTTTTTTAAAAACATCGGCAAAAAAATCATACGCTCGCATGCTGCCGGAATCATTTTCAGTTTTCTGGCATACTGGTATGTCCGGCTGATTGCGGCTACCACAAAATGGGATGTCAGAAATCTCAACAATTTTTATGATAATCTTGATAAATTTGGCAGCGTCATTTTTATTGCCTGGCACGGGCGCGTTCCGGTTATTCCTTATTTCTGGGACCGGCGCTCCACATTAAAAGCCTTGGTTTCCCCTCACCGGGACGGACAGATTGTTGTCGGGCTCTTAAAACGTTTCGGTATCGGACATATTGACGGCTCCAGCAATGAACGGGCCGCCAGTGCTGCCATTTCCCTGCTTAAAGAACTCCAGCAGGGTACAACCATTGCCATTATTCCGGACGGCCCCCGGGGTCCCAGTATGACCTTAGGTTTAAGCCCGCTGTATTATGCCCAGAAAACCGGACGGCCGATTGTTGGGGTAACTTACAGCATTGCCAATTCTTTCGTGGTTGAAAAAAGCTGGGACAGAATGCTTTTGCCCAAGCCTTTTAATAAAGGAATCTGCGCCGTTACAAAACCGTTTTTTGTGCCGGCCGATGCCACAAAAGAAGAACTGGAACAATACCGCCGGAACATTGAAGATGAAATGAATACGCTTACCTGGCAAATTGACAAGGAACTTAAAATGCCTTACATACCCAAAGGCACACTGTCTAAGAAAAAACGGGGAAACCATAATTAATCAGACAAAAACAAAGGAAAAAATTATGTTGATGAAAATTTATAATACTTTAATTCGCTTTCTTTATCCGATTGCCATCAGCCGTTATATCGAAAAACGCAAAAAAAACGGTAAAGAGGATATCAAGCGTTTTAACGAACGAATCGGCCGCCCTTCCAAACCGCGGCCGGAAGGAAAGCTTATCTGGATGCACGGTGCATCGGTAGGGGAATCTATCTCCATGCTGCCGTTGGTGCAAAGACTTTTGGAAATTTATCCCGATGTTCATATTATGGTTACAACCGGCACCCGCACCTCGGCCGATGTAATGGCCAAACGCCTGCCCGAGCGTGCTTTTCATCAATATTTACCGATTGAAAACCCGGTCTTTGCCACCCGGTTTCTCAAACACTGGAAACCGGATATCGCTTTATGGTTTGAATCAGAATTCTGGCCGGCCATGCTTTCCTGCATCAAACGCAAAAATATTCCGCTTATCCTGGTTAACGGCCGGATTTCCAACAAATCTTTCAAACGCTGGCAGCAGTTTGAATTTGTTATCAAAGAAATTTTGGACTGCTTTGATTTATGTCTGGGACAGTCTGATGAAGACACTTATCGTCTGCGGGTTTTGGGCGCTAAAAACACTTTATGCCTCGGTAACTTAAAATATGCCGGACTGCCGCTGCCGGTTGATGCCGATAAAAAGGCCGAAATTGCCGGACAAATCGGCAACCGCCCGGTGTGGCTGGTCAGCTCCACGCATGATGATGAAGAATTCCGCATTGCCAAACACTTAAAAAATCTGGAACAAAAAATTCCGCATCTTCTGACTTTTATAGCGCCGCGCCATCCGCACCGCGGGGTCGAAATTAAAGAACGCCTGGAAAAAGAGCTTGGTTTGAAGGTTTCCCTGCGTTCGGCCGGAGAAAAAATAACGGACAAGACGGAAGTTTATATTGCCGATACCATCGGTGAAATGGGTATCTGGTATGAACTGTTCCCGGTTGTTTTTATCGGCGGTTCGCTTATCCCCCACGGCGGACAGAATTTTATGGAACCGTCGCGTTACCGTGATGCGGTCATTGTCGGTCCGCATATGCATAATTTTACCGATGCCATGAACCGGGCTAAAAAAGCCGATGCCGTTATTCAGGTTAATGACGTTTTGGATTTAATTGAGATGGTTGAAACGCTTTTGACCAATCCGGAACTGCTGGAAGCCAAGCGCAGTCTGGCATATAACTGGGCTGCCAGCGAAGCAAAAGTTTTAGACGGCATCGTTGAAAAAATCAATGCTTATCTGGAGTAAGTGTTTTTATGAAAACGCCTGAATTCTGGAAAGAAAAAAATTTATTGTCACAAAGTCTGGCACCTTTGGGTAGTCTGTATGCAGGGGCAACGTTTTTACGTTTTAAGCTGTCTACGCCATACAAAGCTTCCAAGCCCGTCATCTGCGTGGGTAACCTGACGGCCGGCGGCACCGGCAAAACCCCCGTTTCTTTAAGTATTGCCAAAATGCTTAAAGAAGCAGGCAAAAATCCGTTTTTTCTTTCCCGCGGTTACGGCGGAACTATTCATAATGTCATTGTCAACAAAATGGTGCATACGCCGGCTCAGGTCGGCGACGAACCCTTGCTTTTGTCCGAATGTGCTCCGGTGGCCGTCAACCCCGACCGGGCAGCAGGGGCAAAACTTGCCATTGCTCACGGTGCCGACTGCCTGGTGATGGATGATGGTTTTCAAAACCCGGGTTTACATAAAGATTTGTCTTTTCTGGTTTTTGACGGTGCTTACGGCATTGGTAACGGATATGCCCTTCCGGCCGGTCCGTTAAGGGAAAACTTTGAACAGGGTATAAAACGCGCGCAGGCGGTCATTATTCTGGGAGAAGATAAAACCGGCATTGCCGCCAAAGTAAAATTGCCGGTTTTTTACGGAAAAATTACGGAAGAAAAACCGCTAAGTGAAAATCGTGATATCTTGGCATTTGCCGGTATAGGGCATCCGGAAAAATTTTATGCGTCGCTTGAAAAATGCGGTTTTAATCTGGCAGAAACCCGCAATTTTCCGGATCATCATCCTTACACCGTAAAAGAATTGCAAAAATTGATTGATTTGGCGGCAAAGAAAAAACTTGACCTTTATACCACCTCCAAAGATTATGTCAAAATTCCGTTTGGCCTGCAAAAGCACTTTCACGTGCTTAACATTTCCGTATCCTGGGAGGAGCATAATGCTTTGCAGGATTTTATTATGAGCGTTTTTTAATTGACTGGTGTTTTAATGATAAGTTCGAAATTAAAATATATATTACTGGCTGTTGTTTTTATTTTAGGTTATACCAGCCTGTCGTTTGAACTGATTGTACTGCGGCAACTGATTAATTTTGTCGGCTCAAACACGTTGATTACTTCCGTTGTCATTACTTTTATCCTGCTGTTTTTATCGGTTGGCTATTATATCGGTTCGGTTGCCTGTTTTTCCCGGCGACCGGTACGACAGACCATGCTTAAATTGATTATCCTGATGATGATTTGGTATATTGTAGCCTGTTCTTATTATCTGATTGAGGCTTATTTTACCCTGATGTATTTTTCAGGCATTCGTTCAACTCTTGGCTTTGTTACACTGTTTTCTACCTTATTTCTGGCGTTTCCGTCGGCATGTCTGGGGTTTGTTACATCCGTTATCGGGCGGATTATCCACCGCGACAACACCAATTATACCGGGCGTTTTATGGCGGTTGATACAATCGGCAGCGTATCGGGCTCGTTATTGACAACCCTTTTGTTTATGCCGCTTATCGGCGTGGCCGCCACAATTATGGTTTTGCTTTTCTTAACCGCCGTATCGGCTCTGCTGCTTTCAAACCGGCGCAATTTTGCTTCTATCGGCATAACAACCTTATGCATGCTTGTCATAGGTTTTTTCTTAAATACCGAACGCTTTATGAATCCGGAAAGCGGACTTGTCAAAGATGACGCCATATCCCGTGTTGAAATTATCCCTGACGATTTTGTAAACGGCAAAGCGCAGTCTTTGCTAATGAAGATAAACGGTTCCAATTCTTCCAAAGTTTCGGAAAATGAAAATCTGATGTTTGAATATGTGAATTTTATCAACGACACTTTTATATATACCCTCCCCCGCGACTATCCGCGTGATATCCTGATTCTGGGTGCCGGCGGATTTACCATCGGGTTAAAAGATGATTTTCACAACTACACTTTTCTTGATATTGAAAAAGATTTAAAAGAAATTTCCGAACAAAGATTTTTAGAAAAAAAACTGACACCCAATAAAAAATTTATTGCCCGGGATGCTTATCTTTATATGCTTAATGAACAAAAGAAGTTTGACCTGATTGTGGTCGATGTTTTTTCGGCTGTTTACAGCATTCCGATGAATTTTGTAACGACGGATTTCTTTAACATGGTTAAACAGTCCTTAAAAGAAAACGGGATAATGGTTGCCAATATCATTACTTCGGCATCATTTGATAACTCTTTTTCCAAAAGAGTGGATAATACCCTGCGCGCCGTTTTTCCACATTATCTCGACCGTCATGTGTTACAACCGTATAACCCGTACGAAAGCGGGGGTTTAGTAAACGTCGAATATATATATTACAATTATCCGGTTGACAACGCCGTTTACAGCTTAAACAAAAACACGGCCGTTTACGGGCAGTAATATAATCCACGATATTTTTCGGGCAAAAAATTTTCATTGTTGCATTTTCCTCTGTCGCAAATGCTCAAAACTATTACCGCGGGCAGAACTATTATAATTATCCGCAATATAACACACCTCAATATGCAGCGCCGGGATATCAACAGCAGCCACAATATTACAATCAGCAACAGAATTATAACTACGGAATACGTCCTTATATCGGTCTGGACTATGTGTATTCTATGAGCGATATTGATGTTAAAATAAACGGTCATGATGTATCATCATACTTGGAAGATAATTTGAGCGCTTTCGCCGTTTCTTTTGGTTTGAAAATTAATCAATATTTCGGCCTGGAGGCTTTTTATCAGCAATCTGAAGAAGGGGAAAAAACTGTCCTGGATGATATAGAAAAAACAAAAACAAAATATAAAGCCTATGGTCTTGATTTTATCGGATATCTGCCAATAACACCACAATTTGACTTGCTTGGATCTGCCGGTGTCGGATATTATGACGCGGAAGCCTCATATGAAGTATATGGAATAGAGCGGCTTTCTTTAAGTGATAATGGTTTTGGCTGGCGTGTTGGCGTTGGCGGACAATTCAACATCACCGACAATTGGGGTATCAGAGTTATGGCACGCTATGTTGACCCGGACATTGAAGGATTAAAAAACATGGTCGATATTTCCGCCGGTATAAGATACACATTTTAACGATGAGCCCTGGAAACAGGGCTTTTTATATTTTGACTTTTTATAAAAATATGTTATGTTTGTTTCAGATATAAATCATTATAGGTAATTTTTTTGGTCATAATATTTCTATGTTTTACTTTTTAAAATTGTAGTTATGGGAAACAATCATGTAAACGGAAGTAATCCGTACCAGATGAGTACATCTGAAGCTCGTAAAGAGATTGACGACTGGGTGGAACACGGCGGAAAAGTGCGTATTGATGGTCCGCATAGCGGTAATAATTCTGTACATGCACATTTGTATGAAGGCAATGTTCAAAGTACAGATATTTTAATTCAAATTCACCCTGATGAAGATTCTCCGGACAAAAATCCTGAAGAAACAGCTGAAGAAAAAGAAAAATGAATTTTATATTTTCCTAAAATGCAGGAATCTTTTTCTAAAAGTCTGATAATGGAAGAATTCCGGAAATATCACATGGGATTAATGGTATAGATATCCCCCAGTAAACTGGGGGTTCTATAACAGCTACAAACCTTACGGTTTGACCACGCTCGTTGGCGTGGAGCGGTGTTGTTCCAACACCTTGGCATTCAGCCCCGAGTAAACTCGGGGTTTTCTGTAAGGCAACTAATAAAAAAGGTTCCTGCAACAGGAACCTTTTTTTAATGGTAGGCGCGCAGGGATTACTTCGTTCACTGGCGCTCATCGGCAGCGCCGACCGGCGTCCTAAAGTCCGCCTTTCGCTGGTAGTCGAACCCTTCTTTCCAGGGTTCTCATCCCGCGCTTCTAAGACCATTAAAAAAGGCCGGATAAACCGGCCTTTTTTAATGGTAGGCGCGCAGGGATTACTTCGTTCACTGGCGCTCATCGGCAGCGCCGACCGGCGTCCTAAAGTCCGCCTTTCGCTGGTAGTCGAACCCTTCTTTCCAGGGTTCTCATCCCGCGCTTCTAAGACCATTAAAAAAGGCCGGATAAACCGGCCTTTTTTAATGGTAGGCGCGCAGGGATTCGAACCCTGGACCCACTGATTAAGAGTCAGTTGCTCTAGCCAACTGAGCTACGCACCCATACTTTTTTGGTCGTGGCAGACTATAACGCGCTATTTTTAATTTTGCAATACCTTTTTTATTTTTTTTTGAAAATATTTATGAAAACCTCATCTTTTTATTGCATAAACTAAAAATAAGCAGTAAATTTTTATATATTTATTTATGATGAGGTGTATTATGAAGAAAATTGTTGAAAAATTTAAATCTTTGTTTCAAAAGAAAAAAAAAGAACCCTGGTATAAAAAAATCATCAAAAAATCCGCATCTGTGATGGATATGAAAAGACGCAACAAATTCATTACGTTTTTTATCCTTTTATTTGTTGCCGTTTATTTTTGTATGCCTTCTTTAGAAACCATTGTTAAAGATGTTGTTCATAAATACGGCAGTCAGATTACGGGAACCGATGTTTCTTTAGGCGGCATAGATCTTAAGCTTTCTGAAGGCTCGGCGGCTGTTAAAGGTATAAAAATCGGCAATCCAAAAGGTTATCAGTCTAAAAATTTATTTTATCTCAAAGAACTCGGTGTTAAACTTGATATAAGTTCTTTAACCGGCGATACCATTATTATCGAATCAATTACAATCAATAATCCGGAAATCACTTATGAGATGAAAACCTTAAAACAAAGTAATGTCAGCGAGATTCTGGATAATATCAAAAAGAATACCGCTTCCGCAGAATCTCAAGACAAATCAACCCCAAAAGAAGAAACTAAAAAAGATACGGATAGTGCCGGAAGCAAAAAAGTTATTATTAAAACCCTGACTGTTGCCGACGGCAAAGTTTCTGCCATTTTGGGTTCCGGTTCGGTAAAAGCGCCGATTAATGTTGCTCTTCCAAAAATTGAAATGAAAAATATCGGACAGGAAAAACAAAGCGGTGAATCCATTCCGGTTATTTTAAGCAAAGTTATTACCAAAATCCTGCAAACAGCCTCTCAGACAGTTGTTTCCGCAAATCTTGAAGGTTTGCGTGATGCCACCTTGGAAAATGTGAAAAATGTTACCGACAACTTAAAAGACAGTGCCGATAATTTAAAAAATCAAGGTAAAAACGCAGCAGAAAATGTCCAAAAAGCTGCCGATGACATAAAAAACAGCTTGGGCGGCTTGTTTAAGAAATAAACTTTATTTATTTTTATCCCCTCTTTTCAGAGGGGATTTTTTTGTATTTAACTGGTACTTTGAGCCTTACAGGCGTTAATGCAGAACCGCCGGCCAGGCCGGCGGGTTCCTTTTTGTATCTTTGTTTACCTCTATTTGCGTCATCCAACCATATTAACTGAAAAGGCTCCGGTTTGCAACCGGAGCCTGCTAAACGCATGTAATTTTAATAAGCAATCAAACGAGCCGGATTGCCGTATAAAAGCATACATCTCTGGCCGGGGCTTAACAAAACGTCAGTGCCCTGGGTAATGGTTATCACCTGCCCGTTGTTCAACTCAACAATATATTCATATCCTTTTTGCGATGATAAAGCACCTTGTGCCGCATTGCCGGCAATGCCGCCCAACACCGCACCGCCGATACTTCCCAGCCAATGCGCCGTGCTGTCGCCGCCAATACCGTATCCGGCCACGCCGCCGGCCGCACCGCCGATAAGCGTTCCGAGCTCATTATTACTTTTAACCTGAACCTGACGTACGTTTATCACCCGGCACTGGGCTGCCGCATTTGCCTGTCCGACTGAACTTGTGCCGTATTGATAAGAATCGATATCCGACTGGCAAGCCGCCAACAACAACACCGGAACCACCGTTGCTAAAATTTTTTTCATATCACTTCTCCTAAAAAATTTATTTGATTATAATTTATACCGATAAAATTTGTTGTCAATGCTGGACAATTAAAGATTGTTGATGTATAGTGCAAAAGATTTTTAAAATGTTCATCTTTATATTCAAGGGAATGAGTAAAAATGTTGAAAAGAACAAAAATAATTGACCTGTTGGCGGCTGATGCCCCAAAAGAAAAAGTACTGTTGAAAGGCTGGATTCGCACCCGGCGCGATGCCAAAGATTTTTCATTTATCGAAGTTAATGACGGCTCTTGTTTGAAAAACATGCAGGTTATTGCCAACAATGCCCTTGATAATTATGATGATGTTAAAAAAATTTCAACCGGTTCGTCAGTTGCCGTAACCGGTGCTTTGGTCGAATCCCAGGGCGGCAGCCAGAAATATGAAGTCGTGGCCGAAAAAGTAGAAATCTATTCCATGGCGCCTGATGATTATCCGCTGCAAAAGAAAAAACATACCGATGAATATCTGCGCACAATTGCCCATTTGCGGCCGCGCACCAACAAATACGGCGCTGCTTTCCGCATCCGGTCGGAACTTTCATATGCCATTCACAAGTTTTTTCATGACCGTGGTTTCTTTTATGTTCATACCCCGATTATCACGGGTTCAGACTGTGAAGGCGCCGGCGAAATGTTTCAGGTAACAACTTTAGACCTGGGCAATCCGCCGCGTACCCCTGACGGAAAAATCGATTATAGTCAGGACTTTTTCGGTAAAGAGGCACACTTAACAGTTTCCGGACAACTTAACGGTGAAATGTATGCTACGGCTTTGGGCAATATTTACACCTTCGGTCCGACATTCAGAGCCGAAAATTCAAACACCCAGCGCCATGCCGCCGAATTTTGGATGATTGAACCGGAAATGGCCTTTGCCGATATTCATGATGACATGGATCTGGCTGAAGATATGGTGCGTTCGTGTGTCAAACATATTATGGATCATTGCGCACAGGATTTGGAATTATTTGAAAAGTTTGTCGACCCGACTTTGCAACAAACGCTTGAAAACATCGCTCATAACAGTTTTGCCCGGATTACGTATAGCGAGGCCATTGAAATCATGCAAAAATCAGGCAAAAACTTTGAATACAAGCCGGAATACGGAATTGATATGCAAACCGAACACGAGCGTTTCTTAGCGGAAGAATATTTCAAAAAACCGGTTATTGTCCGTGACTATCCGAAAGAAATCAAAGCTTTTTATATGCGCTTAAACGATGATGGCAAAACGGTTGCCGCCATGGACGTTCTGGTTCCGAGAATCGGCGAGCTTATCGGCGGGTCGCAGCGTGAAGAACGCTATGAGGTACTGGTTCAAAAAATTAAAGATATGGGTATGCGGGTTGAAGATTATGCCTGGTATCTGGATTCCCGCAAATACGGTTCGGTACCGCACGCCGGTTTCGGACTTGGTTTTGAACGGATGATGATGCTTGTGACCGGCATTGCCAATATCCGTGATGTTATCCCGTTCCCGCGGACACCAAAATCCATTAATTTTTAAGGAGAGCCTATTTATGAAATACGGACGGTTATACCTGCTGCTCGGCACTTTAATCCTGCTGTTTCCGGCAGCAGGTATGGCTTCCGGTATGTCGGAAGAAACGGATGCGCAAAACACCTTTTCTGCCGAAGACGGCTTTTTTCAAAGTGAAGATGTTATAACGGATATTGATGAAACGAATCCGGAGTTTTACCGTGAAAGCGAACAGCTTGGACAGCTAAAAGATATAACGCCGCCGGCGTGTTCTTCACCGGAATTATACGCTAAAATCCGGGAACGTATTTTAGCCTATACCGACACCCTTACGGCGCAATCAACGCTTGCTAAACGCCAAAAAGCGCTTATCCTTGCAAACTTAGGCGGTTTTTCTAATGTTTCGGTTGAAAGTTTTAAACCGGAAACTGATTATAATGCGGCCAACGCTCTGATTATGATTAAAATTAATGAAAAAATCCCGGAAAAGGACATTATTTTATGCCGGCAAAATCAGGCAACCAGGGGAACGCCTCTGTATGTGGTGCTTTATCCTTATGCCGATAATTATAGGGGATATATTATCAATCTGGATAAAAACAGTATTGATTATAAAGATATTTCGTTTATTTATCCATAACTCTTGATTTAAAATAAATTTTTATCTAAATGTATTAAGGTTATACATTAACTTATATTGCACAAAATGGCAGACGTAAACGAACATAAAAATCTGGTTGTGGTTAACAACAAGACAAATTTGCCGGCGGTTATCGACGATAACGGCCTGTATTCCTATTTGGAACAGATTAAAAAATTCCCGGTTCTGACCGAAGATGAAGAAACCCGCCTTATCAGTGATTTTAAAACCAACGGCAATTTGGAATCGGCTCAGAAGCTGATTACCTCGCATTTGCGTCTGGCGGCTAAAATCGCCCTGACTTACCGCCGTTACGGCCTGCCGATGTCGGATATTATTTCGGAGGCCAATATCGGTTTGATGCAGGCGGTTAAAAAATTTGATCAGGAGAAAAAAGTCCGCCTTGCCACATACGCTATCTGGTGGATTAAGGCCGCCATCCATGACTATATTCTGCGTTCATGGTCGCTTGTGAAAATCGGTACCGTGGCCGCCCAGAAAAAACTGTTTTACAATCTCGGGCGGATTAAAGCACGTTTAGGCTTGTATGAAAATAAAGAACTTGAACCGAAAGTCGTGAAAGAAATCGCCAAAGAACTGGTGGTCGATGAACAAGATGTCGTGGAGATGAACCGGAGAATCGGCGGCGATAAATCGTTAAATGTTTCGGTTTACAGCAGTTCGGATGATGAAAGTAAAGAAAGAATCGATATGCTGGCTGACAGCCGTCAGAATGTTGAGGGCAGAGTTGCTGGCAGACAGGAGGCCGAATATAAACGTAAAATTTTGTTGGAATGCCTTGCCACACTTAATGAACGCGAACAGTTCATTATCAAAAACCGGATGCTGACCGACAAGCCGGTCACGCTTGATGAAATCGGCAATAAATTCAACATCAGCCGGGAGCGTGTGCGTCAAATCGAAAAACGGGCATTCGAAAAACTCTCCGAAGAAGTAAAATCAAGAATGGCGGCTTAAATGGCTCAATCTGTCTATGAAGAACTTATCCGCCGGTTTATTGAAGCCAAAATTCCCTCTCCCAGGCTGGAAGCAAGGCTTTTAATCGCTGCTGCGGCCGGTACGGATGCCGACAACATCAGTTCTGACACCGTTCTTTCTGACGATGCTAAGAAGCGTTTGGAAAAAATGGCAGAAGAGCGCTTAAAACATAAACCCTTAGATAAGATTATCGGCCATAAAGCCTTTTACAAATATGATTTTATCGTTAATGAAAATGTTTTATCCCCGCGACCGGATACGGAAATTCTGGTTATGGCGGCAGCAGATATCATCCACAAACATAATGTTCGCTCCGTTTTGGATATGGGAACCGGTTCGGGGTGTATCTTGTTATCTTTGTTAAAAGATTTTCCGGATTTGCATGGTACAGGCATTGATATATCAGACACGGCACTCCAAACAGCCCGCTCAAACTTAAAAAAACTCAACCTCAATCTCAGGCAGGCTGATTTTTTCCAGACAGACTGGTTTAATGACCATATCTTATCCGTTCACGGCGCCCCGTTTGATTTAATTGTATCCAACCCGCCTTATATTCCGGGTGATGAAATTAATTCTTTAGATACGGAAGTGAAAGATTTTGACCCCAAACTTGCATTGGACGGCGGTTCGGACGGTCTTAAAAGCTACCGGCGGATTGCCGAAATTTCTCCTTTTCTGCTATCCTCTAAAGGATTTATCCTGCTTGAATGCGGCGCCGGACAAGCTCAGGATATTATCCCGATATTTACCTTAAACGGATTTGAGCATATTAAAACCCTGCCCGACCTTGCCGGCATAGAAAGATGTATTATTTTTAGAAAAAAGGATTGCATTTGAAAAAAAAATATATATTATTCAATCGTCGGCACGGAAATTTTGTTTATCAGTGCCCTTTTTCCGATTTTTTACTTTAATTTGATTTTTAACCCGGCTTCACAGCCCCCAACATGGTTTATGTAAGATATGAAAAAAAACAATAAATTTCGCAACGGCGGCGCCAACAGTAACGCGTATTCGCTTAATTACAGATTTGACAGCATCAGTCCTGCCGGCAAGGTCAGCGGCACGGCTCTGGACTTAATCAAAAAATATAATGAACTGGCTAAAGAGGCTCATGGTTCGGGCGATTATATCGAGATGGAGATTTACCGCCAATATGCCGAGCACTATCGTAAAATTGTTACCGAAATCAACGAACGGAAAAACGCACGAATCGAGAATGCCGCCAACACGGTTTCTGCTCAGGAAAGAAGTCCCGATCAAGATAATTCTCAGGAAAACACAACTGAAGATTCAGCTGTCACCAATAAGGCCGCAGCTGATGATACGGTTCAAAAATCAACCGATGAGCCGGCAAAGGCTGACGGCAAGTTAAAGATAACGGCTAAAAAATCTTTTAAAATCATTGAAATACAACCTCAACAAAACAATGCAGATATGACAGAAACCGGAAATGAGACAACCGTTAAACGTAAGCGTTGCACCAGACGCAAACCGGAAACGAACGCACAACCGGCTGAAACTGCAGCAGCGGCCGTTGTCTGATTTACATTCTTAAAACAAACAAAAGAGTATTTAAAATTTGTTTTAACGGAAATATGATTAAAAAATAACGATATATTACTGGTTTATGCGAAAGGTTAAAAAAATGGGATTTTTTGTTGCAATGCTGATTGTTATGATAGCCTGCCTGGCTATTACATACAAAACGTTGGCCGGTTACGGGCATTTGCCGCTTTGGGCCAAGCTTTTAATTTTAGCACTGCTAACCATTGCCTGGTTCAGCCCGATGATTTTGCGGATTATAAGAGATTTTGAGTGGCTGGGCGGAACAGCTTATGCCGTTGCGGCCAAAAGCTCTTATTTTCTGATGGGATTTGCTTTTATCCTGTTTATGATTTTGCTCTTTCGCGATGTCATTTGGTACATTGTATATTATATTTCCCACAATCCGGAGTTAAGCCCGGATAACGTCCGCCTGCTTAACCGGAATAATCTGATTGCCGTCGCCGCTGCCTTGCTTATTTCTTTATACAGCGTTTATGAGGCCAATAAAACACCGGCAGTTAAGGAAATTAATATTACTGATGACCGGGTTAAGGAAGATACCCGGCTGGTTGTGGCAAGTGATTTACATATTGACCGGGCAACGCCGTTGTGGCAGATCCGACAGATTGTTGATGAAATCAACCGGCAAAAACCGGACTATGTTTTATTAGTCGGCGATGTGATTGATGATGTTCCCGATAACTTAAAAGAAAAAATGGAAGAGCTTAAAAAAATCAAAGCACAAAAAATCTATCTTAGTTTCGGTAATCATGAATATTATAATGCACCGGTCAAATGGATGATTGAATTTACCCACATGGGATTTGAAGTTTTACACAATACCGGTGGTGAAATAGGCCAGACCGGCATTTATCTGGCCGGCGTTCCCGATGCTAATTCGGCAACCATAAATTACACAAAAGCTTTATTTGGCGCCAAAGACGGATATTATAAGATATTAATGTCGCATTCGCCGCGGACTATCAAAGATGAAGACAATAAATTTGATTTTCAGGTTTCGGGACATACGCACGGCGGACAGATTTTTCCGTTCCATTTTCTGGCTAAAGAAGCCAACGGTTATCTGGCCGGCATGTATGAAATGGAAAGCGGTAACAAGCTTTATATCACCCGCGGCGCCGGTTACTGGGGACCGCCGATGCGGCTTCTGGCACCATCAGATATTACAGTTATTAACCTGAAAGCCGGAAAAAATGTCTAAAAAAACGCTGCTGATTGACTGCGACGGCGTTTTATACCCGTTTTCCCAACTTACTTTGCAGGATTTTGTTTCGGCAATGAAAAAAACATACCGGGAAGATGTCGGCATTGACGGCGCGACACAGGTTAAAATTTCAGAAGATACCCTTGCCAAAAATCAATTGGGAATGTTTAATTACATTAAAGCCATTTGCAACCATGCCGGCTATAATTTTGAAACGTTTTGCCGTAAAATGTTTGATCGGGTTGATTACAGCAAAATTACGCGCGATGACGGATTATATCAAAATATTGTTCAGGCCTCACGTTCCCAACAGCTTGTTATTGTGACAAACAATCATATTTATCATTTAAATAATGTCTTGAAACAACGTTTCGGCAAAAGTGTTTTTGATTTTGAGAACATCGGTATCCGTTGCTATGATATTACGGCTACGGAAAAAAACGGCGTATTTCTGCCCAAGCAAAACCCGAAAGCGTTAACGTTTTTAACAGAAAAAATCGGTGTATCGGTTTACGACTGTGTTATGCTTGATGATACCCCGCGCAATATTGAAGCTGCCAAAAGCATCGGTATGCCCGGCATACTGATTGATGAAGATTTTACCTTAAAAAAATATCTCCAGCAGGAACAGCAAAAAACACTTAACAGAGGAAAAGAATATGACACAAAACACTTGGGATAAGGGAATGGAAATTGCAAGCACCCTTGACGTTTCTTCAAAAGAGAATTCCGTGGTGGTATACAGCATCAGTTTTCAGCCGACAAGCGTTAACCGGGATAAAGCATTTGCCTACGTAAAGAAAAATCCCGGACATATGTTGATTGAACATACGGAATGTGGTGCCAAACTGGTGGAAATGGGGTTTGAAAGTGCCAAAACGCTCAATAAAGACGAGATTATGACTATTTGGAGCGAGGCTTCACGCCGGTTTATCGCAGCTGCCAGCGGCAACGTAACGGCCTTTGTTGACGGGGCTGATCCGCGCAGTGTTTTCCGGACGGTTGAACTGCCGAATATCTTACAAAATAAAAAAATCACAACCATCAACGGCATGGACAAGTTTTTATTTGCCAGGCAAATTGAAAAATAATTTATGTATTAATTCTCAAAATGCTCTGCTGCAAACGTAGAGCATTTTTTATTTTTCTGTTCATATTTGAGAAATTAAAATACCGGACCTTCATAAAACAAACATCGTGCCATAAATTTTTTGGACCCCTAGTATTCGGGCACGATAGTGCCCTCATAGGGGTGACGGGATGGGAACTGTCATGCCTACGAACGAACGGTAGTGAGTGAGTATTAGGCATCCATAAATTTTGTGGATCCCTAGTATTCAGCAGGCAAGCCTGCCTCATAGGGGTGACAATGGATGTGGTATATATCCAGCGAAGAATCTTTAAAGTTGCAAAAAAA
>CALXUN010000010.1 GCA_944391705.1 uncultured Alphaproteobacteria bacterium
TGCGGAGAATGGTGCAGATAAAGTGCTTTCTAGTGAGGAGGAAAATCCTAGCGTACATAAGACGTACGTGAATTTTCCGACTTCGCGTAAAAGCGCTTTAGATGTGCCGTTATACGCAATTTCCTTCTTATTTTCATTCTTTTGCAGAGGGCTGCAGATGCGCCGTAACTTTTTGACGACGTGTACAACATTAGGTACACGAGGAAAAAAGTTGCAAGCAGATGCGGCTCTATGCGGAAGAATTGCGAAGAATGGTGCAGATGCGAAGCCTTGTTTGAGCGACGTGTACAAAATGAGTACACGAGCGAAAAGAAGGCAAACAGATGTTCGGTTATCCGGACGTTCTATGGTGGAGATGTTGGGTGTTTTAGCCATTATCGGTATTTTAAGCGTAGGTGCTATCGCCGGTTACTCCAAGGCCATGATGAAATATAAACTCAATAAACAGGCAGAGGCAATAAATCTGCTTTTAAATAATGCCATACAAAACACCAAACGTTTCCAAAATAATTCAACCTCGGATAATCCGGAAATGTATGCTCAAATTATGGATAAGCTCGGACTTTTGCCCGACGGTATTGAATTAAGTTCCTCCAACGCCACTTATTTGACAGACAAAATGTTTGGAAATTCACTCTGGATTTATGCTTATCCTTTTCAATACGGAATGGGATATGAATTCAGCCGGCACAGCGACAAAAAAGAAATTTGCCGCAATCTCTTAAACGTTTATAAAGCTAACAGTTCAGAATTATATTACGTTGTTTCCGACCGTTATTATCAGCCGGACGAGGGAGATTCTTCAGAAGAAAATTTCTCCAAAAGCGGCTCTTATTACGGTGATGCTTATTGCAAAGAAGGGAATAATTGCCTCCGCAGTATATCCCTTAACGATATCGACCTGCTTTGCCACCAATGTGCCGAAGATTCCACCCAGTGCCGCTTTTATGCAACCTGGAAATAAAATTACCGGTAAACAAAACCCCGGACTTGCAGTTGCTCAACATAAAAATACCGGCATAAAGAAGACGTTTTTCCACCTAATTTGAAATCGGCAATTTCTCCCGGGGTTAAAGCTGTTTTCATTTTTGTACCCGCAAACTCGCCCAGAGGCTCCCAATCCAAAAGATAACCGCTCAAATATACAATATCCCCTTTTTTTATGGTATCAAACCCGCGGCGGACATTAACACTGGCCGGAATAATGTGGTTGTTGCTGATTTCACTGGTATTCACAACCGGATTATCCTTATATTTCCACTTCCAGATAATAACACGGTACTCATGCGACACATCAATTTTCTGCCAATTGTCTTCCGCTGCCGTTTTTCCGATAAACAAGCTTAAATCCAACGGAGAAACAGCATTATAAACATCATTGAATTTATCCTGTTCGGTTTTAAAGCCGATATGAAAACCTTTGTCATAAACATCGACATAAACGGCCCGGCCGCGAACCTCATAAGTTGCTCTGAAATTTAGTGCAATATCATATTTACCAAATTTTACAGTTTGCAAAAAAGGCTGTGGCAACACTTCTATCTTCTCTGCCAGCACCTGATTGGCAGATATTCCGTCAGCCGGCTGCCCAAAAACCCGCTGCCATAAAAAAGTCCGGCCGGAATTTGCCCATAAAAGCCATAAAACAAGCGGTACCGACCACCACAAATGTTTTTTATATTCTTGTTTCATTTATCTTGCGCAAAAAATAAAATTTTATCCGATATTTGAGAAAAATCTCCGCTATAACAATGCTCCAGCTCAATATCTGCTTTAAGTTTGTTTTTAAACCATGTACGCTGCCGTTTGGCATACTGACGTGTGTGCAGCTTGGCATCATCAACGGCTTGTTTAAGCGTACAGTCCCCCTTTAAATAGCGCATCAGCTCCGGCACACCGAGTGCCCGCATTGCCGGCAGGTTTTCTGATAGATTTAACGCCGCCAGCTTTTGCACTTCCTCTAAAGCTCCCGTTTCCATCATCTGATCAAAACGCCGGTAACAGCGTGCATCCAGCTCTTCTGCAAAAGGGCAGATTTTAATAATAAAAAATTTTGCTTCCGGCAGCTTTTTGACCATTGGCTTTTTGTGCCAGTCCGACAATTTAATCCCGGTATCCAGCCACACTTCATAAGCCCGACGCACCCGGGTTGTATCATTAGGACTGAGCTTTTCTGCACTCGGCTCATCAACCTGTGCCAATTGCCGGTAAACAAAAGTATTTCCTTTTTCCCGCAGCAGATTTGCCACAACTTGCCGCACTTTTTCTGAAGTTTCGGGTATCGGCGTCGTTCCGTTAATAAGATTGTCAATATAAAGCCCGGTGCCACCGGCAACAACCGGAATTTTGCCTGCCTGCCAGATTTTTTTAATTTCTGCCACCGCCTGCGACAGCCAGTCTACGACATTGCCGTTGACCGAGGGCTCATAAATTTCAAATAAAACATGTGGAATTTCAGCCCTTTCTTTAACTGTCGGACAGGCTGAAATTATCGGCATACCTTTATAAACCTGCATGGAATCACAATTAACCACCACGCCGTCAATTGCCTTGGCGACATCAATTGCCAAAGCAGATTTTCCTGAAGCCGTCGGACCGGCAATAATAATTACCCGATTTTCCGGCATGTGGCATTCTCCACCAGTTTAACACATAAATCTTCATATGAAATCCCGATATGGTTTGCCTGCTCCGGCACCAAAGATAACGGCGTCAGTCCCGGATGGGTATTAACTTCCAAAAACACCACACCATCCGTTTCATTATAACGAAAATCCGAGCGGGAAACCGTATTGCATTTAAGTAATTTATGAACTTTTTCGGCATACGTCATGGCCGTCTCAAAAGCTTCCTGCGGAATTTCAGCCGGCAGGATATGGCGTGTCATACCGGCGGTATATTTTGCTTTATAATCATAAAATTCCTCTTGCGGGCGCAACTCGGTTACCCCGCAGGCTTTTCCGTCCAGAACCGCTACCGTAATTTCTTTACCGGCAATATATTTTTCTACCAGCAAAGCTCTGTTTTCATCTTCATAGAAAACGTGCCTTTTATCTTCATCATTTCTGACAATAAAAACGCCTATGCTGGAACCGTCGCTTTGCGGCTTAACCACATACGGATACGGAAATATCGTGCCGTTTTGCTTAAATTCGGCATAACTTAAAGCCTGATAAGGCGCTGTCTTAATACCCGCTTTGGTACACAATTCTTTGCAAAGCCTTTTATCCATACCGATAACTGCCGCTTCAAGGCCGCAATGGGTATAAGGAATTTGTAAGACATCCAAAAACCCCTGAATTTCGCCATCCTCACCCCAGTTGCCGTGCAAAGCGTTAAACACCACATCCGGTTTTTCTTCTTCCAAAACCTTAAACAATGCCCTGCCGGAAACAAGATTATGCCAAACGGCGTCATATCCCCTGTTTTTCAAAGCTTCAAACACACCTTTGCCGCTGACCAGACTAACCTCCCGCTCGGCCGAAAAACCGCCGGCTAAAACCAAAACTTTCTTTGCCATTAATTTTTTCCTTTATTCCTTTAAATTTTTTGTTAGTATAAGCTTTAAATTTTTAAGAAAGCATAAAATCTTATGAAAAATATTGTCAGTTTTTTAATCTTAATCTGCCTGCTGCCGACGGCCGCTTTCGGCAAAACCGTCGAACATCATTTAAATGCGGAAATCGGAATTTTTGATGCCGCCCGTATCACCATGAGTTATGAATTAAAAAACAACACCTATAAATTTTCATCCGTAGTTAAAACTGCCGGTATGTTCGGCAAACTCTACCTGTTTGAAGCCTTATATTCTTCACACGGCTTTTTTAAAAACCGCCATGCTGTTACCCGAAATTACAATTATGAAACAAAATCAAGCTCGCATACCCGCACCAAACAACTGGTTTTTGATGAAAACGGAATTCTGGATTATCGTTTAAGCTCCAAAGACGGCAAGCCCAAACGGGTTGACATCACGCTGCCGGACACCCCCTTTGACGCAAGCGACCTGCAAACCGTTTTTGCCATGCTTGCCCGCCAAATCAAAGAAGATAAATTTTGCGACATGCAAAAAATTGTTTTTGACGGTAAAAAAAATTATAAAGTTGTCATTAAAGACGAAGGAAAAGAAAAGCTTTCCGATGAAAATATACCATATTCCGGCGATTCGCTGAAATGTTCCCTGTACATCAGCAGCTTAGAAAAAGAAGAAGATGACGATTTGTTGTGGAACACCACCGCTGACCGCCCGATTTATTTCTGGGTTTTGGAAGATAATCAAACCAAACTTCCTTTTCTGGCCAAAATAGAAATCAAGTCCACACCGTTGGGCAAGCTCAAAGCTTATACCACCGGCATTTCAATAAAGGATTAAACCATGGGCAAATCAGAACTGTTGCTGCCGGCCGGCTCGCTTATTAAACTTAAAACCGCTCTATTGTACGGTGCCGATGCCGTATATGCCGGCACCCCGGACATGAGCCTTCGCACCCAGTCGTCATTTACGATGGATGATCTGGCAAAAGGAATTGAATTGGTTCACCGCCAAAATAAAAAAATCTACCTGACCTTAAATCTTTACATCCACAATGAAGAAGCCGACAAGCTTCCGCAATTTGTAGACACGCTGCGCCAGTTAAAACCGGACGGTGTACTGGTTGCAGACCCGGGCGTCTTTTATTATTTAAAAGAAAATGCACCGGAATTAAACCGCTTTGTTTCCACCCAGGCCAATATCTGTTCGGCGCAAACCGTTAAATTCTGGCAGTCTATGGGCGCCAAACTCTGCGTTTTGGGCAGGGAAGTAACTTTTGCCGAGATGAAACAAATCCGCGCCCGGTGCCCGGATATACTTTTGGAAACATTTATTCACGGCGCCATGTGCATGTCTTATTCCGGCCGCTGCCTGATATCAAACTTTATGGCCGGCCGCAGCGCCAACAAAGGCAAATGCGCCCATTGTTGCCGCTGGCATTATAAATTGCTTGTCAAAGCCAAAGACGGCACGGTCAAAGATCTGGAAATAACTCCGGAAAACAAAGATTTTTTTGAATTCTTCCTGGAAGAAGATTTTCGCCCCGGGGAATATTATGAAGTTATGGAAGATGAACACGGCGGATATATTTTAAACTCCAAAGACATGTGCCTGATGCCGCGTTTGCATGAAATTTTGGATCTCGGCATGGATTCGCTTAAAATTGAAGGCCGCAACAAAACCGAATATTATGCCGGTACTGTGGCACGTGCATACCGTCAGGCAATTGATGATTATGAAAAAGACCCTGAACATTGGGACTACAACAAATATATGTCTGATTTATTTGCCCTGCAAAACCGTGGTTACTGCTTAGGCTTCCATGACGGCCGGTTAACGGAAATCAGCCAGAATTATGAATACACCCGTACCTTAGGCGAATGGTTGTTCGCCGGCTCGATTGTTGAGTGGCAGGGTGATGACGCAATCTTTGAAGTAAGAAATTACATTAACGGCGGCGAATTTATCGACTTTCTAATTCCCGGCAGTTTAGAAAATTTCCGGGTGATGTTAAATGAATTTGAAGATGCCGATACCGCCGAAATAACCCCGCGCGTTTCTGCCGGACAAGGCAAAAAAATCCGTCTCCGACCGCAAGTTTGGGGCAAACCGGTTGAAGAAATCAAAAAACTTTTACCGCAATATGTCATAGCCCGCAAGCCGGCGCCTTTAAGCGGAGAAAATAAAAAAATGTATGAACACAAACGTCAGGAATTTTCCATTCTCTGCCAAAATAAAAAGCCTTAAGGTTATTCCTTAAGGCTTTTTATCTTCACAATTGTCGTTACATCTGAGCCACGGCTAACACATTGGTCAGCAAACTGATGATGTCCGCTCCGCTCGGAACCGGTTCCGAACCGTTTACCATATTGATAAACGACTTGTTAAACATCAGACATTTGTCAATGCTGACGTGCTTCGGCATGCCGAAATTCCGGTATTCTGCCGTCTCACCGCTTGCAAATTCCAAAGATATCTGCACCCCAGCCTTGATGGCACTTTTCACATAAAAAGTATCCAGCTGTATGCCGATTCTTTTCTCGTCATTGGCACTGGTAAAGGTTCCCTTCACGGAATAGTTCCTTTTCTTTTTCAGAACCTTTCCATAAGACAGACAGCCTTGCCCCAGCAAGAAATTCAGCGCATCCGCGTCGTGGATAAACCTGTCCATGAACAAACTGTAGCCGGGTTGTTCAACCGGCGGAAAAAGACGCGTGTTAATGGCAATACTTGTCAACGCACCGTATTCTTCTTCCAAACGCGGCAAAATCACCGAAAGTCCGGAGAAAATGGCATCATAGCGCCTTGGAAAACAAGCGGCAAATACCCGCTTATACTCCCAGTGGTCAACCAGCAGCTTCAACAAGGCTTTGATGTCATCTTCCGAAGCAAACTGAGGAAGCTCGTACATAATATGTACTTTTGCTTCCATGGCCTGACGCACCCGGATAAAAAACTCCGGTGAATTGTAAATCACGACGGCTTCAACCTCATCAAGCAGGCAACCGTAATCGGTAAAAAGCCTGATTTCCGTTTCCGCCTTTTTTTCCATTTGTTCCAGCATGGCGGCATCTGCATCAAAAGCACCGACAACTTCGACATCCGAATTGTTCAAAAGCTTTTCGAACACTTCCATCGGCAAATTTTTATGCACACCGCAGAATCCTATTTTTAGCATAAGAATAAAATTTATAATTAAACATAAAAGTAAACTGTAACTTTCAGTATAATGATTTCGACAAAAATGTCAAACTATATCTTAAAAAAAAATCAAGACCAGAATAAATGCTCACATAAAATTTTTGTTCCGAGTAAAATCAGGATAATCTCGGCAGAAATTTCCATTTTCTGTTTCGGCAGTTTTTTGAAAAAACGTTTTAAATGAAAGGCGAGAAAAGAAAGCAAAAATGTTGTCAAACCGATAAATGCCGCTGCCGGCCATATGGGCGTTTGGGCAAAATAAAGACTGACACCGGCAGCCATGGCATCAATACTGGTCGCTATACCGACAATAAAAAGCACCGATAAAGTTAAATTTTTATCCAACTTTCCCACTTCCGTCGACATGGCATTAATAATTATATTCAAGCCCAAAATTCCAAACACCAGAAAAACCAGCCAATGATCAAACTGTGCAACATAAGCACTGACGGGAACCGAACAATACCACCCGGCCGCAGGCATCAAAAACTGCCCGGCACCAACCGCTGCCGCTAATTTCAAACTGTTGTGGAACCGGTTTTTTTTAATAAGCAGGCCATAAGAAAACGAAACCGTAAAAGCATCAACCGAAAGCGCCAGTGCCAACAATAAAACATCAAAAAAGTTCATATTTTTTCCTTATTAATTGCCAACTTATCAGGAAAGTACAAAAAAGCAATAAAAAAAACCGGAATTTTCCGGTTTTAAAAAGATTCCAAGCATTATCATAAATACTTGTACAGCATTCCTCCTTTACCACCTCAATCAAAGTATCTTTTAATGCTGCTCACAATGAATAACATCTTTTTATTTAGCAAGCTCAACCGTAAAATCCAACGCCGGCAGATTTCTGTTTCCGGCACGCATATTGATAAGTTTTATGCGGGTTTTATCAAGTTTATCACAAGGAAACGGTGCCAAAAATTCTAATGTGCCGATATTAACAATTGCTCCTTCCGAAAACTTCGCGTTATTTTTAACCAGTGTCGAACCGTATATCCGTCGTTCTTCGCTTTCTCCCGGACGTGAAAACTGGATTCGGGTTTTTTCAAAAGATTTAGCCCAGTCACTGTCACCGCGCATGGCCACCTTAAAGATATTGATGTTAAATTTAATATCCTTAATGCGTTCGTTGGAAACACAAAGCGGCGATGTTGGCAGCAATGTACCCAGATTAATCATAATTTCCACCTGTGCTTCCGGATAATATGCACGGATTGAAGCACTTCCGCTGCGTTCTATTTCCCAGCTTTTATTATTGTTTTCAATTTCAAACGGATTGTCCTGACCCGAAAGACCGGTAAAACCGCACAATCCCCACACCACACACATCAGTCCGAAAATTTTTTTCATCAAATACCTCCCAACTAAAATATACTTATAATGTAAAGATAAATCTTTCAATCTGCAATAAAAAAAACGAACCGGAAACCCGATTCGCTTTTTTTCATCAACTAAAATAAAGCTTTATTCAGCATCTTCTTTTTTAGATTTCTTAGCTTTCTTTTCAGCTTTCGGAGCTTCTTCAACCGGCGCCTCAGCAGCAGCTTCCGCAGCAGCGGCAGCAGCTTTTTCAGCAGCAACCCGGGCTAAATCCTTGGCACCTTTGGCGTTAACATCACGGTCAACCAGCTCAATAATTGCCATCGGCGCACAGTCGCCATAACGGAAACCGGCTTTTAACACGCGGGTATAACCGCCGTTACGATCTTTATAACGTTCGGCCAAAGTCGAGAAAAGCTTGGAAACGACTTCATTGTCGCGCAGGAAACCCAATGCCAGACGGCGGCTGTTTAAATCACCTTTTTTGGCATAAGTAATCATGCTGTCGGCAAAAGTTCTCAACTCTTTGGCACGCGGCAAAGTAATCGTGATTTGTTCGTGCGTCAGCAAAGCATTGGTTAAATTTGAAAACAAAGCTCTGCGCTGGCTTTTCGGCATATTAAATTTTCTGTGTTTATCACCATGTCTCATATTAAATTTCCTTTCTTCTCTCTGTTGCTTTGACAGGCAAAGCGGATAAAACATATGGCTTTTACCACGGTTTCCTCTAACGGCTCATGCATAAAAACCCTGATTCGCAAGCTGTTTAACACATAAAATTCCTAAATGCAAGCAGAATCTTCAACCCTTTTTTTTAACCTTTTAACGGCCGATTCTTTTATGTACTTCCTCATATGCATAAGCATAAGGATCTGGTTCGGCATATTTTTTATCTTCTTCATGCAAAGGCCAGACACCGTCAACCATCCGCAGGCTTTCTGCCCGGCAGCTTTTAATTGTATCCAGATACCTGACCAAATCCGTAAAAACACACTCTATGACAACCAAATCGCCTTTAGTGTTTAACAACGGCTTTTTTGTCTTTCGGTCGCGTACAACGTAAGGTTTAAAAACCTGCGTATCGCCCGTTCCACCGATTCCTTTATGCGGACGGCGAAATTTATTTTCGTCTGCGCAAGGGGTTATCTCTTTCAAACATTCAAGATAAAATTCCATTGTTTTCTTTTCACCGTCATCAATCTTCGGATTTGCCAAAAGTTGCTTACAGAAAATAAAAGTTTCCCGTAATTTTTGTGCTTCATAACTAGGCTTGCCGCCGACCGTATCTTCCGGAATTTCTTTATTATTCATATTTATCTCCTGTTAACACAGCTTAACATACATAAAATATCACATAAGTAAACACTATTTTCCATACATTATTTGTCTCAAAGTAATGATAACGGCAATTCTTATCAAAAAAGCACCCGTTTCAGGGTGCTTTTTTTCTACTCAATCCGCCCGTGACAATGCTTATATTTTTTACCACTGCCGCAAGGACAAGGATCATTGCGGGCAACCTTACCCCAACTTGACGGATCATTGGGATTAATTTCGCCGCTGCCATAACGGAAAGGTTCTGGCTTATTTTCTTCTGCTGTCGGCTGTTCCGCCGCACTCTGTCGGCTGCCGCCGACCAGATTTTGCGGTTGCTCGTGTACCGCCTGCATTTTAACATTCTGCTGGCGCTGTTCCGCCCGCTGCATCGATTCTTCGGCATTGCTTCTGATAAGCGTCCGGCAGACCACGATTGTTACCTGCTCTTTTAGCGCATCCAGCATGTTGGAAAACATATTAAAAGCTTCGCGCTTGTATTCATTAAGCGGATCTTTCTGCCCGTAAGCCCGCAGGACAATCGTGTGGCGCATCATATCAAGCGTGGCGATATGATCTTTCCATAACTGATCCAAAACCTGCAGCAAAATGCTTTTTTCCACCATTTTGACGATATTTTCCGGAATATTTTCATTCTTTTCGGCCAGGCGCTTTTCGACCTCGTCCAAAATTTTCTGCGTCATTTCTTCACTGTCAATTTCCGACTCATTTGCCCAATTATTAATCGGCAGCACAAAACCGGTTACTTTCGCCAGTTCCTGTTTTAATTCTTCACAGCGCCATTCCTCAACCGCGCTGCCGTACGGAATATACCCGGCAATAATGGAGCATAAATACTCATGGCGCATATCTTTAATTGTTTCGGAAACATCATCGGTTTCCATCAACTCTTTGCGCTGGGCATAAATTACCTTGCGCTGTTCGTTCATGACATTGTCATATTTTAACAGGTTTTTACGAATATCAAAGTTGCGCTCTTCAACTTTTTGCTGTGCTTTCTCCAAAGCCTTGCTGATCCAGGGGTGAACCAGCGCCTCGCCTTCGGGAAGCCCAAGTTTTTGTAAAACGGCAGACATTCTTTCAGAACCGAAAATCCGCATCAAATCATCTTCCAATGAGAGGAAAAATTTTGAGGTTCCCGGATCTCCCTGACGTCCGGAACGTCCGCGCAGCTGATTATCGATTCGCCGGCTCTCATGACGCTCCGTACCCAAAATATATAAACCGCCGGCTTCCAAAACTTTTTGTTTGTCCGCCTCAATTTCCTGTTTCAGTTTTTCTCTGATTGCCTCAACCTGCTCCGGTGTTTCATGCCCGGTCAAAACAGATTTTAGTTTCATATCCAGGTTGCCGCCAAGCTGAATATCCGTCCCGCGGCCGGCCATATTGGTGGCAATCGTAACCGCACCCGGCACACCGGCCTGAGCCACAATTGCCGCTTCACGTTCATGATGACGGGCATTTAACACTTCAAAATGCAAATCCGGCGCCGCTTTTTTCAATAAATCCGCCACAACTTCGGATTTTTCAACCGAAGTTGTACCGACCAAAACCGGCTGTCCGCGGCGGTGGCAATCTAAAATCGTATCAATAATGGCCTTGTATTTTTCCTTTTCCGTCCGGTAAATCACATCATGTTCGTCTTTACGGATAACCGGCTTATTGGTCGGAATTTCAACACAGGACAAACCATAAATATCGCCGAATTCGGCTTCTTCGGTCATCGCCGTACCGGTCATGCCGGAAAGTTTCGGATAAAGACGGAAATAGTTTTGGAAAGTAATGGATGCCAAAGTCTGGTTTTCCGACTGGATGTTAACATGTTCCTTGGCCTCCAATGCCTGATGCAAACCGTCGCTGTAACGGCGGCCCTCCATAATACGGCCGGTAAACTCGTCAACAATGACCACCTTGCCGTCTTTGACGATATAATCAACATCGCGGGCAAACATTTTATGCGCACGCAAAGCCTGGTTGACATGATGAACCAGCTGCACGTTGCCGATATCATACAAACCGCCTTCGGTAATCAACCCGACTTCTTTTAAAAGCTGTTCCACATGCGTCATACCGGCTTCGGTTAAAGTAACGGTACGGGCTTTTTCATCTTTTTCATAATCAGCTGCCGTCAGCTGGGGAATAATTTTATTAACCGTAATATAGCGTTCGGAAGAATCTTCCGCCGCACCGGAAATAATTAACGGCGTTCTGGCCTCATCAATCAAAATCGAGTCAACTTCGTCAACGATGGCAAAATTAAAATCGCGCTGTACCCGCTCTTCTAAATTAAACTTCATGTTATCGCGCAGATAATCAAACCCGAGTTCGTTGTTCGTGCCGTAAATAATATCGGAATTATAGGCGATTCGGCGTTCATTGTCATTTTTTTCATGAATAATGTAATCAACCGTCAGGCCTAAAAAACGATAAACCTGCCCCATCCATTCGGCATCGCGTTTGGCCAGATAATCGTTAACGGTAACAATGTGCACGCCTTTGCCTTCCAGCGCATTTAGATATGCGGCCAAAGTAGCGACCAGCGTTTTACCTTCACCGGTTTTCATTTCGGCAATCATGCCTTTATGCAAAACAATACCGCCCACCATCTGCACGTCATAATGGCGCTGACCGAGTGTGCGTTTGGCGGCCTCACGGACGGCGGCAAAAGCTTCGGGCAAAAGCTCGTCCAGTGTTTCGCCGTTTTTAATCCGCTCGCGGAATTCATTGGTTTTTGCTTTGAGCTCATCATCGGACAACTTAATAAAATCCGGCTCCAGAGCATTGATCTTTTCAACAATTTTCAGCTGTTTTTTTATAAATCTGTCATTGGCACTTCCGAAAAGAGTGCGGGCTATTTTATTTAACATTTGTTTTACCTTGTTTTATTGACAATATGTTACATTTAGTGTTTATAAAAAATAATGTCAATACTATGATCCAAAGTTATAAACGGCTAATAAAAAATACTTGGAATGTCATAAAAAAAAGTTTATATCTTTAGGCAGTGATTTTTTTTATTATTTGGAGGGAAATATGCAAAAGAAATACGTTTTAACAACCGGCACGGCCGTTTTGGTTATTGCCGCCGCAGCTTTCGGGGCCTTTAAGGTTTATGCCGAAAAGAATGCCGGCGTTGCCGCCCGCGTCAACGGTGAAGTCATCAGCATTGAAGACATCAAAAAGGGTTATGAAGCCAATCCGCAGATTGCCGCCCAGGTTCCGTTTGAGCAGTTTTATCCCAAAGCGGTTGACATTTACGTCAACGGCGCCCTGCTTTATCAGGCCGCTTCAACTGCCAAAGTCCAGGAAACACCGGAATATAAAGAGCAGTTAAAAACCGCCGAGGAAGATTTGGCCCGCAAGGTTTACCTGGAGCAAATCGTCAAAGAAAAAGTTAATGAAGCTGCCATTAAAGAAGTATATGACAACACATACCTCAAAAACTTTGAAAGCAAAAAAGAAGCAAAAGCCAAACATATTCTGGTATCGGATGAAAAAACCGCCAATGACATCATCGCCAAATTAAACAAAGGCGGCGATTTTGACAAGCTGGCCGAAGAATATACCAAAGATTCGTCTGTCGAACTCGGCTATTTTTCCGAAGACATCATGGTTCCTGAATTTACCAAAGCCGCTTTTGCCCTGAAAAAAGGCGAATACACAAAAAAACCGGTTAAAACCCAGTTCGGCTACCATATCATTTTAACGGAGGATTTCCGTGATTCGCAGCCCCTGCCGCTGCAGGATGTTGAACCGCAAATCCGCAACATGCTGACCCAGAAGGTCGTTGCCGAAACTTTTGACGGTTTGTATAAAAACGGCAAAATCGAAAAATATGATTTGGAAGGTAAAAAACTTCCGCAACCCGAACCGGTTAAAGAATAAGCCGTTATAAAGCTTAAAAAAGCCTCTTTGCAAAGAGGCTTTTTTTAAATTTAAAATGTACTTTAAGCAATCTGTATTGTTTTTATTTTTTTGACATAACCGAATTGCTTTTTCCCATATCCCGTACAAGATTAAAAATATGCCGGGAAAGCCTGCGGTTGTGTATCTTATAATAGTTCTTGATAAGCTCCAGCGTTTCCGTCTTCTTTAACGGATCATCAGCATTCATTTCTTCCACTTTACATTCCGGCGGGTTCACCAGACGCATCGGACTGTTCTCGGCTGTTTTCTTATCCATCCCGTCCCGGAAATAATCCAACGTCGTCCCTAAAACGTCGGCAATGTCGCATATCCGGCTGAAACCAATCCGGTTTTCTCCTTTCTCGTATTTTTGTACCTGCTGAAACGTTAAGCCCAGTTTCCGCGCCAAAGCCTGCTGGCTCATCTTTAACATAACCCGTCTGAGGCGCATCCTTTGTCCGGCATACACATCTACCGGGTTGGGCTCACTGTCTTTCATCCGCCCGCGCACGTTCTTTTTTGATCCTGCCATCCGTATTTCCTTTTTTTTATTTAAACAAACCATTTCATGACTTCAGATAGCAACAAGATAATAAAAAGTCCGTTTCCCGAAAGAAAGCGGACGGATGTCGTTAACCTTTACACTAGGCCTGGCTTATTTGATAAACCTTATTCAGCCAGCATCCGTCCTTACAAATAAGGCACAGAGATACTGCTTATAAAGATCCTGCGTTCAAGCCGGATACTGCTTCATGTTTGTGTAAGGGTAACGTCCCCGTACGGTCTCCACGGTATTAGTCGCTTCAACCGAAGTCTACTTTTATATTTCCTGCTTAATTATGTCAAGCAAGAAAAAACCCACGCTTGAAAGTGGGCGGGGTTGAAACAGCCGTACTTACGAAACGGTGCCGGCATTATACTTGCTAAGCCGACCCCCACCCTAAAGTGAGAGCGACTTAATTTTAAGTCCGGTCAAGACTCGTAAGTACACGGGTGTTTCACGCCCGCGTAATTGCTTCCTGCCCCGGCAAACGCCGGATTATTCCACAATTACGGTAACTGCTCTAATCTTTGCAAACGCAATTTCATATCACAGTTACATTTACACATTACATAATGTTTTTGATTTTGTAAAGAAAAAATTTTAAAATCGGAAAAATTAAACTTTAAGTTGTGAAAACAAAAGCCAAACATACCGGTAAAAAGCGCTTTTTACGGCCGCCAGGCATCAGGAATATGTTTAACCGTTAAAGGCAGACGAACCAACACCGCATCAAAGCGTATCTGATATCCGGCATATTGCGGATGCAGTTGTAAAAAACTCAATGCCGCCCGGGTCAAACGTTGTTTTTGGCGCGCTGTTACGGCATATGCCGCCTTTTGCAGGCTGCGCCGGGTTTTAACTTCGACAAACACCAGCGTTTTTTTCCGGCAGGCGATAATGTCCACCTCGCCGGCGCCGGCATGCTGTCGACTTCTCACGGCATAATTACGATACAAAACCCGATAACCATGTAAACGCAAATACCAACACGCCAAAAATTCTGCCCAACGCCCCCTGCGGCGATTATTTTTCGATAATGCGTTATTCATTTTTTTAATTCCAGCGCCAGCGCATAAATTTCATTCCGGCCGCACCCGGACAATTCCGCCACTTCTTTAACCGCAGATTTCAAGCTCATGGTTCCGATTCTTTTTTCCAGCTCGGCCCGCAAATCCACACCGTCTTTTGCCGGTTCTTCCGGCGGTGCTATCATTAAAACGATTTCCCCTTTAGGCGGATTTTGCTCAAAATAAGCCGCCAGTCCGGCACAGGTATCAGCGCGGCATTCTTCAAAAAGCTTGGTAATTTCACGCGCCACCGCCGCCTGCCGCCCTTTAAATATTTCTTCTGCCGCCTGCAGGGTTTTAACAAGCCGCGGCGCCGTTTCATAAAAAACCAAAGTCGTATTGATGTTTTTCAACTCATTGAATAAATCTTTACGGGCTTTATCTTTGTTGGGAATAAAACCGGCAAACATAAACCGGTTGGTCGGCAGCCCTGAAATCTGCAGCGCCGAAATCACGGCCGACGGTCCCGGCACCACCTGCAGCGGCAATCCCTGTTCCCGGAAACAGCGCACCAGTTTATACCCCGGATCGGAAATCAGGGGCGAACCGGCATCGCTGATAAGCGCCACGGATTTTCCCTGCCGGACAAACTCGGCAATGTCCGGGGCTTTTTGCTCTTCATTGTGGTCCTGATAACAAATAAAAGGCTTATCGGCATCAAGTCCGAGCAAAGAAAAAAGCTTGCGGGAAACACGCGTATCTTCACAGGCGATGATATCAGCGGCACGCAAAACCTCAAGAGCCCTTTGCGAAATATCCTGTAAATTGCCGATTGGCGTCGCGACAATATATAAACCATAATCTAACATTTTATATCTCTTTACATCGGCGGTTTTTTAGTCTACATATTTTATAGAACGGATTGTTTTATATTTTGGGAAAAAATGCAAGTGTTAAAAAAAATCAGTATCTTTTTTTTGGTTTTAATCATATCTGCCTGCGGCACGTCCGAACGCAGCCGGATATCCATGCGCGGCGGAAGCTGGGATACCAGCCGCGGCAAACCGGTCGATGCTTCTTTTTTTGAAGCGGAAGATAATTTCAAAGTTGCCATGCTGCTGCCTTTAAGCGGCAAAAGCGCCGCATACGGAAAAGGGCTTAAAAACGCCGCCATGATGGCTGTTGAAGACGCCGGAAACTCCCGCATGGTTGTCCGTTTTTATGACACGCAAAGCACGCCGGCCGGCGCCGAAGCAGCTGCCCTGGAAGCCTCCCGCGATAACAGCAGTCTGATTTTGGGACCGCTGACTTCCGGTGAAGTTTCAGCCGTCAGCCGTACGGCAAAAGCAAAAGACATTCCGGTCATTTCGTTTTCCACCGCACCTGCCGTTTTGCAAAGAGGCGTATACACGCTTGGTCTTTTGGGCAGCGAACAGGTCGAACGGGTGGTCGCTTACGCTGCCAAAGAAGGACGCACCAGAATTGCCGTGCTGGTGCCTGATAATGATTCCGGCATTAATGTAGCCAAAGCTGCCATAAAAGCCGCGCCAAACCACGGCGCCGGCGTGGTAAAAATCGGCTTTTATCCGCCGGAAACGCTTGATTTTGCCGAAATCGTCAAATCCATGACCGACTATAATGAACGTTCAACGGAAATCAACAATCAAAAAGCCGAATTAAGCCAGAAAGCCAAAGCCGGCGACAAAGAAGCCGAAAAAGAGCTTAAACGTTTGAAAACCGTTTACACAACCGGCGAGGTTGACTTTGACGCCCTGCTCATTCCGGAAACCGGCAGCCGGTTAAAATCCGCCGTTTCCATGTTCGGCTATTACGACGTCAGCTATCCCGACGTCCTGTTTTTGGGAACTTCCGTTTGGGAAAACACCAACTTGTCGAAAGAAACCACGTTATACCACGGGGTTTATCCGGCCATGTCGCGCATTCACAACAGTTATTTCAATGACAAATATGAAACTTATTTCGGGAGCAAACCCAACCAGCTGTTCAGCTTTGCTTATGACGGCGTAGCCCTGGCCTCTGCCCTGGCGCGTAAAAACAGCGGCAATCTTGAACAAAATATCACGGACCGCGAAGGTTATATCGGCATCAACGGCGCTTTCCGCATTTTTGCCGACGGCACCAACCAGCACAGCTTAGATATTATGGAAGTAACCGCAGACGGACCGCAGACTGTTGACGCCGCACCCAAAAAATTTAGCCCGCTGCCGCCGGAATCGTTTTCAGCCGCAATGCTTCCGGAAATGCCCGAAATTTACGGCAAAGACCGGACATTAGCCGAAAAACTCCTTTTTGAGCACCGGCAGAATTCGTTTGATGATTTTATTTTTGGCAGCAGGTGGTAATAAAAACAAACCGGCTTTGTCCGGGGCACAATAATATCCCGCACAAACAGCCGGGAAAAAACTTATGCCCTGCCGGTGTTGATAGTTCAATTTTTTGCTTGAAAATCGGGGGATTTTTCACAATATTAAATGTAGACTTTTTATCAAGAAGGGCAAAAGACCGTCTTTGCCGCCAACCCGGTCAGGTCCGGAAGGAAGCAGCCGTAACGGATAAAGCGGGGTTTTTGTCCCTTCACCCTGTTTAGAGAAGATGATGGCAGAAGAAAACAATCAGAACCAATATGTCGTTTTAGCCCGCAAATACCGGCCGCAGACTTTTGAAGATCTGCTCGGTCAGGATGCGCTGGTACAAACTCTGACCAACGCCATCAAAAACAACCGCCTGCACCATGCCTACATTTTAACCGGTATCCGCGGAGTCGGCAAAACCACAACCGCCCGCTTAATTGCCCGTGCCTTAAACTGCACCGGCTTGGACGGCAAAGGCGGTCCGACGATTCATCCGTGCGGTGCTTGCGAAAACTGCAAAGCGATAGCTGCCGGCCGCCACATTGATGTTATGGAGCTTGACGCCGCATCGCGCACCGGCGTGGATGATATCCGCGAGCTTTTGGACGGCGTCCGTTACAAACCGACCAATGCCCGCTACAAAGTTTATATCATCGATGAAGTTCATATGCTTTCCAAAGGCGCTTTCAATGCTCTGCTTAAAACTTTGGAAGAACCGCCAGCCCACGTCAAATTTATTTTTGCCACCACCGAAATCCGCAAAGTTCCGGTTACGATTCTCTCGCGCTGCCAGCGTTTTGATTTGCAGCGTTTAAGCATTGAAACGCTTTTAAAACTGTTTCATAAAGTTTTGACGGCTGAAAACATTCCGGCCGATGAAGAAGCGCTTGAAATGGTGGCACGCGCTGCCGACGGCTCCGCCCGCGACGGCTTGTCGATGCTTGATCAGGCCATTGTTTTGGGCGATGGCAAAGTCAAAACCGAAACCGTTATTGAAATGATAGGCCTGGCCGACCGCACCCGCATGCTGGATTTGTTTGAACATCTGGTCCAAGGCGACATTCCGGCCGTTTTGAAAAATCTGTCGGAACAATATAAAAACGGCGCCAATCCGCTGGTTATCCTGCAGGATCTGGTTGATATCACCCACATGCTGACCAAAGTTAAAATTGTTCCCGGCAGCTTAAATGCCGAAACAATGGGCGAGAATGAACGCAATTTGTGCGAAAAATTATCCGGCAATCTGTCTGTTGCCGTATTATCCCGCATGTGGCAGATGCTGATAAAAGGCTTAAACGAACTAAACGGCGCGCCGTCTGCGCTTGACGCCCTGGAAATGATTTTAATCCGTGTGGCATATTCGGCCAGCCTGCCGACACCCGCCGAACTTTTAGACGAAGTAAAAAAAAACTCTAGCGCCGATATAAAACCGTCTTTCCAAACCATGCCGCAGACAACGCCGGTCACCGGTATCATTTCGCCGCAAACATTGGTTTCAAAACAACAGCCGGCTGCCGCACCGCTAAAAAATACTCAACCCCTGACACCGGCCGCAGGAGAGGAACAACCGGTGGCAAAAACCGCCGTTTCGGATGCCAAAACAGATGCAATGCCTGCCGGCGACTGCCCGTTTTCACGCATTGAGGAATTTGCCGCCTATCTGGAAGAGCATAAAAAAATGCTTCTGCTTTACGCCTTAAAAAACGATGTTTCGGTTGAAGAATTCGGCAACGGGCGGCTTACTATGGCGGTTTCGGATAAAATCCAGCCGGATTTTATGCTAAATTTGCAAAAAGCTTTAGCCGAAGCCACCGGCCGCAACTGGCAGATTGACATCCGCCGCGGGCCTTTGGGCGAAACGCTCGCCGACAAAGAAAAGGCTGCTTTAGAGCAGGATAAGCGCAGCATTTCGGAATATCCGCTCGTCAAAGCAATTTTAAGCGAATTCAAAGGCGCCCGCATTGATACCTTAACCCGCAAGGCCGCCGCGGTACAAACGGCGGAAGATACCGGTGCGGAAGATGAAAACCCAACCACAACTGAAGAAGAGGAAGAATAAAAAATGATGAACATTCAAGGTCTGATGAAACAAGCCCAGATGATGCAAAAAAAGATGCAGGAAACCCAAAACCGCCTGGGCGATGAAGAGCGCACCGGCGAAAGCGGCGGCGGGTTAGTGCAGATTACATTAAACGGCCGTTCGGAAATGAAAAAAATTTCCATTGACAAGTCATTGGTTGTTGCCGATGAAAGCGATATTCTGGAAGATTTGATTTTGGCGGCTTACAATGATGCCCACCAAAAAATTGAAGCCATGCAGGAAGAAGGCATGAAAGAGGCAACCGGCGGTTTAAATTTCGGCGGCCTGAAAATTCCGTTTTAAAGAGGGACAAACAAAAGTGGCCGGAAAAGAAATCGAAAAACTGATTAAGGCAGTTGCCAAACTGCCGGCGCTGGGCACCCGTTCGGCGCGGCGGATTGTTTTGCAGCTCTTAAAAAAACGCGACACACAGCTTCTGCCGCTGATTGCTTCTTTGCAGGAAGTTGCCGAACACATTAAAACCTGTGAAATATGCGGCAACTTTGATACCGAAAATCCGTGTTCCATATGCACCGATGCCGCCCGCGACGGCAAAATGCTATGCATTGTCCAGGATGTTGCTGATTTATGGGCCATGGAGCGCGTCGGCTTTTATAAGGGGAAATATCATGTTTTGGGCGGGGTTCTTTCCGCACTGGAAGGCATAACGCCGGAAGACCTGAATATGGAAAATATCCCTGCCCGGATCAATAATGAGCATATTGAAGAAGTGATTTTAGCTCTGCCGGCAACCGTAGACGGACAAATTACCACCCATTATCTTTTAAGCCGGTTAAAAGATATGCCGGTTAAAATAACGACCCTGGCACAGGGGATTCCGGTCGGTGCCGAATTAGACTATATGGATGACGGTACCATCCAGCTGGCGCTCAATTCCCGCAAACCTCTTTAACATTAACCCCGCCATTAAGAGACGGGGTTTATGATTATTATTCTTTATTTTTATCCTTAGCCGGCAGATAATCGACGAGTTCGATTTTAACCCGCTTGTCAAAAAACGCCGCCAATTGTATCAGATAATCTACATCAATCTTGTTCTTGCCGCATATCAGATAATCCAGCTTCCATTCCGGTATGCGGGCACGCAATGATAAATCTTCCAACGACATATCGTGTTTTTGCCGCAATTCCCATAACATTTGTCGGGTTTCATGTCGGGTTAGTTTCAAGGCCGCGCGCCTTTGTTGTTTACTTAGCATTATTCATAAGCTCCTTTCTTTTGTTCATGAGTTAAAACAAAACCGCTTTAGAAAATTCCAAAGCGGAGGAGCCAAAAAACTGCAACTACACAGTCAGAGTTATTCGCGCCAAAGGCCTTATTTCCTCTACTCCCCCAAAGAAGGAGTTTCGTAGTTGAAGATGTTTTTTGGACACCACCGTCAAACGACGGCAATGCTTATATTAAAGAAATTCCCCATTTTTGCAAGCATTTTTATTTATCCGAAAGTACTATCTTGACCTTTCTCTTAAAAGTTGTTAAATTTAATTTGTTTTCCAACAGGAATGAAATCGAAATCGCCTGTTGTTGTATCTCATCTCGTGCCTGCTAAGCCGGGGTGAGGATAAGACAAAGCCTCGCACGGCGCCGATTTGCGAGGCTTTTTGTTAGTTACTCCCATTTATTGACAATTTATATTGCAAGTATTATATTCAAAAGTAAAGGTATTTTTGAAGAGCAGAAAGGTGAGCTGGCCAACGTGGCGTTTTCTAGAAGCGTCTTGCGAATGTCTGATGAGGGATTCACCGTCCTCCTTAAATACCTTTTCTTCCTTTATCTATCTTATACATACTCTTAATTACGGTTTGTCCATTAGCCGGATTTTGTGAAATGTAACCAACATCTTCTGTATAAGTTCTAGGTCTGCCTATTTGTTGAATATGAGGATATTTGCTTTCTGATACCGTGTTTCCGCCCTCATGAAAAAGTCTTTTGCCCATTCGTGCCATATCCTCTGGCGTATAGCCCTCTTTTAAGCGCTTGTTATAAAACTTTCTAACCACATTTGCCGGGATATATGCGTTTTGATTAAGTCGTGGTTGGTTATCAAATTCACGCAACCGGTTGATTCTTTTTAAAGTGTCAGGATATACTTTCCCAAAATTTATATCCTTAAAATCCTCTCCGCGTTTAAGCTGGTTAATTAAATTACGCCGACCGTTCCAACGCACAATACTATTTCCCGCTGCCGGTATTGATGTAAAAAGTGCCGCACCACCTAACCCCATACCGCCGAATTGTGTCATATTTCCTAAATTCCGGGCAAGATTGCCGGTACCTTCCTCATCTTTAAGACTTAAATAATCATTCATGCGGGTATCAATCCCGTACTTCTCACCCAGATAATCCAGTCCGCCGCCGCTCAGGCCGTTTATGGTTCGACCGGCGCCGTATACCATGTCGGCGACATTTTCCGCCAGATAATCCGTAAACATATTCGGCATTTGAGGTCTTATTTGTCTTGCCAATGCTTCCGCCTCTTCCTTTTGTCTTTCTGTCATCGGCTGCAATGATGTTGAATATTGCTCCTGATATGGCGCTTCTTCCTCTTTGCTTTCATCCTCATATTCAAACCCGTACCATTGCCGAAACTTTGCACCGTTTTCTTTGATGGAAAGGTTATCATCTTTGATATGCTTTTGTCTTGTATCGTGTTGTATCTTTTTGCCCACTTTTGCACTCTTTTGCACAAACTTGTATCGGTCTGCTCAATCTTGTATCGTATCTCATTTTGAACAGATGTCTTTAAATAAAAAAATGCCCTCATAAAAACAAAGGGCTTGGCAAAATCTGCTATTATAAGGCTTAAATTTCTTCTTCGACCGGCTGATGATTGTCTATGGAGTACCCGGTTGCCCGTACCGTACGAATATAATCCGGTCCAAATTCATTAAGCGACTTCCGTAAACGCCGGATATGAACATCTACCGTTCGCGATTCCACATAAATATTATCGCCCCACACGGTTTTTAACAACACCTCGCGCGAAAAAACCTTTCCCGGCGTTTCCATCAGCATTTTAAGCAGCCTGAATTCGGTCGGACCGAGATGCACATAATTTTCGCCCCGGAAAACTTTTTTCTCAACCAAATCCATGCGGATATCCTCAAACACCAGTTCTTTAAGTGTTGAAACCTCCGGCGCCCGCCGCAGATTTGTTTTGACCCGCGCCATCAGCTCCGGAACTGAAAACGGCTTGGTCACATAATCATCGGCACCAGCCGACAAGCCTTTGATTTTGTCTTCTTCCTGCCCTTTGGCGGTTAACATGATAATCGGAATATTTTTGATATCCGGTTTGGAACGAATAAGCTTGCAGATTTCCACTCCTGATAATTCCGGCAGCATCCAGTCTAACAATATAACCGACGGACAATATTTTTCCACCTGCCCCAAAACCCGGTTTCCGCGCGATTCGACAACGACGTCATATCCTTCCTTTTCCAGATTGTATTTCAAAAGCAGCGCCAGGGCTTCTTCATCTTCCACCACCATAATCGTCGTCATCTTTTTTCTCCTTCTGTTTTTATATTCTAGCGCAGCGCGTCAATGTTCTTTTTATAATCACCACCGGCAAAAACCGCCGTTCCGGCCACCAGAATATCAGCCCCTGCTGCCGTGCATTCGGCTGCCGTCAACGGATTGATACCGCCGTCAACCTCAATTTTAATATCCCGTCCTTTAACCATTTCTTTAATGCGTGAAATCTTTGCCAGCTGGGCCGGAATAAAACTCTGCCCGCCAAACCCCGGATTTACCGTCATGACCAGCACCTGATTGATTTTATCCAAAACATAAGCCAGAACTTCTTCCGACGTTGCCGGATTAAGAGAAACACCGGCTTTCAAGCCCAATGCCCTGATTTCTGCCAATGTCCGGTCCAGATGCGGACAGGCCTCCGCATGCACGGTTAAAATATCAGCGCCGGCCTTTGCAAACCATTCCAGCATTTTATCCGGTTTTTTAACCATCAAATGTACATCAAAATCAAGTTTGGTATACGGACGGATACTTTGAAGCACGCCCGGACCAAAAGTCAGATTAGGAACATAATGCCCGTCCATAATATCGCAATGCAGCATATCGGCACCGGCTTTTTCTATCGCCTCGACCTCCTCGCGCAGGCGCCCGAAATCAGCCGAAAGTATACTGGGAGCAATCAAAACCATGTTTTATCTCCTCATCTTAAACTAACATAATACTTTGATTATAAGATAAAAAGCTTAAGCTCTGGTAAAATTTTTTAACTTTCGGTATTGATTTTAGGCAAATCAAACATATCTGAAACATGAAAAATTCATACAACAAACAAGGGGAAATACCATGGGAGAAATGGCTCAAAAAATCACCAAAACAGACCTAAACGAACTTATCCGTACCTTAAATGAAGCTTATGCCGAAGAGTGGCTGGCTTATTATCAATACTGGCTGGGCGCCAAAGTTGCCGCCGGTCAAATGCGTACTTCAATTGTTGAAGAATTTGAAGAACATGCCAAAGAAGAACTGGAGCATGCCGATATGCTGGCCGAGCGGATTATCCAGCTGGGCGGCACACCGGTCTTAAACCCCGATGACTGGAGCAAACTTGCCAAATGCAAATACGATGCACCGATAAATGAAGATACTATCACGCTTGTTACCCAGAATCTTGCTTCCGAACGCTGCGCCGTCGGTCGTTATCAGGGAATATGCGATATGTGTTTTGGCAAAGATTATGAAACTTTCCGTATAACCGAACATATCTTAAAAGAAGAAATCGAACATGAACAGGAAATGGAAGATTTCCTAAAAGATATGGCGGTTGCAAAAAAATATTTTACGGACGGTAAAAGCCTTTAAGACACATTTCTTCAAAAAATATCATCTGTTATAATCCCTGCTGCCGACAGGGATTATTTTTATAATTGACAAATATGTACAAAAATGGCAGAATGGAGAAAATTCACAAAAATTTGGAGATAAATTTAGATGTCTGATAATACGACAATCCAGCTGGTTGATGCTCATGGTGAGCCTATTAAACACCAACCGGCAGCAGCTGCTTCACGGGAACAGCTTGTCTTAAAAGTATACAACTATTTTCTAAACCAACCGGAAGCCCCTGAATTTTTGGCTGAAGTCATTAATAGTACTGTTGATGAAGATACGCTTAAAACCGGACGCTTACAAATGCGTCTGGATGATCCGAAATTTCAAGCCGCCTGTCTGGATTATGGCTCTGAAGCCGTTATCAATGCTGCCTTGGATGAAAACCTGCCCAAAGCATATGCCATGCTTTTCCAATTTTCAGATTTGCCGCTTTACCAGGAAGAAACAACCGAAATTACCGAAATAACTTACGCTGAACTCAATGAGTTGGATCAACGTTTTATGCAAACACCGGAATTAATCCTGGCTAAAAAAGTTTGTGATATCCAAAGTGAAATTACCGGCTTTTTAAATGGCAACTGCCAAAAAAGTATTACTTCATTCCAAGCCAACCGTATCCAGGAAAAGTTTGAAGATATCACGCCTTATTTAAATTTTGAACAAAGGGCCGCAGGTTATTACAACATATCCATTATTCACCGTGCTCTGTTGGGTGAAAAGGATTTTCAGGACCCAAAACAAAATAACGCCGAAAAAGAGTGTTTGAAAAAGGTTTTGGAATACACTTCCGACTATAAACGCATTAACTATTGTATCAACCGCTTGGGAAGTGACTTTGCCGATAAGGGAACAATCCGGGCTGCCTACCGCCGGGCTCTTGAAGCAACCAACATTCCCAATGATTTGTATAAAATCAATCTGGCTTTGGCTCAATGTTACCTTGAAGAATACCGCCCGAGAATTGGCTTTAACCACGCTCTGGCTGTTGACAATCCGGAATATGAAAAGCTGGAAAAAGCCGAAATCTATTACCTGGACGCTTTAAGTTATGCCAAAAAACCAGAGCAGCTGAGCCTGCTTAAAAACATCGCCAAACTGCAATTTACCCAAAAGAAACTTCCGGAATGGACGGAAACCAAAACCCGCATTGCCATGCAGTTTCTGCAAGGCGAAGAACGCTGTCATGCTTTGATGGAAATTGCCTCTAAAAATCAGGAACTTTGCCAGCCTTACCTGGAAAGAGCATTGGAAGAAGCTGTGCGTTCAAGAAAAATTAAAAAACTGCACAAAAAAATTCTGCTTAGAAAAATTGACTATCAGTTGCGTCCAATATATCAGAAACAACACAATACAGAAAAATTGCAAAAGTTAGATAATATTTTGGAAAAATACGAATTAACACCCAAGGTTCCTTTCAACCCGCTGTTAAAATATACGCGAAAATCACGGGAAAAATAAATTCATAAAAAAAAACCGGCAAAATGCCGGTTTTTTTATATTATATCATGAAAACAATTTGATTATAAATCGTCCGTAAAAACATTTTTCTTAACATGCTTGATGTAAACGGAATAATCCCGGGATACATCCTGAATATCGTCATCTAATTCAAAAATAACCGCCTGTTCGGATTTTTTTAAGTACGGAATAACTTTTTCATTCAGATAATCAAATAAAATAGTTTCATTACCACGCCGGTAAAATGTGGCATGATTTCCCCCGTCATACAAAATAAACGGTTTTTCCGGCTCTTGCCTGCGGCTCTTAATCAGAAACACCAACGTTCCTTCGTGGGTAATAATCACCTGATAATCATTCTCATGTTCCATTATTTAGAAAACCCTTTGCCTGTTTTAATAAGATTCTTAGACAACCCCGATACGCCTTTTTTGACACCGTCAAAAGCTGCTTTTCCGACACCGAGTTCCGGAGCTTTAACAAAGCTGTCTGCCATATTTTTAGCGCCATTTAAAACCACTTCCGAGGCATTTAAGCCCCATTCAGCCAATTTAAGAGCATATCCTGCACCGATTAAAACACCACCGACCGCTTTTTTCGTAATTTTTTTAGCTTCCATTCTTCACTCCTTATGATTAAGCTTAGCAAAAAACTCATTTTTTGTCAATTTTAATCTTGAATCTTATAAAAAACACTTTATAATAAAATTGATAAATTAATTCTTTTTAAATTATGATAAAACAAAAAAGATGGATGTACCTGACGGCAGCAATCCTTTACGTTGCAGCCATTGTGTTGTTTTTCTCCACCAACCAGGAAGAGAACAACAAACTCTGGGTTTTCTGTGGCACTTTGATTCTTTCCGCTCTGACTGTGTTCGCCTGGGAAGAAGCCCCTGAAAAAAGAAAAGTTGTCGCGTTTGCAACCGGCATTTTCCTCGTAATTTTGGTAGGAATGTGGTTATTGCCGATTTCACCGGTATGGACGGCCATTCCTATTTTCTTCATCGGGGAAATAATTCTGCTGATTATGAATGCAACGGACAGCAAAATGTACCTTATACCATTGATTATTGCTTTGGTATCTGCCTGGGTAATGATGTAAAACATCTGAAATAAAACCGGAGATTTCCGGTTTTATTTGTTTTAAACCCATACCCGTCATACCTACGGACCCACACCCGCGTCTGTCCTCTCTGCACCACTCCGAAAGCGCACAACAACCCCTCTCCGTCATTCCTACGAGCGATAGTATCCGTTTCTTTTAATCATCACCGATTCGCAACGCCTCGATAAAGGCCGACTGCGGTACTTCCACCTTGCCGAACTGGCGCATACGCTGCTTGCCTTTTTTCTGCTTATCCAAAAGCTTGCGTTTACGGGTCACGTCGCCGCCATAGCATTTAGCCGTTACGTCTTTGCGCAAAGCCGAAATTGTTTCGCGCGCCACCACCCGGCCGCCGATAGCTGCCTGTATCGGAATTTTAAACAAATGCCGCGGAATCAAATCCTTTAAACGCTCACAAATCTGCCGTCCCCTGGATTCGGCTTCGCTGCGGTGGCACAAAAATGCCAGAGCGTCAACCGGCTCTTCATTAATCAAAATCTGCACCTTAACCAAATCCGATTCCTGATAACCGGTCAACTCATAATCAAAACTGGCATAACCGCTGGTGATAGATTTTAAGCGGTCATAAAAATCAAACACGATTTCATTTAAGGGAATATTGTAAACCACCATCGCCCGGCTGCCGACATAAGTCAGTTCCACCTGCTCGCCGCGGCGTTCGGTACAAAGTTTCAAAACAGCGCCTAAATAAGTATCCGGCACTAAAATGGTTGCTTTGACCATCGGTTCTTCTATTGAACGCACCGTGCTTAAATCCGGCATATCCGCCGGGTTATGCAGCATAATTTCCGTTCCGTCGGTCATGTGGATTTTATAAGCCACTGACGGGGCCGTGGTAATGATATCCAAATCAAACTCGCGCCCGATTCGCTCCTGAATAATTTCCATATGCAACAGCCCCAAAAAGCCGCAACGGAAACCAAGCCCCAAAGCTGCCGAATTTTCATTCTGGTAATTAATGCTGGCATCATTTAATTTAAGTTTTGCCAACGCATCTTTTAACGCGTCATACTGGCTGGAATCTACCGGAAAGATTGAACAAAACACCACCGGCACCGACGGCTTAAAGCCCGGAAGCGCTTCGGCACACGGATTTTTATTATCGGTAATCGTATCGCCTACCCGGCAGTCTGAAACGCTTTTAATGCTGGCAGTCAAAAAACCGACTTCACCGGGATACAAAGCTTCCACATCTTGCATCTTGGGCGTAAAAATTCCGACCTTGTCTACACTGTACACCGCACCGTTAGACATCATGCGGATAGGCATTTTTTTCTTTAAAACCCCGTCTTTAATACGCACCAGAATAATCACGCCCAGATAAGAATCATACCAGCTGTCAATTAAAAGAGCTTTCAAAGGCGCGTTTTCATCACCGGACGGCGCCGGCAGCCGCTGCACGATGGCTTCCAACAACTCCGGTACACCCAAGCCGGTTTTACCGGAAGTTTCCACCGCATTGCTTGCATCCAAGCCGATAACGTCTTCAATCTGCCGCCGAACCTTTTCCGGATCAGCCGAAGGCAAATCAATCTTATTTAACACCGGTACGATTTCGTGATTATTATCAATTGCCAGATAGACATTAGCCAAAGTCTGCGCTTCAACGCCTTGCGTTGCGTCCACCACCAAAACCGAACCTTCGCAGGAGGCAAGCGAACGTGAAACCTCATAAGAAAAGTCCACATGACCGGGCGTATCCATCAAGTTCAGCTGATAGGTTTTGCCGTCTTTGGCATGATAATCAAGCCGCACGGTTTGAGCTTTAATCGTAATACCGCGTTCTTTTTCAATATCCATTGAATCCAAAACCTGCTCGGTCATTTCCCGCTGGCTTAAACCGCCGCAATATTCAATCATCCTGTCGGCAAGCGTTGACTTCCCGTGGTCGATATGGGCAATAATAGCAAAATTTCTGATCAGGTTTAATTCCGTCATTTATCTTTCCTTTATTTCTTTTTCCCATAGATAAATTAAATTTTTGCTTTAGGCAATATATTATTGAAAAAATCCGCGGAATATGTTTTAATAAAATAACATTTGTAAGGAGGCTTAACCTATGAAAAAAATGATTGATGTCGATTTTGGTTCTTCACGCTACGATGAACTGGTCGAACTGCGCTATAAAGTTTTATTGGAACCTTTAGGCCTCAAATTTTTGGATTCTTTCCGGGATAAAGAAGCCGCATACCTGCATATCGGCTGTATTGAAAGTCTGGATGACAAACTTGTCGGCGGACTTATTCTGGCTCCGGTCAATGACAAGGAAATCCGTTTAATGCAGGTTGCCGTCGACCCCGTTTATCAGGGCGAAGGCATCGGCCGCCAACTGGTGTCTTATGCCGAAAAACGCGCTCAGGAAGCAGGTTTTACCAAAATCGTCATGCATGCCATGCTTTCGGTCGTCAATTTTTATGAAAAGCTCGGCTATAAACAAGAAGGTGATTTGTTTGAAGAACAAGGTCTGACCTTTGCCAAAATGGTTAAAAAACTTTAATCCGGGACTAAAAAATGATGCAAAACAAAGACTCCTCCCTTTCCGAAACTTTTAATGCATACCGTTATTTCCGGATTTGTGACGAATACACGGCTGGCGGTTTTTCAAAATCCTTGCCGTATTTGTGCGCCTTGGCCGGAACAACGCCGGAAGAGGCCGGCTGGCCTGACTGGGAGGAACGCCTGAATGTGCTTTATGACAAACTGCCGCAAAAATACCGCAGTGAAATTGCCCTGATTGAAACAACCTTGTCTGACCGGTATAAAATTAACACTGATTGCGAAAATGACAACCTGATGCAAGAAACAATCAGCGGTCTGAATAAAATCCTTCGCAATATTCCGAATAACAGCCCGCAAAACACTAAAATCCGTCAGGAAATTTTGGAGCATTTATATAATGTTTATGAACAGTTTCTTCCGGAAAATCAAACCAACCGTTTTGCTATTTTAAAAAAAATGGTAAAGGAGATTAAGCATAACGACGGTTCTTTTGACCACGATCCGCTTAATATTACTGCCCGCCGGATAGATTACTTCATGAAAAAAATTTCAGCCAAAGAACGCTACACCCTGCTGTTGGAAATTGATAAGAAAACAATCGACCGCAGGCAATATGATTATACATACATGAAAAAGCGCTTTTCGGAAGAATATGAAAAAGAAAAACAAGTGTTAAAGTATCTGCAGCGGGAAAAAAATCAGGAACGCTACGACCAAATTCGCCATGATGAACTGCCTGCGGCTCAAGACAACAAAACCAAAATCAATCTTTATAAAGAATTATTGACTTTAGTCAACAGTCAGGATTGGGGACGTACCCGCAAATTTAATGAAAAGAAGACAATTTATAATCATTTGATTTTGCTTTATCAGGCAGAAAATATGCCCAAAGAAGCCGAACAGGCAAGCTATGAACGGGAAAAATTCATCAACGCCCGCAACATCAGCCGGGAAGCTTCTCGCATCAAGGGATATTCATTTAAAAATAACCATAACTCCGGACGATAATATATATTTATCGGCGGTTTATCATCCTTGTTCGTTAATGATTTATCTTATTCCTCTAAATATAAATTACTTTTTTTGTAATTATTGATGGCATAACGGGTCAGAACACCGATAATAGCAGCCACCGGAACGGCAATCATCAACCCTAAAAAGCCTAAAAGCACACCGCCGGCAAGCAATGCAAACATCACCCATACCGGATGCAGCCCGATGTTGTCGCCGACGAGTTTCGGTGTTAAAAAATTTCCTTCCACAAACTGACCGACAGCAAAAACCGCGATAACCTCCAAAACTTTTGTATAATCATTAAACTGCGCCAAAGCCAGAATAATACTGACAACAAATCCCGAAATGCTGCCGACATACGGAATAAATGAGATTAAACCAGCCAAAAAGCCGACCAAAACGCCTAATTCCAGACCAACCAATTTCAAACCGATTGAATAATAGGTCCCCAAAATAACGCAGACACTGACCTGACCGCGGATAAAACCGGACAATGCCCGGTCAATCTGCCGAAATTGTTCACGAATAGTATTTTTGGATTTACGCGGCAGTAAATTGTCCACCTTTTTAACAAACGTATCCCAGTCGCGCAGCATATAAAAAGCGACAACCGGCGTAATCAGCAAAAGCGAAATCAGGTTAATAATGGCAAAACCGTTGTTGATAAGCCCTTTTAAAAGCCTGCCGCCAAACTGCAGACCACTTGTCATATTATCCTTTATCATAGCCTTGATATTAGCAATTTCCAGACTGGGGAAACGTTCCTGCAAGCCGGCCAAAACCGGTTCCGTTCTTTTGATGAACGAAGAAATATATCCCGGGGCGGCTTCAACAAATAAACTAAGCTGTTCGTCAACCATACCAAACAATAAAATAATTCCCGGAACAGCTATCAGAATGACCACCGTAAAAACCAAAATTGTCGCCCAGGTACGCGACATTCCCCATTTTTCAAAACGGCTGGCAAGCGGATCAAACAAATATCCCAGCACAATACCGGCAACAAACGGCATCAAAACCGAACGCAAAACATAAACCGCCACGCAAAACAATATAAAAAGCACCAGCCAAACGTGCCAGTTATGACTGCCCGGCATACGGAAACGACGAATTTTATAACGCCTTGTCCGAGTGTCGTTCCGTTCGGTTTCAGCTGTTTTTTTATCTGTGGCGACACTTTTTTCCGCCTGTTTATTCTTTTGCATTTGTACAACCTCATTCATAACGATATTTTTGATACTGTCCTGTCCTAATTTTATTTTACGCATACCAATCCTTACCTTAAAATATAATAACCGTTTTCAAGTTGCAAATAGATACCGGAATTTTCCAAAGACGAACGCAGGCGGTTTTCGGAACCGGAAAATTCAAGGTTGATTTTGACGCTTCTGCCGCCGATGGCATCTGCACGCACACGCTTAATCTGCGGAATATTATTCAAACGTTTTTCCATATTAAGCCATTCCGGCAGCCTGTTAAAATAAAACACGGCATCAATGCTGCCCTGGCGGCTGCTTTCCTCAACCGTCCGACCTTGCATAACTGATGAAATATAACCGACGGTTTCAGCCACAGCCTTGTCAAAAGGTTCACCGTCTTCGGCCGTAACCATAATCCGTTTTTCCGCACCCGACGGCATTGCCCTGATAACCACGACCAACGTATTACGGCCGGCCCGGACGGCATTAACCCCGAAAATATCTTTAATGCCATTGTTTGAAACCAGCTTATTATAAGTTTCCAAAGATATTGTTTCTGCTTTTTCAGCCGACAACAGCTGCCGGTTAACGGCATTATCGGCAATCACGATAAAATCATATGCACCGGACTTTATCAGGCCTTTGTCAAGCCAGGCCTGCCGCCAGACATTACCGTCTTCCCAGACAACCTTATCAGGATATACCGTATCGCTGAAAACCGGAACAACCAATACCTTTGAAGGCGAAGAAACAACCTCCAGCATTTCATTTTCCTGCATATACTGCTTTAACAGATTTTCATTGATTTTAATATTTAAATCCGCCTGATAGGTTTTGCTGCCGCTGCGTTCTGCCACCACGGAAACTTCACGGATAAAATGCAAAAGCTGGTCATCGGTCAGCTCGTTTAACTTATCGACATTGGCTTTGGTTGTTAAACGCGAAGCCACTTTCAAAAAAGCCTCCCGGTTTGCTTTTTTCATGGCTTCTTCTTTGGCAAGAGATGCATTTTCAGCTTCTGTGGCGACATTAACACCTGCTTCAAAACTGACATCTGCTCCGGCCACTGCCGGCAGCAGCATCAGCAAACCCAACAAGCTCCAGAATTTCATGTTCTTCAAAGTCCTTTCTTTTTAACGGCAAATTTTCAAAAAAATGTTATTATACTTTCCTGTAAAAATCAAAACTTTTTTATGGACATTTATAAAAGATAGTGATTAATTGCAATATATCTGTTTAACCCGTATTGCAAAGGATTTAAATTATGCTGACGAAATACTTAAGCAGCCTGATTGCAAAAGCCGCAGAAAATATCAAAACCATTGTTCTCCCTGAAGGTGAAGATGAAAGAGTATTAAAAGCTGCCCATATCATTGCTCAGGCCAATGCCGCCAGACTGATTATTTTCGGACAAGAGGACAAAATCAGTGCTTATTTTTCCGAAAACGGTTGGAATATGAATAACATTGAAGTGTTAAAGCCTGAAAATTCTCCCCGCTTAAAAGAATATACCGATTTATTGTATAATTTACGCAAAGAAAAAGGCATGACCTATGAACAGGCCGAACAGACCGCCCGGGATTACACTTATTTTGGCACCCTCATGGTCAAAGCCGGTCATGCCGACGGTATGGTTTCAGGTGCCAATCATTCCACCGCCGATACTGTCCGGCCGGCGCTGCAGATTATTAAATCTGCCCGCAAAGACCGCAGCGTTTCATCTTTTTTGATTATGATATCCAATGACACGCCGTATTTATTCTCTGACTGCGGTGTGGTCATTAACCCCAATGAAAAAGAACTGGCAGACATTGCCTTAACTGCGGCAGAAACTGCCATTCAGTTTGACATTGAGCCCAAAGTTGCCATGCTTTCATTTTCCACCCGCGGCTCCGGCAAAGGTGAAACCGTTGACAAAGTCCGTAATGCCACTGCTTTAGCGCAGCATGCCCTAAAGTCGCCCGAATATCAGGGTTTGGGTATTGAAATTGACGGTGAAATGCAGGCTGATGCCGCCTTAGACAAGGTTGTTGCAAAGAAAAAAGCCCCTGACAGCCATGTTGCCGGCTCCGCCCGTGTCTTGATTTTTCCCAATATTGAAGCCGGAAACATCGGTTACAAATTGTTGCAGCGTTTAGGCGGCTGTGAGGCATATGGTCCGATGCTGCAGGGTTTAAACGCCCCGATTAATGACTTGTCGCGCGGTGCTTTTGCCGAAGACATTGCCGGCGTGATTGCCATCACCTGCCTGCAGGCGACCCATCAACATAAGTAAAAATTTTCAAGGAATACGACATGAAAAAAATTTTAGTATTAAATTCCGGTTCATCTTCACTGAAATATCAGTTATTCAATGTTGAAGGCGAAAATTACGATGTTCTGGCCAAAGGCGTAGCCGACCGCATCGGCATTCACGGCTCCTTTGTTACTTTAAAAATCGGCGACAACAAACAAACCAAAAATGTTGAACTGCCGACACATACCGAGGCCATCGGCGAAGTTTTGAACATGCTTTTAAGCGGTCCGCTTAAAAGCATGGATGAACTAAGCGCTGTGGGACATCGTGTCGTTCATGGCGGAGAAATATTTAAAACCTCTGCTGTGGTTAATGAAAAGGTTATTGAAGAAATTGAACAGCTTTCAGAATTGGCTCCTTTGCATAATCCTGCCAGTGCTGCCGGCATCCGGGCCGTCAAAAAATTCTTACCTGACATTCCCCAAGTTGTGGTATTTGATACCGCTTTTCATCAAACCATGGAAAAAGAAGCCTTTCTTTATGCCCTGCCGAAAGAACAGTACACGGAACACAAAATCCGCCGCTACGGTTTTCACGGTACTTCACATGCCTACGTTGCCGGGAAAGCTGCTGAATTAATCGGAAAGAAAGGTAAAATCATCACCTGCCATTTGGGCAACGGAGCTTCAATTACGGCTGTTGAAAACGGCAAATGCATGGATACTTCCATGGGTTTTACGCCTTTAGCCGGTGTTGTCATGGGTACCCGCTGCGGTGACATTGATCCTTATATTCCGCTTTATATTATAAAAACCCAAAACAAGACCCCTGATGAGGTCAACACGTTAATGAACAAACAAAGCGGTATGTTTGGTCTTTGCGGGTTTTCCGACAACCGTGATGTTGAAGCCCGTTATCTTCAAGGAGAACCGGATGCTGTTGATGCCATGAACGTTTACATTCATACATTATTGCGCTTTATCGGCGGTTATATCGCCGTTTTAGGCGGTGTTGACGCCATTGTCTTTACTGCCGGTGTCGGTGAAAACGGTTCGGTTGTCCGCAAAATGGTTGTTGAGAGGCTTGCTTACCTGGGCATTAAACTAAATGAGGAAAACAACCAAAAACGCGGAGAAACCATAGAAATTTCCACCTCTGATTCCAAAGTCAGAGTGTTTGTCATCCCGACCGATGAAGAACTGATGATTGCCAAAGACACCATGAGGTTGGTTTTTTAAAGTTGCCGCAATTTGACATAACAACCGCCGTTTACCGGCGGTTGTTTTTTTTCTTGCATAAAACAAAACTTCGGATTATCCATATAATTATAAGTCTGAATTCGGAGGATAATACACATGTTCAACATATCGGAATTTATTCGCATCAACCGGGTTTACTTCATCTGGGGCGTGTTTTTAGGCCTGTTGTATTTATTCCGTAATATGTTCGGACTTGTTTTCATTACTTTTATCATGTGTTTCATTGTTTCCGGCATTTCCCACCGGATACGAAAAATCCACCGGCTCAACCGGCGGACAATTGTTATCTCTGTTTACCTGTTGTTTCTGATGGGGGTTTGTGCTTTTTTAATGTATATTCCGCCACGTCTTTTATCTGAAGCCATAAACTTTACCGAACAGCTTCCCAAAAGTATGTCTTCGGTTAGAAACTGGTTAAGCGACAATTTAAGCAATAACGAGATTATTGCTCCGCTTCTGCCCCAGATAAAAGAAGCTTTATCGCCCGAAACGGTAGTTGTCAGTGCCTGGAACATTGTACGCGGATTACTGGAAAAAGGCATTCATTATTTTGGCTGGTTCTTTTTGGCCATGCTTTTTAGCTTCCTTATCATGTTTGACTTGCCGGAACTTTCAAGAAGCGTTCGCCGGCTGCGCTTTACACGACTGGCCGAATATTACCGGGAAACAGCCGACAGTATCATTTTATTTGCCAAGGTGGTCGGGGAAAACTTTCGGGCACAATTGCTTATATCCGCGATTAATACGATTTTAACGGCAACCGGTCTTCATTTTTTAGGCATTAACGCCATTGCGCTTTTATGTACGATTGTATTCATGTGCGGACTTATTCCGGTACTTGGTATGTGGATATCTTCAGTGCCTATTTTACTTATGGCTGTCAATAACGGCGGTATGTCCTTGGGGCTTTGGGCACTGCTGATGATAATTGCCATCCATATGCTCGAAGCTTATGTTTTAAACCCGCGGATTGTTTCATCTTTTATGCACATCAACCCGGTTATGACACTTATTATTTTATACATTGCCCATTCCATGATTGGTTTATGGGGCATGCTGCTCGGCGTACCGATTGCCGTATACATCTACCGTAAAATAAACAAGCCTGCGGATAATACGGAGCTTAATAAGTCCGTCCCTGTTGAGCCAAAATAAGATCGCCCACCACGCCGGTGTATGTTCCGGATTTTTCCATTTCCGCCACGCCGTCAATAACTGATTGCGGCAGAATATCTTTGACCTTGGGACATTTTTTACCGCGGCAGGCTGCGCTGTAACGAGTTTTTTTTGCCTTATTCAGATTATTTTCTAAATTATCAAAACGAAAATATGCAAACCCGTCTTTATCAAGTTTTAACTTCCGGCCCTCATAAACACAAACATCTTTAGGCTTCAAGTTATAACACCCTTCAGCCGTTAAATCCATCAAATCCGAAACTTTCATATCCCCTTTAAGCAGGGCGCCCATAAAATAAAACCTTGACAGCAACCCTTTTTGCACCCTGTACCCGGTCAAATAGCGTGCTAAATCCTCACCTTTTTCACCTTTATTCAAGGCCTTGAGATATTCAGATTTTCTGAAATTAGTCGAACCTATGACATAAGCAAAATTGCAGGTGGCAACCATGGTTGCTTCATCCATCGGAACCTTAACATTCTCCTGAATCTGTTTTAAGATTTCAAACTGCAGATACCTTTCTTTTTGGACGTCTGCTTCTTCAACCGTCATTGTATCACCCATCTTAACCGGCGTCGTCTTCCGGCTGCCGTTACCGTTTTCATCCAGATAATATGTACAGCCGTAACCGATTGTCGGCATACCGACACCGTCTTTAAATGCCTCACCTGCAAAATTTTCGGCAAAAGCCAAACTGGTTTTAATGGCATCATGACATCGGGAAAACATCCGGACATGCCCCATAGGATCTTTAAACTGCCTTTGTTCGGCTTGCTCTTTTTGCTCTTCTTTTTTATCTTTAATTTGAAAAGCCGTATAAACTGCACCGGTAATTGTTGTTGTCAGCATCACCCCGACAGCCCATCGGCGCGCTTTAACCTTTAAGGTATCGATATCCAGATTTTTAAGATTATTAGTAACTTTAACAGCATTTTGTGCCAGAAAGTTCCCGACCTTTTTTGTGATATAGATGGCTTTATCACGAGCCAGTTTTAACTGATATTCATAACGGGCTTTTTGCATATCCCTGACCCGGGCAATGCTTATCAATGTTTGATATGGACGTTCCGGATAAGCCTCCGCCAGATATTGGGATAAACTGACGGCTTTGATATATTTCTTTTCGGCACGTTTAAAAATCCGGTTAGCAACTTCCTGCGGGGAAACCTGCTTATTTCTCAAATCATAAGGTACAACCAGTTTACGGTGTTTATCATTGTCATGCCAGCTGATGTATTGCACGAAAAGATTATGTTTTTTGTATGCCTGATAATCACGGCGCATAATATCAAAAAAATCATCTAAAAATTTTTTTTGGCATTCTTCTTTGATTTCTTCTAAGACTTCTTGAACTTTCGCATCTGTTTGACCGCCATATTTTTCTGCACATTGTTTTTTACATTTTAAATAATTGCTCATATATGGATAAGGAATAATATATTTTTTACCATGCAGAGAAATACTTTCAACTTCTGCACCTTTTTTTTCATATTCCGATTTTAAGAAGCCCGCCAGATTTTCTTTCATAAGTCAACACCTTATTACTTTTACAATTATATATATCATAAACTTATTTAAAAATTTTGTCAAATCGATTTAACGATTCCTTTTTATTCTACAGCATCCATTGTTTTTAACAGTCTTACATTCTAAAAAAAAACACAGTATGTCTTAAATCTCTGCTGTCACGCCTTAAGAGCGAACGAATGTGAGCGAGTATAAGGCATACATAAAATTTTTCTCTCCGGAAGGGGCTTTTTTTTGCCGGAAACTTTAAAGTTGCAAAAAAAAAGGTTTACAATGAGTCGTATATGCGCCATATGCTTGACACCGGCAGAAACAAAACCATGGAAGGCATTGAAGAAATCGAGAAGTTTTACAAAGACTGCATTGTCAACAGTGCTTCTTCCATCAGGGAATATATCCTTTATAAACTCCTAAACTACCGCGGCATTCATTCTCAGCTGCAGGAGTTGTTCAATGACAGTTTAAGAGATTACTTAAGTCTGGAAAGTAAGAAAAATGATGCCGCTTCTCCTTCCTTTATCCCTTCCGCTTCTGAAAACCCAGGTTTCAATCTTTCTTATACACTTCCGCCTTTATACAAAATTGATGTTTAATATCATCGTTAAATGGTTCATATAGCAAAGAAATTTTATAAAATTAATTTTTCTAAAACTACCGGCTTAAAGCCGGTAGTTTTCAGAATATTAAAAAAGCGCCTGATTTCTATCAGACGCTCTTCTATGGCTTAATTTTTCAGTATGTTAAACATACCTCGAAATTTAATTAAGCACACTTCTTGCAGCAAGTTCCGTGAGAAGCACCATCAACGTCCTTCTTTTGTCCCTTATGCTTAACAGCAGCCTGAGCAGCAGCCAGACGAGCAACCGGTACACGGAACGGAGAACAGGATACATAATCCAAACCTACTTCATCAAAGAATTCAATAGATTTTGGATCACCACCGTGTTCACCGCAAACACCAAGGTGAATATCCGGATTGGTAGCACGGCCTTCAACAGCGGCACGTTTAACCAGTTTACCGACACCTTCAACATCAATTGAAGCAAACGGATCGGCAACATAAATACCTTTAGCACGATATTCATCCAAAATAGCACCTGTATCATCACGGCTCATGCCCAAAGTGGTTTGAGTAAGGTCGTTAGTACCAAAACCGAAGAATGCAGCAGATTGGGCGATTTCTTCAGCCATCAGAGCCGCACGCGGCAATTCAATCATCGTACCGACGATATAGTCGATTCTTTTGCCTTTTTCGGCAAAAACTTTTTCTGCCGTCGTATCAATGATGTTTTTCACGATATCCAGCTCTTTCTTGGAACCGGTCAGCGGAACTTCGATTTCCGGAATAACTTTGATTCCTTCGGCTTCGCATTCCAAAGCAGCTTCCAAAATGGCACGGGTCTGCATTTCACCGATTTCAGGATAAGTAATCGGCAGACGGCAGCCGCGATGTCCGAGCATCGGGTTTAATTCATGCAAAGCATTGGCACGAGCCTTAACTTCAGCTAAAGTTTTGCCGAGCTTGTCAGCCAATTCCTGCATTTCCGGATCAGTGTGTGGCAAAAATTCATGCAACGGCGGATCCAATAAACGGATGGTAACCGGCAGACCGTTCATAATTTTGAACAAATCTTTGAAATCCTGTTTTTGATACGGCAGCAAACGAGCCAAAGCTTCACGGCGTCCGGCTTCGTTATCAGCCAAAATCATCGCACGCATATCGGCAATACGGCCGGCATCAAAGAACATATGTTCGGTACGAGCCAGACCGATACCTTCGGCACCAAAGTCCAAAGCCTGCTGAGCATCTTTCGGTGTTTCGGCATTAGCGCGGACTTTCATTGTACGGATTTTGTCAACCCACGTCATCAAACGACCAAAATTACCGGTATTGGTATCAGCCTTAACCGTCGGAATCTGGCCTTCAATAATCTGACCTTTAGCACCATCTAAGGATACCCAGTCGCCTTCTTTAATCACAACGCCGGATTTTGTGGTCATGGTCTTGGATTTATAATCAATCGTAATATCGGTTGAACCGGAAACACAAGGTGTACCCATACCGCGGGCAACCACAGCTGCATGCGAAGTCATACCGCCGCGGGCTGTAATAACACCCTGGGAAGCATGCATACCACCGATATCTTCCGGACTGGTTTCATTACGGATAAGAATAACTTTCTCACCTTTTGCAGCCCAGCTTTCTGCATCTTCGGCATTGAAGACGGCACGACCGACGGCAGCCCCCGGAGAAGCCGGCAAACCTGTTGCAATAACTTTTTTCTCGGCTTTCGGATCAAGCATCGGGTGTAACAGCTGATCCAACTGGTCGGCACCGACGCGCATAATTGCTTCTTCAGGCGTCAGTAAGCCTTCATCAACCATTTCAACGGCCATGCGTACGGCAGCGGTTGCCGTTCTCTTTCCGTTACGGCACTGCAGCATCCAAAGTTTACCATGTTCAATGGTAAATTCCATATCCTGCATGTCTTTATAATGATGTTCCAGATTGTTTTTGGCATCAACCAGTTCTTTATACAAATGCGGCCATTTTTCTTCCAAAGATGTACCGTCACCAATGCTGCCCATCGGCTGCGGGGTACGAATACCGGCCACAACGTCTTCGCCCTGGGCATTGACCAGATATTCACCATAATATCTGTTTTCACCGGTTGCCGGGTCACGTGAGAAGCAAACACCTGTTGCGCAATCATCGCCGGCATTGCCGAACACCATGGTTTGAACGTTAACAGCTGTTCCCCAGTCGCCCGGGATATTGTTTAATTTACGATAGGTAATGGCACGCGCCGACATCCAGGAGCCGAACACAGCACCGATACCGGCCCACAATTGATCCCACGGATCCTGCGGAACGACTTTACCTAATTTCACGCCGATTTCTTTATACTCTTTAACCAGTTCTTTCAAATCTTCGGCCGTCAAATCCGTATCAGACTTGTAACCTTTGGCCTTTTTCATATTTTCCAAAGCTTCTTCATACAAATCCAGGTCAGCACCCAGCACAACGTCCGAGAACATCTGCAGGAAGCGGCGATAAGAGTCATAAGCAAATCTTTCGCTGCCGGAAGCTTTAGCCAGAGCCTTAACGGTTTCATCATTCAAGCCAAGGTTTAAGACCGTATCCATCATACCCGGCATGGAAACACGGGCACCGGAACGCACCGAGAACAATAACGGATTATCGGCATCGGCAAATTTTTTGCCCATAATTTTTTCGACACCGGCAACGGCTTCCTTAACCTGAGCCTTTAAATCATCAGGATAAGTGTTGTTGTTGGCGTAATAATAAGTACAAACCTCGGTTGTAACCGTAAATCCCGGAGGAACAGGCAAGCCGACCTTGTTCATTTCTGCAAGGTTAGCACCTTTACCGCCGAGGAGATTTCTCATGGAAGCATCGCCTTCGGCTTTGCCATTCCCAAATGTATAAACCCATTTACTCATGGTTATATAAGCTCCTTTCGCAGCTATTTTAGTTAAACACACAGCCGCATAACGCACTATCGCAAAAAAATGCGGCCAAAATTAAAAAAAACTTTCAATTCGGCTAAAATCTATACCACTAATTCCGATTCTTCAAGCAAAAAATTTTGCCATTGTAATAAATTGTAAACCTTCTTTAGTATAAAATTCTTGAATAAGATTGGTAATCCTGATAAGATTGCTGATATATGGCCTTAATTATTATAAAGGACAAGGAATTCAACATGGATATTCTGCAAATTAAAGAAAAACTGCCGAAAGATTTTTACGATCGGTTCAAACTTCTTTCCTGCTCTTCCGGTGAAGAAGAACAACATTGGGCTTATCTTAAAAAAATTGCCGAAAAACTTTTTAAGGACGGCATTGATTTCAACAAACATCCTGTTTTTTTCTGCATTACCGACAGCCCGGCCGCAGACGCCTGCTTTGTTTCTCCGGATTTGATTGACACTCAAAACCTTTCAGCTATTACAATTACCAAAGGGCTGTTTTCTCTTATTCGCAATGAAGAACAATTAGCTTTCATCTTAAGCCGCGAACTTATTGCATTACAAAAATTTTTCAATCTGGTGCCGCCGACAACCGGTGTGGAAGAAAACGATCCGGACTTCATCTGTCTTGAAAAAATGGCGGCAGCCGGATATAACATCAACGAAGCCGGAAAACTAATCGCTCACATCCTTATTAATGGGCAAAAATTCGATTCTTTGGCTGCAAAACTTTCAAAATCATCCGAAGATGAAATTGACAATGAAAGCCGTATAAGCACAATTGAACTCAAAATAGCCCAACTTGAAAATTTTTATCAAAAACAAAACAAAGATATCCGTTCCGCCAAACCGCAGCCTTTGCCTGAAGATATAAAAGAACATATTCTGTCATCAAGACATATTCCGACATTGCAACAAATGCTGCTGACCCGCAAATATGATATGGCGGACATGTCTGCCAAACAGGATATTTTAATTCAGGCCATCCGGGATTTTATCATTGAAGACCGCCCGGCCGAATTTTTGGAATACAAACACCGGCAAATTCAGCAAGCCGTCATTAATTATGTGATTGAGCTTCGAAAAGAAATGCCTGCGCACCTTCTTTCCACCGGGAATTATAATCTTTTAACCGGCAATTCGCCTCAGGATGAAAATATCCGAAAACAACTGTGGCAAGAAGCAACCGGACATGAAATGCCCGAAAGCATAAATATCAGAAAAAAATTCCTGCATGCCTTTCCGGTTAAAATCATTCCCGACGAAAATTTTATGGAAGCAAAAGAAGAAAACAATTTCAAAAAAGCAAAACAGCAAAAGGAAATTGAAGCCGGAGATAATCTTAACGTCCTGTTCTGGATTAAGCTGGTAAATATGGAAGCCTCATTTGCCAACACGCCAAACATCGCCAGATTAAGCGATTTTAACGGTTTTGTTTTAAATGGAATAAACAACGTTGATTTGACCAAAATCCCCGGCGGCCAGAATATATTAAACGTTTTGGAAAAACTGGCCGACAGCCACAATCGGATTGATGAGGCCGAAAGAACCCTGTTAATGGCGTTTTTACATATTCAGGACCATTATGATACGGGAGGAATACAGGATGCTTCTTTGCCTGCCCGAATGCGTTTTTACAACATTCGCCGGCCGCGCATATTTAAGAAATTCAACGCCAAAAGCTTTCCGGAATTAAATTTAAGTACAACCTTAAATACCATCGGTAAAAGCCTGCCGACAAAAGTTTTGGCCAACGCCGGTTTTTCCAGGATATTCGGCATCATCGTCAAAGAACTGTCCAAAACGTCTTACCTGGTCGGTTACAACTCAAATTATAAAAATACAACCGAAGATATCAGCGAAGAACTTGCCGACTGGTTTTACATTGTCAATAAAGACGGACAAATTACCGATTCTTTTTCGGTTCAGGAAAAAGATAAAAAAATTTCCGACTTGATAAATAAAGAAGAAAATAAAATTTATCAAAAACTGGCTGAAAAAATCAAAACATATCATCAGATGCTGGAAGCCCTCCGGCAAAACCCTGCAGAAGACAAATTCTCTGCCGAAGATTTATGGCATCTTAAACGGATGGTTTCGGCCCGTAACAGTAATAATGAAAATTACAAATTATCCCAATTGGAATATTATCAGGAAATTAATAAGGAAAAAAGCAGCCGGACAAAACGGAACAGGCAGGAAATTCTGCCGATATTGCAAAAAGATTTTCAGAAACAGAAATATGAATCCGGTTTTGAAGTTTCTATCGGCGCTTTTGACATGAATAAACTTAAACGCTGCCTGAGCCCTGAAATTTCTGCTTTTATCCAGGCACCTTACAATGAACAAACCGATAATCTTGTTTTTGATGCTTACCTGCGTCAATTACAAAAAGAATTTTCCACCTGCCAAAACATCTGGGATTTTATTCAGCCTGATTTTAAAGAAAACAGATTCATACCAGAGTGTAACACGGCCTTAAATGATGCTCATAACGCCAAATGGTTTACCGAACCGCAATTAAAAAAATATTATCAGGCACTGTTAAAAGAAACAGAGGCCGAAAAATTACTGGAATACGGCGTTTTAATGCGGGAACGGGTTGTTCTGCCGGAATTAAAACAACTGGCCGCTTTTACGCTGGAGCAACAGCAGTCGTACCCGGAAATTCCTGTAAAAGAGATTGATTTCAAAACATATAAACCGCTTTATGCCGGCGAAATTGCAAAAAAACTCGGTTTCCCGTCAGAATTTGCACAATTTGCACAGGCTGAAATATTTGACGTTCCCGATGATCGGGTTGCAAATTTACAAACACATATTCTATTACACATATTAACCGATGACAAACATCGTTTTCCGCTTGATACACTTGCCAAGCATCCTATTCATGACCTGCTTGACCTGCAAAAAGCAAAACTCGTACCGTTTTTAACGACCCGTGAAAATTATCCGCGAGATATTATCGATATGGTTAATATCTATCAAAAATTATACGATTGCCGCGTCGTAGATTTTGCAGCCACGGTCGAATTCATAATCCGTCAGATAAAAACAGAACCCAACCCGCAAAAAGCGTTGACAGCCTCTTTGAAAATGGCCGAAATCATCCAATATGCCGGAAACAACACCCACAAAGATTTATTATTAAAAGATAACCCGGCATTTGATACCAGTTTATTCGGTAAAATTACCGCTTATCAAAAACTGGCAGCTGCCGGTGCTTTTGCCGACGATTATATCATACAAAACCGGATGCTGGAGAACTTTATTCCGGATATTGAAGCCGTTCAGGAAGCTGACATCAAAAACAGTTATTATGATATCTTCATCAGCAAACATCATCGTATTGCCGACCCGGATTTAAGAAGACGCTACCAACAGCTATGGGTACAATCAGCTTTTACCGCCTGCGGCTCAAAAATTGATGACAACTCATCCGAACTTTATAATAAAGTCCGTCATTTTACCGATAAACTGCATGGACATTATATTGTCAACGATTTATTCAAAATCCGCCGGGAGGACAATGTCAACCCTGCCGACCGGATTGAAATTGCCCAAGTCTTGGCAGACAGACTTGTCTCCCAACAGAAACTGTCGGCTTTGATAAAGCCGCAGCCGGCAACTTATGCCGATTTGGAATTAAATCTCAGTGCCGAAAACTTCCAAACAGCCGGTTTTGCAGCCATAAGAACTTTTCTAAAAAATTTCCCGGCAGAAACAGATAAAATCGTGGACTTTTTAGTTTCCAAAGGAACCGTTAATGATTGCCAAAACCTGCAGCAGCACATGCAAAAATTGCAATCCGAAAAAAATAGGGTTTCGGCAGAAACACTTCATATTTTCTACCGCGAATTTTGGACTTACCCGCCGGAAGCTCAAAGCGTATTCTTAAATGAGCTGCTTTTGGACATCCAACCGCACACTGCAGAAAACCAATGGAAAGACATCTTTAATCAGATTGTCAGTCGTATGTTCCCCCATGTTGATGCGCCAACACTTGAAACAGTAAGTTTTCTTTTGAAATATTACATATTATCCAGACCTCCGGCACAAAGAACCAAACCGCTGGTCGCCATGATGACAGCTGCCGTTGGAAATTTAGACACAACAGATGCTTCCAAAAGTCTGGGAAAAGGTTTCCGTCTTTTTTTGGAAAATGCCGGACCGGAAACCGTCAAAATCGGTTATACTCTGGCATCATACACGGATATCCCCAAATTTATCCGCGATGAATTTTTGAAACTTAAGCCTCCGGTTATCCGGCCGCCGCGATGGGAAATTTATGAATGGCTTGATTTTTACAAAACTCAGGAAAAAGATGTATCCTTAGATTACGGAACAGATGTCTGGCTGGGTAAATTCATAACTTCTTCCCTGTATTTTGTTACTTTGGAAAAAGGACAATTTCAAAACGGCAAACCGCCTTTTGAAAGCAACAGAATTATCAAGCTTTTACGTGCCGGTGCCAAATTATCTGCCGAAAACGAATTTAAAACTTTTGAAACCATGCTCCGCAGCCTGGTTGAAAAAAATCTTATAAAAATTGACCTTGATAAATATCTGGCACTAATCCGCCGCACGGAAGAAAAATTAAATATAGAAATTGATTTACAAACCGGATTTGAACAATTCAAAACCTCGCAACAGATATACAGCAACAAAGAATTCCGTGCCAATGGATATAAATTCAAGATTCACATCGCCGACTGGCTCAATTATGGCAAGAACTGGGCCGAAATGAACTATATTAAAGGCTATGAACTTGAAAAAATCAAGAACCTCCGTTACCGGCAGGCTGCTGCCAAGGTATGCTTTTCTTTAGAAGCCATGAACTTATTGTCCGGCGGTCGTTTTTATCATGAACGTTTCGGACTGGAATTGCGTTTTGATACCGACAACAACATTATTAATCTGATTGATATCGGGGCAGCACCCGTCGTTCCTCCGGTTCCCGGAGATAAAGAGCTTTTGGGAGCCGTCATTTACCGCACACTGGAAAGATTTATGAATGACAAAGCCGATATTAACGGTTTCAGAAAAATGAGTGTTATTTTAAACAACGAAATTAATAAAGTTTATCAGGAAAAACAAACCGCATCGACATATTTGCAGGAATGCCAGCGCGGTTTGCTTGCTCTGGCCGAATTTTATACGGATTTTAATTCGCAAGACTTTATTGACAGTTTAAATAATGCTTTAAACAACCAGAGTCTTCCTTTTGATAAACATATTATGAAAGGTTTCATTGCCGAAGGTATAAAAAACATCGGAATCTTTGAATCCGAACAAACTCTGTTATCCGTTCAGGATAAAGAAAAACTCGGCATTCTGTTATTTAACATTTATGCTGCGTCCTTAACCAACAACAGCATAAAAGCCGGCAACGTCATAAAAAAAGAAATTATCAAAATGCGACAAACATCCGAAAGCATTATGCCCCTTTTAAAGATAATTTCGGAAAAAATAAAAGACTTGGATAAAGATTCCCTAAGTCTGGATTTGCCCAAAGAATTTATGCCGACCATAGGTGAGATGATTATCCGCCAGAATGTCGACAGTGCCATTTTAAAAGGCATTATGAAAGAAGTAATCTACACCGTCAGCCTGGATGAAGAAAATATGCCTTTCTCGGCACAGGACCGACAGGAATTCGGCCGGCTTTTATATGACACTTTCAGCTTCATCGTTTCTGAAAACCAGCAGGGCAAAAGCGCAGATATTGCCGAAACATATCTGATGCTGCACGCAAGCGGAAAATACAAATCCGAATATGCCGCCCGCATTGCCGCCATTGTCCAAATGGTAAGAACCGTTAACATGACGGAAAAACATCACGGACTCAATACGGACATGGCTGTCAAATCAATTATTCTTTCCGGAAAAATGGATAAAGAAATCGTTCAGGGAACAGCCGAAACTTTCCGCACGCGCAATCCGAATTCATTAACCCGTTCGGTTGTTGCCAAAGGTTTGGAATTATTCCTAACACAAAAGCAGGCAACGCCCGATCAGTTAAAGAAAGCTTTAATAAAAATCTTTGTTAAAAAGAAAAATGCCCTACCGGTACTTGACCGGGATATTATGACGGCTTTGGAAAATCCTGAAAACAGAATGCAGATTGTTAAAATGATGCAGATTTACATTCAAAAACTCGGCGGTGGAAAATAACAGAACCTTTCGCCATTGTTTTATTGTGACACAATAGTGTAGCGCTGTATCATCCTGCTGTGGTACTTACCAAAAAAGTTCATGGACAACTTGTAACAAATTCGTCGGTAACGGCTATTACTGAAAAAATATAAAAAGGGGGATGAGCAATCCCCCTTTTTCTGTCATAAAAGATATCCGGAATATTACATTCCTTTTAAGATATACTCGCTCATCTTTTCAGCAAAAAACGACGGATCGGAAACTGCTTCGCCTTCGGCAATTTTAGCCTGATCCAAAACCAGCCGCGAAACATCTTCCACTTCCTGTTTTTTACTTTTATCACCCAGCATTTCCGTAAGTTTGATAACCAGCGGATGATACGGGTTGATTTCCAAAATCCGGGTGCTGGCAAATGCCGTTTGCTGCTGGTGATTGCGCATCAACCGCTCCAGGTGGATGCTCATCTGCCCGTCTTCAACATTAAGTGCGGCCGGGCTCTTGGTCAGTTTTTCGGTCACAATCACTTTACCGACTTCATTTTTAAACATTTCCGTCATCAAATCGGTCAGTTTTTTCAGATCACCCTCTTCGGCTTTTTTATCTTCGCGATTGATGTTCAAATCAACATCGGCTTTGGAAATATGCTTAACTGCAAAAGTCTTGTAATTAACCAGTGTCTGGGTCCAGAACTCATCAATCGGATCGGTCAAAAGCAATACTTCAATGCCTTTTTCTTTAAAGGCTTCCAACTGCGGATTGTTACGCAGCGTCGGCACATCATCGCCGGTAATATAATAAATGGCTTTTTGCTCCGGTTTAGCCCTTGAAATATATTCATCAAGCGTGGTCAGCTTTTCTTCCGAATTGGTGGAAGCAAACAAAGAAAGTTCCGCCACGTCCTCCCGGTTGGAGAAATCTTCATAAATTCCTTCTTTGAAAGCAACACCGAAAGCGTTCCAGAATTTAAGATAATCATCATAATCTTTGGCGCGTTTTTTTAATTCTTTTAAGATTCTTGAAACCGTACCCTGGCGGATTTTGGCAAGCAAAGCGCTTTGTTGGAGCATTTCGCGCGAAATATTAAGCGGCAGATCGGAGCTGTCTATCACCCCTTTGACAAAGCGCAAATACGCCGGCATCAACCCCTCAACCTTATCGGAAATAAACACCTTGTTGACATAAAGCTTCAAGCTTTGCTGCCGGTCGGGCTGAAACAAATCATACGGTGCGGTTGAAGGAATATACAATAATGCATTATATTCAATGCTGCCTTCTGCTTTAAAATGCAGTGTCAGCCACGGATCATCGAAATTTTTGGAGATATGGCGGTAAAATTCTTTATACTGCTCTTCGGTAATATCCGCCTTATTTCGCGTCCACAAAGCAGAAGCCGTATTAACGGTTTCCTCACCGGCCTTGCCCAAATCCAAGACTATCGGATATTCGACATGGTCCGAATAAGTGCGGATAACATGACGCAAATAGATGGTATCGGTAAAATCTTTGGCATCATCTTTTAAGAAAAGCTTGATATCCGTACCATTCGATTCCCTTTCGGCTTCCGAAATTTCATAACCGCCGAGCCCGTCGGAAACCCATTTCCAGGCCTGTTCTTCACCGGCCTTTCTGGTTGTGATTTCAACTTTTTTTGCCACCATAAACGCCGAATAAAAACCGACGCCGAACTGGCCGATTAAATCCACAACCGAACCGTTGTCTTTGGCATTGCGTACAAAATCAGCCGTGCCGGACTTGGCAATCGTCCCGATGTGATTAATCAAATCATCTTTGTTCATACCGATTCCGTTATCGGAAACAATCAAAGTGTTTTCTTTTTCATCGGGAATTATTTTGATTTTAAGCTCACCCGACGGCTTGGCAATATCGGGATTCGTCAGCGCCCAGTATTTTAATTTGTCACAGGCATCGCTGGCATTCGAAATCAGCTCTCTTAAAAAAATATATTTTTCCGAATACAATGAATTAATCACAATATCCAAAAGTTTGGCAACTTCGGTCTGAAATTCTCTTTTTTCACTCATTTTGAACTCTCCTGCTTAAAAAACATATCATTTATATGGGAATAAAAAACCGCCGCCGCAAGAGTATTTTTTAAAATTTTACTTGCTTTTATTTTCAAATGCGCTAAAGATATGCCCTGAATTAAAAAGTCAATTTGATTATAAGGAGATAAGATATGCCTTCAGTAGTAAACGACAGCTGCATCAAATGCAAAGCCTGCGCCAGTGTATGCCCGGTGGATGCTTTTCATGAATGTGAAACCCAGCTGGTTGTCGATCCTGACACCTGCATTGATTGCGGCGTTTGCATTTCCGAATGTCCGCAGGGTGCCATTTCAAACGATGCCGATGCCGATGAAAAATTCGTAAAATTCAATGCCGAACAGGCAAAAGTCTGCCCCGGCGCTAATGACTAATTTGTAATTTTAAGCTCCGAACGCCCCTTAAATCTGTTTAAGGGGCGTTTTTTATTTAATCCTTAAAAGTTTTGTGCTAAAACAGAACAAAAGAAAGAGCAAAAGGAACAAAAAATGGATAATTTCACCAACGATTATCTTTTAAACAAAAAAGTCCGCATCCTGCAGCCGGTCGATGGCTACCGGGCATCATCCGATGCCGTTTTACTGGCATCTTTAATAGAAAACATCAAACTTTCAGATACCATCTTGGATGTCGGCTCCGGTACCGGCGCCGTTTCTTTATGTCTAGCATACCGATTCCCTGAAAATCACATTACCGGACTGGAAATCCAACCGCAGCTGGCAGATTTGGCCAAACAAAGTGCCGATATCAACAACTTTGCCAACCTGGTTTACTATCAGGCCGATATCCGGCAAAAAAAGCTACCCGTATCGCCCTGCTTTTTTAACCATGTCATAACCAACCCGCCTTATTCGGAACATGACCGTCCCTCGCCCAACTTAAGCAAGGCTCTGGCGCATAACCATACGGATTTTACCTTGAACGAATGGCTGAAATTTTGTTTAAAAATGCTTAAACCTTTCGGAAAAATTTATTTAATCAACCGGGTTGAAGCCATTGATGAAATATTAAACACCTTTTCCAAACGCGCCGGCGGCATCAAAATTATCCCGGTATATTCCAAACCCGGGCAGCAGGCCAAACGCATTTTAATTTCGGCCCAAAAAGATTCAAAAGCGCCGACCGTTATCTGCCCGCCTTTTTATATGTATAATTCGGACGGTACATATACCCGGGCGGCCGATGAAATTTTGCGTAAAGGAAAATCTTTTTTCACAATTGACATTTAAGGCTTATATATTACAATAACTTTTAACACAGCAATCCGGGAGAAAACCATGATTAAAAAAATTTTTACCCTTTTAGCTTTAGTAACAGCGGCAACAGCGGCACATGCCACCCCCGAATATGATGCGTGTTATCAAAAAGCGGCTGATGACAATGCCGTTGCCTTATGCATGAAAGCCGAAAACACCCGCCTTTTAAAAGAGGTCCAACAAATATATCTTAATTTATCCAAACTGGAAGATATAAAAAAATGGAACAACGGCAACGGACTGCTCTCCGGAAATTTAAAAGACATGTATAACAGCTGGCTGGCTTACCGCAACCGTTATTGTTCGCTTTATGTTGTTGCTTCAAAAAACACATTCGGCAGTTCTTCTTTTGACCGGGAAAGATGTCTTTTGTCTTTCACCAACGAACATCTTGAACTCATAAAGACCATTATCGTTAATGCCAACAGCGGCGGCGAAGAAGATGATATTGAAGAATAGTCCTTGCACAAAGAGGGCAAATTTCTGATGACAAAATCAAAATTTTGCATTATTGGTAAGTAAAAGAACATCGGGAGAAAAGACCTTGCAGGAAAAATTTTCAAAAGAAGAAAGCAAAGCTTTTAATTTTGGATTCGTAATAATTTTATTGTTTTGCGGCGTATTTTTCTTTATGGCTTTTTCCCGGCATGATTATAAACATGTAGATGAGCGTTTTTATCATGTCAAAGCAACTTTCGGCCGCACAGACGGGCTTTTGGTCGGTGACAAAGTCCGGATGGCCGGCGTTGACGTCGGACGGGTCGTGGGAGCCGAACTGGAGCCTGATTTTAATGCCACGCTTAATCTAGAAATCAAAGAAGGGTTAAAAATCCCAGATGACAGCAGCGCTTCAATCGTAAGCGCCGGCTTGATGGGCAGTAAATATATTGAAATTGAACCGGGAGGATCGGAAGATTATATTCCTGACGGCGGACATTTCAGCTACACTCAGGACGCTATGGTCTTAGAAGAGCTTTTAGACCGTATTGTTGCTTTAGGAAAAGCCAAACGCCAACCACCCCGGGAAACAGAAAATTCCCGGTCGGAATTAACAGGCGAGTTTTAGGAGAACATCATGAATAAAAAACCAGTTGAAACCATTATGGGTTTTGTTGTTTTAACCGTTGCCGTGCTTTTTCTGCTTTTTGCCTACCGTGTTTCGGACTTGCAGGTTGTCAAAGGTTATGAACTCAATGCCAGATTTTTAAAAGTCGGCGGGTTAAACATCGGTTCCGATGTCCGCATCAACGGCATCAAAGTCGGAACGGTCGTCAACCAAAAGCTGGATAATGACGATTATATGGTTAATGTCGTTTTAAGCATTGCCTCCGACATTAAGCTGCCCAAAGACAGCCAGGCCGCAATTGTCGGTGATGGTCTGGTCGGCGATAAATTCATTAAAATCGAACCCGGAAAATCAAAAGAATACTTAAAAAACGGTGAAACTTTCGCCAACACCAAAGATTTTAAATCTTTGGAAGACATGGTCGGCGAAATCATTTTCATGGTGACGGACGATGGCAGCGAAAACTAACATTATCTGTGCTCTGGCGGCTCTGTTGACTTCTATGCCGGCTTATGCCGAAGACATAGCCATGAACATGGCACAGATGCAGGCTATGGATAAAATTACCGGCCGTGTCAGCATGATTGATGTACCGGTCGGCGGGGAAGTAAAGTTCGGAACTTTTTCGGTTGTTGTCAGAGCTTGTATAACCCGCACCGAGGATGAAATTCCGGAAAATTCCGCATTTGTTGATGTTACCGATAAAAGTTTTGATAAAGAAGAATTCAATATTTTCAAAGGCTGGATGTTTTCATCCTCACCGGCGGTCAATGCCGTGGAACACCCGATTTACGACGTCTGGCTGATAAAATGTTATGACGGCGAGCCTGCTCCCGACCAGCTTTTGAGTAAAGAACAACTGGCAAAGCGCGATAATCTTCCGACTTTGCGGGAAATTAAAAGCCAATCAAATGAATCAGGTTTAGAAGATTCTACCCTGCCGGAAACAATCCAGTTTAAGGATTCGATGTATAAAGTCGAAAATCCGGAACACCCAAAATCTGAGGAAACAAAAGAAAACAATAACGGACCGGAAAATCTGCTAAACATTAAAGAAGACTATAAAATCCCTGAAGAAGAAACCGTCACTGTGCCGGCTGACGAACTATCCGAAGCTTTAACTGCCGAAGCACAAAATCTGGAAAAACAAAATCCGCTTAAGGAACATGACACAGATTCTGCCGCCGGTGAAGCAACGGAAAATAACGTTTCGCCGATTAATGATGATTTGGCCGCGGCAATTGAGGCTGAGCTTGCCAGACACCAGCCGGAATAAAAATATTATGGCTCTGTAATTTAAGACGGCTTCGGATTTTCATATCCCGAGCCGTTTTGTTTGACAAAAAACTTGACTTGTTTTTTTATCAGTGTCATATTTAATACAGAAAATAAATAATTTAAAAATTATCAGATATGAAGACAATAGAAAAAGAAATCAGGGAGATAATGGAAACCATAACTCCCGATCTGCCGGAAATTGATGAGCATACATTGCTTGATGATATCTGGTTTGATCTCTTCAGCAAAGAATTGCTGGCCCGGGATCTGGAACAAAAATACCAGATAATCATCTCAGACCCGGAGATTGATCACTGGATAACCTTTGGCGATATTGTCGCCACGGTTGAACGCTATCAACACTAAACCAACCAAAACAGAGCCGCTTTATAAACAAAGCCGCTCTGTTTTTTTATGTTTTCATTTTTTGCTGAGTTCATATAAAACAATGGCTGCTGCCGTGGAAACATTTAAGCTTTCCACCTTATCCGAAATCGGCAGCCGGACAGTTAAATCACAGCTTTCTTCCACCAGCCGCCGCATGCCGGAACCTTCACTGCCCATGATAACGGCAAGCTTACCGGACTTATCCACCTTATCAATCGTGGTTTTGGCATAACCATCCATACCGACAATCCAAAAGCCGGATTTTTTAAGCACTTCCGCGGCACGGCTCAAATTTGTGACCCGCACCACCGGCACCAGCTCCAGCGTTCCGGCTGCAGCTTTGGCCATAGCGCCGCTTTCCTGAGGCGAATTTTTATCTTGTACGATAACGGCCGATACCCCGAATGCTGCGGCACTGCGCACAATCGCCCCGATATTTTGCGGATCGGTTACCTGGTCCAGAATCAGGACTCGGCACCGATCCTGCCGTTGCGCATAATCACACAATTCTTCAAGGGAAAGAGCTTCAAGCGGACTGCAGTAAAGCGCCAACCCCTGATGAACGGCATCAGCCGGAAACAAACGGTCTATATCTTTTTTAGCGGCCACTTCCAGCGGAATTTGCGGATACTTCCGGCTGATTTCGACAGCATTTTCAGCTGTACATATCAATTTGCCGATTCGCCGTTTCGGATTTTGCAACGCCGACATAACGGCATGGCGGCCATATAAAATCAACTGACGGAAATTAGCTTTTGTTTCCTTTGAAAACCTATTCTTCATTTGATAACCTTTCTTAAAATACCGCCGGACTCAGCGAGCAATTCCTCAGCCTTTTCCCGTCCGCATTTTTTAACTGCCATCACGCAGGCCGTCTTGACGCGGTTGCCGGATTGTTCAAGAAGCTTGGCAGCTTCCTCCTCACCGATGCTGCATATTTCCATCACAAAACGCCGGCCACGTTTGATGAGCTTTTCATTAAGCATCCGGACATCGACCATATAATTTTTATAAGTTTTGCCGATTCGAATCATGGCACCGGTTGAAAGCATGTTCAACACCATTTTCTGAGCCGTGCCGGCTTTCATCCGGGAAGAACCGGTTACGGCCTCCGGTCCGACCGGTATACAAATAAAAATATCGGAAAATTCTTTAAGTTTAGCTTCAGGGTTACAGGTAATGCCGATTGTCACACAGCCTTTTTCTTTAGACTTTTGTAAAACCGACAACACATATTGCGGATTACCGCTGACCGACAGCCCGACAACCACATCGCCCGGATGCGGGTTAAAAGCTTCCAAATCATCCCTGCCGAATTCCGGATTATCTTCGGCATTTTCGATTGAATAGCGCAAAGCTTTGTCGCCGCCGGCAATAAAGCCGGAAACCATATCATGTTCCACTCCGAAAGTCGGCCAGCACTCGGAAGCATCCAAAACACCCAGACGTCCGCTGGTACCGGCGCCAAAATATGCAAGCCGGCCGCCATTTAAAAAAGATTGCGCAATGGCTTCAATGGCTTCACCAATCTGTTTAAGCTGGGTTTCCACCGCCAAAGCAACTTTTTTATCTTCACGATTAATTGCCTTTGCAATTTCATAGGAAGACATCAAGTCAATATGACTTGTATCCGGATTATTTTGTTCAGTTACAATGACCATTTTCAAACACCTTTTTGCTTTTTTTGGGTAATATGTATCAAAATATGCCCAATTAATTAAGATATTGTGAAAAAAGGGGTTGACATTCGTGCAAAAATAAGGTTAGTTGCAATGCAGAAGGTAAAAAAGATTAGTTCTTTTCCCGTCTACTTAACGGAGGGGTGGCAGAGCGGTCAAATGCAACGGACTGTAAATCCGTCGACTTTCGTCTACGATGGTTCGAATCCATCCCCCTCCACCAGTTTATTTTCTGATGTTTAGAGTTTGCGGGTGTAGCTCAATGGTAGAGCAGAAGCCTTCCAAGCTTATGACGGGGGTTCGATTCCCCTCACCCGCTCCATTTAGATCCTAAACATCAAAAAATTGTCGTAACCTTTTATGTTAAGGATGAAACAACAATGGCGAAAGAGAAATTTGAGCGGAGCAAGCCGCACTGCAACATCGGGACGATCGGTCACGTGGACCACGGAAAGA
>CALXUN010000011.1 GCA_944391705.1 uncultured Alphaproteobacteria bacterium
AGCTCACTCTCCTTCTCTTTAGCAAGCTGAGCCTCACGTTCATGCAATTCTTTATGAAATTCGGCATTGCGAACTTGACCGATAATCGCTGCATAACCAGACTCATCAACTCTAAAAACTTCTCCACATTTGGGACATTTTATCTCAGGCATTATCATTCTCCAATAATTTCATTAATATTATATTTCCTTCATATTTTCTTCAGGAAGCCATTTTTTTACCCCTTCCAATACATCTCGAGAAGGAGAAACCATATATATGACTAAATTTTTCTTTGCTCTAGAACACGCTACATAGAACAATTTTTGGGTACGTTCAATACTTGCTCCTTTATTTGTAAATAGATTTGCAAAATTATATGAATTCCAATTTCCGTTGTCTAATACAACTAAAACATTTTTAAATTCTGCTCCTTTTACTCCGTGTTGTGTCGAATATATGGAGGTATCATTTTCATAACGATAAAAGTTCATTACTTCTTCAAAACTTACTGACTTGATATGTTCGTACAAATCATTTTTCCATTCTTCTTCGCTAACCTTATATAAGTAAGAAGAAATATTATCATCTATTTTAACTAAATTGAACTCATCCGCTAACTTTATTGCTCTTTCTATAGTGTTTCCTTTCTCTTGTTGCAGAGAATCTATATTTTCTTTCAGTATAACCTTATCCTGTGCCTTCCTTATTTTTAAATCTGTTAGTTTAATCAATTCATTATATTTTCTATGTTGATATAAATCGATAATGGAAGCTATTCGAAGCAAATGAAGAATTAACTTATCTTTATTGTTTCCAATTAAAACATCTCTATTGGTTGAGTTAAAAAGATTAAAAAATTTGTTTTGACTAGCAATTAATCTATGAGTTAAATACAACTCTTTTGTCTCTTCGGGATTCTTAAAATCCCAATCAGAAAATATATCCATTTTTTTTACTTGTTCCATAGATATATTGTGATTGTTTGTATAAACAAAATAAACACTTCCTTCTTGATTAAGAATTTTACCATTTTCATCTTTTAAAGCAGGCTGTTGTTGAATTCCGTCAGTTCTAATTTGATTAATAAAATCGATAACTCTCTGAGAGCACCTATAATTATCTTGTTTTATAATATTAGTTATTTTTCCATCTTGTATATGATCTTCGACATTTCCAATTCCTGATGAATAGATTGATTGCATAGGATCGCCAAAAAGCCCCATAACTCGATTAGGATATGAATACACATCTAATAATGCATCTATGACTTCTTTACTGGTGTCTTGATATTCGTCAATAAACAAATACTGAAATTTATCTCCTATTATTTTTTGTAATAGAGGATATTTAGAAATCATCCATACGGATAACTTTAATACTTCATCATGAGAAATAATCCCTTCTGCTAATTTTTTATATTCCTTATATTGAATCTTGGTTATTTTATTCCAGTCAATATCTTCTGAAGAACGTATTGTTTTTTTTGTTTCAACAAGTTCTTTTAATTCACTTTTTATATTTTTTGCATACGACTTTATATTACTCCATAAAAATTCATGTATAGTTGAAACCCACAAATTATCAATTGGAATTCTCTTCTTTATTTCATCCGCTGCCACATTTGTATAGGTTATACAGGCTATTTTTGCATAGGGATTATCACGATGGACTAAATCTATAACTTGTTCCAAAGAAAAAGTTTTACCACTTCCCGCTCCCCCATTTAATACAAAATTTTGAAATTGATTAAGGCACTCTTGTATTTGAATTATTGGGCTAGCCATTTTAGACCCTCCTTAATATATTCTGGAATTTCCCATGTTTTTTTATGGTATAATAGCTCGCTTGCAAAACCCGATTTACTTTCTATACACTCTTGGGCAAAGGAATAAAAGTTATTCTCCTCTAAATATTTTTTAGCCATCTGTTTCTTTATAATTGAATTAAAGGAAACAACATTATCATTGTCATCATCATCTTCTTCATCTTCTTTAATATAATTTTGAATATAATCTTTATTACATGAAATAAATGCATCTTCAAAACTTCTTGCATAGTAATCATTTTGTTTAGTTTGATATGCTATCATAATTCTAGAATCTATTATTTTCTCATTTTTTCCTTTTTGGATTAAATCTGCGAGTTTCTTACATCCCAAAAAATTAATAATAGACTGATTACTTGTGCTAACAGCACTAGAATCTTCAACCGGTATCTTTTCTCTTTTTGAGGTAATTGCGTCTATATCCGTAATGATAAGTGTTTTTATTTCTAAAAAATCTATCAATTCCTTAAATATATGTGAATAAGCTCCTACCTCGACTATTGAAATGTTTTGTGAGCTTAGTGGAATTATATTGTTATCTGACTTTTTCAATTCTTTATCTATTTTCCGTATAAATTCCGGCATCAAAATACGCTCTGTTGTCCCTTCTATAAAAATCAATTTATCAGCAAAAAAGATTTCTGCAGAAGCCAATGTAATATATCGTACCAAAAATTGATAGCGTCTCTTATATTCATTTTTATACTGTGGGTCTTTTTTTGCAGTTTTTTTCCTATAAGCATTTTCAATTTCCATTTTTAAATCAAATAAGTTTTTAATTTGAATATTATCACCAGTGTTTTTAAAATATTTAATGTATTTAAAAGGACATTGTGAAACAATATGAGAAGAATGGGTAGATACACAAACTTGTAAATTGCTAATACCTTCTCTCATTTTATCATTTACCAAATTTTCAATGTTTCGGATAAAGATGTATTGCATTTGAGGGTGAGTATGTGCTTCTGGCTCTTCAATAAATAACAAGTTTAATATTGCTTGATTATCATTTTCTTTACACATACGAGCAATTTCTCTCAATTGAATATGTAAATTGAATAGAATTGCAAAAAAATTCATATATCCCAAGCCATTAAACTCTTCTGGCAACATTCCCTTATCGTGATTATACAGTATTTGGGTATTATTTTCTAATAAATTATCATCTTTTAGTACAGATTTAATTGTTAAGTTTGTATTTTCTGAAACTAATTTATTAAAACTATCTTTTATTTCTTCAAATATACTTTTGTATAGTTTATCAAGTTCATTATCTGTTTGCATTAGTTTTATCTGCAAATCTTGTTTTAAATTATCAAGTTTTTCTGAATTATTAAAATATTCGCAAGATAATGTTGATAATGTTTTTGTTCCATAATCGTTGCTTACATGTCGTTCCGCTTTAATCAACTTCAAATTAATGATTTTTGTTATTTCTGAAGAACGTAACTCAACAAAATAATCTTCATCATGTGGCGAAATTGATTTAATTTTAAGAGAAAAATACTTTCTAAAATTATTACTTAAATATTGTTTAGTATCAATTTTTAAAGAATTATTAGCTTTTGCTTTAAATTTATCATACTCATCATATAATCTAGAATAGTTCTCATAATCTAAAAAATAGGAAAACAAAAAATAAATTTTATTTTTCGTTATATCCAAATCCAATATATAATTTGCAAAATTGGCTAAATTATCATCTTCATTATAAGCAACTTCTAATAATAGTGAAATACTAAATACGTTATAGTTATCTTTCGAAATCTTTTGGTCCATGGATTGTACAATCTGATTCTGTAAATCTAGATTAAAATCATTGAAATTAAAAGTAGCTTGCGGCGAAAGAAATTTATCTAACAAATGAATAAATGACGTTTTTCCAGAATTATTTTTACCTATAAATAAAGAAAAACTATAATTATCCTTATCAAATGACAATTGAGAATCTTTCAACAATCTAAAGTTGTTAATTTTTATATTTGAAATATACATTGCACTAATCCTTTCTAATATTAATTGATTATATAGCACAACTGTATAAAATCTATAAAAATGTTAAAGAACATACCTTTTTTAACATTTTCTTTGAAAAGCTTGGAATTGTTAGGGATTTTATTTGAGGCTCTAGGGTGGCAAGGTAAAAATGTTAAACTTTGTTTGTTTTGATAACTTTTCTTAACATTTTGCCCTTTTGTTTGATTTGGTATCAATTCATTCAAGAAGCTTATTCTTCCCTAACGACCCTAGTTTTAATTTTTGAAATTTTTATTTTTTTAATTTTACTCAAAGAAAAAGCCTTACATTTTTTGTAAGGCTTTTTTACTTGGAGTTGATTTGACATCACACTCTTGCATTTTCAACCGCATTTGCGAGCATGTGTTCATTATAATTAAAATATCTTTGCGTGGTTGAGATGTTTTTATGATTAGCCAGCTTTTGCACCAAACAGATATTCACGCCGGAATTTACCAATTTTGATACAAACAAATGTCGGCCGAGGTGGCTTGCTCCTTTTATGCTGAATTTGCGATAAACGGAACTAAACAAACGGCTGATGCTAACTCTGTTATAAGGCTTATTTAATTTCTGCGATGTGAACAGATATGTTTCAGGGTTTAAGTTTTCTCCCCACTTATTTTGCAGATATTTCAAATAATCCGCCAATTCTTTCTTCATCTGGCTATTCATAAAGTATGAGCATTTATGCTTTCCCTTGTTCTTGTCGCTATCAAGGTTAATCACATCCTTTGGTTTTAATTGCTCAGTATAACAATCTTTCACTTGCAAATAGGCAAAGTTTATGGAGCGAAGTCCATTAAGGCTGCAAAGGAACATCATCCTTATTTGTTCCGAATGTTTCATAGATTTAATATAGGTCAGAATGTCTTTTATCTTCTTGTCATCAACAAATTCGCCGTTGGTCATTGTCTGTCTCCTTTTGAGAGATTGCGGTTGAAAGGAAATAAAGTCCGCAATCTCTAGGTTGCTTTTATTTGGTTGGTTTCACGATTGCTTGGTAGAAAACCGTATATCTCGGTTGGTGTGTCATTGTGGCGATACCGCCCTGTAATTGCCATCCTTGCTTGAGCTTCTCATTTACCCATTTGCAAAGTTCTTCAAGGTCTGGCGTGGCTAAAACATCATATTTCATTAGTATTCCTCCGCATACATAATCGTCAGCACTTTATTGGTTAATCTCGGGTTGCTCACGTCCGGTGAGAGATACAAAAACTCTTGGTCATAGTAATCAATTTTCCAGAATATCTTTTTGCCCTTAAAGTCAAAACTTCCGAAATCTCTCTCCCCATACGGGTCATTGTTTTCATCAAATGTATCAAAGGTACGAACTTTTGTTATGATTGCTTCAAGGTCTTCTTTTGTATTGCTCCGAATGCCCTGCGTTAAGACTAGCGTTCCTTGCGATAAGTGCTTGCGGAAGTTGTCGTTCTGAAGAGCTATTTCGTTTATATTAGGCATCAATGCTCTCCTTCATAATCTTTAGAACTTCCTCATCGGTAAAGTTTGGATTTTCTTTAGCAAGGTCATAGGCATTCTTGCCGTCATTATTGCGGATGGTATCATCGGTCTTAAGAAACAAATTCCATACAACATCCATACGAATATCGGCTTGCGGATGGGCAGCTGCAATATGAAGTGCGGTGTTACCATTTTCATCTTGGGCATTCGGATTAGCTTCGTGGGCTATTAAAATCTGCAAGCAATCAAAAGAGCTACGATGCGCCGCCATAATGTGTAAAGGTGTTTTGCCGTGGTTGTTTGTCTTATCAACCTTACCGCCACAAATCAAAAACTTCCCGATGATTTCTGGGTCGCAATGTTCTTTGCACACCCACATAAATGGTGTCCAACCATTGTGATTGTATGGTAAATTTACATTTACGCCTTGCTTTAACAGATTATCTACGGTTGAAAAATCATCATGATATAATGCGTTCATTAACTGCCGACGCAATTCGGCTTGAGGGTTAGTCATCTTAATTCTCCTTTTAGTCCGCTTAAAAGTGGGACAAGTTGGTTTATAAATTCACTTTTGATTTGGTTATCATTTCAAATCTGGAATGATTTAAACATGCCGGAATCGGCTTGTCAAGCACTTTTTTGATAAAAAATGCACATAAGTCCATGATTTTGCACGATTTTCTTTTAAATTCAATAGGATGAATCGGGAAAAATTAAGCCGAGCGGTTAAACTCGGCTTGAGGTTGTTATATTTGCTTTTACTATTGCCATAAAGCCATCATCACAATGTATTGCGTATATGTTAAACCGATTTTCTCTAACGGTTTACGATATATTTTAATAACCTCTTGGGCACAGGCATAAAGTGAAAAGCACAATTAATTGCCAAACGTTAAGATAGCACTGTCATCAGTTGTCTTTTTCATTACTTTTTTGCCGGTTCCCATTTGCAACGAACAGGCGATACAATCGCACCTTCTTTTTTGAGTTCATTAAAGGCTTTATCAACCACTTTTCTATCCAAACCTGATATCTCGGCAACCTTTCCAGCATTGACCGGTTCTCCTGCTTTTTTCATAGTTTCCAATACAATTTCTTTATCAGACATATGTTTACTCCTAAAAAATTAAATTTGTTGTGTTATCCAATTTTGAACGCCAATCCACTCAATCAATTCTAATTGCACACAATTTAATGATGTTCAATGTTATTGATACAAATAAAATATTCCCGTGTCAAGAGACTGGCATCGGTAGTTAAGTTATTTTTAGTAAATGCAGACATCTATAAAACCACAACCACAATGTTACATTTCCCATAAATATCTTTATAGAGCATAAGGAGCAGAAATGAAGGTATTGATTGAAACAATAACTAACCGCAAGGGTTATAAATTCTTTGAAAATAAAGATGAAATGGATGCTTATTTGGGAAGACATTGCGGCAAAATCGCCAGTTATGAGATTTTGAACGAATATGATGTTGCTGTTGATGAAACAAATGAAATGCTGCAATCGTTTATTGATGATTGCGATGTGATAGAGAAAAAATTGTTTTGGCTGTTCAGACAATATGAGCCTATAAATGAAAAGTATTCCCTGCAACTATTAAATGCCTTTGGTAGAGTTGGTGACGGCAGAAACGCTATTAAAAAGTGTTTGAGATAAGAAAAAAGTTTTTCTTCAGTCATTCTAAATCCTTTCATTTATTGCGCAAGAGTATTTTCATCCTTTTATAGACTTCGTATGCATACAAAGCATCCAAAAGCGCACCGTTATAAGGAGAATGTTTAATTTTAATATTAAGGCGTTTTCTCAACGTAACCAAATTGTTCCTTTGAGATGGAAATGCTTTTCGTGCCATTTCCAAAGTATCGGTTACTTTGTTCGGTAGCTCAAAGCCAATTTCGCTGTTTATAAAATCCATATCAAAATGAACATGGTGACCAATGATTTCTTTCCCTTCAATAAAGTTCAAAAATTCGTCTTTATATGCGGCAAATATTGGGTATTGTTTCAAAAACTTATTATTTAAGCCATGCACGGCTGTAACTTCTCTGGATATCTGCCGTTCCGGATTGATATAAGCATGGAATACCGCTCCGGTTTGAATATCGTTCTCATCAATTTCAATAGCCGCAATTTCTACCAATTTGTGACCATCTTTTGGGCTAAAACCGGTTGTTTCCGTGGTCATAACCATCTTTTTATCAGACAATGATTTCATTTTAGCTCGTCCTCGTTGATTTCTTTAACTTTAACGCCTTCTTTATCAAACAAATCTATCTTTCTGGCAATGTCTGACTTAACATAAACAAAGTTTTCATCATATTTGATAATCGTTTTGTCTGTGCCCCATGCCGGACAACGTATATAATGTCCATTTTTTGAAGCAATTCCGATTGGACCTTTCATCTTATATGGAAAAGTCGTAATTTTAGGGCTGGTATCCAGCAAATCTTTAATGTAATCTATCATGCTTCCAACTCCTCTATATCTATTTCCTTGACTTTGACCCAGTTGTTATCAAGTAAATCAATTTTTCCTTCTGTTTCAGAAAGAACATAAATGTAATCTTCATCAACTTTTATAAGGTATTGTCCTTTTTCTTTGGGGTGATGTTTGAGCGAGCCGTCTTTTATAGCCTCTAAAATAGCTTTAGTTTTACTTGTATTGGAATCCCTATTAGAAAGTTTTGACAGTTGTTTAAGCAAGCTCTCGGCTCTCTCAAGCTGTTCGCAGATATTGTTTAGGGTATCTGTATTCTGCTCGGTAATCTTTATAAATTCCACGTTGCTTTTAATTTGCTGTATCATCGGCATAAAATCAGTGTAAAAAGACTTACACATCATAGCTGTTGCTTCAATTTTTGCCTTTACTATCTCATCATTTGCCATTTTTGTCTCCGTATCTTAATTGCTACAAAGACAATTAAATACACAAATACGTCAATTCATGTCATATATGCAAAAAAATACAAAAAAACAGCCTTTCGTTAAGAGAGACTGTTTTCTTTATGAATTAAAAATGTTTTCTTAGAAAATCTTACGGATTAAAAAGTGCCAACAGGCTACCATTGCCGGTTCATTATGTTCTAAGCCATGAATTGTATAATCTCTGGCGTTGCCGATAAATGAACCGCCTCTCCAGTCTTTATATACTCCGCCATTAGCTACAGCACCAATTTGTTTTCCTCCACGCCATTCTTCGTGAATTTCATCGTTTTCAACAAACCCCAACTGTCTGCCGCCACGCCATTCCTCATGTATCTCACCATTGTCATAAAAACCGATTACTTTACCACCGGTCCAGTCTTCATGAATTTCTCCATCAACATAGTAGTATTCCATATTGTTTTCCTTTCATTAAATGTTACCCAAAAATATTTAAGCATTACAACACGTCAAATTATGACGGATTATCAATAGGAGTGCCTATATTTTTGATAATTTCCTGTATCTTTTTGATATTTTCAATACACTCTTTTACTTCGCTTACTTTTTTCTCTAAAATAATTAATTTATCTTTATTTTCATTTTTCTTCTCCCATCCTGCGCCTGATGAAATACTTTGCTGAAATTTATGTTTCATTTCTTGTAGAGATTTAAGTTCTTCACTATATTTGTGGTATTCTCTTAATCTTAACCGATGATTTTCTGGGATAGTATAAAAATGTTGTTTAACTACAATTTGAGGTTCGTTTCTAAACATTATGTAAATACCAAAATGAATTTTACATCTTTCGGAGCATGAACATTTAAAATATGTGTCCTGAAAACATATATGAGGTGTTCTTCCTTGTCCTGCACGATACCAATAAATTTTCTCATCCTCATCCTTATTCTTAAATTCTTCATTAAATTTTTTAGTTAGTTTATCCAAATATACATCTCTTTGTAACGTATCACCATTAGTATTGGGTAGCTCATAGTATATATTAAGTTTTTCTACATCTGTAATTGTTTTTTTAGCTTCTACTATATCTTTATTAATCTTCTCTATGTGTTCTTTCCACATATTGACAACGGTATTATTTCCTGAATATTCACTCATTAGCTTTGAAATTACATCAATATCTAAAATACAAACTTCATCTTTATTAAACTTTTCTTTTTCTTGTATATCCATGTATCCTGTTTTGAAATACAGCAATTTCACTTTTTTATCAAAATATTTGCTTTTACATATTTCATTGTATCTCTTTAGCTGTTCACTATGTTCTTTTGAAAATGTCTTATCTTCCAAAATTACGGCATAAGATTCGGTTAAAATTAAAACATCAATATGACTCTCTTGCCGCTTAATTTCTTTAATATCTTCTTCTACACTTAATTCTTTAAGAAAAGAACGTGCTAGTTTATATTCTTCCGTATTTGTATCCTTATACTTACTTTTCCCAAAAGACATTAAATAGCACAAAAAAGCATCTTGGGAAAGCTCACTGGTTGCAAATTCAAATATATTAGGTTCAATAGTCATATTCGTTCTCCAATTTCTAAATTGTTTTCATTCTATACACCATTTATTAAATTTTGCTATATATTCTTAATACGACAGAATATGGCGCACAATATATGTAAATTTCAACAGAGGCACAAAATGGCTAATTATGAAAAAATGTATGATTTGTTTGATTTGGCTCTTTGGATGCAAGAGACAAGTGAAGGCTTATCTTTAGAGGATATTGAGCAAAAATATAACGTTTCTCGCAGAACTGCCGAGCGCATGCGTAATGCTTTAATGACCTATTTCCCGCAAATGGAAGAAGTGGCAACAGGAGAACGCACAAAACGTTGGCGGATAACGCAACGCAGTTTGAATAGTTTTATTTCTTTTTCTGCTGAAGAATTAGCCGTATTCAAAACTGCCATTGACAACTTAAAACAAAGCAATTTGAAAGAAAAAGCCGATACTTTAGCTCATATTGAACTAAAATTACGCAATCTCTTAAAACCGGAGCAAAAGAACAAAATTGAAGTTGATGCCGATGAATTGATGAAATCCGAAGGTTTGGTCTTGCACCCAGGACCACGAATTGAACTCAATAAAGAGATATTAAATACTTTGCGCCAAGCTATTCTTTCTTGTCATCATATCAAAATGTCTTATTGGACTAAATATACCGGCAAAACTCATACTTACACAGTTATTCCTTACGGTTTCTTATATGGACAGCGTGACCACTATCTGGTTGCCAAGCATAGTGATGGTTATGACAACGGCAAAGCACACAATTTTTTGCTTCAAAAGATTAAAAGCGTTGAAATACTGCCGGATGTTTTTGATAGTTCAGAATTTGATTTGAATGAATATGCGCTTGAATCTTTTGGGGCGTTTCACGAAGAACCGTTTGATGTGGAATGGCTGTTTAGCGCAGATGTCGCAGAAGAAGCAAAGAACTTTATTTTCCACCCGAAGCAAAAACTTATCAAAAATCCTGATGGAACACTAACTGTTAAATTCAAAGCCGGTGGCAGACGTGAAATGGCTTGGCATCTCTACACTTGGGGAGATAAAGTAAAAGTTATCAAACCAAAAGATTGGTATAACCCTAAAAATTAAACCGCCACGTTTCCGTAGCGGTTTGGTTGAACATATGTCAGGAGTTATTCTTTGTTTTCTTCTTCGGTATTTTGTTCTTTAGGTCTTTTGGGTGGTTGATAAACAATTCCACCATTGTCTATTAAAAGCTCGGCAACTTCAATTTCTATCTGATTTAATGCCATCATCAATGGTGTTTCAAAACGGCTATTAAGCCAATTAACATCAATTCCGTGGTCTATCAGTAATTGAACAGCTTTAAGTTTTTCTTCTGTTGGCATATTTGGGTTCTGAATAACATACATTAAAGCATTTTCGCCCATTAAGTCATTTCGGTTAATTTCCGCACCTTTGTTAATCAGGTATTCAATTCCTTCGGTGTCTTCACTCATACCGCAAGCCACTAACAATATGGTTCTTCTCATAATATCCATTGGGTGTTCTAATTTGAATGCCGGATTATCGGCAAACATCCTTTCCAAGCTATTGGCATCATCAATAATTACGTGGTAATCTTCTATTTGGTTTCTATTAGGAATCTCGTCAAAAGGTCTATATTCCACACGACTGCTGATTTGCTTCATTTTCTCTAATGCAGTTTCTATTTCTGAAACGTGGAAGTAACGACTATAGGTGTTATTTTCTTTATTATAAGTTTTGAGCATCATCATACTTCTATTGTTTAAAAGTTAAATTCCGTGAGTTCCCCTCACAGAAATATTTATTTGGAGAAATTTGCTAATTTTGATTTGAGCAAAAATGTATTGATAAAAATTTCTTTTATGCATATAACAATGGTGAAAGGAACTCTTGCCAATGAAATGTTTAAGAATTATATGCTTTATCTTTACATTGTTTTTCTGTCAGTTTGCTAATGCTGAAACATATTATGTAAACACAGAAGTCCTCAATTTACGTTCTTGTGAAGGAACTAATTGCAAAATATTAGGAAAACTAATCTCTGGTGAAGCTGTTAATGTAATAGAAGATAGAGGTGAATGGGTAAAAGTTCAGACTGATAAAGGTGAAGGCTTTGTTATCAAAAGGTCTCTAGCTGCTGAGAATAGTGATGGTGGTTCTATGCTGTTTATTTGGATTATCCTTACCCTTTCACTGGTTGCTTGGTTTTTGCCTTCTGTTGTTGCTTCAAATAATGTAAATCATCGTAAAATATTTTGGGTAAATTTACTTATTGGGTGGATTCCAATCATTTGGCTTATCCTTCTTATTGCTGCATTGGTTGGCGAAAAAAGAAAAATTGATGAAACCTAATTTTGAGAATCTACAATAGCTATTTGTTTAATGCGATCAAGTCGGAACGTCCGATTATCCTGATCCAATTCGCAATATGCTTTTATATACTGCTTATCCGTTCTGAGTGGATATTCATTTTCACTACCTTCTTCGTTAAATACAGATCCAAATTCAAAACGCTTTGGTTCAATCGTTCTTCTTGTAACTTCTTTTTTACCATCTTCATATACAATTTTAAGTTTTTTATTTTCAGAAATTGCTTGCTTAATGATTGCAGAAGGACATTTACTAGGTGTTTCATTTATCAAGCCTTGATATACACCAACCAATATTTTTGCATCTAGTAGTGCATCATGTTTTATGCGTTCTGAATTATCAATATTAAAACATTGGCTCATATAATCCAAATCGTGCGGTTCGGTCGGAAACATATCTTTTGCAAGATCAAGAGCATCTATAACTTGATGTTTTTCCAGTGTTTCAAATCCATTTTGTTTTAATTCATAATTGAGAAAAGGAATATCAAACTCTTTACCATTGTGCGCAATAAGAATACTTTCGTCACCTATAAAATCTAAGAAATCTTGAGCAACTTCTGAAAATGTCGGGTATTGACTTAAAAATTCTTCTGACAAACCATGCACACTAAAAGCTTTTTGTGATACTTTTTTCATTGGATTAATATATTGTTGGTATGTTCTGCCAGTTGGAACATTATTAACTAGTTCAATAGCGCCTATTCCAACTATTTTATCACCTTTTTTGTAGGAAAGTCCTGTTGTTTCAATATCAAAAACAATCTCTCTAGTTTGCCCCAAATCTTTTGTTGATGTTTCTATCGCTTTTACTTGAAACGTTATAGAAATGATTGTCAGCACACAACAAATAAAAATTTTTTTCATAATATTCATCCTAGTCTATCCATAAATGTTAATAATAATGTCTTAAAAGTCAACAAGTATTATTTTCTAAGCTTTTCCTTACATTCCAGCTTTAACAATGCCCCTACCATATTTGGCTTCCAGTTCGTCCACGAGGTGTGAGAGTTTATCGTCATGCTGTTTGGTTTGTTCAAACAAAGATTGTTGGATTTCACCATAGGTCAAGTTCTTTAATGTCACTCCGGTTGAACGATAGATTAAATTCGGTCGGTAAAGCCCTTTTAAAAGCCGTACAGCGGTTGTTCGCACTTCTTGGTCACCATTGGTCGGATTTTCCAATTTTGCTTCCATTGCGTAATATTTGAAATCTTTTGTCTTGAGCATAACCTCTACACATCCGCAATAACCATTCCAACGGCGTAGTTTTTGACAAGCGGTATGGACATGAGCATTTAATTCATGCTCCAAATAATCAATGTTCTGCGTAAAATCTTCAAAACTGCTGGTGTCTTGTATGCTTTGCGGTGCGGTCTGTTCGCTATTGACCAGAGAGGTTGCAATGCCCGTCAGCTCGCTCTTAAGGTTCAAACCGTTAATTCCAAAGGCTTGTCTTATCCAGCCGTTCTCTTTCTCCAAAAATTCCCTGATAGTAAAAATACCGCTAAATTTCATATGCTCGCTGTTCCTACGCCCAATACCACAAACATCCTCAATCGGCATTTCTCCTACCACATCCAATATCTTGTCAGGACGAATCACAAATATCCCATTATTCGTTTTAGCTTTATCAGATGCCAGTTTTGCCAATGTTTTAGAACAACTCAAACCGATTGAAACTGGAACGCCTACCTTGTCCCAGATGGTCTGACGGATTTTCTTGATTATATCGGTATAAGTTGACTTATAGACCTTATCAAGGCTTGTTAAATCAATGTATGCCTCATCAACCGAAGTTACTTCCACATCCGGACTGAAAGTCTTGATGGTGTCCATCACCTCTTTAGAAATATCGGAATAGCGATGATGTCTAGCCGGAATACAAATTGCCGTAGGAAAGTTTGGTTTGACCTGAAAATACGGCTGTCCCATTTTAATACCAAGTGCTTTGGCTTCTTTGGAGCGAGAAACAATTATGCCTTTGCTGCCGCCACCAGTCATAACACATACGGGCTTTCCCTGCAAATCGGGATTATCCTTCCGTTCACAAGAAACGAAAAAGCAATCGCAATCAATTAAAGCTATTATGTGCTGCCGCATTTTAACTCCACTATGTTCTATTTATGTTCTATAATAAAGCAAAAAATCACAGAGTCAATTGCTTTGTTGGAATTACTCTATAGACATTTTGCTGATAAATACATGTGTAGCAGATTTCTGCTCGTATTGTTTCAATATAAATTTCATCAAAAAGGCAGCACATCCCAGTGTGCTGCCATTTCTTTTGTTCTCCCACAAAAAGCACCACTCCCCACTGAATTTCCATTTTCCGTTTGATTTTGTTATCAGTTAAATTGAACCCCAATTTTTATCAGGAGTCATTTGTCGTCAATATTATTTTAGTCATTAATTGCGGATTTTATTTTTGCTTTAAATTACCAGAATCAGTTATCCTTAATTCATTAGGAAATCACTTTGGTTTCTATTTTAATTCCAGACAAAAAGTGCTCTATTATAATATATATTTTCTTTCTATTATATTATATTTTAGGAGCAAAAAATTGCCCTTTAGCCCTTATTTCACAAGGGGTTTGGATTTTCAAAGCCGGATATACGTGCCGCCTAAACCGGATATACGTGCCGCCTAAACCGGATATACGTGCCGCCCAAACCGGATATAAATGCCACTGAAAGCGGATATACGTGCCAAAAACCTCAAAAATCCGGATATAGATGCCAAGGGGGCGGATATAAATGCCAAAGCCTTATTTTCCCTGATAAATAATTATAGGAATTTATTAAAGGAAACAATATGAGTAGAAGTAAAGCAGAACTATCTGTTACAGAAAGATTAATCATACAATTAGTTATCTATCGCACTAAAAATCCCAAACATCCGACATTCTTCGGAGATAATAAAAACATCGCCAAATGTATTGATGTTCAGCCTGATACTGTTAGGAAAGCTATTGCTAAACTGGTTAAGCTGGAATATTTACAACTGGGCTATGATAAGCAAGGACGCCGCCATATGGTTTATACCGGTAAAGAATTTGCACCAATTATTGAGAATATGAATAATATTGATAAAAAATCCTTGAGAGATGATAAGGAATACTATGAAAGAGAAGCCCAAAATTCCGCTCACGAGCTTGAATTAGCTAAAATCCGTATAGAGACACTGGAAAGAGAAAATACAAGCCTACAGAGCAAACTTTTCCAAGCAGAATTAAGAGTTAAGCAACTGGAAAACATCTTCACCGTCCAAGGTGTAAGCAAAGAGCAGATTGATATGATGATTGAGAGGATGGATATGAAAATGGTCTGTTAATTACTTCCCAGAGTTAAATATCCTTTGGAGTTCTGTAAGTTCTTCATGGCGATTAGGCATTTTATCTGCTTGTTCGCATATTGCTGCCCAATAATCATCTGCTAAAGTCATTGAAATATGCTGTATTTTATAAAAGTCTTCGTTTCTGGTATCAAACACACGCTGATATATATTGTTTAATATCTTCATAACATCATCAATTATTATGAGTACGTCTTTACAATATATCATCCTTTCGGTATCTTTATCTAAATTATGACATAAAGAATCTCTAAATTCTTTTACTCTTATACTTCCATCAGAATTAAACAATTCTTGGTATTTTGTATACATTTCATCAGCAAATTGCTTATATTCTGCTTTTTGCTGTAAATCTTTAATCACTTTTTCTATAGTTAATTTATTTGCTCCTTTTGGTTCAATCAGGCTTTTGGCTGCAATTATTGCTCTTTCTCTAATAGAATAGAATGTGTAATCAAATAAAAAATTACTTGTCTTACGTTTATCATTCACAATCGGGATGATAATGATAAACATTGCAGAATCAAGATATGCTTTCAAAACCGTTGAAGAAATAGCATCCAACTCCTTTTTATATTCCTGTATATTAAACTCTTTAGCCATAGAACCCTCTTATCTTACTCAAACGTAATTTTATTCAATTCATCTCTGTATTGTCGCCAATTAGGCATATATTTTTCCATATTGGAGACAAATATTTGATTATGAGTATGTTCTATTAGGTGTGTTAGTTCGTGTAAAATCACATATTCTATGTTTTTTGGACGATATTTTGCCAGTTCTGTATTAAACATTATACTTTTGTTTTTAGCGTTGCAAGTTCCCCATCTGGTCTTCATTTTCTTTATATGCCAATCATCAACGCTCAATCCTGTTTTTTCCTCCCATTTCGGTAGTAATTTAAGGATTTTCTTTTTTAATTGGGTTCTATACCATTTTTCCATCATAAGATGTTTCTGTTCCCTAGATGTGCCAGATTTTACTGTCATTACAATGTTATTAACGCCTTTTATATCAATAGAATTCTTCTTTCCCTCTTCTAGTTTGAAATAGTATCTTTTCCCAAACAAATAATGGCTTTCTCCTGATACGTAATCTTTAGGAGGAATTCTCGTCTGTTTTTTTACTATTTCTATATTATCTTTAATCCAAGCCCATTTGGATACAGCAAAAAGTCTTATAGTTTCATCGTCATAACTTAAAGGTGCTGAAATTTTTACCCTTGCATTTGGTGGATAGACTGCAAGATGTATGTTTTTGATGTTTTTTCTAACAACATCAATTTCAGTATTATTAACTTGTAAAACTTTAGCATCAATCATAATTTTGCTCAACAATTTTATAAATTCTTTCTATTTCCTCTGCATCATCAGTACCAAGAGTTTCTTTTATGACTTGCTTAACTTTTCTTATTTTCATTGAGTTGTCTTTATAGTTGTGAGGCTTGTTGGTAAGAATATCTTGATGTAACTTCTTTGCAATTTCTTCATTCTTTCCTAAATTATCATATAAAGCTCTTAATTCTTTATGTTTTGCAATACTTGTAGGATAGTCTAATACTCCGATTTGCTTTACTTTCCTAGCAAGGTCTGATACCTGCTGTAAATATTCTGCATAAGAAATTTTATCTTGTTTTCTCTGGTCTATCAAGTTATCAAGAATTTTAGACATTTTTTCATAATATTCCGGATTTGTTTGATATTCGTAATTGACCACTCTTCGGATATGATTTTCTATCATTTCGGCAACCGATTTGCTATCATTCTTTATTGAATCAGGAAGTTTTTCTACAAACTTTTCTCCTTCATCAACTACCAATTCAACTAATGACATACCTTCAAAATCACATAATTTTCTACTTGCATCAGCTTCAATATAATTATCAATCATAAATCTCATATCTGCTTCATAGGCTTTGAAATCTATAGAATCACCACTTGAAAGCATAATCATTTCTTTTAATCTGATATAACTCTTAATTTTCTCAGCAAACTTTTCAGCTTCTTCTGTGCTATATCCTACTTCTATATCTGACATATATGGCAAGAAATTGGTATAAGTTCTAATGACTGCATTAACTGCTTTATATAGTTGATATCTTTTCTTAATCGCTGCTTCGGATACAACTTCTTCAAAGCAATTGAAATAGGCTCTATAATCATCATCGCTCTTAGGTTCTTTAACACCTTCTAACAATCCTGCAAGAGAATCCATGGTATTATCAAAGTCCTTCCGTGCGAGCTGCTTTCTATCATTTAGAAGACCAGTAACATCTTCTTTTTCAAAGCCGCCTAATGCTTCGGTTGTATAATCAACGATAGATTTCTCAAGACATTGGAACAAATCCATATAGTCAATAATGTAACCATAGTCCTTTTCTTCACCATCTAAACGATTTACACGGCAAACTGCTTGGAATAATCCATGGTCTTGCATCTTTTTATCAATATAAAGATATGTTGCTGGAGGAGCATCAAAACCTGTTAAAAGCTTATCTACGACTATCAAAAGCTTCATATTCGCAGGCTCTTTTCTAAACTGCTCTTTTACTCTATCTTCATATTGCTCTGCTAACTTGTCTTTGTTTGGAGTATCTGGTGATATTCCAAGCATTTCAAGGTAGGTATTATATTGTTCTTGCATTTTGGTTTCAGCATCTTCGCCAGTATCTTCTGTTCTTACATCACTATGATATGGTGAATATGATGTAACAACAGCGCATTTTTTGAACCCTTTACTTTGGAAAATCTTCCAATACCTACAAGCCTCCAAAATGCTACTTGCAACAAGCATTGCATTACCCCTGCCTTCTGCAAGTCTTGGAATTCTTGTGAAATCAAAAATGATATCTGCTGCAATTTTTTCAAGTCTTGATTGTGAACTCAAAAGGGTTTGCATATTACCCCACATCTTCTTAAGTTTTGCCTTGGCGATATCATTAAGCCCACGTGTCTTATATTCAAACCATTCATCAATCTTATCTTGCTGAGTTATTTTCTGAGGTACATCTCTTGCTTCATATCTCAAGTCAAGAACAACTTCATCTTTAACAGCTTCATCAAACTTATAGCAATGAATATACCGACCAAATGTCTCTAACGATGTTTTTTTATCTTTTTTTAGTAGTGGTGTTCCGGTGAAGCCAATAAACAAAGCATTTGGCAAGAGTTTTTTCATTGCTTTATGTAGTTTACCTGATTGTGTTCTATGACATTCATCAACAAATACTATGATTTTTCCCTTTGGCTTAAAATCGCTAGGAATATGCTTTGTTAAGTCATCTATGTATTCTTTGGAATTATCATCATCTTCGTTTGAATACTTACCAAATTTATGAACAAGCGAGCAAATAAGTCTATCCTCTGTGCGATTTAGCTTTTCTAATAATTCCCCACCACTTTTAGTTCTGATAATGGTTTCATCTACTCCTGCAAATACGCCTTCTATTTGTTCATCTAACTCAATACGGTCAGTTATCAATAAAACTCTGCCCTCAGGATAAAATTCCTTTATCCACTTGGCAAGCCATACCATACTTAAACTCTTACCGCTTCCTTGTGTATGCCATATAATACCGCCTTCGTTATTTTGAATGAACTTTTGTGCGCATTTCACACCAAAGTATTGGTTTGGACGGCACAGTTTCTTTTTACCGCAATCAAAGACAACAAAGTTGAGTATCATATCCAAAAAGCGTTCTTTGTTAAATAGTGCCTTTATTTCTTCAAAGAAAGGGATTCTTTTAGATTCTTTGGTGTCATAATTGTATTCTTTCCAAGAAAGGAAGTATTTTTCAGGGGTTAAGGTTGTTCCATACCTTAATCCTTGTGATTCATTACCAGCCATAACAAACTGAACGGTCGTGAAAAATTGTGTTATCTCACTCCTTTGGTTTGTAATGTTTTGTCTGATACCTTCGGCAACATCTACGATGGAGCTTTTCAATTCTAAGACAGCCAAAGCTATACCATTAACATAAATCACAACATCCGGTCTTTTTTCATGACAACCGACATAAGTAACTTCTTCTGCAATATAAAAATCATTATTTTTTATGTTGTCCCAATCAATATAACTAACATGCTGATTTTGGCTTTTACCTTCAATTTTGAAAGATGTGCCATATCTCAACAAAGAATAAAAGTCTTTGTTTGCCGTGTATAATTTATCATCTGAAGTGTTGCCCATTCCTAATTTTGCGGCACTTTCCAGATAGTTTATGGCTTTACGAATAAGCTCATCACTACATCCTTGTCTCTTAAGAAACTTTAAGACATATTCTTTTTCTATGTTTGAATTATTTTCTCTCTTTTTCCAATAGCCAATATAGGTATATCCCATCTCTTTGGTCGTAAGGATATCTATTACTCTATTTTGAGTAATGCGTTCAGGGTCACCAATTCTTCTTTCAAATGTTTTATCCATAGTCACTCCTAATAGCTATTAAATAACTTTTTAATCTTTTCCATTGCTTTAATAATGGCATTATCAGTGAAATAATCTAACTCTAATTTTGGTCTCCATTCTTCATCACTTGCTATATATGTTTTGATATTTGCAAGCGTAATGGCTTTATTTTGGTTCACCAAGTCATTGATTGCATAGTCAACTGTAGCCAAAACCTCAAGATTATTGTTATTTTCATAATGGAAGTTAGCATCTAACCACTGCATATCAGCTGAATTATAATATCTGTTATAATATTCTTCAGCTTTAGATATTAAATTCGTTGCCACAATACCTCTATTGCCAACCTTTTTCACATATTTGTTGCGGATGGCTATGTTTTCAGCACCTTGATATTTCATCTTAGAATTATACGGTCCCATAGCTTTTTTTGTATATTCATCAATATTTATATTAGCATGGCGTTTATAGAAATATGACAATTTCTGCCGTCTAAATGCACCCAATGGATACTGTTCATTTCCAAACTTGTAAGCAAGCACAGAAATCAAAATGGCATCCTTAAATTCATCATTTGCCACTTTATGAGCTGCGGTGTCTTCCATTGACACAACATTTCTCTCTTGCTTTGCAACTTTACCAATTAACCTAATTTTCCCAGTTAAAAGTTGTTGCATCATACCTGTCTTAAGGTCTTTGTATTTGCTAAGTTCTTTTTCTAATGCTTCAATTTCCGCATCCATGTCGGATAAAACAAGTGTGGTCTTATTTTGCTCTAAATATTCTGGTAATAAAATCTTATATTCCATAAATTTATCTTTTGCTAGGTTATATCTTGTAGAACCTTGAGCAAGAGTCTGCATTATTGTCCTCCCATAATGCGTTCTAAAAATATATGCAAAAAATCTTGGATTCACAATGTTTTGTTGCTTTAGACGATAACCGAAACAAAAGCTATTTAAGTATAAATTGGAAATATCGTCTTGAAGAGTTGCACACATACCGACTTCTTCTGGCGTTTCAGAGGAAGTATTAAAAAACAAATCATTTTTCACGCATCTATTCTGATTTTCATTGTTTTTAATAATTACATTTTCAAATTGTGTAATATCTATCACTACGTTATTCATAACGTTTAAGAAAGTTATATATTTGCTTTCTCCATTACCAAAATCATCTTTCTTTTTACCAGATAAACCACTATATGTACTACCTAAATCGCCAATAATATATTCAGACCAGTCTTCTTTAGGTGTAAGGAGTTTTTGCATTGTGGCAGTTTTGATGTCTTTTTTTTTATTGATAAGTTTCTGCGTTGCTTCAATCAAACTATCAATATCCCCCAAAACCTCCGCAATCTTTTCTTGTTCAGGTAATGGAGGCAATAATATGGATAAGTTCATCAGTAATGCTTTATTTAAGCCACCTCTGCCACCACCTCCTGATGACAATTCTCTTAATTCATCATATCTTTTATCTATGCATTGGTATAAAAATTCTGAATTAAAGTATTTTGATGGTAGTATTGCTCCAATAGATTGATTTGTTGATAATTCAACATAATTAATTGCAGCAGTTCCTCTCGTTTTACCTTGTCCAGCCAAACCTATTAGTATACTATTTTCAGGAATTAATGTTGCGCTTGAATTAGCTAATCCTAAAAGTGTTATTCTGCCCTCAACATCATAAATTCTTTTATTATTTAACTCGCCTGAACTCATCCACTTAATACTACCATTCCAATAATCTGAAATTTTAGTACTAGGCGTTCCACCTGTTACAACATTTGTTTTTGTTGCAATTTTTGCGATATTCCAATCCTCAGGAATATATCCAAACTCCTCAGTAAATTTATAGCCTTGCTTTTCTGTCATAGCATTCATATTAATACCCCATTGCTGCAAGGTGTTGTTTAACCTTATTCTTTAGTTCTTCTTGCTTTTCTTCAAGAGTAGGAAGTGTATTTTCATATCTTAATGCAATTTCTTTAACCCGTTGTGAAAGCTTTTGCGTTAAATCAGTTAAAACTTGTTCAATTCTGTTTGATAAGGTTGCCAACCACTTGTCTTCAACAACTAGAGTTTTAACTTCATCTTCTGAAAGTTCTCTATATTTTTTCAAAACTTTTTCATAAAGCTCTTGTGTTTTTGTTTTTAATTCTGAATTTAATGCTGATTCCTCATCAAATAAAACTAAATATTTGTTCAATAATGCAATTTCTGAAGATAAATCAGAATTTCCTTTGTTTGCCTTGATATATTGTTCAACACGTCCCTTTGACATAGTTGAACCATCATAAAGTTCTTCTGTAACTTCTATTTTTTCTTTCTTCACACTCTTGCTGTATGTAACATCCAAGCCATATAATGCACCGTTTTCAGAGCAATATTCCTCTATAAATTCGTCTTTTTTGGCTTGAATTTCATTTAGTTTGTCTTCTGTTTGAGAAATGTATTTGACCTCATCTTTGAAATATCTATTGGCGACATATTCCTGCGGAACCAGTTCGCAATAATAAGTGATGATTTCTTTTTTATTCTTCTTTGTTACTAATTTATGTAATTCAATTGTATAGCTAATTTCTGATATCATATAAACATCATCTTGCATAATCTCGTTCCAATACTCCATCAGAACTTCATATACATCATATTTGTTTATAAGTTTGGCTAAAGCATATTTGGCTATAATATTATTACCTAAATTAGCAATAAACTGCTTTGGTTTCGTCTTTAATGGTATAGATTTCAATTTTGCAATGTTTTCTTTTGCCCATTCTTTATAAAGATTGTTATAATTTTTCCTATATTCAACGAAATCACAGCTGTTAGCAATTGTTTCCTTTATACTTTCAATTTCTGGTTTCAATTTACTATAATTAGCATCAATCGGAGTAAATAAATCGTTTTTAACTGAAGCAAAGGCTTCCCAATAATTGTTAAGTTCTTCAATATTAAAGTTTGGAATACCCCCGTTTAAGTGCGCCCGAATATCCTGAATATCTTCCGGTTCTTGAGAATCAATGTATCTTGGGATATTTAAGTTGTATTCATTTTTAGCTACTATTTCATCCATCGGTACAAGTCTTGAATACTTTGGAATTTCAAGCTGTGCATTGAATGTATCTATGATTTTCTTAATATCACATTCTCTTAATCTATTTTTATTACCATCTTTTACAAAGCCTTTGCTGGCATCAATCATAAAAATGCCTTTACGATTTTCTGCTTCAGACTTATCAAGAACTATAATACACGCAGGAATACCTGTTCCAAAGAAAAGGTTTGCCGGAAGCGAAATAATCCCCTTAATCCAGCGTTTATCTACAATATTCCGTCTAATAATAGCCTCTGCATTACCTCTAAACAAAACACCATGTGGTAAAATTACTGCACCGTGTCCTGTTTGCTTCATTGATTTTAATATGTGCAATAAAAAGGCGTAATCACCATTTTTTGCTGGTGGAACGCCTAATTCAAATCTTCCATAAACGTCTTCATTTGGTGTAATACCGGTAGACCATGATTTTGTTGAAAATGGTGGATTGGCTACCACATAATCAAAAGTTTCAAGCTCTGTTCCGTTATGCTTGGTAAATTGAGGTTTTGCAATAGTGTTCTCTTGCTTTATTTCTGCCATTGGACAATTATGCAGATACATATTCATTATTGCCAAACCAACCGTTGTGATATCTTTTTCTTGACCGTAAATGGAAACTTCAGTTTGTGCTTCATAAGCAACTTTTAGCAGTAAAGAGCCAGAACCACAGGTCGGGTCGTATATTGTTACATCTGCCTTGTTAATTTTATCGGCACCAATTACCTTTGCTATTACTCTTGAAACCTCAGCTGGTGTATAAAACTGTCCCTTACTCTTACCGCTTTCGGTAGCAAACTTGGACATCAAGTATTCATAAGCATCACCAAGAATATCATCTCCTTCAGCGTTATTTTTTGTAAAATCAAGTTCATCTCTTTCAAATACAGCTATTAAATCTGTTAATCTGTCAACTAAATCTTTGCCAGAGCCTAGTTTCGCTGTGTCATCAAAGTCAACTTTATCAATAATACCTGTTAAGTTCTCATTGGCTTCAGCTATTTTTGCTATGATATTTTTATTAATGTCTTCCCCGATAGTTTTTGAACCTTTGAGTTGAACCATATCATCAAAGCTTGCACCTTTAGGAACAACGATTAAGAAGTTCTTATCAACTTTTGCTTTATCTGAAATGTATTTAATAAACAATAATGTCAATACATAATCCTTGTATTGACTTGCATCCATACCACCTCTGAGTTTGTTGCATGCTTCCCAGAGTGCTCCATAAATTTCACTTTTCTTCTTAGCCATTGCATAGTTCCTACGATAAAAATTTGTTATATATTAGAGGGGTAATGGTTAAAAAACAACCACTTTTTGAAGGCAAATTAACAATTTTTGCAATTGTTGCCACATTCTGACACAATCTAATTTTCTTCCGCTAATTCAATCACCTTCACACCTTTTCCTTTGGCTTGTTTGCAGAATTCATAGGCTTTGCCTTCGTATCGGTTATAGGCGATGATGAAGTCGGTGTTTTCTATGATATAGCGGTTGCGATAGACGATACAAAGCCTTCTATATCCGGTGGCACATTTGTCAGGGTAAATCCAATCATCGCAAGGTCTCCGCTGGTAAACATAGTGTGCATCGCATTCGCCGACCTCGTGAAGCTCCGTTATTTTTGAGATAACAAGTATTATACGAATGTTCGGATAGTCTTTCTGCACCTCCCAAACCATATCATAAGCATCTTTTTCATAGCCGCCAAGCTCACCGACCAGAAACTCGGTAACATCTTCATTCTCAATTAAATTGATGATTTCAGCTTTAATTCGCTCTTTTAATCCTTCAGGCGTGCGATGCCAACAAGGTTTGCCGCATATCTTATCGTAATCATTGCCAAGAAAAGCACAGGTCTTGCTCATATTCAAATTCCATTAAGTTGTACCTAATTTCGCACTTAACAGAAACGAACAATTTTGTTGAAGCGGTAATCAAGATAAAGCAAATGTCCAATCTTGTTACCGTTAAATTCCTTAAAACTCCTTTGTTTTCCGTGCATTTCAAGGAATTATATAGCCCTAAATGAGCCGCATTACACCTCAACAAAATACTTAAAAAATTAGTTGATTTTAATGTTCGTTAAAACAGCAGAACATTTTGAGCATAATTCCTTGATTCTCCTGATAAATACATCAAAAGGAGAATTTTATGATTTACGGATACATCCGCAAAAGCACCGAAAAGCAATCATTTGAGCATATGGAGTATGAAATCAGCGATTATGCCGCCAAACACAATATGAAAATTGATGTTTGGGTGGAAGAGACCATATCATCAAGAAAACCTTTGAACAAAAGACAATTAGGGCAACTATTAGAGAAACTGCAACCTAATGATATTTTGATAACAAGTGAGTTGAGCCGTATCAGCAGAAGTGTGCCGGAAACATTTTCAATTCTGCAAACTTGCTTAAATAAGAACTGCCAAGTTATCACAATTAAGGAAAACTATCATTTAGGGAATGACCTGCAATCGCAAGTATTAGCCTTTGCTTTTGGGCTTGCCAGCCAGATTGAAAGAGACCTCATCAGCCAAAGAACTAAATGCTCACTTGCATCCAAGAAGGAGCAAGGCATAAAGCTCGGCAGACCAATCGGTGCTGAATCCAAGAAATTAAAACTAGCCAAGAACCTTAAACGCATTCAAGACTTACTGGCTAAAGGAGTTTCCAAAAACCAAATATCAAAAATTATGAATGTGCAATATATGACCTTATCAAGGTTTATAAAACGATATGGCTTGTGATAAATTCATTATTTCCTTATAAAAATGTGATTCTATGTCATTTTTTCCTTGCTAAAATGTGATTTAAGGTTTATATTAGTCTTAAATTTTAAGGAGATTATAATGAAAAGATACGCATTTGAGCAGCTTAAATCATGGAAAGAAAATCCAAACCGTAAACCGCTGGTTATCCGTGGGGCAAGACAAGTCGGCAAAACTTGGCTGATGCGGGAATTTGCCAAAGAATATTACGCCAAAGTTGCCTACATCAGTTTTGTGGATACGCCCGATGCAAAAAACATTTTTGAAGGCAATTATAATCTGGATAATATTTTGCTCGGACTTAATGTGCTGACAAATGTTCAAATCACACCGAATGATACGCTGATTATTATTGATGAAATTCAGGAATGTGAAAGAGCCTTAAACGCTTTGAAATTCTTTAAGGAAAACGCACCTGATTATCATATCATAGCCGCCGGAAGTTTGCTCGGCGTGGCGGTTAGGCAGAAACAATTTTCATTTCCTGTCGGACAAGTGGATTTCTTAAATCTCTATCCTTTGAGTTTTTGTGAATTTTTAGATGCTATCGGCGAAAATAAATTATCGGAACTTATTTTAGATAAAAACTGGGCGGTTTTGCAGAATTTCCAAGACAAATGTATCAATTTATTGAAGCAATATATGTTTGTCGGCGGTATGCCTGAAGCGGTTAAATCTTTTGCAACCAATAAAGATATGGCGGAAGTTCGTCGCTTACAGAATGCAATTATTGCCGGCTATAAGGAAGATTTTTCAAAATATACGGAATCTTATAATGTGCCGAAAATCAATGCTGTTTGGAATTCGCTACCGACACAGCTTGCTAAAGAAAATAAGAAATTCACTTATAAAGATGTTCAAAAAGGTGCCAGAGCCCGTGAATATGAAGCTGCTGTGGAATGGCTGACACTTACCGGCTTGGTCTATAAAATCCATAAGATTACCAAACCGGATTTACCGATTAGCGGTTATGAGGAAAGTTCGGCTTTCAAGCTCTATATGATAGATACAGGGTTGCTGTGTGCCAAAGCAATGCTTGATGCTAAAACAATCATTGAGGGCAATAAGATTTTTGAGGAATTCAAAGGAGCTTTAACCGAGCAATACGTTTTGCAGGAGCTCAAAATCAAAGACAATCTGCCGATTACTTATTGGGGAACGGATAATGGAACGGCGGAAGTAGATTTTGTTATTCAGGACAAAGATATGGTTATCCCGATAGAAGTAAAAGCCACTGTTAATCTAAAGGCTAAAAGCCTTGCTTCATATCGCCAAAAATATAATCCGAAAAAAGCTGTTCGCACGTCACTTGCAGGCTTTGAGGAAAATAACGGATTATTCAACATTCCGCTTTATATGATTGAGAGCTTGGTTGAATAGTTGATTTTTCTCCTTGCGCTTTATGGCGGAAAGTAGTTTTAAGCAGCAAGAAAACCCTTTATAAGTTGGACTTGCTCTCTCATTGCCATGATTTCAGAATAATGACTAACTAAAATGTTATAAATTTGGTCCGATTTTCTTTGTATTTCGCTATCATCTTGCCAGCCACAGTTCAAAAATCGTCAGAAATGGCGATTTTTTCTTTATAAATCAACAGCTTAACTGAGTCCGAAAATTTATATCATTACAGGCTTAAATACGAATCATCCTCAGGCTACTTTTTTATGACTTTCCTTATCTTTCAACAGTTTAATTGAAAGACATTCTTTCATAGCCTTTTGGGATTATCATTTATCCAAAGCCGGATTTGAAGCCTGCCTAAAATAAAAGTTTAAGAAAAAATTTTATATTGCCCGGTTTCAATATATACATCATCGCAGTCTTCAAATATCTTGATTTTCTGATGATTATCCAGTTCGATTACAACAGCTTCACATGCCGCATCTTCCCCATCGTCATCATTGCCGACAGCCGCAACATCAACTACTTTGTGCCCGATAATATCATTACCATAGGCTTCCGAGACATTAAACATTTTTTTCCTGTAATCATTGTTATCTGCAGGTGCTCTGACCGACGGGTTAGTTACGATTTCATCAATGAGCAGCGTATTTAATCCTAATTTATATTGCCAAGGTGCCCACAAATCCATTTCCAGCTGCTCATCACCGATTAAAAAGACAATGTTGCCGCCCCATGAAACTTTTCCTTTTTGCATTTTAATATAGTTGCTGAGGGTAGACATCCGGAACAAGTTTTTTGTCCCAAAAGAAAGACCAAAATTCGTAATTAAAATTGCTTTCAGTTCTTTTCCCAAAAGATATGGTTTAACTGCTTCCATAAAACTACGTGCTTCTTTTAATTCGTCAACACCATTATTTTTAGTGCTTTCACTATAAATACTTGTTCTTATCCTGACCATTTTGTTTTTCCGATAAATTTTTTTGAAATACCGCTAAATTCTATACAACTTATGGTATAAAAATCACCTATTAATGTCAACAATAAGATATATTGAAAGAAAACCTAAAAAAATTTAAAATTATGCAAACAAAATAATTGCCGTTATATCATGATTGATGATAGTTATGACGTTGATATTGAATCGGAGTAGCTGAAAACACTTCTCGTTAAGCTGTAAACGCCTTGAGTATTCTTTCTCTTAAGCTTAATTTTTTTATTTATCAACCGATAAAGAAATAATATCTTTTACTTCATAAGCATGGGCATACACGGCTCCGAAACCATCTTGAACTTTTCCGACATCCTGCACTTTCAATCTGGCATAAACCGGTTGATACTTTACAATTTTTGTTCCAACCGCATCTTGATATTCTCTCATCAACTTACCGGATTTATCAATAATCCAATATTCCTTATTATCCGAAACATTTACAAAAGAGCGCACTTCATGCCCAATCTTCAATACGCCCTCCACTTCTTGAACATTTTGGGAAGTATGACATCCGGACATAAAAAAAGCCGCTAAAGAAATTATATAAAGTTTATTAGTCATTACCAATATTTCTCCTATCCTTCTTACGATGATTACCAACTTATACAAAACAAAATTACAAACTTTTAATAGCCAAAGCTTCCAATTCTTTAAGCTTATCACGATAAATAGCAGCCTGTTCAAACTCCAGATTAAGCGCAGCTTCTTTCATCAGTTTGGTGTATTCCTTGATTTTCTTTTCCACGTTCTTGATATCTTCTACACTCGCCGCATCATCTTTAACAAAATCGGTTTCCGTCATTTCCTTTAAGGTTGAAGATATGTTCTTTTTAATGGTTTGCGGGGTAATACCGTGTTCTATATTATATTTAATTTGCTTTTCACGACGGCGGTTGGTTTCATCCAAAGCCTCCCGGATGGAACCTGTCATCTTGTCGGCATACAAAATCACCCGCCCTTTGGCATTACGTGCAGCACGGCCGATGGTTTGTATCAAGGAACGGGTTGAACGCAAAAAACCTTCTTTATCGGCATCCAAAATTGCCACCAGCGAACATTCCGGAATATCCAAACCTTCGCGCAAAAGGTTTATACCGACCAGAACGTCAAATGTGCCCAAACGCAAATCACGGATAATTTCAATACGTTCCAAAGTGTCAATATCCGAATGCATATAGCGGACTTTAATGCCGTTGTCTTTTAAGTATTCGGTCAAATCTTCCGCCATTTTTTTGGTTAAAGTTGTGACCAGCACACGTTCGCCTTTAGCGGCGGTTTTTCGGCACTCGTTCATCAAATCGTCAATCTGGTTTTCAACCGGACGCACGATACAAAGCGGATCGGTTAAACCGGTCGGACGGATAACCTGCTCGGCAAATGTACCATGGCTTTGCTGTAATTCCCAGTCGCCCGGCGTTGCCGAAACAAAAATCGTCTGCGGCCGCATGGCATCCCACTCTTCAAATTTCAAAGGCCTGTTATCCACGCATGACGGCAGTCTGAAACCATAATCGGCCAACGTGCTTTTACGGTTAAAGTCACCGCGAAACATTCCTCCGATTTGCGGCACCGAAATATGACTTTCATCAACAAATAAAAGCGCATCTTTTGGAAAATATTCAAACAAAGTCGGCGGCGGCTCACCGGGTTGACGGCCGGTTAAATAACGCGAGTAATTTTCAATTCCCTTGCAGTGTCCGGTTGTTTCCAGCATTTCCAAATCAAAACGCGTCCGCTGCTCCAGGCGTTGTGCTTCCAAAAGTTTATTTTGGCTTTTAAGTTCTTGCAAACGAATTTCCAAATCTTCTTTAATATGGGTAATTGCTTGCGACAATGCCGGCCGCGGCGTCACATAATGGTTGGCCGGATAAACCGTAATTTCGCTCAAATCGGCAGTTTTTTTACCGGTTAAGGAATCAATTTCGGCAATACTTTCAACCTCATCACCGAAAAAAGAAACACGCCAGGCACGGTCTTCATAGTGGGCGGGAAAAATATCAAGCGTATCACCGTTAACGCGGAAAGTGCTGCGCACAAAATTTATCTGATTTCGCTCATATTGAAGCTCGGCCAGATTACGGTAGATATCCGCCGGATTAATCACATCACCGACTTTTAAACCAAAGGCCATGGAAGAATATGATTCCATACTGCCCAAGCCGTAAATACAGGAAACAGACGCCACAATAATAACATCATTTTCTTCCAAAACATTTCGGGTAGCACCGTGGCGCATCCGGTCAATTTGCTCGTTAATAGCCGAATCTTTTTCAATATAGGTATCTGTTTTGGGAATATAGGCTTCCGGTTGATAATAATCGTAATATGAAACAAAATATTCCACCCGGTTATGCGGAAAAAATTCTTTCATTTCCGAATACAGCTGGGCCGCCAGAATTTTATTCGGTGCCATAATCAGCGCCGGACGTCTGGCCTGTTCGATTATTTTTGCCATGGTAAAGGTTTTGCCCGAGCCGGTAACGCCTAAAAGCACCTGGCTGCGCTCACCGCGCGCCAGCCCTTCACACAGCTCTTTAATTGCCTGCGGCTGATCACCGGATGGCTCAAACGGACTTTCAATTTTAAATTCTTTGTTTATCATTCATTTTTTCCTTAAAAGGCATCATATACCTTCCATAAGGAAAAGAAAACAGGAAAATGTGTTATAATATATCTTTATTCAAGCACCCGCTCAAAAACTTTACTCAAAGCCGTCGTATTTTCAGGCTGCAAGGTCTTACGCAAATCCGCCATATAAGAGGATTCCGGGAAACGCATGGTTAACGCAACATCCTGAGTTTTGGCATTAGGTTTTAAATGTTGTTCAAATGCTTTCCACAAATATGCCGGCAGTTTGTCTTTAACCCCGTTTAAGATATTCCAGTCGATTCGGCCGGCAAAAACAAGCCCTTCCGAATTTTGTTTAACATCATATGCCCCGTTGGCTTCCATACTTTGATGTTTATCTTTACCGATTACCAGACAATTATTACCTAAAAGATTAACCAGTTCACAGCTTTTTGCAAATTTTTCTTCCTCATCCAGTTTTCCGAAAAAGCGGGTAATAACATCATCTGCAGCTCCCAAAGGCAAATGATGATGAACGGAAGCGACCTGGTTTTCAGCCGTATCATCCATAATTTGCTTGCGAAACTTCCTCTCTTCGCTTGCACTTGCAGATGCCGCCGTACTGCCGGCATCAACCATACCCAAAGCACCGATATTATTCCGGCCGCTGCACAAGGGGCGGATATATTGGTGATCAATCGTCTGGACATACATGCCGTAATCAATGCCGCGATTGCTGTTTTCTATATCGTATTTGCGTTTTTCAGATATAAGCGACGCCACAAGCTGGCAATAAAGGTCTTTACTTTTCTGATTATAAACCTGCCGGCGTTCCTGTTGCAGCACATCGTCATTTTTTCCATCTGTTTTAATTCCAAGTGCTTCATCAAGAATTTTCGAATAGTTTTTTTCACCATAATATTCCCTAAGCAACTTTTCAAAATCATCGTAATTTGAAGCCGCAGAGGGTTTTCGAATAAGATTTTTACCATTCTCGGCCAACAGCCCGTTTAAAATCAAAGTTGCTTCCCTGGATCCGCCTCTTCTTTTGAAATCATCACGCAATCTTTCCCGAAAAGGTTTTGTGCTTTTAGGCGTGTCATAATTTAAGGAAATTTTTATACCGTTGACATGTGCCTTAATATCCGGCAGCATTTCCTCAATTACCGGATTGGGAAGCCCGGTATCCTGATATGTCTGCAAATCAAGATAAATTTTTTCTCTCAAAATTTTTTGTTTATCGTTAATACTCTGCGCCAGCAAATCAGCCCAGCGGATTTTTTCTTCTTTATCAGAACTTTTCTTACGTTTGGAGTTTTTACCGGCTTGCTTGTTAAAGCTATCCAACTCATCTTGTGACAAATCATCTTTAAGTTTTCGTTCACAAACGCTTTGTGCCAACTTTCTGGCTATCGTTTCTTTAATGCCGATATCTTTTAAAACCAGAGCAATACTTTCGCTATGACGTCCAAGATCGCTCTTTGCATCACCGGTAGCATAATAATCAAAAATTTTTTCGGCCAACTGCCCGCGCATGGCATCAATGCGCTTTTTTAAATCTTCTCGTGAGGTAATGGCATCCAGATTATACTTTTCAACCAGGGCAAATGTCTTTTCATCATTAAAACATTCCTCGTTGAGTTTTTCAATTTTACGATAAAGTTCATCAATATCCGCATCGGTAACATGTATAAATCTGGAATAATCCATCAAAGCCGATTCTATTAAAAGCCTTTTGGATACATCTTTTATCGTATTTGCCATTTTTCCCTCCGTTTTTTAAAGAATAAGCCCGTTGTGAAACTTTGTCAACTTTTTTGTACAAAAAAACATTGACTTTTAGTTTTTTTAGTGACATATTCTCTTCTGCCATAAAATTATTAAGAAATTAATTTAATATAATATAAAAATGGAAACGCTAAAATTTCTAAGGGAATATTTTAAGATTCCCGCAAGCAAAAAAATCAGCTGGGCAATTATTGAAGAAACATCGGCAAACGGTGAGACGGAATACAAACCCGGAATTTATATTGAAGGTTCAAACGTATATCTGGACATTGCCAAACGACGTTTTTTTTCAAAAGTATCCAACCGGACAATATCCCGTCGTGTTTACCCGGCCAACCGGACAACGGAAAAATTATCGTACCGTTATACGGCCAAAGAAAACTCAAAATTTACGATTTATCGTTCCAAAACATATATTACCGATATCTACTATCCGGCAATATATTCCAAAGAACTGGAAAATGAGCTGCTCTTATAATCTGAAAATCCCGTTTTGAAAATGCGGGATTTTTTCTTTTTTAAATAAGTCTTGATTATTTACTGCTTTGGGCGTAGCATTTGTACGTAAATAAATAATTAAAATATAGATATGGAAGAACAAATACTTGAACAGCTTGAAATGGCCGAACAGGATTTGTATATGGCCTTGAATTTGGGTGAATCTATTATTTTCGGGTATCTTAAAGTCGAATTGGTTGACTTAATGGAAATGTATTATCTTTTAAGAAAATGGCAGATAAGACTGGGAAATAAAATTCTTAACAGTTTGGAAACACTTGTCAAACAGTATGAAATTGTTTTGGAAGATGTTAACGAAGAACTGCTTGATGATTACATAACTGCCCGCCAGACAGAAGATATTCGCGATATTGTCATCGAAATTTCCAAAAAATCAGGTTTACCCGGAGTTTGTCTGATTACGCCGGACACCATGCCGAAAGCTTAAAAAGCACTCCTGTTAAAAAGGAGTGCTTTTTATATTCTAAAAAAACGCAACATGGTTGCCTTAAACAATATCCGCCTTTAACCGGACAAAACAACGAAGCGATTAAACTTCCGGAATGGAAGCTTTGGTACGTTTTTCATCACTGACCGGTGTTTCATTGTTACGGTTTATTTTTTCACCGGCCAAAACCGCCTTGATTTCATCACCGGTTAAGGTTTCATATTCCATCAAAGCTTCTGCCAAAGTTTCCCAATCCTTCTTTTTTTCTTTAAGGATTTTCAAAGCATTTTCATGACCTTCGGTAACCAGACGTTTAATTTCGGCATCAACCAGCCGGGCCGTATCTTCGCTCATGTTTTTGTTTTGCGTCACCGAACGACCCAAAAAAACCTCACCTGAGTTTTCCGAATACAAAACCGGCCCCAGCGTATCGCTCATACCCCATTCGGTAACCATTGAACGCGCCAGATTAGTTGCCGCGGCAATATCTGAGGATGCCCCGGAAGTTACCGCATCATAGCCGAATTTCAATTCCTCGGCAACCCGGCCGCCCATTAAAATCGTCAATCTGGATAACATCTTGGCACGGGTATACGAATACTGGTCTTTTTCCGGCAGTTGCTGCACCATACCCAAAGCCCGGCCTCTGGGAATAATCGTTGCTTTATGAATCGGATCGGTTTCCTTGACATTAAGCGAACAAATGGCGTGTCCTGCTTCATGATAAGCCGTCAATGTTTTTTCCTTTTCATCCATTGCCATGGATTTACGTTCATTGCCCATTAAAACCTTATCTTTGGCATCATCAAAATCCTGTGCGGTTACTTTGCGTTTGTTTTTACGCGCCGCCAGCAAAGCCGCTTCGTTAACAAGATTTGCCAGATCTGCTCCGGAAAATCCCGGTGTACCGCGGGCAACGACCGCCAAATCGACATCTTTTGCCAGCGGAACCTTGCGGACATGAACTTTCAGGATTTCTTCCCGGCCTTTTATATCCGGATTGCTCACCGTTACCTGCCGGTCAAAACGCCCCGGCCGCAACAATGCCGGATCCAGAACATCCGGACGGTTGGTTGCCGCAATCAGAATAACGTTTTCATTTTCATCAAAACCGTCCATCTCAACCAGCAGCTGGTTCAAAGTCTGCTCGCGCTCATCATTACCGCCGCCGAGACCGGCGCCACGATGGCGGCCGACCGCGTCAATTTCATCAATAAAGAGCAAACACGGTGCGTTTTTCTTGGCTTGGGCAAACATATCACGCACACGCGACGCACCCACACCGACAAACATTTCCACAAAATCGGAACCGGAAATCGAAAAGAACGGAACGTCTGCCTCACCGGCAACGGCTTTGGCCAACAGAGTTTTACCGGTTCCCGGAGGGCCGACCAGCAAAACACCCTTGGGAATTCTGCCGCCCAGACGGGAAAATTTTTGCGGATCTTTTAAGAAATCAACGACTTCTTCCAATTCCTGCTTGGATTCATCAGCACCGGCAACATCGGCAAACGTAACTTTTTTACTGTTTTCTACCAGCCGGGCACGTGATTTTCCGAAACTCATGGCTTTATTATTGCCGGAATTTGCCTGACGCATAAAGAAAATCCAGACACCGACCAATAAAAGCATCGGGAACCAGGAGATCACAATTCCCCAAAACGTACTGCCGGAAGTATCAACCGGTTTGGCCGTAACACGGACATCGTTTTGGCGCAGAGTTTCAATCATGGACGGATCATTGGGCGCATAAGTATAAAATTCCCGCCCGTCGGTCGTCGTACCGTAAACATCGGGTCCCGATACCGTCACCTCAACGATTCGCTTGTTTTCCGCCTCATTCATAAAATCGGAAAAGGCCAGCGTTTCCATGTTGGCACGCTGCTGCTTTGTACCCATTGTGCTTAAAAAAGAAGTAAGTACAAAAAAAATCAGCACCCAGATGAGAAAATTTCTACCAAATTTCATAAAATATATCCTTTAAGCTTATTTTGCCTTTTTTCATATATAGGGTGTTTAAAGATAAAACTCAAGAGTGTTTGTCAGTTTGCGCACTTGAAGTATACATCAACTGTTGCGCAATTTGAAAATACCGTCTTCATATCCTTGGATAGACCTGTCCGTTTCGGCTTTCTCCAACCGGAACCCGGCATAAGCGACATATTCTTTTTCACGTTCGATTCCAAGATAACGGCGACCGAGCTTTTTAGCCGTTACCGCTGTTGTGCCGGAACCCAAAAACGGATCAAAAACCAAATCACCGGGATTACTGGATGCTAAGATAAGTTTGGCAATCAATTTCTCAGGCTTCTGAGTGGGATGCGGCGTATTCTCCGGCATGGACCAAAACGGAATGGAAATATCCGTCCAGATATTAGAAGGCGACGTCAGGCGGATTTTTTCTCCCCCCCTGTTCTCCCAGTCTTTGGGTTTTCCTTTGTCATCACGATACGGCGCAATAACCGGCCGCATCATTTTAACGGCATTAAGATTAAATGTATACTTGTCGGATTTGGTAAAAAACCAGATATCTTCCAGACAGTTTTTCCAATTGTTCAAAGCACCGCGCCCTTTTTCACGTTCCCAGGAAATGCGATTCTGAAGCATAAAATATTTACCGGCAATTTCCGGAATAGCCAGAGAAGTCTTCCAGTCCGAACAGATATAAACACTGGCATCTTCTTTTAACAAACGTACGGTTTTTTTAAGCCACTTATCAAGCCATTTCTGATATTGCCTGAAATCCATCGCTTTAAACTGCTTGCCGCCGAAAACTTTTGTCAGGTTGTAAGGCGGATCCACAATCATCAAATCGACGCAATTATCAGGCAGATAGCTCAACGCCCGGAAAGTATCCTGCCAGATAACTTTATCGGTGACATCTTCTAGTACCGCCGGCTTGGAAAGTTTAAGGGCTTGTGCAGCATAACGGCTTATCTGCCGCGGTTTGAGTTCCAGGGTTCGATTGCGCGGAGCTTTAGCCACGGCTTAATCCTCGCCGAATTTACAATTGACCAGATTGGAAATGGCTTTCAGGGCATCTTCTGCCTGTGGACCACTGACATTGACATGAATGGTCGTACCTTTGGCTGCCGCCAGCATCATCAGCCCCATAATGGAACAGCCGCTGACAGATTGCCCGATGCGCTCCACCCGGATATCGGCATCAAACTGTTCGGCACATTTAACAAACGCCGCCGCCGCACGGGCATGAAGCCCTTTTTGATTTTGGATCTCCAAATCAGCGGAAAATATCTTTCCGGCATTTTCCGATACCGCCGATAATAAATCTTTTCCGCTCATTTTATTGTCCTAACAGCTGCGAAGCAATATTGATATATTTTTTACCGGCTTCCTGAGCACCTAAAACGCTTTCCTTCAAGGAGCAGTCTTTTCTTAAAGCCGCTAATTTGATTAACATCGGCAGATTTGCGCCCGCCAGGATTTCGACATTTGCCTTATCCATAATCGAAATTGCCAGATTTGACGGCGTGCCGCCGAACATATCGGTTAAAACGATGACGCCCTTGCCGGCATCAACCAGATGCACCTTATCCAAAATTTCAGCCCGGCGTTTTTCCATATCATCTTCCGGGCCGATACAAACGGCTGCAATCTGCTGCTGCGGCCCGACCACATGCTGCATTGCCGACAAAAACTCTTCCGCCAGACGGCCGTGTGTTACCAATACCAGACCTATCATGCTTTTTGGCCGCCCGTCCATGATTTTACAGCACCGAAAGCCTTAATAACATCTTCACGGCTTTTGGCTTTAACCAACTCATCTGCGCGGGTCTGACGTCCCTGAAAAACGATTTCTTCCACATTGTCGACCGGCACGCCGTAAACCCGTTCGACAACATCGCCGCTTAATTCGACAATCATGACAAATTCCGATTCGGCCAAAACGTTCTTCGTTTCCGAATCAATATTGTCCAAACGAACGGCCAGCCATTCATCCCGTTTTAAAAGAGCCGTCTTCTTACCATCAAATTCCAACACGGGCTTAGACGGCGTTCCGGCACGGGCATCTATAAATATGGCCAGTTCACCGTATTTATTTTCAATGATTTCATAAAAATCCTGTTTTTCAATCAGGGTATAGTATTGATTTTCCATAATTTTCCTCTACCGGGTTAATAACAATTTAAAATTATGATAGTACAACTGTTTTCATCTGTCAATTTCGACTTGCAAATTATCGGCTTAAATCGGATCCGCGCCGGCTCAAATCGCCTTCTTTGTTTTTGGGTGCCGCATTTTTTTCTTTTCCGCTCTGGTTTTTGAAATTTTTTAATTCCAGATTATTTTTTCCTTCCTGCAGCCGTTTTTTACGCTTTTTAATATCCTGTCCCGATTTTTCCAAAATCAGTTCGGCTAATTTAATTTCATCCAGTTTTTCTTCACCGGCCTTAATAATATCCCGCATATCCAGATTTTTAGCCGCTTCTTTACCGCCCAGACGTTCCACTTTTTTAATACCGCGCGCCGCTTCCAAGATTTTTCCTTTTTCCATATTGCCCTTAATGCCGAGCTTTCCAGACACCTCTTTTTTAATCACTTTTTCCTGCATCTGTTCGGGACGGAACACCGCTTCCTGCATGCCTGCCTCCAACGCCTTGCGGCTGATGTTTTTCAAGCCGGCTTCCCGTGCCAGATTATTGGCAATATGCAAAGCCTCCATCTTGCCGGCCGTTTGCTGCATTTGAGTATTCTCAATGGTATTTTTTTGCCAGAACAGCCTTTTTTCGTCTTCAGTTAAAGCATTCAAAAGCGGATTTTCTTCTTCCTCCAAAACCGGAAGCGGGGCAAAAATCGTATCATTTTCGTCCTCATCGTCCTCATCGTCATAAACTTCGCGCACTTTTTTACGAAGCTTTTTCAGCCCCAAAGCCAGATTTTCCGGCCGCGGGGCTTTCATCAGATTTTTACTTTGTTTGTTCCTGTATTCTTCCGCTTCCTTGACATTAATATTCAAAGCGACACGCTCGCGTTTGTCCACACCGGTTTTCTTCCAGTCAAAAACGGTTTCCTGATCATCATTAAAATCATCATTTTGGTTATTATTCACGCGCACCCCGTTAATTTTGTTTATTTTTAATTACTATGCCACAACCATATAAAGATGTCAAAGTCAAAATACCATATATGTAATCATAACCGATTCATCTGATAAAAGCACCGGCACAACTTCCAGCCGGAGTTTATCATTTCGCTCCAACTGAAATCTGGAACAAATATTTAAAATATGTCCCAGCATATTTTGTTTAAGACTGTTCCAGTCTTCCTGATTGTTAAAATAAGGCTTTTGCATTTCCAAGACCTCGGACAAATTCGGCAGATTGCGGAGCTCTGCATCATCTGCTTTCCATAATTTCTTGTAGCTCCGGTTAAAATACTTCAAACGCTGGTCGGCTCCGAAAACAATAACGGCATCCCGGACATTGTCTAAAATATTTTGCTGCACCGAATATAATTCATTAATCATCCGGGTTGCCGCCAGCCGGTCGGAAACATCCTCAAAGGCAAAAATAAGCCCGTTGGGATGGGGGGCGACAATCCGCCGGAAGGTCCGCCCGTCAGGAATGTGCAACAAATCTTCTCTGGATTCTATCAGCCCGCCGAACAGTTGTTCTTCGCTGTTTTTATAAGACTTGAAATCACTAACTTCCGGCAGCAGACGGCTGTCGCGAATCTTATCCAAAAACTCTGCATAAGTAGGATTTCCGTCCAAAAAGGCGGCCTGCAATCCCCACAAATTCAAAAAGGATTTATTATAAAACACCAGTTTTTGTTTCATATCAAAAATGGCAAACGCCGTACCCAAGGCGGCTAAAACATCTAAATGGGCATTCTGATGGATTTTAAATGTGCGTTTAACCGCATCCAGTTCCGTTGCATCAGTCAGCGTTCCGACCGTATAGATTTTTTCAAGACTGCCGTCGGCATGAAACGGGGTTTCGGAAACTTCAAAATGTTTGGCTTCACCGTTAACCGCCAGATTGATGCCGCCTTTTTGCATTTTATTGGTCTCTCTGGCTGCATCAGCCAATTTGCGGGAAACATTCTCAAGCACGGCCGCATTTGTTTCGGCCGGCGGAATACTTCCGTCCATATCGTTTATACCGGCAATATCGGCATATTTTTTATTGGCCAGGATGATATTTAAGTGCTCATCGCGCAGCCAGACCGGTTCGGCAAAATTATTAAGCATATCTTCCAACCGGTGCAGACGCTGCCGGTATAGTGTTTTTTCAGCCTCCAGCTCCCTGATTTTCAGCATTTCGGCGCTTAAATCACGAAACCAGAGCATATCACAATACAAATTGCCGTCCGCACCGTTGATACGGCCGCCGAAAATACTGACGCTGCGCTCAGTGGTTTTAAGGGCAAAAACATCTTCAAACGGAATATTTTCCTCCTGCATCAGGCTCAGATATTTGCGGATTTTTTTGGCATCGTCTTTATAAAAACATTCCAGCACATCCTCAAACCCCGACTGAATACCGTTAGGAAGATTAAGCATCACGGCAAGCCTACGCGAACAACGTTCGCGAACCGTGCGGCGCGGATCCTTAATGCGTTCATCGGGATAAATAAAGGCAAAATAACCGTCTTTTGATGCATAAAGCGTTTCGGCATAACGCTCCCGGTCGCGGTTCAAAAAATAATTTTTTTGTTTTAAGCGGGCAATCGTTATCTGAAAAGATATTAAAAGGGCAATCAGGACGACACCGCCGGCCAGGCAAAAATAAAGAACTTCTCGCAATAAATCATCATTCATGGTGTATCTCGATTTAAATGAAATAACTGTTGTCTGTTTGCAGATTCTATATTATAAAAGCGAATACGCAATTTAATTTTTTCAGGTGGTTGATAAAATGTATACACTGGCTTTTGACACGACGGTTAATTTTTGTTCCATAGCCCTGTTTAACAATGAAAACATGATTGATTCTTTTAAACAGGAAATGGATTTCGGACAGGCGGAAGTTTTGATTCCCGCAATCGGGGAAATGTTGCAAAATCATAACCTGCAATTTCGGGATTTGACTTTAGCTGTCGTTTGCACCGGCCCCGGATCTTTTACCGGTGTCCGCTCTTCCATAGCTGCCGCCCGGGCGTTTGCCCTGGCCTGCCCCGAAGTAACGGTTTGCGGCATTTCTGCTTTTGATGCTTATGCAGCGGACTTATCGGCGGAAGAATTATCCGATGTCAATGTTATATTGGTTGAAACCAAACGCGAAGATTATTACGTGCAATACTATGACCGTAAACTTAACAAACTTGAACCGGCCTCAACGGCGTTTTATGATGACATTGTTCATGCCCTAAACGGCAAAAAAGTAACTTTTTCCGGCGACGGCGCCGAACGCTTTTTGAACCGTCCGAGCGGATTAAGCCTGCATGCCGTCAAAATGCCTTTTAACCCGCCTATTGACAAACTGGCACTTATCGGCATAAATAAATATCAAAACAAATGCACGGATTTTCCCAAACCTTTATACTTAAAAGCACCGGATGTCTGTGTAAAATAAAAATAATGGTGGAAATATCCGCAAAATAAAAGTATTTCTTAAAAAGAAAATATGTTTTAACCATCAATTGAATACGAGGAAGATGTGACTAAATCAGAATTAATTGAGAAAATTGCAGAAAAAAATCCGAATCTTATGTTAAGAGATGTGGAAAGAATCGTTAATGTCGTTTTAGACAGGATTATTAATGCCCTGGCCAAAGGCGACCGGGTTGAATTTCGCGGTTTCGGAGCATTTTCCGTCCGCAAACGCGCGCCGCGCATTGCCAAAAACCCGCGCACCGGCGACAAAGTAAAAGTTGAGGAACGCAACATTGCACACTTCAAGACCGGAAAAGAACTGCACGAAATGTTAAACGGCAAATAACATTTTTACAGACAAACTGCCGGAAACCGTGTCTGAAACAAAGGAGGTTTGAAATGAATTTTATCAGAAGACTAATTGAAATACCGCTGATTATCATTGTGATTATTTTTGCGGTAATCAATAATGATTTTGCCACTTTCACCTTAAAACCCTTTGATTTGGACATTACGGTTTCCTTAAGCGTTTTGATTTTGGTTCTGTTTTTTGCCGGCTACCTGCTCGGCCGCCTGGATGCATTCGTATCCAACGCTCCGCTTCGGGCACAGCTCCGCCAGCAAAAGAAAACCAACAAGGCCTTAAACAAGGAACATGAAAAGCTGCATGAAAAATTTTCCAATCTGCAGGAAGACCTTGAAACATTAAAACAAAAAGAAAGCAAGGAACCTGCCGTACCTTTCAAACAAAGAATGGCAAATTTTTTCTCATTTAAGAAAAATAATGAAGAATAGGTGATAATTAAATGAATTGGTTTACCGATATTGTTCGTCCGAAAATCCAGAAGACGACTCCCAAAGAAATTGCTGATAATTTATGGGTCAAATGCCCGGCCTGCAATCAGATGTTATTTTCCAAAGAGCTCAAAAAGTCGATGTATGTCTGCACTTCTTGCGGCCATCATCTGCGCTTGTATGTCGACAAGCGGTTAAAAATGTTGTTTGACAATGAAAAATACCATGAAATTATCCTGCCGGAAATGACGGACGACCCCTTAAAATTCAAGGATACACAAAGATATACCGATCGTTTGCGCACCTATCGGAAATCAACCGGAAACGAAGATGCGATTAAAGTTGCCACCGGCAAAATCGGCGGTATCGATTCGGTTTTGGCCGTTATGGACTTTTCCTTTATGGGCGGTTCAATGGGTACAGCCGTCGGTGAAGGCATTGTTACGGCTGCCGAACTGGCCTTAAAAAAGAAAATTCCGCTGATTACGGTTGCATCTTCAGGCGGCGCACGCATGCAGGAAGGTATTTTGTCTTTAATGCAAATGGCCCGGACAACCGCTGCCGTTAATATGCTCAAAGAACACGGTATCCCGTTTATTTCTATTTTGGCTGATCCGACCACGGGCGGTGTTTCTGCCTCCTTTGCCATGCTGGGTGATGTCAATATTGCCGAAAAAGGGTGTCTGATTGGTTTTGCCGGACGGAGAGTCATTGAGCAGACCATCAGAGAAAAACTCCCGGATGATTTCCAGCGGGCCGAATACCTAAAAACCCACGGTATGGTTGATATTGTGGTTGACCGCGCCCACATGAAAGAAGAGCTGGTAAAGGTTTTAACAATCTTGACCAACAAAAACCGCCAGCCGGTTGCTTAAAAATAATCAACAGGATTAAAGATATTTGCAGACTAAAGTTCGCTCTTAAGCGGTGATAGTACTGTACTTGCTCCGCATCTGTCATACCTACGAAACAGCGTAAACAAGTGAGTATCAGGCATCCCCCCTGTCATGCCTACGAGCGAACGAATGTGAGCGAGTATAAGGCATCCCCCTCCCCGTCATGCCTACGAGCGAACGATTGTGAGCGAGTACAAGGCATCCATAAAGTTTATTCATTCTTGATAGGGCATATCCCCTTACTTTAAAGTTGCAAAAAAAAAAAACGGTTTAGAATGACGCGTAAATCGTATTTTATTCATGTTTATGTTGTAACTTTGGAGAAGTTTATGGAAAAAATCAGCAAAAACAAGCACACAAAAAAATTACAAGCAAATGCGACTTTTTCCGGAAGAAGTATGGTGGAAATGTTAGGCGTGCTGGCTATAATTGGTGTTTTATCCGTCGGTGCGATTTCCGGCTATTCTAAGGCCATGATGAAATACAAATTAAATAAGCAGGCTGAGGCTGTTAATTCCCTGATAAATTACGGTTTGCAATATAAAGATCGTTTAGAACACAATGACGGAAAAGTTACATATTATAATGATATTTTTTATAAACTCAGGTTGATTCCCGATGGCATTAAATATATCAATAACACTAAAATGTCTGACATTTTCGACAATTCTTTATTTGTTTATTATAACAATCAAAAATGGGAAAATGATGCCGGTCAGGTTGTTCAGAATGATTTCGGCGGTATTATATATAATTTTGCCCCCTCGCCGCAAGGGGCGGAAATTTGCCGTAATCTGGTCAAGGTTGCCAGGGAAAACAGCCCAAACTTATGGATGGTTGAAACTTATAAATATTACTCCGATTCAGAAAATGTCACAATACATGGAAATTTGTATGGTGATGCTTATTGCGGTACCGGTCGTTATAAATGCTTGCGCGATCTCGGATTAACCGAACTGAAAGATTTGTGCAACATCTGCGATGAAGAAGCTTGCCGGCTTGTTATTTTGTGGAAATAATCCCCTAAACATCAAGCAGACCCTTGGCATAATCTTCGGCATTAAACACATCCAAATCCTCGATTTTTTCACCGACGCCGACAAAATAAACCGGGGTCGGATATTCTTCGGCAACGGCAGCCAAGATACCGCCTTTGGCCGAACCGTCAAGTTTGGTAACAACCAAGCCGTCAACTTCAACCATTTGTTTGAAAATCTGAACCTGGGAAACGGCATTCTGTCCGGTTGTCGCATCAATTGTGAGCAACGTTTTATGCGGTGCTTCGGGCATAACTTTTTTAATAACGCGCACAATTTTTTTTAGTTCATCCATTAACCCGTTTTTATTTTGTAACCGGCCGGCCGTATCAATAAACACCACATCATCGCCGGCCCTGATTGCAGCATTTAAGCCGTCATAACATAAACCGGCACTGTCGCAGCCGGGCGCGCCGGAAAACACCCTGATATCCGAGCGCTTGCCCCAAACCTGAAGCTGTTCGACTGCCGCCGCCCGGAAAGTGTCCCCGGCAATAAACGAAACCTTCTTGCCGGCAGCTTTCAATTTTGCCGCCAGTTTGCCGATAGTTGTGGTTTTTCCGGCGCCGTTAACGCCGACCATTAAAATGACATACGGTTTTTTAGCCGTATCAACCTTAAATTCAGCTTCACCCGGTTTAAGAATTTGCGCAATATCCGCAGCCAAAACCTGTTTGATTTCCTCTGTAGAAATTTCCTTATTAAGTCGCTTATGAGCAAAAGCGGCAATAATTTTTGCCGATGCCTTAACCCCCATATCCGCGCTGATAAGCAGCTCTTCCAGTTCTTCCAAGGTCTCGGCATCTATTTTACGTTTGGTAAAAATATCGCCGATTCCGCCGCTGATTTTGGCCGAAGTCTTTTTTAAACCCAAACCGAGTTTTTGAAAAAAATTAACCATTTTATTCTTCCTTACTTAATTCCCTTAAAATTTTTGCCCGCCGCCGACGTTCTTCCATATCAATCTGCGGCATTCGCGCCGCCGGCGTTCCGGGCCGTTCGGAATAGGGAAAAACATGCAGCTTGCCGATTCCCGCTTCCTGAACCAATTTGCAGGTATTTTCAAAAGCCTCTGAAGTTTCCGTCGGAAAACCGCAGATAAAGTCCGCTCCGAACGTTGCTTCCGGACGCACGGCCCTGATTTTAGCGCAAAGCTTAATAACATCTTCACGGCTGTGCCGCCGCCCCATACGTTTTAAAACCAGATTATCACCTGATTGCACCGACAAATGAAAATGCGGATAGATATTTTTATATTTTCCGACCAACTTAACAAAATCATCATCAACCGCTGCCGGATCAAGCGAACCGAACTGTAAAGACGGCAAATCCGGGAACTGTTCAAGAATATGCTTAACCAATACACTGAAAGACGGCTTATAAGAGCAGGCATCAACACCGGTTAAGCAAATTTCTTTAAACCCCTGCGCCAATAATATCTTAATCTGCCCCATAATTTCCGCCTCCGGCACCGAACGGTTGTTGCCGCGGGCAAAGGGAATAATGCAATAGGTACAACGATGATCGCAGCCCTGCTGAATTTGTACAAACGCCCGCTGCCGGCCTTCAAAACCGGTAATAACGTAATGATCATAATCATCATAAGAAAAAATATCACCGACGATGCTTTTTTCGGTTACATCACCGTCAAGATACTTTTCCAGTTCCGCTTTTTCTTTATTGCCCAAGACTAAGTCCACTTCTTCCATATCCGCAAATTTTGCGGCATTAATTTGAGCGGCGCACCCGGTCACGATGATTTTGGCTTCCGGATTTTCCTTACGCAGCTTACGCACTGCCTGCCGGCACTGGCGTTCGGCTTCGCCGGTAACGGCACAGGTATTGACGATAATCAGATTATCGGTATTTTTAAATTTTTCTTTTAAAACTTCGGCTTCAAAACTGTTAATCCGACAGCCAAAAGTCACAACCTCTACCATATTTTCTCCTTGGAACTTATCTTCAAGGCACTATAAAGGCAAAATTTTATGTTTGCAATTTAATTTTACGCTTTTATAATCGGGCGCATCAATAACAAGCATTCAAAAAAGGGGGTTTAAAGATGATTAAAAAAAGCGCATTTGTCCTGGCAACATTTTTCGGCTCCGGCCTTGCTGCAAAAGCACCGGGAACGTTCGGCTCGCTGGCAACCCTGCCTCTGGCCTTTGTCATGGCATATTTTTTCGGTCGCGAAGGCGTTTTTTATGCAGCGCTTATCAGCTTTTTTACCGGCGTATGGGCAATTCATCAGCTGATTAAGGACAGCGATGACAAAGACCCCTCCAAAGTCGTTATTGATGAAACGGCCGGGCAGTTGACGACTTTTCTTCTGGTTGCCCCGTTTTTGCAACACAATCTTTCGCTTTCGGCTCTGGTCGTTTATTTACTGGGTTTCGGCCTGTTCCGCTTTTTTGACATCTTGAAAATGGGACCGGTCAAATGGGCGGACAGTAAATTGAAAAATGCCTGGGGCGTCATGCTGGATGACGTCTTTGCCGGCATATTTGCGGCAATTGTTTTATTCCTGATTGTAAGCCGGTTTTAATTTTCCAAACGCGGATATTTTTCCGCCGGGCTTGACTTTGATTGTTGCCTCGGCTAATTTAGACGCCAACAAGGAAATATATATATGAAAAAATTTTTAATGCTGTGCCTGCTGGGTGTTGTGGTCATTGTTATATCCGGCTTTTGGTTTATCAATGATATCCGCCGCCCATTACCCCTGACATCTGCCATAACGCTTGAGCTGTCCTCCGGACGCGGCATTCGTTCATTATCCGCCATATTAAAAGACAAAGGCCTTGTCCGGCATCCGCTCATTGTGCGCTTAAGTGCCAGAATATACGGCTATGATACCCGTTTAAAAGCCGGAGAATACCGCTTGGAACCCGGAATGTCGCTTTTAGACGTCTTAGAAAAAATATCAGACGGTAAAGTGATATTGCACCGGCTTACCCTTCCGGAAGGCTTAACCAGTGCGCAGATGCTTCAACTGATTGCCGACAACCCGCTTTTAAGCGGAAATATCACAGAATTGCCCGCTGAAGGCGAAATGCTGCCGGAAACTTACAGTTTCCATAAAGGAACGCCGCGCAACCAGATTATCAGAAATGCTAAATCGGCCATGCAAAAAGCTTTGCAGGAAACCTGGCAAAACCGGGCGGAAGGTTTGCCTTTAAACTCTTTGCAAGAACTTTTGATTCTGGCCTCCATTATTGAAAAAGAAACAGCCGTCAGCAGTGAACGCGGTAAAGTGGCATCAGTATTTATCAACCGCTTAAATAAAAACATGCTTTTACAAACCGATCCGACGGTCATTTATGCTCTGACACAAGGGAAAAAAGAGCTCGGGCGTTCTTTAAAAAGAAAAGATTTATCAGTTGACAGCCCCTTTAACACCTATAAATATGCCGGTCTGCCGCCAGCGCCGATTTGCAACCCCGGATTAAAAGCTCTAAAAGCTGCCGCACACCCCGAGGACACGCCTTATTTTTACTTTGTTGCCGACGGAAACGGGGGACACCGTTTCGCTAAAAGCTTAAGTGAACACAACCGCAACGTAAAAAACTGGCTCAAAAAAATAAAAAACAAATAAACAAAAAAGAAACCCGGCTTACTTTTTTGTGCCAGGGATATTTTAATGTTTACGCCTTGATATTAAACCCGATAAAAAACCGGCTTGAAAGCCGGTTTTTTATTGGTGGGTATGACAAGGCTCGAACTTGTGACCTCTGCGATGTGAACGCAGCGCTCTGACCAACTGAGCTACACACCCTGAAAACATGAACATTTACTTCTAATAAAGAACCGGCTTGAAGGCCGGCTTATATATTGGTGGGTATGACAAGACTCGAACTTGTGACCTCTACGATGTCAACGTAGCGCTCTAACCACCTGAGCTACACACCCGAAAGTAGTAGCTTAACTAACACAACAAAAAGCATTTGGCAAGACATTTTTTATTGTTTTTAAAACTTTTTTGTTTTTTATAAAAATTTAAGACTTATGTTTTATGATTTCAGCCGGATTGAAAGGATAAAACATTGCCCGACCAACACTGCGATTTTAAAATAGATTACAAAAAAATAAACGTATACAAAGAAGCCGGAACAACCGACATCTGTTATCCGGTTATTGTTTCGGTACCACATGCCGGTCGTTTTTTCCCTGAAGAGTTTTTACAAAACAGTGCCTTAAGTGAAGAACAACTGCGCGGCAATGAAGATCTTTTCGTTGACGAACTGGTTTGGCCGCTCCATAAAGAGGGTATACCGGTTTTATCCATGAATCTGGCTCGCTCGTTTATTGATGTCAACCGGGACAAGATTGAACTCGATTCTAAAATGTTTTACGATTATCCGGAAGATAAAATCGCCATTGAAAATAACCGCTGCCGTTTCGGCTTAGGCTTAATCCACCGGATTGATATGGAAAACCGTCCGATATATAACGGCCTGCTATCTTATCATGAGGTGCAGGAACGGATTAAGAATGTTTACGATGTATATCACAAACGTTTACAACAGCTTATCAACAAATGTGCCAAAAAATTCGGTTTTTGTTGTGTTTTGGACTGCCACTCCATGCCCTCTAAAATCTGCAAAATCATTCCGGACAGCCCGCACATCGACTTTTGCTTAGGCGACCTTTTTTCCCAAAGCTGCCCGCCCGAATATACGGCATTTTTACAAAATGCCCTAACCCGTCATGATTATACCGTAACTGCCAACGTTCCGTACTCCGGCGCCTTTACGACATTCAATTATTGTCAGCCGCGCAAAAAAATTTATACCCTGCAAATGGAGGTCAACCGGGAAATTTATGCAGAGGAAAAAACATTTGAAAAAAACAAGCATTTTCAAAAAATTAGCGACAGCATAACGGATGCTGTCCAAACTTTTGCAAAAAAACTGCTGGATTTTTAAAAAAAACTGTGTTATCTAACTACAAAATTTGATTTTGGTTAATATTTTTTTAACGGAAATTAAAGTTTGTTTAACACCTTTCTTTGGGTCTTCCTTAGCTTTTAAGCTTTGGTTTGTAGAATGGAAATCATTAAACGAGGGAAATTCTTTGCTCAAAGTCAGGAATATAGGATAACTTTTTACTGTGCTGAGAAAAATACTTTTTTTACTGGTTATTTCTTTAGTCATTGTTCACCCTCTTAAAGCCCAGAAAGAATACGAAGCCCAAACATCTCCTTCCATTAAGGTTGAGACAGCGGAGATTTGTTCGCTTTCAGCGGCGCGTATGGAGGAAAAATACGGCATTAAAGAGCACCTGCTGCAAACTATCTCAAGCGTCGAAACCGGCCGTTGGGATAACAACCGGCACGAGTTCGTTTCCTGGCCGTGGACAATCAATGCCAACGGCAAAGGCTACCATTTTAAGACTAAAGAAGAAGCCGTTGCCAAGGTAAAACAGCTGCAGGCCAAAGGTATCAAAAGCATTGATGTCGGCTGCATGCAAATTAGTTTAAAATATCACGGCAAAGCTTTCAAAAGCATTGAAGACGCCTTTGATCCGGACACAAACGTTGAATACAGCGCCAAATTTTTAACCAAATTATATAACCGCCGGGGTGATTGGCAGAAAGCCGCCATGGATTATCACTCAAAAATTCCTTCCCGCGGTTTAAAATATAAAAAGAAACTTTTGTCCCGCTTTGAGCAAATTAAAGTTGCTGTTTTGGATACGGAAAGTAAGGCATCTTTATTTTAATTAAAGGAAACGGCATGCAAAAATGGGAAAAAGAATATCAGATTCGTACCTATGAATGCGATAAAAACAGCAATCTGCGTATTCTGACCTTAATGAACATCTTACAGGATATGGCAGATTCGCATGCTTCTTCCCTTGGTTTGGGGCTGGAATTCTGTATCAAAAAGGGGTTTGCATGGGTCGGTTCAAATTACCATATCCGCATAACACGGCTGCCGGTTTTACATGAAACCATTCACGTAACCACTTGGCCGGCAGCGGAAAAAAAACTTGGTGCAATCCGTGATTTTATTATCCGGGATGAAGCCGGTAACATCATCATAACAGCTTCCAGCCAGTGGATTTTGATTGATTTTTCCCGCAAACGCCCGATTTCATTAAAAGACCATTTGCCTGATTATACGGTCATTCCCGAACGCGCGTTGGAAACGGAATTCCCCAAACTCCAGGAACCGGAGAAAATAGATTGTAAACGGGTGTTCTCCGTACGTTTCGACGATATAGACATCAACCGCCATGTTAATAATGCGGTCTATCCTCTTTGGGCAACCGAAAGCGTGGAGCACGAATTTCGTGACGGTCATTTTCCTGCCGAAATTGAAGTTGCTTTTAAAAAAGAAGGCCGCTTAAGCGAAGATGTAGAGATTTTAACTCAAACGGACGGTTTAACCAGTTGTCATTCTATCAAAGCCTTAAGCGACGGACGTGAATTATCCCGCTTGCGCATAAAGTGGCAAAAGATATAAAAAAAATTATATAAACCATTGCCGAATAATTTTTCAAAATTTTATTGACAAAATTTTATTTTCGTATATTTTTAAACTGTGTTTAATATTTTTAATTCTTTATACATATGAAAGCAACTATTCAAAAAGCAACCCCCATGAACAACAACCAATGGGGCATCATTGCAAGAGATGAAACGGGCGGTCAAATTCATACGATTGCTGAATTCAGGACTGCACCGAAAGTTGGTGATATTGTTACGGTAAAATACCGTGGCGGGAAATTCATAATAACATAAAATTTTCCCATCCTGATAAAAAAATTTCCACGTTTGATACGTGGAAATTTTTTTTATGTCCGACAAACTCTTAACTATACAGCCTCTAAACATCAGTGCCGACACTCTACCCGTCATGCCTACGAGCGAGCGTAAGCGAGTGAGTATAAGGCATCCACCCTCCCTGTCATGCCTACGAGCGAGCGTAAGCGAGTGAGTACTAGGCATCCCCCTCCCTGTCATGCCTACGAGCGAGCGTAAGCGAGTGAGTATTAGGCATCCATGAAATTTTTTCTCTCCAAGGGGAGGCCTTTTTTTTCCCTACACCTTCAAAGTTGCAAAACCAAAAAGC
>CALXUN010000012.1 GCA_944391705.1 uncultured Alphaproteobacteria bacterium
ATGGGGGGAAAAAGGGATGGGGAAAAAACCAAGGAAAAAATTTTAAAATTGAAAAAAAAAAAAAACGGTTTAGAATGACGCGTAAATCGTATTTGTTTTCTTTGTAATTATGGAGAATTTTATGTGTGAAAAAGGAAGAAGTATGGTCGAAATGTTAGGCGTGCTGGCCATTATCGGGGTTTTGAGTGTCGGTGCTATTTCCGGTTACTCCAAGGCCATGATGAAATATAAGCTTAACAGGCAGACCGAACAAATCGGCAGCATATTAGACTATGTTACACTTTATAATGATGAATTGGATAGGGAAAACTTTACCTCTCTCAATCTTGTGCGGTTGTTTCAGAAAATCGGTGCCATTCCACAAGAAATGATAAAACCGGAACATCCCAGTTATATTTATGATATTTTTGACAACCGAATCTTTATTTACCACAATAAAGAAAGCAACGGTATACAATATTTTAGTTTGGAAATAAGTATTGGCAGTTATTCTTATAACGTCTGCTTAAATCTTTTCCAAATGGCAAAACTACGCAGCGCCTTTTTGTGGCAAACACTTTTTTCCAAAACAACTATTGATGGTACTTCTTCGCAATTTGCAAACCGTGTGTTTGGTGATGATTACTGTGTGAATAACTGCCTAAAAGATTTAACTTTAGAAAAAATGCGTGATTTATGTAACGTTTGCGATGATACTAAGACATGTTACTTTTATTTTCTGTGGAATTATAAACCAAGTGGAAATTCTTAAAACAATTCCTGCTGGACGTTGGTGTCAAGAGTTTGCATTGCTTCTTTGACAATCGGGACGGTTATGGCCCGTTTGCGCGCCAACGATATCATATCAATCTCTTCAACCAGCCGGCAGGCATAAGAAAAAGAACGCTGCATATTCTGCACGATATAATTTAACACTTCCGGCGATATCATAATCTGCCGGTCGTTAAAAAGTTTAACAATGAGCATGGTTAACATTTCATCATCCGGTTCGCCGATGGCCACCGTCGGCACCATATTTAAGCGTGATTGCAAATCCGGCAATTTAAAATGCATTCTTGCCGGCGCCGTTTCCGAAGTAAACAAGATATATCCGCCCTCATTTTGATACAGATTGAACAAATGAAACAAAGCTTCATTATCGGCTTTGGGCGTCAAATCTTCCACCACCAGGCACGGATTTTCAGCATGAATGCGTACCGCATTCCTGTTATTTATCTGGCGGGCGTTTAACAATAAAACCGGAAACGGGCGTTCGGTGCAAGCTGCCGCGTGTTCGGCAAAAACATGCGCAAGATGCGATTTTCCGCAACCTTTCGGGCCATACAAAACAAGTGCGAAAAAGGGCCAGTCCGGCCACATTTCCACCGCACGCAAAGCTTCGGCATTGCACTTGGCTGCCATAAAATCCTGCCGGCCAAAGTCAGCCTTTGGCTTAAATTTTAACGGAAATTGTTTTATTCTGTCTGCCATCTGTGTCATACCCTGTGCTAACGATTTAAGACAGAAAATACTTTGTTGGTTAAATCACCCAAACTGTATGGTTTGGCGATAAATTCAAAATCTTCCGAACCGGCCAGCTCGCGGCGGGCTATTTCTTCCGAATAGCCGGAAGCTAAAATAATCCTGATATCCGGCAGACTTTTTTTAATCTCTTTAGCAAGATCCGCGCCGCTTAAACCGGGCATAACCATATCCGTAATCAGCAAATCAAAAACTTCACCGTTTTTCAGCTGTTCCAAGGCATTTTCCGCACTATTGCAGGCTGTTACGGTAAAGCCTTTTTTCTTTAACGCCCGAACCCCGAAAGCCCGGACCGAATCCTCATCTTCAACAAACAATATTTTCATATCCTGCGGATTAAGCGTTTGTTTTTGGCTGCGCTCTACGGCAGAAACATTCAAACCGAAAATTATTTTCGGCGGCTGGTTAGCTGATGTTGCCGATGTTAACATCGGGGATTGTTCTTTTTTAAGTTTAACTGCCGGTTGTTCCGCATCTTCGCCGGCCGTTTCAAAACGCGGCAGATGTATTGAAAACGTCGTGCCTTTACCTACCGTGCTGTCTACCTTGATAAAGCCTTCGGTTTGACGGACAATACCGTATACCATGGCTAATCCCAATCCGGTTCCCGAACCGACAACATTTTGTTTGGTTGAGAAAAACGGTTCAAAAATACGGGTTAAATTTTCCGGTGGAATGCCGCAGCCGGTATCCGTAACGCTGATAACGACAAAATCCCCCGGTGCAATTGTATCTGCACCAAACTGATATGGTTCGCTTAAATGTTCCGTCCGGGTTGATATGCGTAAAACACCCCGGCCGTTCATGGCATCTTTGGCATTAACCGCCAGATTAATAATAACCTGTGAAAATTGTACCGGATCGACACGGATGAAGCCCAAATCACTGCCATGGTTAAATTCCAACGTAATTTGTTCGCCTAATATCCGTCTTAACAAATGACTGAGCTCCACAAAATTTTCGGTTACATCTATCCGTTTGGGCTTCAGCGGCTGCTTGCGTGAAAAAGCCAGAAGCTGGCGTACCAACCCTGCCGCCCGGTTGGCATTTTGTTTAATCTGAATTAAATCGGCAAAAGACGGATCGCCGATACCATGGCGCTGTAAAAGCAAATCGCAAAAGCCGATCATGGCCGTTAACAGGTTATTAAAGTCGTGCGCCACACCGCCGGCAAGCTGTCCCATTGCCTGCATTTTCTGGGCCTGGGCAAATTTTAATTCCAGACTTTTCTGCTCGGTTGTATCATCAAGGTACAAGACCAATCCGTCCAACGTGCTTTCCCGGGCATGCATCCGCCGCCGGGGAGCCGTATAGATACGGACAATCTTATCCGATTTTAACCGGCTTTCTATTTTGTTGATTTCCCGGGCAGAAACATCAGCGGCATATTGCTTATATATATCTTGAAGCAGTTTGACGGTCGGCGCCTGAAAAAAACGCTCTATATTGCCATTGTCCGCATCTTGCAGGGAAACTTCCAGAATTTCTTCCGCTTTACGGTTGGCGCGACAGACTTTACCTTCGCAGTCAACAAACAAAATTCCGCTCGGTGAGGTATTAAACAGCCAGTCAATTTCATCAAAGGCCGTATTAAGCTTATCGCCCAGCTGTTTGTCGGTTAGAAAATCCCTGACCGTCAGACCGCGGATTTTAATTGCACCGTTTTCCTTAAAATTGTTTTGCAAAACGAACAATTCCAGATTTTGTGCCTTATCGCCGCCGTTTTCATGAAAAACGGCCGTGCCGGTATAAGACGGCAGATGCGGATTTAATATGCCGTCATCATAAGCAACCAGATCTTTTAATGATTTTCCAACCAGCTCGTCACGGGAAATTCCCAGCTGGGAAGCAAAACTTTCATTGACATATTCCAACGTATAATCGGCGGCCGCAATATAAATTCCCACCGGCATGTGATGAATAAAGTAATGAAGTTTCTTACGCTCTTCTTCAAAAATCTTTTCCATATTTTTGGCAGCTGTTACATCTTCCAGCGTCCAGAAAAAATATGTTTCTTTTTTTATTTTTTCAATGGAGAACTCTTCTTCAAAAATATCACTTTTTTTAAGATAAATCGGGCGGATGGCAACATCATACCATTTTTCTTCATCATCTAAAACCAGGCGCAGCGTGATTTTTTCCTTTTTCAAGTTTTTCAAAGCCGACTCCAGTCTTTGAAAATTCAGCAGATTCTGCCGGTCTTCGGCCAAATTTTTCTGCAGATATTCAAGAACGGACGTATGCTCAAAAAATTTTTGTGCCGGACGGTTTTCAATAATTGCCTCGCCGCGGTTATTATCAATTCGGTGCACGACTTCCCGGCTGTTTAAGATTTCATTGGCAAAACCACCATAGGTCAGCGCTTCCTCACTGGCAGACATAATCCGTATGGCCAAAGCAATACACAACACCGTAATCAGCAGAATCAAAACAATAAGGTACAATGAATACTGCGGATAAACAAAAAGCATAAACAAACTTAAAGCCAGCGCCACAACCGTATAAACCAGTGCGCTCAGCGTTGCTTCAAGCTGGCGGTCCGGACGATTGGCGGTATTTTTTTTAAGCATTGTTCAAGCCCCGTTTTTTTACAAGCAAGCTATCCGGCCGGTGTTTTTTTACCGGCCGGATTTATTTTTTTAAGTCGTTACATCGGCTTTGGTTTTTCCGGTACGCCGGCTGATTTCGGCAATATCCATTGCTGCTTTGGAAAGGTTTTCAAGCATGGCTGCCGGTTCTTCATTTAAGCGCTTTTGCTCGTAAACCTCCAAATAAACGCGCAAAGTTGCCCCGCTGGTGCCGGTTCCGGACAGGCGGTACACTATTCGCGAACCGTCTTTAAATCTGACAATCAGGCCGTTTTTAGTTGAACTGCCGTCAACCGGATCGTTATAAACAAAAGGATAAGCTTCGAGAACTTCATAGCCGGCATAAGTTTTGTCGGCAAGCGAAGGCAGTTTTGTTTCCAAATCCGCCATCAGCTTATCGGCAACCGCGGTGTCAATTCCTTCATAATCAAAACGCAGGTAATAGCTCCGGCCGTATTTTTTCCAGAAATCTTCCGTAATTTCCCGCACGGATTTTCCGGTAGCGGCAATAATGCTGAGCCAGAACAAAACAGCCCAGATACCGTCTTTCTCGCGGATATGGCTGGAGCCGGTACCAAAACTTTCCTCACCGCAGAACGTTACCCGTTTGGAATCCATCAGGTTGCAGAAATATTTCCAGCCGGTCGGTACTTCATAATAACCGATGTTTAAGGCTTTGGCAACTCTTGACACGGCCGTTGAGGTTGCTGCCGACTTGGCAACGCCGTATATGCCGTTTTTATATGCCGGGATATATTTATAGTTGTCGGTCAGAATTGCCAGACTGTCGCTCGGGGTAACAAAAAACTTACGACCCAAAATCATGTTGCGGTCGCCGTCGCCGTCGTTGGCCGCGCCGAAATCCGGTGCTTCGTCCGAATACATATAATCCACAAGGCTCTTGGCATAAATCAAATTCGGGTCCGGATGCAGACCGCCAAAATCAGGCTTCGGCACAAAATTCTTTACCGTTCCCTTCGGGGCGCCCAGAATTTCTTCAAATATCTTCAGGGCATACGGACCGGTTACGGCGTTCATGGCATCAAAAACCATGGTAAAGCCGTTTTGGAAAAGTTTTTTAATGGCGGCAAAATCAAAAATGCCCTCCATCATTTCAACATAATCTTTAACCGGGTCAATCACCTCAATTTCCATTTCACCGAGTTTTTGCATACCGGTTTTGCTTAAATCAATATCCGGTGCCTCAAAAATTTTATATTCGGAAATTTCTCTGGTGCGGGCATAAATGGCATCGCTGATTTGGGAAGAACACTGGCCGCCGCTTTTGGTGGCATATTTAATGCCGAAATCGCCATTGATGCCGCCGGGGTTATGCGAAGCTGACAAGACCAGGCCGCCGTCGGCATGATTTTTTAACAAAACATTGGAAGAGGCCGGCGTCGAGATATACCCGTTTTGACCGACAATAAGTTTTTTCATGCCGTTTGCCGCCGCCATTTTTATAATTTTCTGGATAGCCACATCGTTATAATAACGCCCGTCGCCGCCCAAAACAAAAGTCTGACCTTTTACGCCGCCGATGGCATCAAAAAGGCTCTGGATAAAGTTTTCGACATAATTGGGCTGAACAACTGTTTTGGATTTCTTACGAATACCGCCCGTACCCATTTTCTGGTCGGTATACGGCGTCGTTGAAACAATTTTAAGCATAATCCTTTTCCTTTCAACCAGGTTTTCTTTTCAAGTTTAGAGTATTTTGCCCCAAAACATTTTGGAGGTAAAGCAAAATTTATCTGTTCTTCTCCGTAAATATTACTTTTCCGGCCAGATAAAAGCGGCAAACCTTTTTAATTCGCGCCGGGCGTACAAATCCGGCAAATCAAACAAGGTTTTCAAGGCCGGCTGATCTTTATCAAGAACCGTTACCCCGTTTTTTAAGCCTTCGGCATATTCCGCGCGCTGCTGCAACCGCGGTGCCAGCTGGAATCCGAGGATTTTTCCGGCGCTGACAAGTTTGTTAATCTCTTCCGGAATAAAATTATCATTCGGGCAGACAATCCAGCGAAAAGCGTTTTTACCTAAGGCCGCACGTTTCTTTTTGGCTTCCCATATAAAAGCGGCATACAGGCTGTCTGCCGCACTGACTGCGTTCAAGCCTTCCGCACCGCGCAAAGGGGTTATCAGGATATCGGCATATTGAAGATATTTCTCTTCCGGTGAATCCAAAATCAGGACATCACACGTTTTGTTTAATTCTTCAAATGTTTCTTTTTGCAGGGAATAATACGGCGGAACCGGCAGATTATAGTTTTTGTTTAAATTCAAATTATAGCGTTTGGCAATAAAAAATGCCAGCGGGCTTTCGGCCGGAGCAGAATCCAATACCGCAGTTTGGTAATCAGCTGCCAGCATAACTGCCAAATGGGCAGCCAGCATGGTCTTGCCGGTTAATGTATTTACACTGTTGATAACGATAATCTGAGCCATGACTGTTTCCGGATACGGCTAGTTTTGAGCATAGGCCGCATTGGCGCGGTAGGCCGTTACCATACAGGACTGGCCGTTTTTCTTTAGCAAACTGCAAGCCTGCCCGGCAGCAGATTTATCAATTCCGACCAATTTGGAACGATACATTGTTTTGCCTTCAAGCGTAAATTTTTCAATATCAATGCCGCGAAACGCAAATTTTCCGGCCAGCTTGTTTTTCATTTTTTTGGCCTGATTTTCCGCTTTTCCGTAACTTCCGAACGAGCCGACCTGAATTGCCCAGTTTCCGCCCTTGGAAGGTTTTGCAAGATAGGTTTGAGCCGAAGCCAGTTTTACCGCTTTGGTTTTAGGAACTGCCCGGCTGATTTCGGCATACAGTTTGCGCGAATCGATGTAATCGGATTTTTCCATTTTATCTAATGCCTTATCCATCATGGCATACACAGATTTATCGCGCGTTTGTTGCCGGTCATGTCCCATGGTAACGGCAATAACCCGGTGGCTTCCGCGCCGGGCCGAGGTAACGATATTATACCCGGCGGCTGCCGTATAGCCGGTTTTCATTCCGTCAGCACCATCAAAATCTTTCAGCAGAAAATTATGCGTTTTATACGTCTTGCCCTCATATTCAAATGACGGAATGGAAAACCAGGAATAATACTGCGGAAAATGATGATACAATGCCGAAGCCAGAACCGCCATATCGCGGGCAGTGGTTTTTTGCTTTGAATGCTGCAGACCGGAAGCGTTTTTAAATGTGGTGTTTTTCATGCCCAGCTCTTTGGCAGTCTGCGTCATCAGCACGGCAAAGGCTCTTTCGTCTTTAGCCAGGGCTTCGCCTAAAACCGTGGCACAGTCATTGGCTGATTTAACAATTGTCCCCAAAACGGCCGTACGGACGTCAATTGTTTTGCCCGGCGTCAACCCGAGCCTTGAGGGTGACCGGTTGGCCGCCGTATAAGAAATTTTAAGCTTGTCATCCAGTTTAAGCGTTCCGTTTTCCAAAGCGTTAAACGTAATATACAAAGTCATCAGTTTGGTCAAAGAGGCCGGATAGCGCCGCTCATCCGCATTATCGGCATAAAGCACGCTGCCGCTTTCGGCATCAATAATAATGGACGAAACGGATGCCCGGGTTTGAGCAGTCTGAAACAAGACAGCTATGAGTGCTGCGGCAATAAAACCGATATGTTTTATCATCTTTTTCCCTTCAATATTCTGATTTTTATATGTCTAAAGGTAAAACGAAAAGTAAAATAAACGGTTAACGACGTTGAAAATATTTGTGCCGGAAGGCATAAAAAAAACGGCGGCAAAATTTTTAACCCGAAAATATATTTTATATTGACTTTTGCAAAGAATGTCTGTAAAAGGCAATAAGTCAACGGCGAATGTAGCTCAGTTGGTAGAGCCCCGGTTTGTGGTACCGGTTGTCGTGGGTTCGAGCCCCATCGTTCGCCCCAGATTTTAAGTGAGACGCTTTACTTTAAGAGCGTCTTTTTTTATGCGTAACCATGGCTCGAACCAAGGTTCGTCTGGCTCCTAAGTGTTGCGAACAAACGCAACACTAAGCCTCTCGCGGTCACTTGATTTGTAACATTTGCCGCGGTCGCTTGCTCCCTTGCAAATTAACAAATCTGCGCCTGTCGGCGAAAAACAACCGGAGCAACGGTTGTTTTTCTACTCCAGCCCCATCGTTCGCCCCAGATTTTAAGTGAGACGCTTTACTTTAAGAGCGTCTTTTTTTTATGCGTAACCATGGCTCGAACCAAGGTTCGTCTGGCTCCTAAGTGTTGCGAACAAACGCAACACTAAGCCTCTCGCGGTCACTTGATTTGTAACATTTGCCGCGGTCGCTTGCTCCCTCTTAAGGCATGACATCTTTATACTGTCACCCCTCCGACATGCACCCCTCTTATTGTCACCCCTCCGACGTGCACCTACATTGTCACCGCTTAAGAGGGGCATGCCTGTCCTCCCCTGTCACCTCTATGAGCGGACTTTAGTCCGCGAATACCAGGGACTCACACAACTAAAAATTTATTTTCAATACATGTTCTATTTTTATCTTTACTTTTTGCAAAAACCATTCTAATATTTTTTTCGGAAAAGGACTAGCGCACCTTTTTCGGAGCTTCGAAACTCATGCAGTGCGCTTATTTGTTATCATTTAACAAATAATCAGCGCTTCCAGCATTGGCTGGAAGGTGCGAGATAAAATCCTTCGGGTCATGAATAAGCACGCTACTGCATTGCATAGTTTCGAACTTCCAGTCGCTTTGCGCGACTTTTTTTGTTGCCCAAGCGACTGAATTTGCGCAGGACAAAATTGCGGATTCTTGCTTTTTTCAGAGCAAAAACAAAATATCTTGCAACTTTCGTCCGGCTAAATTATTATGCGGCTTAATGATAAATTCCACCTCTCTACTGGGATTTATCAAGTGAACGTGGTATCACTTCATACAAACCAGCCAGGTTGACACCCTCTTAAATATGGGTGCTCTGGTATAAACCTGTTTATTTATGGACGGGTGTCAGCTGAATAAGCGAATGCCAATAAGCTGAGCATTGCTGGTTTGTCAATGAGAGAGCCCCGTCCACTTGAATATCCTCATCTAATCTTATCTTAAGCCAAAATATGACAACCTTTTTTTAAGAAAGGATAAAATGTTATGGCAGAAGCAAAAATATCTAAAAAAAACAAAACCACCCAAACGGCAGCCTCCGGTTTTCAAAAGAACATCCGCGGCCGCACGCTTGAAGGGGCACCCAACCCGGTCGACAAGCACGTCGGCAACCGTATCCGTCTGCGCCGCACTATCTTGGGTTATTCCCAGCAATTTATGGCCCGTAAACTCGGCCTGACCTTCCAGCAAGTTCAAAAATATGAAAAAGGCTGCAACCGCGTCGGTGCCAGCCGCCTGTGGGATATTTCCAAAGTTCTGGAAGTGCCGATGGAATATTTCTTTGAAGATATGGATGCCGGTATCGCCGGATCAAGCCCGATGATGTCAACCATGCCTGATGACGTTAAAGACCTGATGCTTCAAAAACTAAGCAAAGAAAAGGAAGTTAACGAAGATGACCCGATGTGCCGGCAGGAAACCCTGGAACTGGTGCGGGCTTATTATAAAATCCGCAACCGGCAGCTGGCGCAGACCATATCCGAAATGCTCAAAATCATGTCGCGCTCCAATTCCCTGTTCCCGGACGAAGCCCCGGACGCGGCAGACAACCCTTGTTCAAAACAAGTCCCGGAAGAATTATACCGCCGGATAAACGATATCTTAAACCACGCCTCTTCTCTTAATGATATACGAAATGAAATCCGGCGCCTTTTAAGCGGAGAAAATTCCTAAATTTTAGAATCAAGCCCGACACACAGCGGGATTTATGTCGGGCTTTCTGCCATTTTTATTCCGAATCTTTGAAATAATTTTCAATATCAATACCGAAAACCCGTTTCAGTTTTAATAAGACATCATTAAATATTTCTTTTTCACCGGCTTCATATTCCTCTAAATCTTCCGTTTTTATATCCAAGGCAGATGCGGCATCAGAAAGTGACAAACCCAGCTCTTCCCGGCGTTTTTGAAGCGACATCCCGACATGGCGGCACAATTTTAAATTATACATTTTTTATTCCTGATTAAAAAGTTAAAACGTTTTTACAACTTTAGTTGTATAACAATTTTATTATATAATCAAGATATTTTTAAACCCTAGGTTGTTGTTTTTTTTAATATCTATTTATATTATTTACTATTCTGGATTTTTCCCGCTTCCAGTCACGCTCTTTGACGGCCTCGCGCTTATCATAAACCTTTTTGCCCCGGCCAAGGCCGATTTCCAGTTTGGCGCGGCCGCGGTCGTTAAAAAACAGCTTCATGGCAATGAGGGTATAACCTTTGCGGGAAAGTGCATTGATGATTTTGATAATTTCCTTCTTTTTTAACAGCAACTTCCGGTTGCGTTTCTCGGCATGGCTTTCATAGCCTTTGTTGGCATATTCGGCAATAAACATATTAGACATATATATTTCGCCGTCTTTTTCAATGCCGTATGCGTCATTGATGTTGGCATGTCCAAGCCGTAAGGATTTGACCTCCGTTCCGGTCAGTTCCAGACCGGCAATGAAAACATCTTCAATCAAGTAATCAAAATGTGCGCGCCGGTTCTGCGCAACCAGACCGGTGCCGATAAAATCGGATTTTTTGATTTTTTTTGCCGCCGCCATTTTATTTGTTGCTGCCGGTTGCTGCTTTAAATAATGCGGAAGAAGTACCGGAGGTCGCAGAAACTTTTCCGGCAGCCGCCGGCTTTTCAACGGCCGGAGCTTTTTTAACCGGAGTTTCCTTTTCCGTGCTTTGTGCCACCGGAGGCCGTTTGGGCATCCGGACACAGCGTCCTTCAATGTAAGCGCCCGGTTCTATGGCAATCGAATTATGCAGCGCATCTCCGGTTAAGCGTGCCGTGCCGGCAATAAACAAATTATCGGCTTCGGCTGTTCCCTGTAAGGTGCCGTACAGGCTTAAGGTTTTGGCCTTTACCTGCCCGATAACCTGCCCCTTGATGCCGATAATCAGCTCTTCGCAGCATATATTTCCTTCCAGGCGGCCGTCAATGTGAATAACATCGCCGCCCAAAATATCGCCTTTGATTTTGGTGCCGAAGCCGATAATGCTCGGAACCGGCGCATTGTTGTTCCCTTTGCTGATTTTGGCAATTTTAAGATACAACATTTTACGAAAATTTTTCATAACTTTTTCCTTACATTTGTGCTTTGATAAATGTCATCGGGTCAACCGGCGTCCCGTTATAAAGTACTTCATAATGGAGATGCGGCCCCGTTGAACGCCCGGTCGAACCAACTTCGGCAATTGTATCGCCCTGTTCGACATAGTCGCCTTTTTTAACATAAGATTTATTTAAATGTGCATATTTGGTTTTAAACCCGTTGCCGTGGTCAATTTCAACCATAAGGCCGTATCCGCCGTTCCAGCTTGAACGCGTTACTTTGCCTTTGGCCATGGTGCGGATTTTGTTGCCTTTGTTGCTGGCCAAATCAACCCCTTTATGTGTTGCCGATTTCTTATTAAACGGATCGGACCGGTGGCCGAAAGCCGAACTCAACCAATAACTCCAGACAGGCTTTCCGATTGGTACGGATTTCATAACCTCGCGATAATAACTGACATCGTCAATCTGGGTAAAAACTTCCTGCATTTTTTTGCTTAATTCTTCATTGGCAACAACCGTCATATCCGGTTCATAAGCACCGCCGGTGCTGTCTTTTTTGCTGTTGGCCAGCGGGTTGAAATATTTGTTTTGTTTTTTAATTGATTTGTTGATTGCTGATATCACCTCTTTAATTTTACTCATTTCCTTATCGGAAAGCTGGCCGACCCGGTTTAAAATTTCCATTTCCGCGGTTTCAAGTTTTTGAATATTTTCTTCCAACAGTTCAATTTTAGCCAGAAGTTCATCACGCTCGGAAACAGCCAAATCCCTTTGCAGCAAAGCATCGCGCAGGGTTGTCTTTTCTTCCAGCTCATCAGTTTTAACCCAGTCGGAAGCATCCGTAATCTGGCGGATTTTTTCTTCTACCACCTGTGCCTGCTGTTTATAGCGGTTGATGTTTAATTCATCTTTGAGCTGTTCCTCATCAATAAGCTTAAACATAGAACTTATGTTGCGGTGTATGGCCACAAAATCAGTCATCAAGTTAACATAAGCATCGCGGGTTTCATCAAGCTCCCGATCCTTAAAGGATATTATCTGATCGGACTTGTTATACATATAATACGAATACGCACTCCAGCTGCCGATAACCATTAACAGCACAACCAAAAACATCTGCAGTCTGGAAGAAATGTTAAAAACCTTTGCCCGGCCGCCGCTGCGAAAAATAATCTCTTTGTTGGAAAAAAGAGGTTTCCTCCCGCCGTAATGCACCATCGAAGGTTTTTTTATCTTAATTTTACGTATGTTTTTCTTCATAAAATCCACATATTTCAATACTTTGCCCGATATACAAGCAAAAATCTGCATCAATATAGCAGATAATTTATTAAAAATAAAGCCTTTTATTGTCCGGCATCTGTTTCATCCAAAATAACAAACTCATCGATGCCAACCATATTCAAGACAATCCGCGCCCGTTCTTCCAACATGTCCAGATCCAGACTGTCTGAGGATAACAGACGGACTTTTTCTTCCCAGTCTTTTCTTTCGGCAGCATATTTTTGTTCTATTTCCCTTGCTTTTTGCACCTCATCGGTTAAATAAACATAACGCATAAAGCCCCGTTCGCCTTTGACGGCATAAAAGCTGAAATAAATAAAAGTCAGGATAATGATAAACAAAAAACCCGACGAACTTTTTATTTTTGACCATAAATCAGACAACCAGCTCATTTTTTGTCTTTCGTTTTTTAGAATCGTTTTTACTAAAACGTATTTAAAAACATTATGGTTAACATTTGGTTTAGGACACGGATTTATTTAAGCTGCGCATGATAAAGCGATGCGTAGACGCCGTTTTCATGCGCCAAAAGCTCTTCATGCGTTCCGGTTTCAACGATTTTGCCGTAATTGACCACCACAATTTTATCGGCATGGCGGACGGTTGAAAGCCGGTGCGCAATCACAAAAACGGTGCGGTCGGTCATTAAATTGTCTATCGCCTGCTGCACAATTGCTTCCGATTTATTGTCCAAAGCCGAGGTCGCTTCATCCAAAATAACAATCGGCGCATTTTTGACAAAGGCGCGGGCAATGGCAATCCGCTGCTTCTGACCGCCGGAAAGCAAAACACCCCGTTCGCCGATTTCGGTTTCAAGCCCTTTGTCCAGAGTGGCTACAAATTCATCCAGGCAGGCGCATTTCACGGCATTGTCCACTTCTTCTGCCGTGGCATTTTCATTGCCCAAGAGAATATTCTCCCTGATTGTGCCGGCAAACAGAAAATTATCCTGAAACACAACCGATATTTTATCGCGCAGCGACTGAATGGTAAAATCCCTGATATCCGTGCCGTCAATGCATATCTGCCCGGACGTGACATCATAAAAACGCGGCAGCAGGTTGACAAGCGTGGTTTTTCCGCCGCCCGAATTTCCCACCAAAGCAATGGTCTGTCCGGTCTCAACCAGCAAATTAATGTTTTTTAACACCGGTTTACCTTTAATATATTCAAAGCAGACATTTTTATATTCTATGCTTTTGCGGATTTCTTTTAATTCCTGCGCATTTTCACGATCCTGCACCGCAGGGTGCCCGCCCATTAACGAAAAAACCCGCTCCATGGCCATTAAAGACATCTGGACGTTGTTAAAATTGTTGCCGATGCTTTTAATCGGGTTATAAAGCATAATCAGCGCGGCAATAAATGAAACAAAATTGCCCGAAGTTATCTGCTGGGTTACAATCAGATGGCTTCCCGTCCAGATTACGGCGGCAATACCCAGCGATACGATAAAATGCATTAACGGCGACATCATGCCTGTACGCTGTATCATTTTCATTCCCAGCTTAAAAACCGAATTCAGCGTATCCTTAAACCGGGCATTCTGATGGTCATAAAGGTTGTATGAAGAAATAATCCGGTTGCCGTTAAAGGTTTCGTTATAATGCGTCACGACCGCCGCACCTGAAAAAACACTCTTATCCATTATCGATTTGATACGGCGGCGGACGGTGGTTAGCGGATATAAGGCGCCTAAAAGGATAACCACCGCAATAATGGCCAACTGCCAGGAATTGTAAAACAAAACGCCAATCAGGGACAGCGATGAAAACAAGCGGGTGGTAAAAAGCTTCATATTGGACAGCAGACCGTTGCAGGCGGCGTCAACATCATTATTAAACCGGAGAACAATATTGCCCGAAGTGTTCTTATCAAAAAATGCCGCATCGTAATGCATGAGCTTATCAAACAAATCCACTTTGACATCATTGGCAATTTTGCGACCTACCCAGGTATTTAAATAAGTTGCCGTGTAGCTTAAAGTGCTTTGCAGGCAGCTGAATAAAATAATAACCAGCGGAATATACCAGGTTGATGAGGCGCTTTTTTCAACCATAACCACGTCCATGTACGGTTTTAATGACCAGGCAATCACCGCATCCATGCCGCCGATGGGAATTGTTATCAGGACGGCTAACAGACCCCGTATCCAGTACGGACGGATATACGGCAGCATTTTACCGTAGTTCTCAACAAACGAGGTTGATCTTACCCGCGCCTTTATTTTTTCAAACATTATGCCTCATAACATATTTTGTTGCAACATTTGCTCTTTAACAGAAAATATCGCCATTGTAAACAAAAACTAAAAAACAATGCCCTGATTTAACGTCAGGACATTGTTTTACCTAAACGAAAACGTTTTTTAAAACGTATATCTCAAACCGGCGGTAACCTCTTTTAAGTTATCAAGACGCGCCATGCCGAGGTAGGTATAACGCCCCATGACACGAGCGGCCAGGTGTTCGGTGAAGTCCCACTGAATACCGACGCCGGCTCGATAACCGATACGGTTTTGATGTTTGGAAGCCACATCCGGGTAAGTAAACTTAACACGGTAATTGGCAAGACCCAAAGAGCCCAGCAGATTAAAATTACTGCACATAATCGGCATATAACCATAAAGATCAAGACCGTATGCTAAAAATTCAGACTTGTATTTTCCGTTGTCTTTACGGGCAGTACGTTCGCCAGACTGTTGGTAAAAAGCTTCCAAACCCAGGTAATCATACATTCTGACACCAAGGTTTACGGCACCGGAATTATAGCTGTCTTTCATATGACGTGCCGGACCGCCGAATTTGGCATTGGAATAAACATAATCCGCACCGATGTACGGTTCATATTCATCCATCCAGTTATAGTTCGCGGCATTTGCGTTAAAAGCGAAAACGCTGGCAACTCCTGCCAACAATAATGTTTTTTTCATTTCTTAACTCCTATTTATAAATAGTTTTTCTCTTGATAATTAATTAACCATAGTCCAAAAGCATTATATAACTTTGGTATAACACTTCTTGAGTGTATATATTCTGCAAAAAAATATTTTAAATGGTGCATGAATATTTTTTTTATGCTAAAGATGTAAAAGTTTGTAAAAAAAGAGGTTTGATATGTCGTTTCAACTGCCAAAAAAAGATTGTTCCCTCTGCCCGCGTCTGTTGCGGTTCAGAGAAGAAAACCGGCAAAAATATCCGCATTATCACAACGGACCGGTTGAGCCGTTTGGAAGTTTGAGTGCCGAAATTCTGGTTGTCGGCATGGCTCCCGGCTTAAACGGCGCAAACCAGACCAACCGGCCTTTTACCAATGATTATGCCGGCGATGTCTTATATCCGGCTTTGAAAAAAGCCGGTTTTGCCCGGGGCAATTACGGCCGGAAAAAAGACGACGGCTTTGAGCTTATCAATGTCCGGGTAACCAATGCCGTACGCTGTGTGCCGCCGCAAAACAAAGTAACCGGCGATGAAACAAAAGCCTGCGCGCCGTTTTTGAGCGGAGAAATCGCGGCAATGCCAAACTTAAAAATCATTTTGTCTTTAGGCACGGTTTCGCATAACGCCGTTTTGCGGGTTCTGGGGTATCGGCAGGCTGATTACAAATTTGCCCACGGCGCCGTCCACCGGCTGGCAAAACATAATCTGTTGCTTGTTGATTCATACCATACCTCGCGGTATAACATTAATACCGGTGTTCTGACTTATGAAATGTTTGATACTGTTGTTTTGAAACTTCGTTATTTGTTGGAAAGTTCATGTCAAAAATAAAAAATATTCTATCTGACAGCCTGAGTTTTGCTTTGTTGGTACTTTCTTTAACGGCCTTGTTTTCCTGGTTTCGTACAAACCATTTGTGGGGAAATGTTTATTTTGAACAGATTTTGCTTAATTTGGGAAACGGTACGATTGAGCCGGCTAAAGATATTATCCGCGGTTATGTCTTATTATGCATTATTCCTGCCATTGTTTTAAGTCTGCTGCTGGCTACTCTGATTAATAAAAACCGTTATTTAATCCTGATATCTGTTTTATCCCTGTCTTATTGCATTTATAAAATTCAGCTTATTCCCTTTTTAATTAATCAAAATACTTATTCGACTTTATATGAAGACGAATACGCCAATCCGGAAAATATTGATTTTTATTTTCCCGGGAAAAAACGAAACATCATCGTTCTTTATATGGAATCGATGGAAACAGAATATGCCAATCCGCAGCTCGCCGGTGATAATCTGCTACCAAACTTAAGCCGGCTGGCAAAAGAAAACATATCTTTTGACGGCTACCGGCAACTGCAAAATCAAGATTATACAATTGCCGGCATGATAACCAGTTTTTGCAGTGTTCCTCTCCGCTTGACTCAGAATAACAATTATACAACTTATAATAATTTCATGCCCGGATTAATCTGTTATCCGGAAATTTTAAAAGAAAACGGTTATAAAACCTATTTTATGAAAGGTGCCACGCTTGACTTTACCCGCACCGGCATGTTTTTTCACGATCACGGCTTTGACGATGTCAAAGGAAACGCTGAGCTGAAACAGGCTTATGGTTTAAGCGGCCCGGAATATCAGGGTACCTCCTGGGGATTAAATGACAGAACTCTGTATAGCATTGCCAAAGAACGTTTAAGAGAAATTTCCCGCCAGCCGGAACCTTTCCTGTTTATCTTGCTGACCTTGGATACGCACGGGCCGGACGTTTATCTGGACAAGCAATGCCCTGCCCGCTTTAACGACAGCCGGGACGTTATTTTTTGTGCAGACAAAATGATGGGCGGTTTCATTGACTGGATTAAACAACAGGATTTTTATCAAAACACAACCATTGTTATTTTGGGCGATCATACCAGAACCGGTAAAAATGATTTATATCCACAGCAAAAAAAACGCCACATCGTCAATATCATTATCAATCCGGCGGAAAATATCAATTTCTCCGCCAGCCGGGAATGGACATCTTTAGACAGTGCCGCCACCATCTTGCAGGCCGCCGGCATTGGTGTTCCGGAAGGAAAATTCGGCCTCGGACGCTCTCTTTTTTCCGATACGCCCACTTTGCGGGAAAGCATGGGGAATAATTTGGATATTGAGCTGACAAAAAGATCTGCGTTGTATGATGCTTTTAATACCATTGAAAGAACTTTTGAACCTTTATATAATCCTTACCCTGAATGGGGACGCGTGATAAACCGTATAACAGATATTCAAAATTATGCCTCTTTTTCGGATGTCGCTTTCAGCACTATCTGGCTGGATACGCTTTCCATGACTCTGCCGCAGGATATCAATAAAAAAGTTTCTTTTGATATCTGGTTTAAAATTTTATTTATGGCCAACAAACACCGTACAGTTGAGGTTTTTGCCAACAAGCAAAAAATTGCCGAATGGGCTTTTGAAGACACTGTTGTACAGCCTATCTATAAATCGGTTGATATTCCTGCCGAAATTATCGGTAATGACCGTAAACTGCTCTTGGAATTCCGTAACGACGGTTTAGGCCATACGCCGGTCGGAATCGGGATTGGCGTACAGAAGTTTATGCTTTCGCAGGATTGAAAAAATTAAGAACTTGTTATATTTTTAGAAAATAATCTGATTAAAGGAGAAATAAATGCCATTTAAATCCATTTTGAAAAAAGCCGGAAAATTCTCTGCCTGCTCAGTCTTAAACACTTTTTATGAATATATGGAAAAAGCGGCAGACTTCTTAAAAAGGCATTCCATCAGCGCCAATACCATTACTTTGACCGGTCTGTTTTTTGCCGTTTTGGGTATTAATTTTCTGGCTCTTGAATATTATTTCAGTGCATTTGTCTGCCTGCTTTTCAACCGGTTGTGCGACGTTTTGGACGGTGTTGCCGCCCGCAGCAGCCAAATTACGGTTTTCGGCGCTTTTTTTGATATTGTTGCCGACTATCTTTCACTTTCATTGTTTATTTTCGGTTTTGCCCTGGCCGAACCTGACAAAAATGCCGTTGCCGCCGTGTTTTTTCTTGTGACGCTGATTTTGTCTGCCGCCTCTCTTCTCGGTCTGGCAGCGGTTTCAGGCCAAAATTACCGTAAATTTAATCAGTCAAAATTTAAAATCTGCTTATGGGGAACCCTGCAAAATTTTGATCCGTCACTGGCCTTGTTTTTAATGTGTGTTTTTCCGTTCTGGTTCATGCCTCTTTCTTTGTTTTTCGGCGTGGTTTCTTTGGGTAAATCGCTGTTGTTGATAAGCGGCGCTTATTATAACTTGGTAATTGCTGCCAGGAGAACAAAAAACAAATGAAATTTTTTAAATTTCTATTTATTTTAAGTGTTTGTTTTTTTTACCATGCCGTCGCTCTTGCCGCCACACCGGACTGGCAAAATGACAAGCTGCAAATTAACGTTTATGCAGAACCGGTTCATAAAACTTTTCAGGTTTTGGTCAATATCCGGATGTTAAACGGCTGGCACATATCCTGGGATAACCCGGGCGATGCCGGCACACCCGTTCAATTTTCCTGGCAGCTGCCGAAGGGGTGGACGGCTAAAAGACTGCAGGAAAGTACGCCGCAAAAATTTATTTACGGCGACATTATCAGCCAGTACGGCTATGGCGGTTCGGCTTATTATTTATTTGAAATTGAAACAGGAAGCACAAAATTAACAACATTCCCGGCCGAAATTTTCCTTAAAATCAACTGGACAGCCTGCCGAGACTTCTGTGAGCCCGAACATGCGGTTTTAAGAATTTCAGAAACCGCCCCTGATGACTGGACGGCACAATTAAATGCGGCACAGCAAACTTTTCCGGAAACAGCAGCGGGGCCTGCTTATGCCCAAAACATCAACGGCGTTTTAAAGCTTGTTTTTCCCAGCCGTAATTTTAACTTACAAACCTCTCCTTTTTATTTTATACCTTATGAACGGCGGCTTATTTCAGCCGAAACTCCGCAAACGAAACAATTAAACCCGGACAACCGTCTGGAAATACAAGTTGAAGCACAAAGAGAAGGTTTTATCCCTAAAAAAGGAGTTTTGCTTTACGGCAAAAAAGCCTACAAATATGACGTCCTTCCTTTGGACAATATGCTGTCCGAAAACAACGATTTTTCATTATGGATATTGTTATTACTTGCATTTGCCGGCGGCCTGGCCTTAAATTGTATGCCGTGTGTCTTTCCGGTTTTAAGTCTGAAAGCCATCTCTTTGGCCCAAAGTATCAGACAAGACGGCCATATCCGCCGCGGATTTTTATACTTGTCCGGTGTTTTGTCATGTTTTATGGTTATGGCCTTTTTACTCTATCTGCTGCGCGGCAGTAGTTTCGGCCCGGGTTGGGGGTTCCAGCTGCAGTCGCCGGTTTTTACCGCTCTTATGCTCGGGATATTCATTCTTCTGTTTTTGATGATGACGGATATTATCAAAATTCACGGCCGGTGGCTGACGGTTCTTGACCGTTTTTCCGGTATAAATTCTTTTATGACCGGCTTTTTTGCCGTTTTAATCGCCAGCCCGTGCACGGGGCCTTTTATGGGGGCTGCTCTCGGGTATGCATTGTTTCAGCCGCCGCAGATATATTTTCCTTTCTTTTTAAGCTTAGGCCTGGGATATGCCCTGCCTTTTGCCCTGGCAGAAATGTATCCGGCCGTTGTCCGCCGGATTTTACCCAAACCCGGCAAATGGATGAACCTATTTAAAAAAATACTTTCCTTACCAATTCTGTTAACCTGTTTGTGGCTGGGCTGGGTTTTATACCACCTGACAAATATACCGGATCGGCAAGCAGAATCCGAATCCTGGCAGCCTTATCATGATCAGACGGTCCTAAACCATGTGCATAACGGCCGCGGCGTTTTTATTGATTTTACCGCCAAATGGTGCATGACCTGCTTAGCCAATGAAAAACTGGTGCTTGACACCAAAAGATTTTCGGACTTTGCCAAAGATAACAATATTGTGCTTTTTAAGGCCGACTGGACAACGGAAAACCCCGACATCACCCGGGCGCTTAACCGGTATAACCGCAGCAGCGTTCCTTTGTATGTTTATTATCCGCCGCAGAAAACAAAAGGACAGAATAACGATTTTATTATTCTGCCCCAGATTTTAACTTTTAACATCATCCGTAAATATTTAAACGCTCAAAATCAGGATAATGATTGAAACCATCATTGTCAACAACACCCGGCGGTTTGGACGGGCATACAGTTTATTTTTAAAATAACGCGAATAAACATTGTTGGCAAATAAAATCCATATCGGATACGAATAAATAATGGCCATGACATAAGCCGGATTTTCGCTCAAATACAGACTGTAATTTTTAAACGAATACATTGCCAGAATAAGGATGACAACCGGAATGCCGGCAAAAAGCAGATTTTTAATGCGTAAAACTTCCGCAATACTGTTCCCTTCTTTGAAAAAGGCAAAAGCATTAATGCTACCGGCCACAACAGAGGTTATAATGGAATAATAAAAGATTGCCCCCAATACATTATCCTGACCGATATCCATCAGTTTTTTGCCCAGCAAATCAAGCACGGTAACCGTTAACAAGGCCGGAAGAAGGTAAAAAATCGCTTTGCGGCTCATCCGGTTTTTTTTAAGCATCAACACCGAACTGACAATCCCCAGCATAGATGCCGTAATAAAAAACAGCCGCCACGGGCTTTGGCATAAATCCCAAAATTGCTGCGGTACCAATATAAACCAGATGACAAAACCAAACATAACGCTAATCGGCTGGATAATGCTGGTCATTTCCGCCCCGAAACGATTGGCGGCATTAAACAAACGATTATCAAGATAAGCAATCAAAACACCCTGAACCAGACATAAATAATAAAAATTCGGATTGTTCACACCTTGAATCAGAGGGACAAACGGCAGCAGCACAATTGCAGCACCAATGCCGCGATAAATCATAACCAATGAACCTTTAAGCTTAAAAACCTGATTGGCAAAAATATACATTGCAAAAATAAAACTTGCAAAAATGGATACCAACCACCAATACTGCTGCATCTTATCCTCCTTGAAATACTTCTTTTTCTTTTTTTTAGCACAGTATCGGATTTAATCAAGAATTAATTTTAAAGGCCGGCTTTGCTCCTGATTTTAGAGATTATTTTCATTTTACATTCATTTTCTCAAAAAAAACTTTGAATTCAGCTGAAAATAATATATTATATCTTTTATAAAAGGAAAGGACTCTATGTGTAACGATTTAAAGTGTTTTGAAAAGTTTTTAGCAGACAATATTTTACATACCCAGACCGTCAAGCTGCAGAAATTGACCAAAGGCGGATCTTCTCTTAATTTTCGTGCAAAAACAGAAGAAGGGGTTTATGTTATAAAACTGCTGTTAAAAACCGCTTTAAAGAAAATACAACATATCTCTGAACTGCTGCAAGAGCTGCAGCATGTCCCCGGATTTTATACCGCACGTCAAATTTTTCCGAATAACCGGGATTATTTTGAGTACGACGGTTATATCGGAATTGTGCAGACATATATTAACGGGCGCAAAATAAAATCTTTTGAACTTTTGCCGGACTTTCTTGCAAAAGTTTACAAAAACTATCAGCTCATGCAAAATGTTTCATTTAAAAATGAAAGTATTATTCTGCCTTTCCGTTCCGGCAAAGAGTTATTTGAAGATAATAAAAAACAAATTGCCAAATTACGTTTAACCTGCCATAATTTTCTTCAGCTGAAATTTTTGAATATTGTTGAAAAATATAATGAAGAAATTTTTTATAACTGCATTGAACCGAATAAACCACAAACAATTATTCACGGCGATTTCAGCCTGAATAACATTTTGTTGGATGACAAACAAAATGTCGCTTTCCTTGATTTTGAATTTCTCCGTTACGGTTATGCTTCCGAAGATTTTATGATGCTGGTTTTATCTGCCCTTTTGCAGCATTCTGTTTTCTTCATACAACAACAACAGCTTGAATTGCTTATCAAGCATTTAAAACTGCAAAACGGTTTTTCAAAAGAAGAAGTGTTATACGGAATTCATAAGTATTTTCAATTTTTAATTCATCGCCGACTGCATAATTCAAAAATTTTTAAATCAGTACGCAAAAACTGGCTTTTTGTTTTGTATTTGAAAAAATACCATCTTGTTCTCAAAACCGTTGATGAGGTATATCAAACTTCTTTGTCATACCATTTGGCAGAATGCATATAATGATACGACATTGCAAGAATTGCCACATTGTAAACCCAGTCTGCCGTCCAGCAGACGGCCAGCGGCAGTTTTAAGTATAAAATAACCGCAAAAATATGAAAAACATAAATAAACATGGAAAAAATCTCGATTTTCATGGCATAACGCGTGTTACCGGTACCGGAAACCGCATTAAACAAAATCCAGGCCGGAATTAGCGGAATAAATGCCGTTAGCATGACCATATATGCCGGCACGGCCGTTTGTATCAGGGCATAATTGTCCGTATAAACCCTTAACAGCGGGTAAACCAACAGAGCCATTAAAATTAAAAGCGGAAATAAAATAAGCGCACACAGGCGGATAACACGGCCAACCGCCGGTAAAACTTCATTATTTAAGCCTTTACCTATCAGGTTGCTGGTTATGGAGCTAATAGTTGCAGCAAGCGCATTAATTACAACATAAGGGAAAGAAGACAAACTTCTAACCACATTGGAAACTGCCAACTCTCTTTCACCAAAATGTTCAATCGCAATGAAGAACAAAAACCAGGTTGAAACGGATATAAATTGCTGCAGCATTGTCCAGATGGAAACGTTTAATATATTTTTCAGCAATTTAAAATTACGAAAAGTTAATTTATTCAGTCCGTATTTAACCAAATCCACCCGGTTAAACAAGTATGTCCAAAACGTCGCAACGGCAATGATTTCTGACAAATCGGAAGCCAGAGCGGCACCGGCAATCCCCATGGCCGGAAAACCGAATTTGCCGAATATCATAATGTAATTTAAGATGATGTTTGAAAGAACCATCACCAGCGACACAATTGTTAAAATATATGTTCTGGTGATGGCAACAAAAAAACCGCGTCCCATTACCAGAAGCGAAGCTCCGGCCAATCCCCATATCCGCCAGTTGACATACTCAAGCGTTGCCTGATACACAGCTTTATTTTCAATTAAAGCTCCCAACAACAGCGGCGAAAAAAGCCAGGACAGGGTAACAATCAAAGCCCAAAACAAAATTAAAAAAGTACAGCCCTGGTAAAAAACTTCGCCGATACGATTGTACTTACCCGAACCGTTGCGGCGGGCCATGATAATCTGTGCGCCGATACTAAACCCGAAAGCAACCATGAAAATCGTAAAAAAATATGTCGAACCCAAAGCTGAGGCTCCGAGTTCAACTTCACCCAGGCGCCCGAGATAAATCACATCCGTGATACCTACCAGCTGCTGCATCAGCATACTGATAAGTATCGGATAACTCATTTGCCATATATGACGATAATCAAACTGCATAAAATACTTTCTGTTTCAGATATATCCCGCTTAACAATATTATTCAAGCCTTTTATTTAATTTTAAGCGGAAGATATACGGTAAACGTCGTGCCGTCATAAGCTGTCGAGTTAACCGTCAGGTTGCCATGATGGCGGATAATAATCTGCTTGGCTATGGATAACCCAAGACCCGTACCCTTGATATTCAAGTTTTTATGTTCCTGCATACGGTAAAAACGCTCGGTTAAGCGCATCAAATCTTCCCGGCCGATTTTCGGACCTTTGTTGTTAACGGAAACGGACAAGGCTTTACCCTGAGCGACCTTAAAACTTTTGGAAGGCGGAATTTGTTCGGTTTCTTTAACAGATATCGTAATATCCCCGGGGCTCAAACCATATTTTACGGCATTGTCCACCAGGTTTTGAATAAGCTGGCGGATTTGCTGGTGGTCTGCCGTAACCGGCGGAAGTTTTTCCGGAATTTCAGTCACCAACCGCATATTTTTATCCGCTGCTTTTAAGGACATTGCCTGAACCACTTCTTCAACAACCCCGGCAAGAGATATTTTTTCAGAAGGAGGCTCATCCTGGGACATTTCAATCCTGGACAGCGAAAGTAAATTTTCAATCAGTTCTGACATGAACTCTGCCTGATCAGCCATAATTTTTAAGAAATATTCTCTGGCCTGTTCATCATCTTTGGCCGTTGTCTGCAGCGTTTCAATAAAACCGGAAATCACCGACAGCGGCGTCCGGAGTTCATGGCTGGCATTGGCAACGAAATCCGACTGCATTTTTTCGATTTTAACGGCCTTGCTTAAATTATAAAGTGAGATAACCGCCACCGTTCTCCCTTTGGAAAACCATGGCAATTGCTTGATATGGGCGTATATTTTCCGATCCGAATCCGGTCCGGCATAAAAAATGAGATTTTCAGATTCGCTTTCTTTTTTCAAAACCCGATTGACGGCATTGATAAAATTATTTGCATTTAAAACATTTTCAATATTTTTATCCGTGATATCTTCGCCTAAAAACTGCCGCGCCGATAAATTGGCACCTAAAATATTACCCGAGCGGTCAATCATTAAAATCGGGTCAGGTAATGTATCCAAAACAGCCGTATCGGAAATTACCTGGGATTCCAGGGCATCAGTTTTGTGTACCCAGAATTTGTGTACGGAATTGACGGCTTCCGCAATCTCCCTGGCTTCCTGTTCGGATAACTTCATGTCAAAATCTCCGTTAACCTCACCCTTTGCCAACTCATTGATATATTTCTTCAGCTGCTGCAATTCGGAACTTATCGGCAATAAAAAAACCGTGTTAAAAATGACAATCATAATATAAGAAACAATTGCCCAATACGGTGTCAGTAAATTCAGGACAACCAGCATAATAAAAACAAAAGCGGCCGGCAGAGATAAAATCAAAACCCGGGCAACAAAATTCGGATTTTTATCAATTTCAAACTGTCCGATTTTCTTAAATAACATTAGAAACCCCGTATATAATTTTAAAAAAGTTATGGACTAGTTATAAAAATATATTATGATACAAGGAGTTTAAATTTATTTAATGCAGCAGTCTGCAATTCAAGGAACTATGAGCGAAGAAATTCAAAATCTGACACCGGCCATGGCCGAATATATGAAAGTAAAAAATGCCCACAAAGACTATCTGGTTTTCTACCGGATGGGGGATTTCTACGAATTGTTTTTTGACGATGCCCTGACGGCATCCAGAGCTTTGGATATTGCCCTGACCAAACGCGGCAAAGCAGACGGCAAGAATATTCCGATGTGCGGGGTTCCTTTTCACGCTTATGAAAATTACCTTGCCCGGCTTATTCATCAAGGGTATAAAGTTGCTATTTGCGACCAGATGGAAACCCCGGAAGAAGCCAAAAAACGGGGGCGTAATGCGTTGGTCCGCCGCGATGTCGTCCGTTTGGTTACGGCCGGAACGCTGACCGAAGATAACCTGTTGGATGCCAGGCAAAACAACTACCTGCTATGCTGTGCCCTGTATAATGACAATTTCGGACTTTCCTGGCTGGATCTGTCTACCGGAGACTTCTTTACCCAATATCTGGAATCTTCCCTTGAAACAATGAGCACTGATTTACAGAATGCGCTGTCAAAATTACAGCCGGTAGAAATCATTGTTGCCGATAACCTGTTGTCGATACCGGATTTGTTCCGGCTTTTAAATTTGTACCGGGATAAGCTTACCGTCCTGCCGGAAGCCCGTTTTAACAGTTTAAGTTCCCGGCAGTTTATGGAAAAGCTGTTTCATGTCAAGACGTTGGACGCTTTCGGTAATTTTTCCAAAGTTGAGATTGCTGCTGCCGGTGTGGTTCTTGACTATATTGAAAACACTCAGAAAGGGAAAATGCCCCGGATTAAGCGGCCGATAAAAATCAATGATTTTAAATGTATGGAAATTGACAACGCCACCCGGACAAATCTGGAAATTTTAGAATCGGTTAACCGGGACAAGAGTGCATCACTTCTCGGCACCATTGACCACACCATAACCGGTGCGGGCGCCCGTATGCTGCGCTACCGGCTGACAAACCCCTCTTTAGACATTATAGAAATAAACCAGCGTCTGGATGCGGTTGAATTTTTTATAAGCATGCCGGAAATCCGTAATGAACTGCGGGAATATTTCAAAAGCTTTTCGGATTTGGAAAGGGCTGTTTCCCGCTTAAGTCTGGGGCGCGGCGGACCAAAAGATCTGGCTGCCATCGGGCTGACTTTGTCTTTTATACCTAAAATCCGCAATTTGCTCGGGTCATACGGTAAATATAACAAAATTTTGGAAAAATTGCCGGACGCTATTGAAAACATCTTAAAAAAAACATGCGATTTCAGTACGATTGTCGATAACTTGGAGCGGGCTCTTATTACCGGCGAAGAACTGCCCGTCCTTGCCCGGGACGGCGGTTTCATCCGCAGCGGATATTATCCGGCACTTGACGAACTTAAAGATTTACATGAAAACAGCCGCAGTCTGATTACCAAACTGGAACATAAATATGCCGAAGAAACCAATATTCCCAATTTGAAAATCCGTTATAACAATGTGTTGGGTTATTTTATTGAAATACCTTCCAAATATGCGGCTTCTGTTTTACAAAACCCGCAGTTTATCCATCGCCAGTCCGTTTTAAATGCCGCACGGTTTGTGACCGTGGAACTAACGGATCTGGAAAAAGAAATCCGCAGTGCCGGCGAAAAAATCGTGGCTATGGAAGTGGAATTATATGAACACCTGGTAGAAGACATTTTATGTGTTTCCGATGATATATCCGCCACTGCCGGCGCCATAGCCGAGTTGGATGTGGCGGCGGCTTTGGCAGATCTTGCCATTGAAAAAAAATATTGCCGGCCGGTATTGGAAGATTCCACCGTTTTTGAAATTAAAGACGGACGACACCCGGTGGTGGAGGCTTCCATTGCCAGAATGAATGAAGGAAACTTTGTCGGCAACGATTGTTCGCTTAACGGTGAAAACAACCGGATTTGGCTTCTGACCGGACCGAATATGGCCGGTAAATCCACTTTCTTGCGGCAAAATGCCATTATTGCGATTATGGCTCAAACCGGTTCTTATGTCCCCTGCTCTTCAGCGCGTATCGGCCTTATTGACAAGGTTTTTTCCCGTGTCGGCGCTTCGGACGATTTGTCACGCGGCCGTTCTACTTTTATGGTTGAAATGGTTGAAACTGCCGCCATTTTAAACCAGGCAACCCCTCGTTCGTTTGTCATTTTAGATGAAATCGGGCGCGGCACAGCAACTTATGACGGCTTGTCAATTGCCTGGGCCGTGGTTGAACATTTGCATGAAGTTAACCGGTGCCGGGCACTGTTTGCCACCCATTATCACGAATTAACCGTATTGTCTTCAAAGCTCAGCGCTTTAAGCCTGCATTGCATGAAAATAAAAGAGTTTAAAGACGAGGTCATTTTTATGCATGAAGTTATCAGCGGCACCGCCGACCGTTCATACGGTATTCATGTTGCAAAGCTGGCTGGGCTGCCCAAACTGGTCTTAAAACGTGCCGAACAGGTTTTGCACTCTCTTGAAAACAATCCTAATAATCAGACCATTTCTTCAATTGAAAATGATTTGCCGTTGTTTGCCGCCTTCCGCCGGGAACAAAGCGAAAAAGAAAAACCGTCGCCGCTGGAAGATGCTTTGTCAGACTTAAACCCGGACAACCTCACCCCGCGGGAAGCATTGGACAAGCTTTATGAATTAAAAAAACTGGCACAGGCTTCTGCCAAAAACAAATAAACAAAACTGACGGCTGCTTTTTTCTAAAACGTTATTTTAGCAAAGAATCGGCTTTGAGCCCGATTTCCAGCCAGATATTTTCTTTTTGCTCTTTTTCTTCCCGGCTGGTTTTTAATTCTTTTGTCAGGTTATCAAACTCTTCCGGCGCACGCGAATACAAATCCGTTTCTGTATATAAGCGTTGTTCAATTTCAGCAATACGTTTTTCCAACACTGCAATTTCATCCGGCAAAACTTCAAGCAGGCGTTTATCTTTGTAACTTAGCTTATTAACTCCGTTTTTCTGATTTGACAAAGATGTGTTTGAAACTTCTTTCCGGCCGGGATTAGGCAGCTTTTTTTCCGGCGTGCCGCGTAATTTCTCCAAAAGTTCACTATAACTTCCGACATGTTCGGTTATGGTACCGTCGCCTTTCATATATAAAAGCGACGTTGCCACTTTGTCCATGAAATCGCGGTCATGGCTGACAATCAAAATCGTTCCCTGATATTCGTCCAAAACTTCTTGCAACAAGTCAAGCGTATCCATATCCAAATCATTGGTCGGTTCGTCCAAAACCAGGAAATTGGACGGGCGCGCCAGGGCCACGGCCAGCATCAGGCGGTTTTTTTCGCCGCCGGAAAGAGCTGACACCGGACATTGCGCCTGATCGGGCTTAAATAAAAAATCCTTTAAGTAAGCAACAACATGACGATAACGGCCGCGAACCCAGATATGGTCGCCTTCATTGCAAAGCGTTTTCCACAAAGTTTTTTTCGGATCCAATGTCATGCGGTTTTGGTCAAAATAGGCTTCTTCCAGATTTTTGCCGATGCGGACAAACCCGGAATCCGGCGCCAGCTTTTTGGTTAAGAGCTTTATCAATGTGGTTTTTCCGGCACCGTTCGGACCGACAATGCCCAAGCGGTTACCTTTCATAACCCGGATAGAAAAATCCTTAACCAGTTCCCGGCTGCCGTAAGCCTTATAAATATGCTTGGCTTCAATCACTAAACGTGAACGAAGCTCGCTTAAATCAATTTCCAGATTGACCGAACCGATTTGTTTGATTTGTTCCCGGCGTTCCTGACGCAGCTGCTGTAAGCGTCGCAGACGTCCCTGATTGCGCTTGCGGCGGGCGGTAACGCCTTTATGCAGCCATTCGGTTTCTTCTTCGATTTTTTTATTTAAATATTTTTGAGCAATAATTTCCTGCTCCAAAATTTGCTCCTGCCATTCGTCAAAATGTAAAAAACCTTTGTTGCTGCTGTGCAAAATTCCACGGTCCAGCCAAAAGCTCTTTTCAGAAACATGATTTAAAAACATTCGGTCATGACTGATGACAACAACGGCTCCTTTAAACTTATTAATAATTTCCTCTAATTTTTCAATGGTAGAAATATCCAAATGGTTGGTCGGCTCATCTAAAAGCAGAATATCCGGCTCACCAACCAGAGCCTTAGCCAGAGAGGCTTTCTTCAATTCACCGCCTGATGACGCTGACGGTGCCTGATTTTCCATAATCTCCAAGTACTCAATCAAAATATCGGCTTTATATGCCTGTTCGGCAACATTGTTGTCCAAACCGGAAAGAATATATTCGCGGAGCGTTGAAAATCCACCAAAATCAGGCTCTTGCGGCATGTAAGATATTTTTGTTCCGGGCTGGATAAAAATTTCGGCTGTATCTGCTTCAATCTGCCCGCAAATCACTTTCATCAATGTCGACTTTCCGGATCCGTTGCGGCCGACAAGGCATATTTTATCGCCGCGGCTGATATTTAAATCAATCCCTGTAAACAATGGCGTCAGACCAAAACTTAAACGGGCATTTTTAATTGTCAAAATCGGCGTTTCAACCGGCATAAATTATCTTCCTTCTTATTCTCAAATTATTTTTTTAACATACCTTTTTTTTAATTTTTTACAACAATATTTGCCTTGAAAAGGTATTTTTTTTATCTTAGTATAGGCAGAAAGTTGTTTTGAAGGGATTTTCGGATGAAAAAATTTATTATATATTTGTGTTGTGGTGTTTTTTTACCTTCTCCGGTTTTTTCTCAAAGTTTTGATTTGGCTTCCGGAATTACCGAAAGTGATACAAAGGAAGAAATTGATGTCCAGAAAGCCGAAGAAAATGTGGCCGATGACCGGGGAATTTTTTCATTTTTAAATTTTTCCTTCATCAAAAAACCGGCAGATCCTAAAATTGATGAAACCAAAACAGAAGCCTCCGAAAAAGATGTTCCGGTTCAGGAAACACCGCTGCAAAAAATGACAAGGCTTGCCGAGAGCGGAAACACCAGTGCCCAGCTTTCACTCGGATATATGTACTTATACGGTACGGACGGCGTACAGTCTGATCATACAAAAGCTTTCAAATATTATGAAATGGCCGCTGCCCAAAACGATAAAATCGCTTTAAATAATCTGGGAAGCCTTTATTTTAACGGTATCGGCACAAAGGTCGATTATCTTAAAGCTGCCCAGTTGTTTGCTCAGGCCGCCAAGCAGGGAAGCGACGATGCCGCCGTCAATCTGGCCTTTATCTATTTAAGCGGCGATAGTAAAAATAAAAATCTTGATGAAGCTGTCCAACTGTTTCAACAAGCCGCTGATGCCGGAAACAACACAGCAAAATTTATGCTTGGATATGCTTATTATAAAGGATTTCGCGTGCCTCAAGATTATTATAAAGCTGTCGACCTGATTAAACAGGCTGCAGCCATTGATTTTGATGAGGCTCAATATATGCTGGCCATAATGTATACCAATGGTCAGGGAATCGCTCAAAATTACGGTAATGCCGTTAAATATTTCAGGGCAGCCGCTCTTCAGGGAAATATTGATGCTATTATGGCTCTTGCCAATATTTTTACCGAAGGGACAATGTACCCGCGTAATTTAATCCAGGCTCATATTTTCTATAACATTGCTTCCGTTTACGGGGCTAAGGGTGCTGCGGAACGAAGAAACGCATTATCTGCTGAATTGAAAATTGAAGAACTTCTCCAGGCTCAAAGCCAAGCCGAATCTTTCAAAGAAAAACCTTCAGAACTGACTTCTTACATTCGTCAGACTTTCGGCAATAATATACGGCGTTATATAGATGAAAATATAAAACAAAAGAATTAATTAATATAGGTAACTATCATCAAAATAAGGATATAATGTGAAAGCGGAAAAGAACCAAAAAGATATTAAAAGCTCTGGAATGGCTTATAAAACCAAAAGACTGATTAAAAGAATCATATCTTGGGCGGGGTTGTTCTTTTTTGCTCTGGCCGCTCTTATGATTTATAAACAACTGGCAAAATACAATTTGCAAGATTTAAAACAGGCTCTTATCAGTATTCCGAATCAAAACCTTGCTTATGCCTGTCTTGCTTCCTTTCTGGGCTATGTTGCCTTATCTTCGTATGACTTTCTGGCGCTTAAATACATTAAGCATAAATTATCGGCCTGGCGTTGGATTTTTGCCGGTTTTATCGGTTTTTCAGTCAGTAATAACGCCGGACATGCCGTCGTTTCCGGCGGTGCTATCCGTTATCGTTTATATACCCGCTGGCGAATCCATGCCGATGAAATTGTCAAAATGGTTACTTTTTCAGGCTTTACTTACCTCGTCGCCTGTTTTTTCCTGATTATTATCGGCTACCTGATTACACCGGATCATGCTTTCGGAGAAGGCTCTTTATCACAATTTACAACTGCTGTTATTGCACTTATATCCCTTGCCGGATTGCTGATTTATCTCGGGGCTAGTCTGTTTTATAAAAAGGCAATTGACATTAAAGGTATTGCTTTCAACATTCCGACATTTAAAATGGCTCTGGCTCAGGTTTTTATCGGAAGTATCGATATTTTGATGGCTTCATTGGTGCTTTATTTTACCCTTATCCATTTTATTGATATTCCGTTTGATGTCTTTATCGGTGCATTTATCATTGCCCAGATTTTAGGGGTGTTCAGCCAGGTTCCCGGTGGTCTCGGGGTGTTTGAGCTTGTCTTTTCCAATATTATTCCCGGTGCTGATAATCAGGCTATGTTGTTTGGCGCTCTGATTGCCTACCGGATTATCTACTACCTGCTGCCGTTGATATTTTCGGGTATTGCTTTGTTTTCATATGAAGGCTATCTGGGTCACCGGCAAAAGGAAATCAAAGAAAAACGCAAACTAACTATCTTGAAAAATTATCTGGTCGAAAAAACCAGAGATTTATCGCAAAAGGCACACAATGTCAAAGAAACGGCGCATACAATTAAGGAAAAAGCTCGCGACATGACGCATAAAGCTAAAGATATGGCTCTAAAACATAAAAGAAAAGCGGATTAATCTCCGCTTTTCTTTTATGTTATTTTTATAAAATTTCGTTTATTTTTTACGGCTCTTTTTCCCGTTATCTTTCTTTTCAACCGGTAATTCGGACGTACAATGCGGACAACGGACAGCTTCAAGGGCAATTTCAGAACAACAGAACGGACATTTCTTGGTTGTCGGAGCCGCAGCGGCTTCTGCTTTCTTTTCTTTAGCCAGCATTTTTTCCTGCAATGTATTAATTGCTTTAATTAAAACAAACACGGCAAATGCAACAATGATAAAACTAATCAGTGCATTTAAAAACATGCCGATATTCATGGTCACGGCGCCGGCCTGTTGTGCTGCATCCAAAGAAACATAAGGACCCGGAACCGCCCCATCATGCAAAACAAAATACAAATTGGCAAAATCAACTTTGCCCATCAGCAGGCCTATCGGCGGCATGATAATGTCTTTAACCAGTGAATCGACAATTTTACCAAATGCGGCACCGATAATGATACCGACGGCCATGTCTATCACATTTCCGCGCATGGCAAATTTTTTAAATTCATTAATAAAATTTTTCATTTATGTTCCCCCTTAATTCACTTCTTCGGAATTTTGTTCGGTATCAGGCTTATGCAAATCCTGCGCCACTTTCGGATTGCGCAAAAGTCTTTCAATTTTATCCACTTCAATGAAAGTATCGTCTACCCGGAAATTAAGTTCCGGTGTGTAACGCAACTGAAGTTTGGCGGCAATCTGCTTTTTGAAAAGCCAGGCATCTTCGTTTAACTTTTCCAAAACCTGTCCCAGATTTTTGCCATTTAAGGTCATGACATAAGCCGTTGCATATTTCAAATCCGGCGATACCCTGACTTCCGTAATCGTGATAAACGCGTCAAGCAGCTCGGAACTGTGAACTTCGCCACGCTCCAGAGCTGAAGTTAAGACTCTCTTTATTTCCTGACCGACTCTTAACTGGCGCTGCGATGCTTCTTTTTGTACCATTATTTTTTTCCTTTACAATTACCTCAGTACACTTTTCTTTTATTATTTAAAGCTTGGCTGCAATTGTTTCCAATTCATAACATTCTATGAAATCTCCAACCTGAATGTCGTTATAATTTTCAAAACTCATACCGCATTCATAGCCTTCACGCACTTCTTTGACATCTTCCTTGAAACGTTTGAGCTGTGCCAGACTTCCGTCATGAATCACAACGTTGTCACGCAGCAGACGTACCTTTGCCCCGCGTCTGACCAACCCTTCGGTTACCATACAGCCGCCGACCTTGCCGACGCCGGTGATGTTAAAGACATTACGAATCTCGGCATAACCCAGAAGTTTTTCCCTGATTTCCGGTGACAACAATCCTTCCAGACCTTTTTTAACGTCATCGGCAACATCATAAATAATGGAATAATAACGAATATCAACCCCGTCACGGCGAGCCATATCGCGTGCCTGCGGAATAGCACGGACATTAAAACCAATGATGAAAGCGTTAGATGCTTTTGCCAGGGAAATATCCGATTCCGAAATCGGGCCGACTGCAGCATGCAAAATTTGAACTGAAACTTCATCATTGGAAAATTTATTGATTGTCCCTTCAATGGCTTCAATTGAACCTTGAACATCAGCCTTGATTATCACGGATAAATGCTTTGATTCACCCGACTTGATTTTATCCAGCATTTGTTCCATAGCCGACTTGGCGCTTTTAACCAGCTTGGCCTCGCGTTCTTTACGAATGCGGTAGCTGGTAACCTCTTTAGCCTGCGTTTCGTCTTTAACCACAATAAAGTTATCACCGGCTGACGGTGTGCCCTGCAGACCCAAAACTTCCACAGGTGTCGCCGGTTCGGCTTCATGAACTTTTTTACCATGTTCGTTAAACATGGCGCGCACATGTCCCCATTCTTTGCCGGCAATAAAGACATCCCCGATATGCAGGGTACCGTTTTGCACCAGAACCGTTGCCACACTGCCCCGGCCTTTTTCCATCTTGGCTTCAATGACCGTACCTTCGGCTTTACGGTCGGGATTTGCTTTCAAATCAAGGATTTCTGCCTGCAGCAAAATAGCTTCCACCAATTTGTCGATGTTAATGCGTTTTTTGGCGGAAACTTCGGCACATAAACTTTCGCCACCCATTTCTTCAATTGCTATTCCATGCTGCAAAAGTTCTGTTTTAACCCGCATCGGATCGGCACCCGGCAGGTCAATTTTATTAATTGCCACCACAATCGGTACTTCGGCAGCCTGGGCATGACGAATCGCTTCAATCGTCTGCGGCATAATACCGTCATTGGCGGCAACCACCAAAACCACAATATCCGTTACTTTTGCACCGCGGGCACGCATCTCCGAGAAAGCTTCGTGACCCGGCGTATCAATGAAGGTGATTTTCTGGCCGCCGGCAACTTCAATCTGATAAGCACCGATATGCTGGGTAATGCCGCCGGCTTCTTTGGCGGCAACATTGGTTTCACGCAAAGCATCCAGCAATGACGTTTTACCATGGTCAACGTGACCCATAACCGTTACAACCGGCGGGCGCGGGCGTAAATCCGCCTCGGTATCAACCGGACCGGTCAAGCCTTCTTCAACATCGCTGTCGGCAACACGTTTAAATTTATGCCCCATTTCTTCAACCACAATTTGTGCCGTATCGGCGTCAATCGGCTGGTTAATGGTAGCCATCACACCTAATGACATCAGCTTTTTGATGACTTCGGCACTCTTTTCCGCCATACGGTTTGCCAGCTCCTGAACCGTGATAACTTCGGGAATAATAACTTCCTTAATGATTTTTTCAGCCGGGGTTGCCGTCTGAGCTGCCGGTTTGGGCTGCTTTTTCTTAAAACGGCGACGCGGCGCACCAAACCCGTAATCATCATCGTCATCAGAATTCATGAAACTGTTGACATTGATTTTGTTATTACGGCGCGGTGATTCAAAACTGCGTTTCTGGATTTTTTTGCGTTCCTGTTCAAACGTCTCTTCTTTGCTTAAATGACGCGAGGCTGATGAGCTCATCTTTTTACTATTATAATCCTCATCTTCATCCTCATCGTCATAATCCTTTGCTTTCTTGTTCTTTGAAAAATGTTTTTCTTCACTTTCCGAAACGGCTTTATTTGCATCAGGCCGGCTGGCTGCAGCTAATGCAGCTTCTTTTTCCATTTTGGCTTTTTCTTCCTGACGCAGCCGTTCTTCCTCCTGACGCTGTTTTTCTTCGGCTTCAAGGCGTGCTGCCTGTTCATCGCGCTGCTTTTGGCGCAATATTTCCTTGGCCTCTTCTTCCTGGCGGCGTTTGGCCTCGTGTTCCTTGGCCTCGGCTATCAAACGCAGTTTTTGGGCTGTTGCTTCATCAATCTCAACTTTTGCAGCCGGTGCCGGCGAAGAAGAGATGGTACGCTTTTTGCGCACTTCAACCTGAACCATCTTCCGGCCCTCGGAAACAGACGATTTACCGACATTTTTTAATGTCAGAGTTGATTTCCCGGATAATGTTAATTTGCCTTTTGCACTCTCGTCAGCCATATATTTTTCTCTCCATACTCCTTGCTAATCTGAAAAACTCTGATATCTTTTCAGATTAGTATACACCATTTGGGCTATACTGCTTTTTAAAACCGCAATATAAACCGTATTGACTTTATCTAAAGCATTGTCCAATTCATTGATTGTATAAATCTTTAATATTTCCAAATCTTTTGACAGTGCTTCCATTTTTTCGCTTCCGTCTTTACCGGCATCTGCTGCCGCAATAACAAAAGCTGCTCTGTTTTTTAAAATGCTTTCTTTTACTTTTTCAAAACCGGCAACGGCTGCACCTGCTTTCCGTGCCAGGTTTATTGCCTCCAAACCTTTCTTATGCAGCAGAGCCTCCACCGTTTCTAAAAAATTATCTTCAATTTTTAAATTCTGGTGGATTGATTTTACAAACAAATTTTTATCCAGCGCCGTCTTTAACATCTTGCGTGAATTGGTAACATACAGCCCCCGGCCCGGAATTTTTTTATTAAAATCCGGCACCAGGCGGCTGTCTTCGGTTTTAACAAAGCGAAGAAGCTCGGCTGCGGGTTTAACTTTCCCGCTTACAATACATCTTCTCTCTGTTTCTTTTTCCATATTTTGTCCTCAATTCTTTATCTATGCGGCCGCTTATGCAAACCAATGCTCGCGGGCAGCCATGATGATACGGTTTGCCTCGACCTGAGTCAAAGTATCAGCTCCTAGAATATCAATCAGCTCATCAGCTGCAAGATCAGCCAGGTCATCAAGCGTTTTAACATTATTTTCTGCCAGCTTGATAATCATATCCTGATCTAAGCCGTCAATCGTCTTGAGCTGTTCGTCAATACCCAGGTCTTTGCTCTTCTTGGCAAAATCCTTGTTGCGTTTTTCAACAAATTCTTTGGCGCGGTGCTGCAGCTCCGTTGCGACATCCTCATCAAAGCCTTCAATTTCCGACAATTCCTTCAAATCAACAAAAGCAACTTCGTCAATTGTTGAGAAACCTTCGGCTATCAGCAAATGAGCTATCATCTCATCGACGTCTAATGCTTCCATAAAGCGCTGTGAACGCACTTTGTTTTCATTGGCGCGGCGTTCCTGCTCCTGCTCTTCGGTCAAAACATCAATATCGGCTCCCAAAAGCTGTGAAGCCAGCTTGACATTTTGGCCGCGACGACCGATGGCAATTGAAAATTGTTCCTGCGGAACAACGGCTTCCATGCGTCCGTTTTCTTCATCTATAACCACTTTGGTCACTTCAGCCGGAGCCAGTGCCGCCACCAGATACTGCGCCCGGTCTTCCGAATAAGGCACAATATCAATTTTCTCACCCTGCAGTTCGGTAACCACTGCCTGAACACGGATGCCGCGGAGGCCGACACAGGCGCCGACCGGATCAACGGTCATGTCATTGGCCTTGACGGCAATTTTGGCTTTGGATCCCGGATCACGGGCAACTCCCATAATCTGGACAATGCCGTCATAGATTTCCGGCACTTCGGAGGTAAACAGCTTTGCCATAAACTCCGGACAGGTACGGGATAAGAAAATCTGCGGACCGCGGTTCTCGCGGCGAACATCCAAAACATAGGCACGCACCCGGTCGCCGTTTTTAAACTTTTCTCTCGGAATAATCTCGTCACGACGCAAAATGGCTTCGGTTTTGCCGATATCAAGAATTACATTGCCGAACTCATTGCGTTTGACCGTTCCGTTCACAATCGTACCGATTTTTTCTTTGTATTCTTCATATTGGCGGTTGCGTTCGGCATCACGGACTTTCTGCACAATAACCTGCTTGGCGGTTTGAGCGGCAATACGGCCAAAATCAATCGGTGGCAGCGGATCAATAATAAATTCGCCAACTTTGATATTCTTGTCATATGCCTTGGCATCGCTTAAACGAATCTGCGCAGCTTCATTTTCCACCTCGGCATCATCGGCGACAACCTCACGGTAACGTGCCAAAGAAATCGCTCCGGTCTTGCGGTCGATTTTGGCCCGGATGTCATGTTCAAAGCCGTAACGCGAACGTCCGGCCTTTTGAATGGCTACTTCCATGGCGCTGAAAACATCTTCTTTATCAATGTTTTTTTCACGGGCAACCGTATCTGCAACTAAAACTATTTCCGGTCTGGGCATATTTTCGATATTTTCCATTGTATTCCTCTTAAATCTTAAAGTTAAAGATTAATATTTTCCTGTTCTGCCTCATATTTTGCCCAAAGCTCATCGGTTAAAACAATTTTAGCTTTGGCAATATTATCAAAGGCAATGGCATACTCTTTGCCGTCCATATCCATATGGATGTTGTTTTGGCTGTCAACGCCGATAATTTTTCCTTTAATCCGTTTGCGTTTTTCAACCTCATTGATTGTTTCGACTTTTGCCTGATATCCGGCAAAACGCTTAAAATGTTCCGGCTTGGTTAACGGACGGTCAAGCCCGGGTGAACTGACTTCCAGCGAATATGCGTCTTTCATCGGATCTTTTTCATCAAGAACCGCTGATAAAGCGCGGCTGACCAAAACGCAATCGTCTACATTAATTTCCCGGCTGCCGTCAGGAACATCTATCATAACCTGCAGGGTCGGATTAACCTGGCCCATGGTCAGTATTCTGACTGTTTCATACCCTAACCCGGAAATAACCGGTTCAAGTATATCCTGTAAAGGGTGTTTCTGCATTTTCCTTTCCGTTTTACTTAAAAAAAGAAGCGGGGTTTTGCCCCACTTCCAAAATTATTTATGAAAGATATCAGTATGATTATCATAAAATATATTAAAATCAAGTGTTTTTTTAGTATATATACACAATTCTTACTCCGGCAGCCTTTTTGTTTAACGAATCGGCCGAGCCTTAAAAAATTCCAAAACATAAAAAATATCAAACCTCATAAAAAAAGACTCCTTTACCGGAGCCTTTTTACAAACTTTAGCTATAACATTATTCCGCAACCGCATTTTTCATCGCACCTAAATCTTCTTTTAATTTAGATACGTCTTCTTTTAAGGCTGCTTTTGATTCTTCCAGCTTTGCCGCCCGTTCGGCTTTAGCGGCCTCTTCTTGTGCTTTTTTCTGTTCGGCTTCGGCTTTCTTTGCTTCCACCTTAGCTGCAGCTTCCGCTTTTTTATTTTCAACTTCTGCCGTTGCCGTATCAACTTTTTCCTGCGCCTTTTGCGCCATACTGACCAGATCCAGCGCGGCGGCTTCATATGCCGTAAACAGAACCGGCAATGCCGCCAACATTAAAAGTTTTTTCATTTTTCCCTCCTTAAAAACTTTTATGATGTTATCAGTTTATGAGAAGCCGACGGACTTGCAACTAAAAAAAACTTTTTATACATTTTTTATTATAAATTTTTTTTGTTATTTGTTTTTTAAACAGCTCGTATATATATTGTGGTACAGGTTATCTTTTCCCATAAAAGGAGATTTTAAAACAGATGCCCGAAATTCTTATGAATCCTCAAATAACTGCTGCAGCGGTCTTAGTTGTCTGCTACCTTATTTTATTTACCGAAAAGCTTAACCGCGCGGTCGTTGCTCTGCTTGGCGCGTCAGCCATGATTTTTTTGGGTGTGTTAACGCAGAAAACCGCCATTGCCGGCATTGATTTTAATACGATTTCACTTTTAATCGGCATGATGATTATTGTCGGGATTGCCGAAAAATCCGGCATGTTTGAGTATGCCGCAATTTATTCGGCCAAACTGGTAAAAGCATCTCCCCGGGGTATTTTGGCGGCTCTTGCTCTTGTTACGGCCGTGTTTTCCGCTCTTTTAGACAATGTCACAACGGTACTTTTGATTGTTCCGGTTACTTTTCAAATTACCAGAAGTTTAAAATTACCCCCCTATCCTTTTCTCATTCTAGAGATTTTTGCTTCAAACATCGGCGGCACGGCAACGCTTATCGGTGATCCGCCGAACATTCTTATCGGTTCGGCACTCGGGCTTTCTTTTATGGATTTTGTTTATGAATTAACACCGGTCGTTATGATAAACATGGCTGTTCTGATACTTATTTTTGACTTTTTCTTCGGTCGCAAAATGCAGGCTGCCGCTGCTGATAAAATCCGGATTACCGGAATTAACGAAGCTGAAAGTATTACGGATAAAAAACTGCTTTTCAAATCTTTAAGCGTTTTGTTTTTGGTTATTGCCGGTTTTATTATGGCCGAGCACTGGCACATGCAAAACGGTACTATTGCTTTGTTTGGCGCCGCGCTTCTTTTGTTTTTATATACCCTGGGCGATACGCACCAACAACGTGACCAAAAGGTTTCACAAGCCTTTGCTTCGGTCGACTGGACAACAATTTTCTTTTTCTGCGGGTTGTTTTCCATTGTTTACGGGTTGGAAGAAACCGGTGTGCTTTATATGCTCGGACAAAAATTTATTGAAATAACCGGCGGCAGTATCCAAAAAGCAACTTTCGGCGTTTTGTGGGTTTCGGCTTTTGTATCGGCGGCTATTGACAACATCCCGTTTGTTGCCACCATGATTCCGACCTTAAAATCCATGGAACCGGCTTTAGGCGGACGAGAAGCAATGATGCCGGTATGGTGGGCTTTGTCCTTGGGCTCTTGTTTCGGCGGCAACGGTTCGCTGATTGCAGCATCGGCAAATGTTATCGTTGCCGGGCTGGCACAACGTGAAGGACACCCTATCGGATTTGCACGTTTTTTAATCTGGGCCATGCCGGTGATGATTCTTTCGGTTGTTATATCTACCGTTTACCTTTACCTTATCCATTTTATTTAATAAAGAGCAGACGATGAATGAACTTATTTTTGGCATAGATGCAAAGTGGGCGGCAACGGCACTGGTTGCTGTCTGTTATCTTATTTTATTTACCGAAAAACTCAACCGCGCGGTTGTTACGCTGTTGTTTGCAACAGTCATGATTTTTTTTGGCATTCTGACACAGGATCAGGCTTTTGCCGGTATTGATTTTAACACAATTTCACTGCTCGTCGGCATGATGGTTATCATCAACATTACCGAAAAATCCGGATTGTTCCAGTTTGTCGCCGTCTGGGGTGCTAAAAAAGTACGGGCGCACCCGGTCGGAATTATGGCGGTTTTAACAGCGGTAACAGCTTTCTTTTCCGCATTTTTAGATAATGTGACAACGGTGCTTTTGATTGTTCCGGTGACTTTTCAAATTACCCGTAAGCTCAAAGTCAATCCTTTCCCTTATCTTATTTTGGAAATTTTTGCCTCCAATATCGGCGGCACTTCAACACTTATCGGCGACCCGCCGAATATTCTTATCGGTTCGGCTCTCGGACTTTCTTTTATGGATTTTGTTTATGAACTGGCGCCGGTTGTTATTATAACCACGGCTCTGCTTATCGGCACATTCGTTCTTATCTGGCGCAAATCCTTATCAACAACCTTGCGCAACCGGACGACGGTATTACAAATGAATGAAGCGGAAAGTATTACGGATTACAAACTTTTATATAAATCGCTTGCCGTGTTATTTGCGGTTATTGCCGGTTTTATTTCGGCTGAACACATACACATCGCCAACGGGGTTATTGCTTTGTTTGGGGCTGCGGTGCTTTTGTTGTTATACACTCTTGGCAATCCGCACCAGCTGCGCGATGATAAAACCGCCGAAATTTTCCGTCTGGTCGACTGGACGACAATCTTCTTTTTCTGCGGGCTTTTTATGCTGGTACACGGCTTGGAAGTTACCGGCGTCTTAGAAATGCTGGGAAAACGATTTGTGGAATTAACCGACGGCAGCATTCAAAAAAGCACCTTCCTGATTTTGGGGTCTTCAGCGTTGTTTTCCAGCGCTATTGATAACATTCCGTTTGTTGCCACCATGATCCCGATGCTTCAATCCATGGAACCTTCCATGGGCGGAAGAGAGGCCATGATGCCGGTATGGTGGGCTTTGTCTTTGGGCGCCTGCTTTGGCGGCAACGGCACAATTATCGGCGCATCGGCTAATGTTATTGTCGCCGGGCTGGCTCAGCGCGAAGGACATCCGATAAGTTTTATGCGTTTTTTAATCTGGGCCATGCCGGTAATGATTGTCAGTATCATCATATCGGGAATTTATCTGTATGTCAGATATTTTATCTGATTGAGCCGTCTTGACAATTCTTTTGTTGGAATTATACTTAAAAAAGTATTTTGAATTATTAAAGTTAATTATGGAAAAAATTACAACTTTTACAACTGATGAAACACGGTTTCTGTCGAATTTTTATCCGCACAAAAAAGGCGGCGGTTTTTATTCTCACCGGCTTAATATTTATTATGGCGGTATAACATTTGACTGTGTTGAAAACGCTTATCAGGCGGCCAAAACCCGGGATGAAAACATCCGATTGAAAATCAGCCGGATAACTCCTTATGAAGCCAAAGCCTTTTGGGAGTGTGAAGAACATCGGAAATACTTAGCCGACGGCTGGGAAAAAAGAAGGCTTGAAATCATGCAGGAGTTGATAAAGCAAAAATTTTGCAATCATCCGGATTTAAAAAAGATGCTTCTTGATACCGGTGATGCCGTTTTGGAAGAAGGCAATGACTGGGGTGATACCTTTTGGGGGATATGCAACGGAAAAGGTGAAAACCATCTTGGAAAAATTCTGATGCAAATCCGGCAGCACTGCCGGCATCTTTAACAAATTAAGCGGGATATCTGTCCCGCTTTTTTCATCAAAAAAAACCCGGAAAACTCCGGGTTTTAAAAAACAAGCTTTAAAATACCAAAAAGAGTGACCCCGGCGGCAATGCGCCCAATCCAGTTCAGACTGCTTTTCAAAACAACAGACTTTAAGCCGGAAGCTTTCAAATCCGCAATCAACAGCCACAACCAGATTGTCAATAAACCAACGGCAAGTAATAACGACAAACCGCCAAAAGCATTAATCAGGATTTCCCAACTTTTTGCCGGCGCAAAAACTGTTTTGCCAATATGCAAAGCTGCTCCGACAAAATATCCGGGCATCAGGAAGAAAGCAGATACTGCCAGCGCCTTTCCGAAAAGTTTTAGCGAAAAAGGCAGACATACCAGTAAAAGAATCCCCAAACTCATACATTCAGCCATAGCCACCAAGACTACCGTAAACTGCCAGCTTGTCGTGATTGTCCAAAGTACAAACACGGTAAGAAACATGGTACAGGTCAGTAAAAACAAACCTTTTTTAGTTAGCATCATATACAATAATTTATAATTAATTCAATTTGATATTAAAATAACACTTGGTTGATTTTTGTCAATGTTTTATTTCTTCCGTTTCTGTTTTTTCCGGAATTTCCCCGTTCAGATTATCCAAAAACTGGCTTTCCATTTTTAAATACTGGTTTAATAGCCATTTAGACTGCATAATCAAAAAGACGGAACCAACCAGCAAGACAAACGTCACTTTAACATTTTCGGTTAAGAGCTGGTGGACGGCCGTAACAATAAAAAATGCCACCAATAACAAACGGAAACTGGTCAAAATCAAAAGCGGCAGCCGGTTGGCCGGACGGGCATACCATAGGACAGCATAAATTTTGGCAATTCGTTCGTTGGAAACAAACAAGTTGCGGACTTTTTCCTTATTTTCCTGCAAAACATTCTGAATAAGGGACTGGCTGGAGGGCACACATTTATCACTGACCTCCATTTCATTTTCACAGGCCGTTTCTTCCGTTTCCAGAACCGGTGCTTTACGTAAATGCAATTTAACCAAAATATTATTAATCAATTCCGGGATAATCATGTTCCAGCCGATCATGGCTTTCAGAAACGGTGCCATCATCAAAAATGCCAGCGCCGTCAAAGTCAGGCGCATCGGTACATTGGGCAGCCAGTCTTCGATATAAGGCCGCACCCCGCGGTTTACAAAAGCAATAATGGCATATAAAATCATGGAAAAAACAATAACGCGGGTAAAATAGCTCTTAAACAGCGCTTTCCAGAGTTTTTCTTCGGTAACGGCCGTCACGGTTGTTTCCGAGCTCTGTTCAATATAATTCTGCCATTTTTCCGGCAGAAACCTGTCTATCAGTTTAGAAGCCCGGTTGGCAGACTTAATCATAATCGGCGTTAAAAACGTGGTTATAACCGAAACCGCCACGATAATCGGGTATACAAACGAATCCAAAACCCCGAGGCTCATACCAAGCGAGGCAATAATAAAAGCAAACTCGCCGACCTGTGCTAAAGAAAACCCGCTATATACCGCCGTTTTTAATGATTTTCCGGAAATAACGAAACCAAAAACGGAAAAGACGGTTTTCCCGATTAAAACCACTAATGTAATAATAAATATCGGGTAAGCATGCGAGATAAACACGACCGGATCCACCATCATTCCCACGGTTACGAAAAACACCGCACCCAAAAAATCTTTTAATGGCTTTATAACATTTTCAATTTGTCTGATAACGCCGGTCTCGGAAAGAATAGATCCCATAATAAATGCGCCCAAAGCGGAAGAAAAGCCTGAATAAACCGCCAGACAGACCATTGACAGACATAAAGCCAGTGTTACTAACAAAAGCATTTCGTCGTTTAGAAAATTTTTCAACCGCTTGAGCATGGTCGGTACGACATAAATGCCGATAATAAAACATAAAACCAGAAATAATAAAAGTTTCAAGGTACTTAGCCCCAGAGCCTCACCGTCGATGTTGTTGCCAAGCGCAATTGTCGGCAGCAAAACCAATAGCAAAATGCCCATAATATCTTCAATAATCAAAACCCCGAAAACCAAATCGGTAAATTTCTGTTTTTTAATGTTCAAGTCGTCAAACGCTTTGATAATAATTGTTGTTGAAGACATGGAAATCATGGAACCCAGGAAAAAGCTGTCAACCGTGCTCCAGCCTAAAAACAAACCGACATAGTGACCGACAAAAAGCATCAAAAAGATGTTTAAGGTTGCCGTAATCATGGCGGCTTTGCCGACGCTGACCATTTTTTTGAAACTAAATTCCAGACCTAAGCTGAACAATAAAAAGATAACACCGATATCTGCCCATAATGTCAGGTTTTCCCGGTCTGTGACCGTAGGAACAAAATTTAAATACGGCCCGGCAAAAATACCTGCCAGTAAGTAACCCAAAACAATCGGTTGTTTAAGTTTTTTAAAAATTAAGGTCGTTATGGCGGCATAAATGGTGATTAAGGCCAAATCGACAATCAGCGGATGAAGACCATGCATATTATATTACCCATTTTGATTTTTTATCCGTAAGAATGCTAGAGCTTAAATATTAATATTTTTATAAATTACAACAATTTTTTTCTAATTCATTGAAAAACGGATGAAGACTTTTTTACAAAATTGTTTAAAAGCTGATAACACGCAATGACACGCCAAAGCATCCAAAAATCAAACATCATTGCCCTGTTTTTTGTGGACCCCTAATATTCGGGCACTATCGCGCCCTCATAGGGTGACAATACAAAAATGTCATGCCTACGAGGGTGTGGAACGACCGAGTACCAGGAGCCGGGTTGAGGCGCTTTAGGTACGACCAGCGGGAACTGGTTGGGGAATTGCGCCTGCGCAGTCTTCATGTTACATATAAGATATGAAATTCAAAAAGCAGACAAATTGTATTTACTCCTGTTGATATCATTTGGTCGGATGGTTATTTTGTTAGTATAACAGGAGTAAATACAAACATTATTCAAAAGTATATCCTGCTTTTTATGGTATCGGACATCGTTTGAACAATAGAAACAACATTCTCGACATTGGCCAAAATCTTCTTAATATTTATAAAGAAAACCGGCATGAATTACATTCTGTTCTGACAGACCAGTTTGCCTCGGAAGACGGCACTGATGGGGAGTGGAGCACGTCAGACAGCATCTACGGCGATCAATATTGTACGGACAATCGCAAATGCCTGAAAAATTTACCCCTGGATGATATTTATACTTTATGCAGCAATTGCAGCCAAAATGCCGACACATGCCGCTTTTATGCCACTTGGTATTAAAAAGAACATTAATTTCTTTCGGCATAAAAAATTATCCTTTTTTAAATACTTTTTTTTTATACTGCAGGTAAATTTATTTAAGAAAGGTCTTAGAATGTCAAAAATAGCAGTTGTCGGCGTTACCGAAAATATCGGACGCGAAATTTTAACTTTTTTGTATGAAGACGGCATCAGTGCCGAAGACATTATTGCCCTGGAGCCCAAAAGTCCGCTCGGCAATATGGTTTCGTACGGTGAAGATGACGAACTGGATGTTTATAATTTGGACGATTTTGATTTTGCCAAGGCCGATATCGCCATTTTTGCCACAACCGAAGAAATCGGCAAGAGGTATCTGCCCAAAGCTGCCGCCAAAGGTATTAAAATCATTGATTGCAGCGGTGCGACATTTACCGATACCGATGTGCCGATGATTATTGCAGGCATTAATGATACGGCCGTTCATGAGGCAAAAAAGAGAATTGTTTCGGTGCCGTCGGCATTAACCACGCAAATGCTTTTGCCGCTTGGAAAAGTTAATGAAAAATTTTCAGTTAAACGCCTGATTGCCTCGGCTTACATTTCAACTTCCGTTTACGGCAAAGAAGCTATGGACGAGTTGTTCAATCAAACGCGCAAAATTTATATGAATACTACCTTAGCCGATGATGAACAGGTTTTTAAAAAACAAATTGCCTTCAATGTTCTGCCGCAGGTCGGCGAATTTATCGGCGAAGAAACAAAATTTGAATGGGCCGTTAATGCCGAAACCAAAAAAGTTTTGGGCGGCAATATGAAAGTGCACGCCAACTGTGCATTTGTCCCGGCTTTTATCGGTGCCGCGCTTTACGTCAATGCCGAATGCGCTTTAGAGGTCGATGTTGATGATGTGCGCAAGCTGATGAAAGAAACCAAAGGTGTGGTTGTCTTTGACAAGCAGCTTGACGGGGGCTATGTCAGCTTAAACGACGTTCAGGGTGAAGATGACATTTATATCAGCCGGCTAAGGCAGGATTTATCGGTTGAAAACGGCTTCAGCTTCTGGTGCGTGGCCGATAATCTGCGTGCCAGCGTGGCCAAAAATGCCTTTGAAGTGATGAAGCATATGCTCAAACATTAATTTTTACCGGAGCTTAAAATGGCTAAAATTGTTCAATTTTTTTCTGTTCTGTGCTTAAGCGTTCTGCTTATGCTGCCCAGCAAAACTTTTGCCGATGATAATGCGCTGGATTTTAACAAGATTTCACAACAGCTCGGCACTCTGGAACAAAATTTGCAAAACGGCAATTTCAGCCTGCAAGACATTGACGAACATACAAATTTTTTGTATGAAACTTCAAAAAACATTGCTGCTTTCAAACAAGATAACGAACGCGACGCCCGCTTTGTACAAAAGCAATTGGATGCTTTGGGTGAAGAACCCACGGACGGAACACAGGAGCTTAAAGTTATTGCGGATAAAAGAACCGAATTTAAAAACGAACTTTCCATTTTAAAAGGGCGGATTGCCGAAGCTGATATCCTGCAGGTCAAAATCGATGAACTCAACTTGCTGATTCTAAGTGCCCGCAATCAAAAATTGTTAGGAAACCTGGTCGATAAACAAGCCGTCTTGATTGAGCCGAAAAACTTTATTGGTGCCGTTAAAGACTTAATACAGTTTTTATGGGACATTGCCATTTCACCGGCAGAATGGTACAAGGGGCTTGACACTTCCGACAAAGGAGCCGTCCTGACTTCCCTTATCCCGATTATCATTATTTTAATTGCCGCTTTCTGGCTCGGGTTGTTTTTAAGACGGCTGATTATGAAGAACTGGGGTTACCGTGCCGAGGTCGAAAATCCGCGTTACGGGCAAAAAATTATGGCGGCTGTATTTGTTGCCGTTGCTTACGGCGTTATACCGGCTTTGATTATCGGCGGTTTTCTGGCCTGGATGATTGGGTCGCAGATTTTCAGCGGCAGCTTTTTGGGGATAGTCTTAAGCAGTTTTTTAACTTATCTGCTCGGCGTTATTTTGGCACGAGCCGTCGCCCGGGTTACATTTGCCCCATATAACGAAAAATGGCGCTTGATTAACGTCCCGACACCCAAAGCAATCGGAATTGTCCATGCTTTATATTTATCCATTGTTTTAATCGGCGCCGTTTCGCTTTTAGAAGCAGTGGCTGCATATGCCGAATACTCGCAAGATCTGGTTAACTTTTTGGTGGTTATATCCTGCGCGGTTAAAACATTTTGCATTATTCTGCTGGTATCAACCGTCTTCCGGGAAGAAGAAAAACCGACAGAATCAGAACGGAGCAGCGAAGATGATGAAACCGAAAGCGATGAAGATTCCGGTTTGAGTACATCTCTTAAAATTATCTTCTTTTCCTCGGTCATTACCATTTCGACTTTTGGCATTTCTTTATTCGGATATCCGGGATTATCCGCCTTTATTCTTAACCGCTATATGGCAACTGCCGTTATTTTCGGATTGTTTTTCATTGTTCACCGCCTGATAAGCGAACTATTAAAAAGAATTTTTTTAATGAGCTTCTGGGTCAAAAGTTTCAAATTACGGCGTAAATTGCTGGCCAAAATAGACTTCGGGCTGAGCTTGGTTTTAACACCTCTTCTGGCTTTGTTTTTCATTTTTATTTTGCTTAATCTGTGGGGGCTTTCAGGTGATGTTATTTTGCATGCCGTCAAAAAACTTTTGTTCGGGTTTGATGTTGGCGGCGTGCGCATTTCTCTTATTGCCATTATTTTGGGTATTGCCGTCTTTTTTGGCTCTCTGGCTCTGGTTAAAGTCGTTAAAAATAACCTTACCAACAATGTTTTTGCCAAACTGGATATTGATGACGGCATCAAACATTCGCTCTCATCCGGTGTCAGCTTTGTCGGTTTTGTCATTGCAACACTTCTTTCCATCATTGTTATGGGCGGCAACCTGACCAGCCTGGCGGTTATCGCCGGTGCTTTATCGGTTGGTATCGGTTTTGGTTTGCAAAATATTGTCAACAATTTTGTTTCCGGCATTATTATCCTGTTTGAACGTCCGTTTAAGGTCGGTGACTGGGTTGTCTTTAACGGTGAGGAAGGGCAGATTAAACAAATCAATATCCGTTCCACCGAACTTGAAACATTTAAAAAAACCAGTGTTATTATTCCAAACGCCACCTTGATTTCATCAGCTTTGACCAATTTAACGCACGGCAATAACTGGACCAGGCAATCCATTACCGTCGGGGTGGCTTATGGTACGGATGTCAACCGGGTTTCGGAAATTCTGCTTGAATGCGCCAGAGCCAATAAAAAAGTTTTGAAAACACCGGCACCTTATGTTTTATTCCAGAATTTCGGCGCCAGCGCGTTGGAATTTGAACTGCGGTGTTATTCCAGTAACATCTGGGCCGGCTGGGTTATTCCGAGTGAGCTGCGCTATGAAATAAACCGCCGCTTTATTGAAGAAGGTATTGAAATTCCGTTCCAGCAGATTGTTATCCACCAGGGAAGCAAAGTTGCCGAAGAAACCGAAAGCCAGTTCTATGCTGCCAAAAAAGCTAAAAAAACAGCCTCAGAACAGGCAAAATAATCATAATGCCTTTAGAGTTTTCCGAGCTGTTTATTTTTTATGCCGGGAAATAAAAATAACTCTTGCTTTTTGTTTTTAAATGTGCAATTTATAAGGCCATGCCGGTTTAGCTCAGTTGGTAGAGCAACGCATTCGTAATGCGTGGGTCGGTAGTTCGAGTCTACTAACCGGCACCAGTTTTTTAATCTGCAAGAGATAATCATCAATGAATAAATATGAAGAACTCGTCGCTCAATGCCATAAGGCTTTTGAGCAGGCAATTGATGCACCTTATTCGGCCGATTTGTTAAAACTGCGTCAAAAACTGATTAATGAAGAAGCTCAAGAACTCAACATCGAGCTGGATACGCTCATCCGGGAAACCGAAAACGGCGGCAAGCCTTTGGCAGAAACAGTTGTCCGTATGTATAAAGAACTGGCTGACCTGCAGTATGTTTTAAGCGGTATGGTTGTCAGCCTCGGTATTCCGATGGAAGAGGTTTTTGACCGTGTTCATCAAAGTAATATGTCCAAACTGGTTGACGGCAAGCCTTTAAAACGCGCCGACGGGAAATTTTTAAAAGGCCCGAATTATAAAAAACCGGTTTTGGATGATTTGGTAAAAATCCGTTAATCCATCTTTTTTAACGTTCTGTCCATAATCTTTTTTCTTGCAAAAATCCCATAATTCTTTAATATAGACATTGCCGTCGTTTGACGGTGGTGTCCACAAGACATCTTCACTAAAAAACTCCTTGAAAAGGGGAGTTCCCGATATAAGTCCTTGGCGCG
>CALXUN010000013.1 GCA_944391705.1 uncultured Alphaproteobacteria bacterium
ATTTGCAACTTCACGAATCCCCGGAAGCTGGCTGCAGCCGCCGGTAAGAACAATCCGGTGGCTGGTAAGGTCTTTTAAGCCGTGTTCAATTAACTTACGGCCAATCATTTCAAACATTTCTTCAACGCGCGGCGCTATAATGTTGATTAAATCAGCTTTATGAATCTGGCGGATGGAATTGTCATCTTCTTCGCCTACCGGATAAACATTAATGCTTTCGGTTTCATCCTGGCTGATTAAAAAAGCACAACCGTGGCGGTTTTTTAAATCTTCGGCGTGGGCAAACGACGTTGTCAGCCCCCAGGCGATGTCATTGGTGATATTATTGCCACCGACGGGGATGGTTGAAAAATGAATCGGAAATCCGTTTTTAAAAGTGGCGATACTGGTTGTGCCGCCGCCGATATCAATGATGGTGGCGCCCAACTCTTTTTCATCATCAACCAGGCAAGCCAGTCCCGAAGCATAAGCGGAAAAAGCTCTTTCGGCAATTTCCAAATGGGCGTTTTCAATGACGGCTGCCAGGTTTTTATAAAGCATTGCCGGGTAAAATCCAAGCATGATGTCCAGACTTAAATTTTCACCATATATATCCCTGGGGTCTTTTAGCGGTTCGCCCTTGTCAATCCGGTAGTTTGTCGGCAGACAGTGGATGAGTTCGTTATCGGCAAGGTTGATTTTGGAATTGCTTTTATTGATTAATTTTTCAATATCCGCATCAGACACCGGCCGGTTTTTATGTAAAGAAACAGAAGTGTTGCGGACAAGACTCCGGGTTTTTTCCCCCGAAATATTGACAATAACGCGGTTTATTCTTTCATTAGCCATTTGTTCGGCTGTTTCAACAGCATTGCATACGGACAGCGTTGCCTGGTTTATATCGGTAATAATACCGTTTTTTATACCGTGAGATGCGTTGTAGCCGTGACCGACAATTTCGATTCTTTTATCACGGCCGATATGCGCAATCAGACAGCATACTTTGGATGAACCGATATCCAAAGTTGCAAGAGTAGAAGGCCGGTTAAAAGAATGATTCACTTTTTTCTCCCGCTTTCAGGTTGCTTTTATTCATCAAAAGCTTCCGAATCATCAATGGTTACACTTATCTTATTTTGATATCGTAAATCGATGATGGTTAATTTACGTTTAAGAAGTCCGTGCCGGGTGTTTATTTCGGAAAATTTTTCCCAGGCCTGTTTGATGTCTTTTTCCGGCAATTTAACCGTAATGCCGTTTTCAATATCATCAAAAATGACATCCCAGCGGCGGCCGGCATAAAGAACGGCTGCTTTAATCCTTTGATGCAATTCGGGGGTGGTTGAAGTGATTTTTAACAAATCGTTGATTTTTTCAGGGGCTTTTCGGCCGACAATAACCAGCACCGGCTGATGCGGGGTGTATACGGCATCAATCAGATTACCGCCGCTATCAACCGGATAAAATTTGTTTCCGTACTGCCACAAAGCGATGACCTTTTTTTCCTGCAGATTAATTTGAAGAATGTTCGGGAAAAACCGACGTCTTATTTCTGCACTTTTAACCCAGGGCAGTTCTTCCAAACCATTTTTGAGTTTCTGTAAGTCTATTTGCAAAATGTTATTGTTTCGGTCTAAGGGGATTTGTTTTTTTATCTCGGAAAGGGTGGTTTTTTGTCTGCCCTGGATTAAAATATCATCTACCGCCCACCCGTGTTTTAATGAAAAAGCATAAAAATCGTTCATTATATTATCGATTTTTTTATTGACCAAATCATCCCTTATGGTGATTAAAATGGCAGAAATTGCAGCAATTACCAATAAAATCAAAAGATTTCCGAGTATACGTTTAGGGCTTTCGGCAGGCAGGGATATGCGATTTTTACCCTGGAAAGGTTTGTCACGTTTTTTTTCTGAGAATTTTCTTATAACACCTTGCAGCATATCACTTGTTAATTCCCATTTTTTTAACCTCCCATTCCAAAGTGATGGAAGTTTGTTCTTTTACTTTTTTGACAATTGTATCGCCCAAAGTTTCAATGTCTGCTGCTGAGGCTTTTCCGGTATTGATTAAAAAGTTGCAATGTTTTTCGGAAACTTTGGCACCGCCGATGTGCAAATCAGCACAGCCGGATTTCTTGATTAACTCCCAGGCCCTTAATCCTTCCGGGTTTTTAAAAGTCGAGCCGGCGGTTTTTTCATTGTAAGGCTGGTTTTTAATGCGGTATTCTTTTTGTTCTTCTAAAATTTTGTTAATTTGTTCTTTAGTGCTTTTTTCGGTTTTTAACGTGATTGAAACAATAATCCAGTCGTCCGGAAATAAGCTGTTGCGGTAAGACAGCTGCAAGTCGTCGGGAAGTATTTCCTTGACTTCGCCGTTGCCGTCAACGATTGTTGCACAAAGCAATACGTCTTTAATGCATTTGCCAAAACAGCCGGCATTGGTTTTGATTGATCCGCCGATGCATCCCGGAATGGAGCATAAAAATTCAAGTCCGCCCAGTTCTTCGTTTAACAGGATTTTTTTTAAGTCAATATTTTTTAGGCCGGCAAAACAGGTGATGGAATTTTCATTGACTTTTATCTGCCGGAAATACGGGCTGTCCAATTTTATGACAACCCCGGGGATACCGCCGTCGCGTATCAAAAGGTTGGAGCCGCCGCCGATAAGACAAATCGGAACATTATAAGGACGTCTTAACAGAAAATGGCTTAAATCCTCCAAGTCTTCCGGTATAAACATGACTTCGGCCGGACCGCCGACACCAAACCAGGTATGCTTGCTTAAAGGAACATTTTTTAAATATTTTCCCCGTACCTTGGGAAGTATGTCTGTCAAAGTTTTTTTAAATAAGCTGTTAAACATCTGATATCCTTTCTTTTGTTAAAAAGGTCCGTCCTTGTCTTCTGCCGAGGAATTTTTCCGGGTTATGGCCAGAAGCATGCCGATGGTTATGGCAGAAGCAAACAAAGAAGATCCGCCATATGAAATAAAGGGAAGGGTCATGCCTTTGGTCGGCATCAGGTGTAAGGTAGAGGCCATGTTGATAATTGCCTGCAATCCGAAAGATGCCGCCAAACCGGCAGAGGCATAGACGATAAACAAATTATTGTCTTTTAAGGAAAGCATAAGCGAACGGATGACAATAATGCCAAACAAAGCAACTAAAATCAGACATAACCAGATACCGAATTCTTCCCCGGCAACGGCAAATATAAAATCCGTATGCGCATCGGGCAGGTTGAGTTTGACCGTCCCTTCGCCGGGACCGCGGCCCAAAAGATTGCCGTTGGCAAAAGCTTCTAAGGATTTGCGAACCTGGTATCCCAAATTGTCACCTGAGGCAAGAAACTGCTGTACACGGTCATGGACATGGTCAAAGGTAAAATACGCCCCGATGGCACCTGCAACAGCTACAAGCCCCAGAATTCCGACAAGAGCCATGGGCAGTCCGGCCAGGAAAAGCTGAAATCCCCAAATACATGATACAACAATCGTCATACCGACATCGGGCTGTAAAAGGAGCATACCTGCCGTTAAGGCAAACAAACCGGCAGACAGCAGTCCGCCCGGAAAATCTTCAAATTTTTTGCTGCCGTCCAGGAGCCAGGCCGAAACAACGACAAATGTGGGTTTAATAAATTCAGAAGGCTGTAAAGAAAATCCAAAAAGTCTGATCCAACGTGATGCGCCTTTGGTTTCATATCCGGCAAAAAGCGTAAACATCATCAGTATAAGGGTGAGAGCATAACCGATAATGGCTATCCGCCGGATGGTTTTCAGCCGTTGGAGAGATAAGGCAAAAATAATAAAAAGCGAAATGAAAATAAATAAAAGCTGTCTTTTGATAAAATGGTAATCGGCAAAACCAATCCTCCTTGCTACGGACGGACTGGCCGAAAAAACCAGGAAGGCACCGATAAAAATCAAGACCAAGGTCAGGCTTAAGGTAACTTTGTCAACAGTCCACCACCAATTTGCCAAACGGCTTTTGCTTAACCTTGAAAATGCAAACACGATGTCTGTTCTCCTTTTATATCAATGCCGACAATGCAATTAAGGCAAAGACGAATCCTGCTGCCCAGAAACGGGTGACAACGGTTGTTTCTTTCCAGCCGAGTTGCTCAAAATGGTGGTGAATCGGCGCCATTTTAAAAAAGCGTTTACCGGTTTTTTTATACCAAAATACTTGTATGATGACGGATAATGTTTCAATGACAAACATGCCGCCGGCAATAGCCAGTAAAATTTCCTGTTTGACAATGACGGCAACCGTACCCAGCAAGGCACCCAAAGCAAGCGATCCGGTATCACCCATAAAAACTTTTGCTTTCGGTGCATTAAACCATAAAAAGCCTAAGCAGGATCCGACAATGGCCGCACAGACAACAGTCATTTCGGCACTGCGCGGAATATAAACAAAGGAAAAGTTTTCTGCCAGCGGAGAGCCTGCAATAAAAGCGATGACGGCGAAAAAGGAAAAGGCTAAGATAAGCAGACCTGCTGCCAGTCCGTCAAGCCCGTCACTTAAGTTGACGCCGTTTGAAGCTCCGGAGATAACAATGACGGCAAACGGAATATACAGCCAGGACAGGTTAAATACGGTTTTAAAATAAGGAATGGATAAAACCGTGTCCGAAGCATTGGGTGTCGCGGCGGTAATAATTGTTACGGCGGCAACAGCCGTCATAAACTGGAGAAATAACTTTGCTTTGGCAGTCATGGCATTCGGAGTTTCTTTGGTGACTTTGATATAGTCATCAATAAAACCGGTCAGTCCGTAAGCAAGCAGCACCAAAAGGCTTACCCAGACAAAATGGTACCTAATGTTGGCAAATAAAATTATGGAAAGTACGGACGTTCCCAAAATAAGCAAACCACCCATGGTCGGTGTTCCCTGTTTGGTAGCCAGGTGGCTTTGCGGACCGTCAGCACGGATGGGTTGGCCGTGGTGCTGATGGCGGTGTAAAAGTCCGATAACTTTCCCGCCTAAGGCCAGTGATAAAATCAATGCCGTTAAGAATGCAGCAACGGCTCTGATAAGTACGGGGATTTCAATTCCATTCCAAAACAGTAACATTTTATCTTCCTTTATTTGATTTATGTAACACAAGATAATCTTAAATATTAAATTAAGTCTTAATGTAAAGATGTTTTCCGTTTGTTTTCACAGGGATTGTATATAACAATAAAAAGCGTTTGAAATTTTATGTTCGCTTGCTATGCTTAAAAAAGTAAAAGGAGTTTGAAACATGACAATTGTTGCTGTATGGTGCCGGCATAAAGATGATAATATTATCGGCATCGGGCCGCATATCCCATGGCGTGTATCTTCTGATTTTAAACGTTTCCGCCGTTTAACGGAGGGACAGAATCTGATTGCCGGTGAAAAAACCTATGAAAGTTTTCCCAACCGGACGCTGCCGAACCGCAAAATTTATGTCTTGAGTTTTAATCCGAAGTATGAGGTTTCGGATCCGGAAAACCATTTTGTCGTAACGGACATCAATGAGTTTTCCGGATTTGAAGGTGTGCTTTACCTTGCAGGCGGCGCCAGTATTTATAAGACGTTTATGACAGATTGTGAGGGTTTTCTGCCGGATATCGTGGTGGACAGTGTTTATCAGGGGGAGCTTAATCCGGAACTTAAAGGAAACCATGTTGATATTACGCCTTGCGTTGAAGCCATGTATGAAAAATACCGGAAAATATCAAAAGATTATGAAGAGGATAATGTCATAACTTCCGTCTGGCTTAAAAAAGGCGATTTTATCGACCAGTCCGTGATTAGACATATTTTAAATGCGATTGAAAACAAAGGGGAAAATAATGCAACAGTATCTTGATTTATTGCGTGATGTAATGGATAACGGCGTTGATAAGATGGACCGGACCGGCGTAGGAACGCGCTCGGTTTTCGGACGCCAGATGCGCTTTGACTTAAATGCCGGCTTCCCGCTTCTGACAACCAAAAAAATGCACTTAAAAAGCATTATTTACGAACTTTTGTGGTTTATCAAGGGCGATATCAATATTAAATATCTTCAGGATAACGGTGTGCGAATCTGGAACGAGTGGGCCGATGAAAACGGTAATCTCGGGCCGGTTTACGGTTCGCAGTGGCGTAATTGGAACGGTGAGGGGATTGACCAGCTTTCTAACGTGATTGAAACCTTAAAACATAACCCTAATGACCGGCGGATGATTGTCTCGGCGTGGAATGTCAGTAAAATCAAAGATATGAAACTGCCGCCGTGCCATATGATGTTTCAGTTTTATGTCGCCAACGAAAAGCTTTCCTGTATGTTGTACCAGCGTTCGTGTGATATGTTTTTGGGTGTGCCGTTTAATATTGCCTCATATGCTTTGCTTACGATGATGATTGCCCAGGTTTGCGGATTGAAACTTGGCGAGTTTGTCCATACGCTGGGTGATACGCATATTTATCATAACCATTTTGAACAGGTAAAAGAACAACTAAGCCGGACGCCTTTAGAACTTCCCAAAATGAAAATCAATCCGGATATAAAAAATATCAACGATTTTAAGTATGAAGATTTTGAATTGGAAGGCTATGAAAGCTATGGTGTCCTGAAAGGGAAAGTGGCTGTTTGATTTTGAACCCAATCCCAAAAATCCCCGGTTCAAATGACCCGGGGATTTTTTTACTTTGTTCTTAAAAGAATTTGTGCCACCAGCTGGTTTTTGAGCGACAGATTTTATATAAAATCTGAACAGATTCCTTTTCAAGGAACTCGAGAACCGATGCTTCTCCGATTTTACGGTAAATCTGCTTTAGTTCATCTTGGCTGAATCTTTCGATGTTGCATAAGATAAACTTGGCAACATTTTCTTTTTGCGGGCAAAAAACTGCCAAATCATACCTTTGAGTTATTTGCAAGAGCCGATATTCGGCACCGGCAAAAGGCAGGTTAAAGGTAAAAACCGTCGCGGTGAAACTTGTCAGTTCTTTCATGGCCTTAACAAAAATTTCATCATGAATTCCCTGATAGTCCAGCAGAAAGTAAGCAAAACCTTTCAGTTTTTCTCTTTCTCCTTCAAGCATAAAGCGTATGTTTGCCGGGGAAAAAGGTTTTGTTTGAATCTGGCCGACTTCTTTTAAGAGAACAAGAATATCGCGGCGCAGACTGCCCAATTCTTCTAATGTCAGACAAGGAATGTTTCTTCTCATCTGAGCGTATTCAATTAAGTTCATTATAAAAATATTTAAATTATATGTTTGATAAAATCATTTTAGTCATTTTGTGGATTTTGTCAACCATAAATAAAAAATCCCTGCTGTAAAGCGGGGATTTTTTATTTTTCAGAACAATATTTGCCACCAGCTTAGTTCCCGGCAACAGGATTTGTACAACAAATTTACATTCGGTTTATCACACAGGTCTGCAATGGCAAGTGTTTCAATTCTGCAGCGGATTTGCTGTAATTCTTCTTTTTTGTAATTTTCAAAGTTACAAAGAATAAAGCCAGCAACATTTTCTTTTTCGGGATGAAGTGTTGCCAATTCAAATTTTTGGCTGATTTCCAACAGCCGGTGTTCGGCATTTGCAAACGGAATATTTCTTAAAAAAATCATTCCGGCAAAAATGGAAAACAATCTGGCCTGAGTGGCAAAAATCTTATCGTGAACGCCCTGGTAATCCAGAAGATAGTAGGCAAAACCAATGATTTTATCATGATTTTCAGCCAATATCTTTTCCTGTTCTTGCGCAGATCTAAATCCCGGTCCCTCAAGCATCACGGCTATTCCCAGCAAATTTGAAATGTCCTGTCTGAGTTCTGCATCGTTTAGGACATCACAAGATGTACCGCGTTTTTGATAGTAGTTTAACAAATTCATAATGATATATTTAAGTTAATAATTAATTTTGTCGTTATTTTATCTCTACGGAAGTTTTTGTCAATAAAAAAGTTTACAGGAGATTGTCTGAAACAAAACGAAAATTCGTTGAAAAATCTTAAAAAAAACTTGCAATTTCCGTGTAATATGCTATCAAACAGGCAGAATTTTATTTCTAAACCAGAAAGGCCGGGAGATCAGGCGTTAAACCGTCTTGAACGATGGCTTTTTTTATTTGTGTAACTTAAAACTTTTAAGGATGCTTAAATGTCAGATGTGAAAATGAAAATGATGGACGGCAACGAAGCGGCCGCTTCGGTTGCCCACCGCATGAACGAAGTCTGCGTCATTTATCCGATTACCCCGTCTTCACCGATGGGTGAATGGGCTGACGCATGGTCGGCTGCCAAACAGAAAAATCTGTGGGGCGTTGTACCTGAAGTTCAGGAAATGCAGTCTGAAGCCGGTGCGGCCGGCGCTTGCCACGGTTCTATCCAGGCCGGTGCTTTGACCACTACTTTTACGGCTTCGCAAGGTTTGCTGTTGATGATTCCGAATATGTATAAAATTGCCGGTGAACTGTCGCCGTTTGTGATGCATGTCGCGGCCCGTTCCCTGGCTTATCATGCATTGTCAATTTTTGGCGATCACTCCGATGTCATGGGATGCCGTCAGACCGGTTTTGCCATGCTTTGCTCAAATTCGGTGCAGGAAGCTCATGATATGGCTGCTATTGCCCAGACTTCAAGCTTGCGTTCGCGTGTGCCGTTTATGCATTTCTTTGACGGTTTCAGAACTTCGCATGAAATCAAAAAAATCAAAGTGTTGTCTGATGATGATTTGCGGGCAATGCTGGAAGGCGTTGACTATTCTTTCAATGCAAAACATGCCCTGCGTCCGGAAAAACCGGTTATCCGCGGTACGGCACAAAATCCGGATGTCTTTTTCCAAGGCCGCGAAGCTGCCAATCCGTATTACAAAAAAGTTGAAGGCATTGTGCAAGAGGAAATGGACAAGTTTGCCAAGATTTCCGGTCGTCAGTACCATGTCGTGGATTATGTCGGTCCGGAAGATGCCGAAGAAGTTATCGTCATCATGGGTTCCGGCGGTGAAACGGTTGAAGAAACCATTGCTTACTTAAATGCTAAAGGCGGTAAATTCGGTGTGATGAAAGTTCATCTGTATCGTCCGTTCCCTGAAGAATCTTTCTTAAATGTGCTGCCGAAGTCGGTTAAAGTGGTTTCAGTTTTGGATCGTACCAAAGAATCGGGCGCAACCGGTGAGCCGCTTTATCTGGATGTGGTGGCAACATTAAGCCAGGCTTATGCCAACGGCAAAATTGCATCCATGCCGAAAATTGTGGGCGGCCGTTATGGTTTGTCTTCCAAAGAATTTACACCGGGTATGGTTAAGGCCGTATTTGACAACGGGTTGTCTTCTCACCCGATTAACGGATTTTCGGTCGGTATTACCGATGATGTCAGCAAAACCTCGCTGCCTTATGACGATTCAATTGATACCGAACCGAAAGACGTTGTCCGGGCTGTGTTCTATGGTTTGGGTGCAGACGGTACGGTTGGTGCCAACAAAAACTCAATTAAAATTATTGCCGAAGATGCCGGTAAATACGGGCAGGGGTATTTTGTTTATGACTCCCGCAAATCCGGCTCCATGACAACATCGCACCTGCGTTTTTCGGACAATCCGATTAAGTCGGCTTATCTTATCAGCAAGGCTGATTTTGTGGCTTGCCATCAGTTTCCGTTTATGAACAAGGTCGATATCTTAAAAATTGCCAAGCCGGGTGCAACATTTTTGCTTAATGCGCCGTATGCGGCTGATGAAGTTTGGAATCACCTGCCGATTGAAGTTCAGGAAGAAATTATTGCCAAGAAACTGCAGTTCTATACGATTAATGCGGTTGAAGTGGCTCGTGCTACCGGTATGGGTCAACGCATTAATACCGTTATGCAGACCTGCTTCTTTGCAATTTCCAACATTCTGCCCAAAGATGAAGCTATTGCCCAGATTAAGGCTGCAATTAAGAAAACTTACAGCAAAAAAGGTGATGCCGTTGTTGAGAAAAACTTCAAAGCGGTTGATGCTTCTTTGGAACATCTGCACAAAGTGGAATATCCGTCAAGCGTTACTTCCAAATTCCACCGTCTGCCTCCGGTTCCGGCCGATGCTCCGGAATTTGTCAAGAAACTGACCGGTGAAATTATTGCCGACCGCGGTGATCAGCTTCCGGTTTCTGCTTTTGCCGAAGTTGTTGACGGTACCTGGCCGACAGGTACAACACAATATGAAAAGCGTTGTATTGCAACCGAAATTCCGGTTTGGGATCAGGATACCTGCATTCAATGCGGCAAATGCTCGTTGGTGTGTCCGCATGGCGTTATCCGTATGAAAGTTGCTTCCAACGATGAATTGCAGGGCGCTCCGGCAACCTTTAAGTCGGCTGATTATAAAGGTAAAGAATTTGCCGGTAAGAAATTTATCTGGCAGATTTCGCCGGAAGATTGCACCGGCTGCGGTATCTGTGTTTCGGTTTGTCCGGCTAAAAACAAAGCAGATCCTTCAAGAAAAGCCATCAATATGGATCATATTGAAAATCATCTGGAAGCTGAAAAAGCAAACTGGAAATTCTTTGAAAAACTGCCGTATGTCAAGAGAACGGAAGTCGTTAAGAATTTACCGAAAACAACCCAGCTTATCCGGCCGCTGTTTGAATATTCCGGTGCTTGCGCCGGCTGCGGTGAAACACCGTATGTCAAATTGCTGACCCAGCTGTTCGGTGACCGCATGGTTGTGGCCAATGCAACCGGCTGTTCTTCGATTTATTCGGGTAACCTGCCGACCACGCCTTATGCAAAGGATGAAAAGGGCCATGGTCCGGCCTGGGCAAACTCTTTGTTTGAAGACAATGCCGAATTTGGTTTGGGCATGCGTTTTTCAATTGATCAGCAGACAGCTTTTGCCAAGACTTTGCTGGATGGTTTGAAAGATAAAATCGGTGCCGAACTGGTTGAAAAGATTTTAGACAATCCGCAGTCAACCGATGCCGAAATTGATGCCCAGCGTGATAATGTTAAAGAACTGCGCGCCAAACTTTCCGGCATTTCCGGCGAAGAGGCCAAGCACTTAAATGATCTGGCTGATTATCTGATTAAGAAATCGGTCTGGATTTTAGGCGGTGACGGCTGGGCTTACGATATCGGCTTCGGCGGTTTGGATCATGCCATTGCATCGGGTAAAAATATCAATATTCTGGTTATGGATACCGGTGTTTATTCCAACACCGGCGGTCAGCAGTCCAAAGCAACTCCGATGGGTGCATCGGCTAAATTCGCAACAGCCGGTAAGGCTTTGCCGAAAAAGGATTTAGGCTTAATCGCCATGTCTTACGGCAATGTTTATGTTGCTCAGGTTTCTTTTGGCGCGAACGATATGCAGCTGATTAAAGCTTTAAACGAAGCGGAAGCTTATGACGGTCCGTCTATCGTTATTGCTTATTCTCACTGTATCGCTCAAGGGTTCAACCTTGCAGACGGTATTGAGCACCAGAAGAATGCGGTTGAAAGCGGTTCATGGCCGTTGTATCGGTATAATCCGGAAAACATCAAGGAAGGTAAAGCACCGTTGATGCTGGATTCTAAAGCACCGACAAAACCGCTGGCCGATTATATGTCTAACGAAACGCGTTTCCAGATTGTCCATAAGGCCAATCCGGAACGTTATGAAACGCTTTTGAATAAAGCGCAGGAAAACGTTAAGGAAAAACGCCAATTGTTAGAGCATATGGCAGAACTTAAAGTTGCCGAATAAAAGCAATTTGAAAAAATCCCCCGTGTTCTTAGAACTCGGGGGATTTTTATAACAGATTTTTTATTAATCTCTTTCTTTGGTGGTTGGAGCAATCGGAGAAATTTCCATGGATTCCAACCTTCTCCGGAACAGAATTTTACGCTGAACAACGGGCGCATAACGATGAGCAATTTCGTTGATGCCGTTGAAACGCTCTTTTTCGGCCGGGCTTAAGCGTGAAAATTTATAATTAACAGTCTTGTATGCATTTTCATCGGTTTCGTCAAAATCGGAATCTATTTTACCGATCATCCTAAGAAAACAAAGTTTGTTAATTTCATTATCAGCGGAAAAAGCTGTTTGGGGATCAAAATCATCATATGATTCTACCAAATATTCTCTGCTGATGTGCTGGCGGCACTGATTGTATGTACCGTCAGTATTATCCGGTTCTATTCTGAGCGGACGATATCCGTCATCTTCAATTCTTCTGGCTTTGTCCAAAACCATCATATTATATTTATGTATGGCATTTTCATTGATTTTGCGAATACGGTTGTTCAAAATTTTAATTTTGGCTTCTTGTTGGCGTATTTCCACAGGATCTGTGAAAGATCTTTCTCTGGCAAGTTTAGCTTCAATAGCTCGTACTTCTTCGTATATTTTATGTGTACGCAAATCTCCTTCATAAAGAGCCTGAATTTTCAACTGAACCTCAACATTTAAATTTCTGCCTCCTTTTTGCTGGTGCATAATCATTTTGATGTCATAGTATCTTTTTTCATTTTTGCTTAAAGGAAGGGAAAACCTGTTCCTGGTTTCATTTTCATTAATAAAAAAGATGTCCTGTCCCCGGTTTTCGCTGATAACGCGGTAAATTCTTTCCACGCCGGAAAGATATTTGCTGGTAATGGTCAGGCGCAAGATATCATTGAGTTTTGTGTTACCCTGGGGAATATCTTGAATTCTTTCACAGAAAGCTTCACGGTCCTCTTGTTCAAAATAGGCATCCAGAGCTTTTTGCATGGATTTTACATAATCTTTGTTGTATTTGCTTTCGAGTTTTTCAATTGCTCTTGAAGCTTGTTTCATGCGCGGAAAAATAACATATATCGGGTTATTAAATTTATCGACATATTCCAGACGTGTGCAGGTAAAAGGGGTCACGGCTTTAAGTCCGTAGTCTATCGGTTTACCGTTGCCGTCACGTTCAATTTTTCCGGTTTTTGGGTCAAATGCACAGGTTCTGTCCGGCCTTTTGAAACTTTCGTATAAGGCACGATATATCTCGCGGTAAACGCCCATACCGTCTGAATAAAAGTCAATCAGATAATTGCGATCCTGCGAGGTAATACGATGCCCTTCATAGGCTTTTTCGATAAGCTCCAAATTTTCGGCATTAATTGTTTCCTGAATGCGATCAATTTCTTCAGTTGGTAAATTTACAATTTTTTTGACTTCGTATTCCTCTTCCATTTTTCCATCCTTTATTTTGTCCAACTTCTAAAATATGACACAAATTGTCGATTTTGGCAAGAACTTTTTTAAAAAAAATCCCCGGTTATGGCCGGGGAACTTCTTGAAATCAGTACATCCACTTTTGGCAGTATGTTTGAACTGCCTTAAGAAGACTGCGGTTTAACAAAATTTGTACAGCTTCCGGACATGGTTTTTTCCAGATGATATATTCCGTTATTTCATCCTCATTTCCGTTATTCATCAGGAAAATTTCCAGTTCTTTGAGCGTTTCAGGCATGTTTTCACGTTGCAGACAAAAAGCAATTTCAACGTAATTGCGACGGGGAACTCTTTCGTCGCAGTTGATGGTATCCGATAAGATGTTTTCGCCTTTGCCGTTTTCATTAACGCCGAAAGCAGAGAGCAGGGATTTTACATCTTTGCATTTCCATGAGATGTAAAACATAATCAAGTCATGGTTTCCCCGCTTAAGCAGGGCTTTCTCGCCTTCAAAGGATAAATAGCGGTGTGTCCGGATATATTGCCGGATTTCCGCTTCCGAACGGGTGTTAATCATTTCGGCATGAACTTCATTCCAAAGTCCCCATTTTTCAATGTAGAAAAGGAAATCAGCCTTTGATCCGATACGGCACATCAGTAATTGTCCCAATATCGAAAATTCATGTAAAGCAACACAGTGTTTAAATAATTCGCTGTTTTTGCTTTCCAGAACATCTTTTTCCCAGCCGGGGTGCATTCCGTGACGGGTAATGTGCAAGTCTATTTCTTCCTGATTGCCGTCAGCACGGAGCTGATCCTGAATTTCGGGAAGAAAACCATGGCGGGAAAGGTAACGCATGCGTTGTGCATGTGTGGATGCGGCATAAAACTTGCGTTGTCCGGCAAGTCCAAACCCCTGATAGCTGATGTAAGCATCAATTTCTTCATCATTACAGCGTGACGCAATGATTTCCTGAACTTCATCAGGCAGGATGTGTTCGTTGCGATACGGATTACACCATTTATGCAAGTCCCATCCCGGAGTTGGAGCGGCCTTGCCGTATTGATGAATCATGAAAAGCAGTTCATCATGATTACCACGACGGGCAATTCCAATTGCCTCCAAAGCATCGAGAGCACTTACATGCCAACTATGGCAATAGCCGTTAATGTAGAAATAGCTGTTTTCACATCCTTTGACATCTGAAAGTTTTTTCATGATGTCGAGATGCGTTTGAAGCTCGGCTTCCAAAGCCTCGTTCCGAAGATTTTTAGTTTCCATAATATCAATAAAATTAGAAGACAAAATAAATTTTTACAGGGGCAAAGTAGCATGAATTACATAAAAGTCAAGAAAATTAATTGACAAAATAATATGTTCAGACGTAAGTTTGACAACAAAGGATGAAAATATGGAAAATAAAACCAATGCCCAGCGTATGCTGGATAAAATAAAAGCACCGTACAAATGTTATCATTATGATGCTGCTGCCGGTTTGAGCGGTGCGGAAATTGCCGCTGTTTTAAAACAAAATCCTTTGCAGGTTTTTAAAACTCTGGTTACGGTTGCAAAATCAAAACAGCATTATGTTTTTATGATTCCGGTTGAAAAGGAGCTTGATTTAAAAAAGGCGGCGGTCGTTGCCGGTGAAAAAAATCTTGAAATGATTAAACAAAAAGAATTGCTGCCGTTAACCGGATATGTTCATGGCGGATGTTCGCCGATTGCCATGAAAAAAGTTTTTCCGACGGTTATTGACAAAAGCGCCGGCAATTTTGAAACAATTATTTTCAGCGCCGGTCGGATCGGGCTTCAGGTTGAAACTTCTTTAGAATGTTTACGGCAGATTATTCCTTTTAAATTGGCAGATGTCTGCCGGTCTGAAGATTAATTTGCAAATTAGCGTAAATTCTGGTTTGCAGAGATGTTTTGAATTTCACCTTTGTTTTCAGAAGCTCTCACAGGAGCATGTTCTTGATTTTTTATCGTTTTTACCGAATGTGTCAAATCCGCCATTTTACTTTTTAATTGTTGCCACAGACCGCCGGATTCTTTTTGCAAAGGTGTGGCAGGAAAATCTGAGCTCTCTTGCTCCCGGGCTTTGCGCCAGGCTGCGTAGGCCACAATTTCCGTGCGGTTTTTAAAAGCAAACTCTTGCAGTTTTTCCCACAATTCTTCCCCTTTTTTTTGGAGAGAATCAACAAATGCCTTATCGATAAATGAACAGGCAACAATATCGCGCGTTTCTCCCAACGGGATATTGCCCAGAGAGCTTTTAACCCCGTTGATGATGGTGGTGCGAATCATTTTCATCATCATCTTTCCGTCGCCGTTTAAAAGTTTTTCATCCGGGGAAAAGCCGTTAAATTCATGCTGATCGACGTTGCCTAAAGAGGATACGTAGAACAGGTTTCCTTTTTTGCCGGCAAAAAAACTCATCGGAAGTTTTTTGTGCAGCTTATCTTTCAGGTATTTCAACGTATTTTCAAACAAATTATTATGCGAAACGACTTTGTCTTCACCCGAAGCAAAAGAAATCATGGTTGATTTTGAGCTACCCAACGGGCAAAACGGCGCATAACCGAGGACGAGCAGATTTTTTTCTATTTTTTCCCGTTCATCCGGCAAATAGCCCAGTTCTTCCATTTTTTTTAAGGTCAGCCGCTCCAGTTTCATGGCTGTGTAACCGCCGTGGCAATGAGCGTATATATTTAATTTGCGCATACGCCGGCAGGCCTCGTCCGTTGACAGCTTTGTGCCGTTTTCATCGCACAGCCGTGGTTTTATCATCATATCGTAGATATCTTCTATATATTGCGGGTTGATGGTTTCGGCATTAAAACCGCCGGTATGTTTTTCACCGCGGTTAAACTCATTCATAAGTTCGGTCCGGGCTGTTTCCGGATTAAGTTCACTGCCGTAATTGTTAATAATCCCCATAATTCTGACGTTTTGGCGTAAACCGTTATCATTTAGGAGCTTTTCGATTTCACTGCAATAATGATTGACGCTGGAATCGGTTGTTGTGCTTTGACCGCCCAAAACAAGGCAGACGGTGTCTTCAGGGTTTACAGCCGTTTGCCTAATCCACCCGTATGGATTTTCCGCTGTTTTTTCAATCCTTTCGCCAAGCATGGCAAAACTATGTTGAATATCGGGATTTTCCATGATTTTTTTGACCTTATTATTTATAATTGTGTTTAGAATATAACTTTTTTCACCATAAATCAATTCTTTTGTCAAAACGTTATAATCATATCAAAAGAAATACATACGTAAATATCCCGAGGGAAAATGAAAGCTATATTATTTTATTACGAATTTATTATAGTTTATCATAAGTTTAATGCGTTAAATTTTTTATGGGGGTGCTATGTTGTTTAATTATAAAATAATTCCGGTGTTTCTGATTACATTGTTGTTGACCGGTTGTTACGATGATGGCGCTGATAAGCAGCAAAATCTTTTGAATGCGGGGGTCGTTGTTATTTCGCCGCAAAATATTCCTCTTACTTTTGAATTTGCCGCCCGGGCTCAAGGGTCAAAGGAAACGGAAGTCCGGGCCCGAGTCGGTGGTATTTTGTTGAAACGCAACTATATTGAAGGTTCAGAGGTCAAAGAAGGCAGCATTTTGTTTGAAATTGATCCGGAGCCTTATCAGGTGGCTCTCAATCAGGCTAAGGCAAAATTGGAACAAAGTAAGGTTGAATTGAAAAATGCCAAAACCCAGTTAAACCGGACGGAAAAATTATACAAGCAAAAATATGCCAGTGAAAAATCATATGATGATGCGGTTGCTACTTATGATTCCTTGCAGGCAGCTTTATTGCTGGCTCAGGCTGAAGTTGATGCCGCCCAGCTTAATTTGGATTACACCAAGGTTAAAGCACCGATAAGCGGCCTAACCAGTATGGAGGCGCAGTCGGAGGGAAGCCTGATATCAACATCCGGTGATGGCGGTCTTTTGACGCATATTATACAATTGGATCCGATTTATGTGATGTTTTCATTATCAGAAAACGAAATGATGACAATGGCCCGGATGGTTTCAAGCGGCCAGATTAAAAATCCCCAGGATAAAGATGCCGTTAAGGCAATTTTGCATTTTGATGCAGATCATACTTACGATTATCCGGGAAAAATTAATTTTGTTAACCCCAGTATTGATTCATCAACGGGTACAATTAAATTGCGCGCCGTTTTCCCCAATCCTGAAAAACGTCTGCGGCCGGGACAGTTTATGCGTCTGACGGTTGAAGGGCTGGTTCGTTCCAATGCGCACGTACTTCCGCAGGAGGCCGTTATGCAGGGGGCCAATGGCTCTTATGTTTACCGTCTGAAAGATGATAATACGGTTGAGACAGTTCCGGTTGTGACAGGTTTTTCAACCAAAAACAGTGAATGGATTATAGATGACGGACTAAAGCCGGGTGACAGAATCGTTGTTGATAATTTGCTTAAAATCCGTCCCGGTATGAAAATTAATCCGGAAATACTGTCTTCCGAGGTATCATCTGATATGACGCAAACGACGATGGAGAAAAAATAATGTTTTCAAAGTTTTTTATTAACCGGCCTATTTTCGCAACGGTTATTTCTTTGATTATTGTTTTGGCCGGGTTGGTATCCATGAAAGTTCTTCCGGTTGAGCAGTATCCGAATATCGTACCGACGGAAATTCAGGTCAGCGCTGTTTATCCCGGAGCAACGGCCGAAGTTCTGGCCGATACGGTGGCAGCTCCCCTGGAACAGGAGATTAACGGCGTTAAGAATATGATTTATATGTATTCTAACGCAACATCTTCCGGGTATTTAACCATCGGTGTGGTTTTTGATATCGGAACGGATCCGGATCAGGCAACCATTGACGTTAATAACAAAGTTCAGATGGCGACATCAAAACTTCCGGCAGAAGTTACAAAACAGGGCGTGACGGTAGAGCAGAAATCGAATTCTATTTTGCAGGTTATTGCCATGCGTTCAACTTCTGAATTGTATGATACGGTTTATGTTTCCAATTATGCTTTGCTTAATGTGTTGGATGAGTTGAAACGTGTTAAAGGCGTCGGTGATGCTTCGCTGTTTGCTTCTCAGGATTATTCCATGCGCATCTGGCTTTCGCCCGATAAGCTGGCAGAATATAATTTGACGCCGCAAGATGTTATTGCCGCCATTCAGGAGCAGAACTCCCAATTTGCAGCCGGACAATTCGGACAGGAGCCTATGGATGATTCCGTAGCTTATACGTATTCCGTTAATACCAAGGGACGCTTGGTTGATGAAAAAGAGTTCGGCAATATTATTTTACGCAGCAACGAAATCGGCGGGGCTTTAAGGCTTAAAGATGTTGCCCGTATTGAGCTGGGCGCGCAGGATTACAGCGTCAGCTCCAAATTTAACGGGGAAGAAGCCGTTGCTTTCGCCGTTTATCTGCAGCCGGGTGCGAATGCTTTGGAAACGGCTAATCTGGTTAAGGCCAAGATGGAAGAACTTTCCAAAAGTTTTCCGCAAGGAATTACCTATGCCATACCTTATGACACCACTTTGTTCGTTAACGTTTCTATCAAAGAAGTTATTCATACTTTCTTTGAGGCTGTGTTGCTGGTTATTGTGGTCGTTTATCTCTTTTTGCAGAATTTCAGAGCAACTTTAATCCCGATTTTGGCAGTTCCCGTTTCCATCATCGGGGCGTTTGCCGGAATGTATGTCATGGGTTTTTCCATTAATCTGTTAACCTTGTTTGGTCTGATTTTGGCAATTGGTATTGTGGTTGACGATGCTATTATTGTTTTGGAGAATGTTGAACGATTAATGGAAGAAGAAAAGCTGTCCCCAAAAGAAGCGGCAATTAAGGCAATGAAGGAAGTCGCGGGACCGGTAATTGCCGTGGCTTTGGTTCTTTCTTCCGTTTTTTTGCCGATAGCTTTTTTGGGCGGCATGACCGGTGTTATGTATAAGCAATTTTCCGTCACAATTGCCGTTTCTGTTTTGATTTCGGCTTTGGTGGCTTTGTCGCTGACACCGTCTCTATGTGCTTTGATTATTAAAAATAATCGTAAAAAAGAAACGTTGTCCTTTTTCCAATGGTTTAACCGTTTCTTTGAAAAGGCAACCGGGTGGTATATTTCCGGAGTAAAATTTTTCCTAAATAACAGGAAAACCGGTATCGGGGTTTTTATAGTCGTTTTGGTTTTGATTGCCGGTCTGTTTAAGATTATTCCGACCGGTTTGGTGCCGATGGAAGACCAGGGGAATTTACTTATGGCACACAGTCTGCCGGAAGCTTCTTCGCTTTCAAGAACCGAAAAGTTTACCGATGCCGTTTCCGAAATGGTCAGTAAAAATGAAAATATTGAAGATATTATGACCATTAATGGTTTTAATATGCTTTCCTCCAGTCAGAACACATATTCCGGAATTAGTTTTATCACCTTAAAAGACTGGAGTTTGCGGCAAAAATCAGAACAATCGGCCGATGCCTTATCCGGTTTGTTTACCGGGTACGGAATGAGCCGCAATGACGGAATCGGTTATGCTTTCAGCATGCCTCCGATTATGGGAATGAGCACGACCGGCGGCTTTGAAGCTTATATTCAAAACAAAGGCGGAAAAACCTCCAAGGAGCTGATGGCAAAAACCCAGGAATTTGTTGATGCGGCCAACAAACGTCCGGAACTTGCAAATGTTAAAACAACATTTTCTGTCAGTACGCCGCAGTATCGTATTGATTTGGACCGTGAAAAGGCAAAGGCTTTGAATGTGCCGGTTGACAATGTTTATTCTGTTATGCAGGCAACTTTTGGAAGCTTATATGTCAATGATTTTACCTATATGGGAAGAAATTTCAGGGTTACGTTACAGTCAGAAGCCCATTTCAGAAGATCGCCCGATGATTTGAGATATGTTTATGTTAAATCATCTAACGGTGATTTGGTGCCGTTATCTACGCTTATTACGGTTGAAAGGATAACCGGACCTGAACTTATTAACCGGTTTAATATTTTTCCGTCGGCCAAAGTGTTGGGTGATCCGGCGCCGGGATATTCTTCAGGTCAGGCAATTCAGGCTATGGAGGATGTCGCAGACGAAGTTCTCGGAAATGATTACAGTCTTTCCTGGATAGGCTCTGCTTATCAGGAAAAATTGACCGGCGGTGCCTCAACCCAGGCCTTTATATTCGGGTTGATTATGATTTTTTTGATTTTGTCAGCTCAATATGAAAAATGGTCTTTACCGGTGGTTGTAATTCTTTCGGTTCCTTTTGCCGTGTTGGGAGCATTATTGGCAGTTTGGATGCGAGGCATTGAAAATGACCTGTATTTTCAAGTCGGTTTGGTTACTTTAATCGGTCTGGCAGCGAAAAATGCCATTCTGATTGTAGAATTTGCCGTTATGAAAGTTCAGGAAGGTTTAACGTATGCTGAAGCTGCCGTTGCGGCGGCAAAACTAAGGTTTCGTCCGATTGTTATGACATCTCTGGCATTTACTTTCGGCGTTTTTCCTTTGGCTTTGTCAAGTGGCGCCGGAGCGGCAAGCCGGCATGCCATCGGTACCGGCATGATTGGCGGCATGGTTGTTTCTACATTTGTGGCAACACTGTTTGTTCCGATGATGTTTGCTATAATCGGGGAATTTTTCGATGAAGAAAACATCAAACTCCGTAAAATTAATGACCGGGCCGAAAAGCTTGGCAGGCCGAAATTAAAACGGCTCATGAGATAAGAAAAAGCCCCGGAGCTCCGGGGCTTTTTAATGTTTTGAAGTTTCCTGATTTTATGTTTCCAAATGCCAAATGGATTGTGACGATTCCGGGAACAGATTGGAAAAAACTGGAAGATGAGCTGGCAAAGGTCAAAATTATGGGTGATCGTTATCCGGCAGATCAGCAAGCACAGGTCGGAAAATAAAATCGGTATAAAAAATTGCTGAAATTTTATTTTTTCAATTGACTTGGAGTATGCTCTAAAAACCATAATAAATATGTTCATTAAAAATCAGCGGAGTATATAATGAAAATGTTTTTAAGCTTTTTTTTGAAATTTTTTCTTGTTGTTCTGGTTGCTGCAATCATTTTGGGTGCTTATGCCTGGCGGGAAATCGGGCAGGCGCCGTCTGAGGCGGAAATGAAAGCTTATGAAAAGCTGCCGTATTTTAAAAACGGCGAGTTTCAAAGTCCGCAGAAAATGGTCTATGATTTTAACAATGTCCGCAACGGTCCGGCCGGCTGGAGCCGCTTTTTATTCCGTTCGCCGTTTGCGCCGGAAACATCTTTGCCGCAGATGGCGTTGAACAAAGACAGTTTCGGGAAACAACCGGAAAATTTTGCTTTTTACTGGCTTGGGCATTCATCGGCCATTATGGAGCTTGCCGGAAAGCGCGTCATTTTTGATCCGGTCTTTTATAATGCTGCACCGCTGCCGTATGTTGTGCCGCGTTATAATCCTTCGCCGCTTGCATTAAAGGATTTGCCGGATATTGATTATGTGGTGATTACCCACAACCATTATGATCACTTGGAAAGAAAAACCGTTCAGGCTCTTAAAAAAGCGCATTTTATTGTTCCGCTCGGCATCGGGGCAGCGCTTCGCGGCTGGGGAATTCCGGCTGCGAATATAACCGAACTCGGCTGGAAAGATGTATTTGAACAAGACGGCTTGCGGATTGTTGCTGAAACCGCCGTGCATTATTCCGGACGTGGTTTAGGTGATCGTAATAAAACATTATGGAACTCGTATGTTATTCAAGCTACCGGTCAAAATATCTATTGGGTCGGCGACAGCGGCTACGGAACGCATTTTAAAGAAATCGGGGAAAAATACGGTCCGTTTGATTTGGTTACGATTGAAATTGACGGTTGGAATACCGGCTGGCCGAACACGCATCTGTTTCCGGGTGAAGCAGCAAAGGCCGTACGTGAGTTAAAGGCCGGGCGGATTATACCGGTTCACTGGGCGGTTTTTGATTTGGCATTGCATCCCTGGCATGAGTCAATTGATATGCTCCTTGAAGAAATGAAAAATACGGATATTGAGGTTTTAACCCCGATGATGGGTGAAAAAATCATTCCCGGCGTCAGTAAAACAAAAAAATGGTGGTAAGAAATGGACAGACGTAATTTTATTAAAACGACATTGGCTGCGGCGGCTTTGACGGCATTGCCCGGAGTATTGAAAAAAACGGAAGCAAAGGAGAAGAATATGAAAATTTTGGTTTTAACCGGCAGTCCGCGCAAGAATGGAAATTCCAACACTTTGGCAGATTATTTTATCAAAGGTGCGGAAGAGGCCGGACATCAGGTTGAGCGTTTTGATGCGGCTTTTAAGAATGTTCATCCGTGTATTGCCTGCAATAAGTGCGGCATGAACGGTCCTTGCGTGTTTAAGGATGATTTTGAATTTGTCCGCAACCATATTGTGGATGCCGATGTGGTGGTTTTTGCCACGCCGATGTATTATTTCGGCGTTTCGGCGCAGTTAAAAGCCGTTATTGACCGCTTTTATGCCATAAACGGACAGATTCACCGTCCGAAAAAGGCGGTTCTTTTGATGACCTATGCCAACATGGCCGCTTCGGAAGCCGTGCCGATTGAAGCGCATTATGATGTTTTGTTAAAATATCTCGGTTGGGAAGATGCCGGCCGGATTATTGTTCCCGGCGTCTGGCCGGCCGGTGCGGTGAAACATACCGATTATCCGGAGCATGCTTATAAGCTTGGAAAAAACATCACCGGATAACTTTGCCGGCGGTTTCGTTATGTCGGCAATGATTTGTTACCTTGAATAATTATTATCTCTAATCGGCATATTTTGTACCGGATTGTCTTTTTGATAATTTAAAAAATTGGCATGATGAAGTTCGTTAACTTTTTCACGACTGATTTTAATTGTGCCGAGTTGCGCTGTTTTCATTGGATTTTCTGCCTGCAACAGCCTTTTGCAAACTTCCGCTGATACAATGCCGCAAACGCCTTTTTCCCGGCAGATCGGCTTGTCGTTCTGATAAGTGCTGACGCTCATGCCCTGAGTTTCAAAAATCTTCTGCAAATGTGCCAGCGTCAGATCTATTTCCTTGGAATAATCAAGCTTTCCGCCGTCTCTTAACGCATGTTGCTCTAAAATCATGATATTGATATGATTTCTGTCTTTGTGGGAATCAAAACATAGTGCCACGCCATGAGCTTCTTTATCTTCAGAGTAAATCGTCAACGGTACGACCATTTGCCGCTGGCTGACGTCTTTAAGGCTCAATGTTTGCGCCGTAATATTCATAATGCAGTTCAAAGCCAGAAAATTGTTTTCGGTCGGGGTAATGCCAATTTCTCCGGTAATCAGTTTCTCACTCATACAGGCGTCAAGTACCAAGTCGTCAGCCTTGTCGCAGTCTTTTGCTGCCAGAATATAATATTGGGTTGTATCCAAAAAAGAACATCCCTCGGTTTGTTCCGCTATTTTGGAGGCGACATAGTTTGTTGCGCGGAAATTATAGCCGCTTTTAGGAATATCTAAAGTCAGATTGGGGTTGCGGGTAATGTTGTCTAGGCTTTCTTGGTCGAGCATAAAATAATGCATTTCATTTCTCCAGTGTTATGTATTCCGGCGGGATAATGCCTCCTTTGATAACCAAAAGATAATAAGGAACAACGGAAAACCGCAGGCCCAGTTTCTCATCACAAACCGACCAATCCACCGGAGAAGTGTTAATATCGTTGATTGAGGCTAATTTTATCAGATGTTCATCAATGTCTTGCGGCAAATCTTTATCTAAATCCGGCCGGATTGCCGGACTGACATAAACAGCTTCAATCAGGCCGTCTTTTTGTAAAGTTTCTAAATCAATAGAAAACAAATCGGCATTTTCAATAAAAGGTTTGAACATATTGATACTTTTGTCCGTCCATCGTATCGGTTCTGAAAAACCGCGAATAGCACGGCTGCGGCCGGCAAAACAGTTTTCAAACCATTGCACGATTCCGGCATGAGTTGTTTCTCCGCCGGTGCGTTTGTAATAATAACTTAAATCGGCATTTGGATTCATTGCAAAAGACAGGATTCCTTCTGTAAGTGCCGTATTCCCTTTGGTGATGTAATGATAAAGCTTCATAATGCTTTCCCTTATTTAGAACGATATTGTGTCAGTTTGGCCATTGAAAAAGCTTTATTATGAATCCTCTCGACTTCTTTACTGTTTGGATTCCGGTCTTTTTCAATTCCGGTTTTTTCGGTGAGTTGTTGCTCCATATATTCCTGTAATCCGTGAGCGTGAGTTTCGCCAGGCTGCATGGCGTATAAGTCTTTATAGCCGGCGGATTCCTTATTGTTAATCTCGTTTTCATAAAAAGTCACGTTGTTCATGTCGCAGTCGAAAATCCGTTTAATCAGCGGATTGTTAAAATTTTCACAGTGCTGCCGCAGGTGTGTCCCCTCATGAAACATAACCGATACAGCAAAAAAGTTATCGCTTTTTTGCAAACGTTCTTCGTTAAAATAGATTTTTCCTTTGTGATAATAGGCCGCATTGATGTGTGCATTCTCGTTCAGCCCGCATTCCTTTCGTCTGGCTTCGGTAAAAAATTCAATCTTCGGTGCCGTGCCGTATACATATTCAAAGATATTTGCCGCTTGTCGGATAACGTCTTTTTTTTCATCCAAAGACGTTTCCTGCCAGTTTTTCATTCTATTGGTAATCTCCGGCTGATTTGCAATTAATGAAGCGTAACGGCAGGTTTGCTTCTTTTCCGTATCCCAAAAACTTTTTGGAAAATCCATATTAAACAGGCAGGCTTTGATATTTTCTTCATTTTTTTGGCAGACTTTCATTAGTTCATTAACAGTCTGCCGCCGCGGAAACAATATTTCCATATATTCAATCTTTTGTTCCAGCGGCAGTTCGGCAACTTGCCGGGGCGTCATTGCGGAGAATTGTTCTGCTTTTTGCTGCTTGAGCTTTTGCCGTGCCATATAAAGGGATCGGTGTTGGGCTACAATCTTGTTAAAATCATTCAGAGAGATTTTTTCCAAACCGTTGTCGGTAATAATTTTGCTGATACGTTCTTCATCTTTGTCTGAAAACGGCGTAAACGAAACATTGCCTTCATCATTCAGCAGGATACGGCATCTGTCCATTAAATCTTCAAATTCGTTTATATTCATGATGCGCTCCCTAATTATCAACGGTTATCTGCCGCATGGCTATAATAAACCAACTTAGTTAAAATATAAACTATTTGTGATTAACATGCAATTAAAAATTTTCCGCAAACTTTTTTGTCAAAATGTGCTTAAGAGGCGGTTTTGCTGCTTTTGTCTGTTGTGATAATTTTTTTTGTTGGTAATTTTTGATGCCTGATTTGTAGATTGCTTCCATGAATAAAGTTATATTTTATTATTATCAGTTTAAAGGAAAGACAATATGGACAATGCACCATCATACGACAAACTGGAAGATTTATCCGGGAATATTTATTAGTATAATAATGAACTTTGGAGAAACCGGTTTCGTTTATATAATTGTAAATTGTTTTCTTATATGTTGTTAAATAGTATATTTTTTGAGAGGAAACTTTATGAATAAAATTACTTTAACAAGGGTCGCTCTGGTTGTGGGTCTGTGTATGTTTGGTGAAGTTCATGCAACCGAGAGAGGTAAGATTAATCCTGAAACCCAACAATTCAGATATAGTACAACCATCGAAAAAGAGCGTCCCGAATTAAGCGAAGAAACAAAGCGTTTGATTGCCATCTATCGGAAGAGTCCGACAGAGGCAAATTATCAGGCGTTGCGTAAACAGGCGGAAATTAATTATGATAAGGTTGTGGCAAAGAAAAAAGCTAAATTGGAAGAATTAAAGCAAACCGCCAGAGATTATTCAAAAGTAGAAGAAATGCAAATTATTGTAGATGAAATGCTGCGTGAGCGTGAGAACCGCATCAATCAGACGATGCGGCGTTTTACCGACCCCCGTTTGCGACCGAATGCCCGCCAAACAACAGACGGCTATCTGCCCGTATTTGGTGCGGCGCAAAATGTTTCCATTGCCTATATGCCGGTGACAAATGAAGAATATGCTTTATTCCTAAAAGAAACAGGAAAGGATGTTCCTGCCATACCTGCCGATAAAGCAAAACATCCTGTTGTAAATGTGTCATATTATGATGCTGTGGCCTATTGCAAATGGCTTTCAGATAAGGATGAAACGGCGGTTTATCGGTTGCCAACCGAAGAAGAATGGGAGTTGGCTGCCGGGCATATGCCTAAAGATGCCGATATGAATTGCGGTAAAGGAAATGGAACAACTCCGGCAGACACTTATAAACAGACACTTTCTGCTGCCGGTGCCATTGATATGTGGGGAAACGTCTGGGAATGGACATCAACCGAAATTACGGCTGAGCATGGTAAAGAAAGAGGTCAAAAAGTAAAAGCTGTTAAAGGAGGTTCATGGTATTCGCACCGTACCAGTTGCCGTACCGAATATCGCGGCGAGGGACGAAAACCGGATTTTGGATATAAAACTGTCGGGTTTAGAGTAATACGGGAAAAATAAATGCTTTACAGCAGCCGAATAGCATAAGGGGCGGGAAACCGCCTCTTTTTTGATAAAGGATTACAAAACGATACAAAAGATGACAAGAGTTGGCAAAAAAGTACATCATGATACAAGACAAACGGCGGGTTTTAAGTATAAAATAAGGTACGAAATAAACATTTACGAAAGGAAAAAACAAGATGTTAGGAAAAACGAATGCAACTGTAAGTTCCGGCGGCTCAGGCGGGGGCGCCACCGTAACCGCTGTTAACAAAACCGGCTCGACTATCAGCACAGGGCAGAAAGTTTGGATAAATGATGGCGGACAAGTTCAAGGAAGCAGTTATCAAATGCATGGAAGCTCTGGGACATCCACTTATTATCTTCTAGCCAATAATGTTATCGACCCCACCGGTCAATATGGGTCCAAGAGTAGTAATGTATACAGTTTAACAGGAACTGAAGCAACACAAATATCAACTAGTTTTTCGGGTTCTTGCAGTGGCTTCAACTATTATTTTTATGATGGGGAAAATGAAGCCTTGTTATTAAGTAGTGTTTTCTCCCCAGCGGATGTCCAGCCTTCTTATTACAATTTAAACAATAATAATATTTACGGGCTAGTTTCTATGGTTGTTATACCTGGATATAAGAGTAATTATTGTATGCCGAATAGTTCAACTATTCGAACCTTTGATTATACAACCGGAAATTTGTCCGATGCATATACTTTGACAACGCCTAATACTGATTATAGACGAGGTTCTTTGGTTTATCTTGATGTTTATAAAACCCTATATTCCATTTATGGCAGTAGTGGTAAATATTGGGAGATTACGGATGACGGATTAGTTGAAGGAACTTGGAAAACCCCTGGGTGGTTTACCCCTGTTGGGTGTACCCAGGATTGTCAATATATTATTTGTAAAAGTTATTTTTTAGGGGGTGCTGAGTATAATCTTAGATTGCTTAAAGTAAACAGTCAGTTGGATATTGTAGCTTTAACACAGACTGAAATGCCCGCTGATTTACAAGACTATTATGGAGCTAAATGTTCAATTACATTCAATGCCAAGACGCAAATATTGACCTGTACAAAAACAAATTCTTCCGATTATGTCGTCATGCAATATTCCGGTGGTTCATGGACTAAGTTAAATATTGATTTATCAACAGAATTAGCCAGTTATCCTTACTGGAGAGGGTGCTTATTTTTATCAGATGATTTGAGTAGAGCATCATTAAACGTTGGTACAGTTTCTAATGGTGCTTATTACGGAAGAATTGTAAACCTGACTGCTCAAACAGGTTACATTGCTCAAAATTATGCTACTTATAATGTAAACTCTGATACTATAACAGGCTATGCTGCTGAAAATGCTGCTATGGATGCAAGCTTTACGGCAAATGTGGCGGGAGCTGTATCATGATTATTCAATTTGCAATATATAACGGCAAGTATGTGACGCTTGAAAGTCTGAAATATAAAGATATTGAAGTGCCTTCAGGATTTGAGTTTGACGGGGTAACGGTGATGGCGCCGTTTACCCTTTTGTTCTCAAACAAAGACTTACGGCAGGGTATTCGTGCCAGCTGCTTCCATGACTGGATGTGCCAGCATAAGGACGAATATTCACGCAAATATGCCACGAAAGTTCTGGTTGATATTTGGCAAGCGGACGGGCTTGAGGCTTTTAAGGCCTGGCTTGTTAAGGTTTGCGTTAACGCTTATCAGTGGTTTAAGGGTTGGCGCTAAAAAAACAATCCGGTGAATTGTTTTTTAGCGCCAATTACGGAAACATTAGCGAAAGTAAACAAGCGACAGTGAAGTTTGCTTTCGCTTAAGTTTTCGGTGACCGAAGCGAGTTAATGAGCCGAAAAACGGCGAATTTATGAGCAAGAAAAAATAACGGGAGCTTTAAGCTCCCATTTTTTATGGCGTGAAAATATGGCAAAAAAAGTTGTTAATCCAGTGGAACGTTAAAAAATACCGTTAGGAAGGTAAAGGAAGAATGTATAGTTTCTTAAAATGTACAGAATTGATACCTTAATATAAAAAATTATCAAGACATCCGCCCAAATGGGCAGTTTTGGGTATAAAAAAAACTCTGTGGGAAACAGAGCTTTACAATTTAAAAGGTTTGTGCCAATAAATTCCGCTTAAAATGAATATCCAACTGCAGGCTAAAGAGGCCATCATTATTATAATGGATAAGTTGGTATTCATGTTAGAGCCAAAGAATAACAAAATAATAATCCCGGTCAGGGCTAAAGTTGAACTTGCAATTTTAAGTTTATTTCTCATAAATACAAAATAATTTAAGTACGTTTTTGTATATAGCATTTTTATAAGCTGAAAGCAAGGTGTTTTTTTATAAATCAATTAAATTTTTATTGCCAGAAGATTAAAAAAACTCTGCCTTGATGTAAAGGCAGAGTTTTTCATTTTTTTTAAGCAAGCCATCGATTGCGCCGCCAGTTGATGAAACGGCAGATTAGCATGAGCCAACAGCCACATCCGGCGATAATAAGCATTATGCCGGAAATTTTGTTGTTTCCGTTAAAGCCGAATATCCAAAACAGGATAATGGCTGCTATGGCAAGCACAAGACTTGAAATTTCAATTTTTTTCATAACTTAATAATTTAAAATCCGTTTTTTTGCAGTTGTTGTAAACTTGCCAAAATGTTTTGCCGAGCTTGTTTTTCCAGCCGTTCATAAAAGAAAGACGTTTGAAAAATGCGCTCTTTTTTTAGCATGTTTTGTAAAAAGTCTTTGCGTCCTTGATAGTATTCTTTGTCATTAAAAAGAATATATTCTTGGCGTATGCTTTGTTCATATTGTTGCCAGACTTCAGGTTCAAAGCATCCGAGAATGCTTAAATCAAGGTCGGCAATCAATTGTTCGTCAGGTGTTTGTGCCGGTGTTTGGTGTTTTGTTGCCAATACACAGGCTTTTATCAACCGGCGATCCCATGATTGCGGAATATATTCCGCCATTGCCGCAAATGAAGCGTCTTCATTATCCGTTCTGTTTACATCATAGATGTAATCATGAATGAATATGGCAAAAATCAGTTCCTTAGAAATTTTTTTGTTTTCTTTGTTGTAAATGCTCATCCAATTTAACATATATGCAAGATGTGCTAAATTGTGATAGCTGCGGTTTTGGTATGCCGCGTAGATTTTTTGCCAGATGGCTTTGCGCTTGTCTTCTGTCCAAAGAAATATAAAAGAGCGTTCAAAATATTGCCGCATGTATTCAGCCATTAATGCCTGATAAGCGGCATTGCTGACATATTTGCGAACAGCAATGTATTCGCCCAATGAACATAACTGTTGAATTTGGCGGTAAGAGACAACGTCTGCCCACTTGTTTTCAGCAGTAATGATACGCGTCCTTAAACGATAACCGCGAATTTCTGCCAGATGGCGGTTGATTTCAGCCAGATTTTGCTCTTGCCCGTAATCGTTTAGAGTTTTGCAACAACTGCGGATTAGGGCGGAAGCTTTTTCTCTGATGGCAGCATCAACAGTCATTCCATCGTATTCCTTGACACAGATTTCACATGTGTTTTGGCTTAAGCCTGAATCCGGATGATTGTGACGATATTCATCAAGGGTTGCATTGATGATTTCGACCCTTTTTTCAAGGCTGAGTAATGTCCTTTTTCCGGGGTTGAGACATATAGCAACAACTATTTTGTCATAATCTCCACAAATGTGGTTTATGACATAGGCGTGATCCAAGGTAAAGGGATCAAAAACGCCGGCAAACAAAGCAATTCTTGGATTTTTTTTCATAATTTTCATAATTTATATTAATAATTAGGGTAATGAAACAATTATTAAATTCATTTTTGTTTTTTTGTCAAGAACAAGCTTGGGTATAAGTTGAAAATTTTAGACGCCGAATAATATTGTACACGATTTGTACAAGAAAAGTGAAAAAGACTCGCATTTTTATGTACAATAGTGAACAAAATTGAACAATGTGTTTTATCTGATATAAACAAAAAAACCTAGGCTTTCCTAGGTTTTTTGTTGGTGAGCCCGACGGGATTGGGTACTCCCGCAAGCGGGTCCTCCTCGCGCCGTAAGGTTCAAACATCGCATTTCGCTAAGCGATTTGCTAAGCTCAACGCTCGTTTTCACCAACTTTCCGCTCCGAACCATATGGCTTCTTGCCGTGCCGAACTCGTCAACAAAAAAAACACCCTCCACAAGGGAAGGTGTTTTTTTGTTGGTGAGCCCGACGGGATTCGAACCCATGACCCTTTGATTAAAAGTCAAATGCTCTACCGACTGAGCTACGAGCCCTCAAATTGATGTGCTGATATATAGATGATAAAAAATATGGTGTCAATAAAAAAAATAAAAAAAGTTAAAAAAAGTGAAAATGCTGTTTATTTATTAATAATTATATGTTATCTTCACTTACAAATAATGTGAAATTTATTGATACAGAGGTTAAAAATGGCTGAAAATAAGGCTTCGTCAGGATCTAAAAGCAGGTATGATATCTTACAAAATGACAAAGGGGAAATTCTCATTATTATTCAACAACGCGGCGGCGGGGCTGAAAATCCGCTGTTTGTGTATGATGGTTCTCAATATGCTTTGTTATACCGCAGCCATGAAAGTACGGTTTATTTTGATGATATCGTGGAAGGTGCCCGCTTACCTTTGAAATCGGTTACAACTTTGCAGATTGTCGAAATTGATGATGATGAAGTGGTGCGGGAATATGCCGTGCCGGTCAGAATCGTAAAAGATGTCAAAGCCTTGATGGATTAAACCGCTTTTTTTGCTTGTTTCAGGGGCTGTAACGCCCCTTTTTAGTGAGTTTTTATATGATTGCAAATATTGTTCTGGTTTTGTTGATACTTGGTATTTTTCCTCTGTGGAAATTACGCCGGCGGTATGATAATATCATTGTCAGTATTTCTTTTTTGCTTGTTTCTGCTTTGTTTTTTTACTTTATCCGAAGTTGGCAAACCGGAACGGAAAGCTCTTTTTTAATGTTGTGGGACAGCTCGGCAAGCGGTGATATCAAAATTAGTGTTAATTCGACTTTGTTGAACTATGCTGTTATTTTCCCCTTTTTTGTCGTGGCTGTCGTTTCTTTGTTTAATAATCTGTTTTTTCGTTATGAAAAAAAGAAAAGAGCTTTTTCATCTTTAATCATTTTAATGCTGGTTTCTTTTATTATGCTGATTTCGGGGGATAATTTTATCCAGGTCATAACTTTTGTATTTGTTATTGATATTTTAAGCCAGATACTTATCCAGGATGTATATGCAGGCCGCCGTTACGGTATTTATAATCTGGCGGCAGATATGGGATTGTTTCTTGTTTTTGCTTTGATGCACGGCAAGCTTCAAAACTTAGATATGGAATCGCTGGCGGAATATCCGAGTTTGGGAAATTACCAAATTTTGATGGCGGCAGTCGTTTTGATAAGTTTACTGATTAAATTCGGATTTTTTATTTTTCACAGTTATCTTCTTGATTTGAAAAGTGCCAGGTTTCACCGTCTGATTTTGATACCATATCTGTCAACACCGGCAGTATCGTTAATTCTTCTCTTTAAGATGAGGTCTTATCTTGTTGAATATGAAGTATTTTGTTTTATATTTAACCTGCTCCTGATGTTGACTGTCTTATGGGGGGCTGCCGGTGCGGTTATTATGAAAAATTTAAAGGAAAAATCGATATATTTCAGCATGATGATTATGGCGGTTTTGGCTAAACTGGCTGAAACGGGAACGACATGGAATCTTTCTTTTTCCTGGCTTTTTATCTGCGGTTTTTTATTTAATATCTGCATATATTATCTTCATTATTACACGAATCGGGAAAATGCCGTTGTCTTTTCCGGCTGCCGGACCGGGTGCGGTTTATTGGCCAAATATGTTGTTTTGGCTGCATCCGTAATGGTAACGGCAGCTTTTATTTTAACCCTGTTTTCTTTTCGTACGGAAATAAATTCAGTATGGATCTGGGGATACAGCTTTTTGTTTTTGCTTGCCGGAGCAAATATGTTTAGTCAGCAGTTGCAGGAAAATACACTTTCACTGTTTACCCGCATGCAAGACTATCGTCCGTTGCCGGTTTTAATCTTGACGGCAGTTTTATCGTTCATCGCGGTTTATGATGTATATCCGATATGGCAGCCGGGAGTTTGGAGCATCATTTTGTTTGCACTTTTATTGTGGCTGAAACCGGTTCGACGTGTTTTAAAAGATCAATATTGTGATAGTCTGCAAAAAGCTGATTTCTTTTCCGGTTTTTATAACGCGGTTATTGCCCGGCCGGTAAAGTTTGTCGGACGTATTTTAACCCTTTTGGTTGATTTTGTTTTTTTGGAAAAGACTTTAGTATCAACGGTTATGCTTTCAGCCGGTATCATTATCCGGAGTTTCCGCCAGATTAACCGGGAAGGGGCTTTGCGTTATTTTTTGTTCGTTTTGACAAGCTTTTTGATTCTGGCTGTTTTTTTCTTAAGGAGTAGGATTTAATGGCTGAAAACCTTTTGCTTATTATTATTTTTTTGCCGCTGTTCGGGAGTTTGTTTGTTGCATTTTCCCGTGACGATGATGCCGGCGTTTCGCGTAATGCCGCCAATGTTTCTGTCTGGATTGTCTGTTGTAATATTTTGCTTATTTTACGACTGTTTTCCTTAATTGATGTTAATCTGGATGCCATACAGGTTTTTGGGCGTATTCCCTGGCCGATTGCGCCAGGCGGAAGTCTGACGTTTGGTGCAGATGTTTTGGCCTTGCTGATTGTTTTGGGTATTCATGTCGCATTATTGTTGGGAATTTTCGGACTTAAAGATGTAAAAGAAAGCCAAAAAGGCATTTTGTTTTCAAGTCTGTTGTTCTTAAGCGCGGCCGGAGGCTTTTTTTTGGCGGCGGATTTGTTTGCCTTTTATATCTTTTTTGTTTTGATGATTTTGCCTTTGTTCGTGCAAATCGGTTTAAGCAACGGTTCCGGTCAAAAAACGGCTTCCCGTTTCTTTTTATACAATATATTGGGCGCTTTTTTGTTTTTGATTTCTGTTGCAGCACTTTATGCGGCAAAAAACGATGCCATTATGATTGATCATATTTCAGATATTCAAATGCCCCGGAAAGCCGGAATATTCATTTGGAGCGGAGTTTTCTTAGCCTTTGTTTTAAGGCTTCCGGTATGGCCGTTTCATTACTGGATAAGTTCGGTTAATACGGCATTAAAAAATCCGCTGGTTTTTACAAGCGTCAGTCTGATGCCGGTTTCCGGATTGTATGGTTTTATTCGTTTCTGGCCGGCCGTGGTGCCGGAAGAAATTTCTTCTTTCGTGCCGGTTTTTGAATTTTTATGCGTTCTGACGATGCTTTATCTTGCTTTCAGCGGTTATAGTTCGACCAGTTCGCGGGATAAATTGTTTTCATATATTTTCATTTATTATCTGTTATATCTTTTGGGCGTGTTCTCGCCGACCGATGTGCTGCAACGCAATATTGCCTATTCGATGTTTGCTTTTTTGCTGGTTTCTGCGGCAATGATTATGATTGTTTTTTATATTGATCGCGAAAGCGAAAAACTGCAGAATTCACCCAACGGCATTCTCTGCCTTCAACCTAAGGCTGCTCTGGCTTATGCTCTTTTAATTCTGGCCGGAGCCGGGTTCCCGGTATCGGCGCTTTTCTGGAATAATTTCGTTATTGTTTCCGAAATTTTAAATACGGATGTCTATATCGGAACAACGGCGGTTTTTACCATGTTGCTGACGGCTGTTTTTCAGTTGCAAAACTTATACGATCTGCGTGATAAATCCTGTCTTTTGCCCGGTCAGGAAAAAATACGGGATATTGATAATTTGCGTTTTGCTGCCGGAACAATTATTGTGATGGTGCTTTTTCTGTCTTTTATCAAGCCTTTGTGGTTTGTTTATTAATTGAAGGAAACTGACAATGAGTGGAATGTTTGGACTTTTGAACATGTTTGCCTTATTTGCCGGTATGCTCTGGCTCGGTATACAACGGGTTTGGGGCGGCTTTTCGGCTAAAGATTATTTTTTAACAGCCAAAATTTCAGTTGTTGCCAGCATTGTATTTTCTCTGCTGATTAAGGAAGAAAATTGGGCAATCCCGTATTTTTCAGCCAATGTGCCGTCAATTTGGACTTTTGTTTTAACGGCAGGGGTCGTGTATTTGTGGTTGGTTCTATCCTTAAAATGGTTTGTTGTCGAGGATTTACCGGCTTGTCTTTTTTGTTTTTTGTCCTTGGCTGCTTTATTATGCTGTCATACAATTGCCTCAACGGTTAATTTCGGGGTTTTGTTCGGGGCTATGGCGGTTTTGGCGCTGATTAATTATTTGTTTTTGTACTTAAGCCAGCAGACGGAAGAGCTGCATAATATCAGCAGCCGGTATGGTTTAAGTGTTTTGTTTTTTATTTTTTTGGCGGCGTTGTCATTATATTTTCTTACTCCCGAAAATTGGGATTTACAGCATTCGGCAGGAGCAGCAGCTGCCGCCGGAACGCTTAAAACGTATTTTATTCTGGCCGGAATTTTATTTATCTTTTTATTTATGCTGGCTGTTGCTCCGCTGCATTTCTGGTTTACCGATACGATTGCGCCGGCGGTGCTTCCGGTGGCGTTTTATTTTAGTCTGGTACCCCAAATATCTTTATGGACGGCTTTTATTAAAGTTAATTTACAGGTTTTGCGGCCGCTGATGGATAATCTTGATGCCATGTATCTTGTTTTGGGCGTTTTATCGGTGTTTGTCGGTGCAATCGGTGCCAACACCAGCCGCAATTTGAAAAAAATATTTGCCTGCAGCGGCATATATAATCTGGGCGTTATGCTTTTGACAACAGCGTCATTTACTGATAAGTCCGTTTTTGCCGGTCTGGTTTATATGCAGGTGTATATATTGGCGCTTGCCGGGATTTATACGGTTTTTTACGGATTCAAAAGCCGCGGCGATTATTTATACAATTTAAATATGATAGGAGGCTTTGCCAAAGTTCGTCCGTTTGCAGCCGGTGCTTTGTTGTTTTTTATGGCATCTTTAGCCGGTTTGGCGCCGCTTCCGGGATTTTGGGTAATCTGGGCGGCAATGGGCGGCTTTGCCCATACCGCGCGTTTTGGGCTGACGGCGGTTGTTTTGGGCGGAATGTTGTTGTTAATTCCGGCCTATCTCCAAGTTGTCAGAGCGGTTTGCTTTAGTAAGAAAAATACAAATTTTGACCGGACGGAAAACAGTATTTATGCCATTTTGGTGTTTTTAACGGTCTTGATTTTGCTTTTGGTCTGCCGGCCGCAATTGCTGGACATACAAATGCAATGGGCAGCTTTGGCGGGGTAGAAAATGGAAAAAATCGGTATGTGGACGTGGCTTGATTTGGCTGAAACCGACAGTACCAACAATGCGGCAGATAAATTGTGTGCCGAAACAAACTGTCCGTGTATTGTAACGGCAAAGCGCCAAACGGCGGGCAGGGGACGGCGCGGCCGCAGCTGGATAAGCGATGAAGGAAATTTGTTTATGTCGTTTGCTTTTCCGGCAGAACTTGACAACATCGGTCAAATTGCGGTTTTAAGCGGGTTGGCAGTGTTAAAAACCGTGCGAGCCTTCTGCCCTGATGTTTCCCTTCTGCTCAAATGGCCGAATGATGTTTTGGCCGATGGGGCGAAAATTTCGGGGATTTTATTTGAACGTGCCCGAAACGGTTTTTGGATTATGGGTATCGGTATTAATGTCGTATCACATCCGGAAACGGCGGCGGCCGGTTACCGGACTGCAGGGTTGAATGCGCTCGGAGCAGCAACCGACCGGCTAAAAGTTTTGCATAAATTTGTTGTTATATGGGATGAAATGATATTTTCCTGGCGGCAAGAAGGTTTTAATGCTTTTAAGCGGCAATGGCTTGACAACGCATATAATCTTGGTAAAACAATAATTGTTAAACAAGGGGATAAAGAAATAAGCGGCATATTGTCCGGCTTAAATGACGATGGCAGCCTGCAGCTTGAGATTGCAGGGAAAATGCATAAAATTCTGGCCGGCGATGTTTTTGCCCTTAAAGAGGAATAAAGATGAAGAAGAAAAACAAGAATGGAATTTATTTTCTGCCGCTGGGCGGCGCCGATGAAATCGGCATGAACATGTATGCATACGGCGTGAACGGCAAATGGATTGTGATTGATGCCGGATACGGTTTTTTAAATGACGATTATCCGGGAATGGATATGTGTTATGCTTCACCGGCGTTTTTGGAGGAGCTTAGAGAAGATGTGCTGGGGCTGTTTATTACCCACGGTCATGAAGACCATATGGGTGCAATTGCGCAAATCTGGCCGGCACTGCAATGTCCGGTTTATGCCACGCCTTTTGCCGCCGGATTGATGAAAGAACGCTTAAAAGAATATAATCTCGAAAATGCCGTGGATATCAATAAAGTTCAAACGGGTTCTGAGATAACGGCCGGCGATTTTATGGTTAAATTTGTGCCGCTGGTGCATTCGGTGCCGGAAACCTGCGGGCTTTTTATCCGTACGCCGTTTGGCAATGTTTTTCATGCCACTGACTGGCGATTTGATGACGGATGTATCAAGATGCTGCCGACCGGCACGGAAGAGCTTAAAGCAGCCGGAAAAGCCGGGATTGATATGTTTGTGTGCGATTCGACCAATGTCATGCTTGACAAACCCCAGCCGAGCGAAAGTATGGTGCGAAAAAAGCTGTTGGAGCTTATTCCCAGTATAAAGGGCGGGTTAATCGTTACCTGCTTTTCATCCAACCTGATGCGGCTGGAAACCCTGATTATGGCGGCAGACCTTGCCGGACGCACGCCGGTTTTAATCGGCAAAAGCCTGATAAGCAATGTCAAGCTTGCCAAAGAGTGCGGTTATTTTCAAGATTTGCCTAATGTTCATACTCCCGAGCAGGTACAGGGCATTACCGCCGACAAGGCGCTTTATATCTGTACCGGATCGCAGGCCAATTACCGCAGCGCTTTAAGCTCAATTGTCAAGGGCGAGAGCAAATATGTTAAATTGGATAAAAACGATACGATTATTTTTTCTTCCAAGATTATTCCCGGTAATGAAGAAAAAATCGAGCGTATGCAGGAGCTGATGATTGACCAGGGGGTTACGGTCATCACCAATGAAACGGAGCTGGTGCATACTTCGGGACATCCGTCCAAAGAAGAATTAAAGAAAATGTATAAAATCTTAAAACCGAAAATTGTTTTTCCGGTGCACGGTGACAAGCGCTTTATCCGCGAACACAAACGTTTTGCCTTAAGCTGCGGTATCAAAGAGGTTTGTTCGGGGCAAAACGGGGATATGTTCTTTTTACAAAACGGTCAAATCATTAAAACCGAAGAGGTGGCCTCAGACGTTATCGGCGTTGACCGCGGGCGGGCGGTTGCCTTAAGTTCGGATTTGGTACATAACCGGCGCCGTATCGCATATAATTGCAGCTTGTTTATCAGCGCAGTCATCAGCCGCGATAACCGGGTGGAAGATTTGGAAATTTCTTCAATTGATATTTTGGAAGAAAAAGCATGGGAAGAGCTTTCCGGGGAAATTAAAGAAAAAGTTATTCCGCTGATTGAGGAAAAACTTCATAACTTCGGCGGGGCCAATGCCGCAGCAAAAGAATTTATCCGCAGCCGCATCCGTAAAATGGTTTACAAAGCAACGGATGTCAAGCCGGTAACGTTTTGCCATATTTATCAGGAAAAATAAGTTTTATTTTAAGGAGAGAACAATGACGATTATACCCGAAAGATTAAAAAAAGGCGATAAAATCATGATTGTGGCGCCGGCGCGCGGCTTAAAACTGATTGGCGCCGATTGCCGGCAGATTGCCGAGGAACGTCTGGCGGGTCTGGGCTTAAAAGTTGAATTTGCGCCCAATACCACAGATGAAAATTTTGATTTAACGGGCTCGGCTTCGGTTGAAAAACGGGTTGCGGATTTAATGACGGCGTTTGCAGATAAATCTGTCAAAGCTGTTTTGACGGTTATCGGCGGGTTTAACTCCAACCAGATGGTCAAACATCTGGATTATGATGTTATCCGCCAAAATCCGAAAATTTTCATGGGCTTTTCGGACATTACGGCCTTGCATGCGGCAATTTATGCCCAAACCGGGCTTGTGACCTATTACGGGCCGCATTACAGCAGTCTGGGAATGAAAAAAGGCTGCAAATATACTTTGGAAAATATGGTCAAGGCTTTGTTTGAAGGCGGAAAACGTGAGATTTTACCGTCGGCGGAATGGAGCGATGATTTGTGGTTTTTGGATCAGGACAAGCGTGAATTTGTTAAAAACGACGGCTGGTGGCAAATTCAAGGCGGTGAGGCCAAAGGGACAATCATCGGCGGTAATTTGTGTACATTTAATTTGCATTTAGGCACGCCGTACCGGCCGAAGTTTGAGAAAGACACGATTTTATTTTTGGAAGACGATGAAGAATCCAAGCTCGTTACTTTTGAACGCAATCTGCAGGCTTTGATTAATCAGGATGATTTTAAGAATGTCAAAGGTTTGGTTATCGGTCGTTTCCAGAATGCCTCCAAGGTAACGCGTGAAGGACTGGAATTTATTTTGAGAAACAAGCCGGCGCTTAAAAATATGCCGCTTATTGCCAATATTGATATGGGGCATACCACGCCGATAAACACCATTCCGCTCGGCGGATATGCCGAAATCAGAAACGGCCGCATTTTTGTGGAAGGATAAAAGGTTTGTCACCGCTTAAGAGGCAGCCGCACATTTTGTCACTGCCTGAGAGCGGGCGTGCTATTTCTTTCTTGTCACCCCTATGAGCGGGTATGCCCGCGAATATTAGGGGTCCAGAAATTTATGGCATGACAGAAAAAGAGTATTGGCTGAACTTTTTTATTTTCGTCAAAAATCGGCAAACGATATCCATAGGTATATCAGTTTATTATATACGTTCTTTTCATTGAAAAGAGGGTTTTCTAAGATTTTCGCGTTCTTGAGGACAAAAGCAACCCTTTCGTCATATTTTGTACAAAAATGCATTTTAATGTATTTTTTTGCTTGTGTTTTTGACATTTTTATGCTACAGTAATAATGAAAAATATTAAGTTATGTATGCTATTGTGTCGATTATTGGAAAGTTTGAAAAGATTTTTCATCACTTTGGTATGCCTTAAAAACTTTTTTGTTTTTCATTTTAAATCGAATAATAATAAAAAAAATAAAGATTATGGCAAAGACAAGAAATTTCTTCATCATGGCGATAGTTATGATGTTGACAGCTACTTTTATGGTAAGCTGCGAAGATAGCACGTTCCTCGGCATTGAGGAACCGGAGTTCGTAAAAAATGAGGAGCCTAACGGTGACAACGGTTATCGTTACAACGTTGACCTGACGATGGAATTTGATACAGTTTCCATGAAGCTGTATACAGTTCGTCAAACCATTGAGGGTGTGCGTAACATTCTTGAATACGGCGATACTCTTGCTGTTGAAGAGTTTGCACGCGATCTCAACTTAGAGGTGAACTTTAGCCTGACACCTTCCATGGTGTACGTGGCTGAAAAAACACTCCTTAACGATGTACTGTGCAGTGATACAGTGGTATCTGTGGTTTCTGAAACCGAAGATCAGGATGATGAATTCTGCACCATTAACAAGGAGCAGAACTATACATTCAAATTCAACGGTAACGAAACCGTCGAAGCTGCTGCCGTATGGCAGGCACTTCGTTGTGAAGTTGCTGACACTACCTTTGCATGTGTAGAAGTTAAGAACGTTGCTTACGATTCTTTCGAGGCAACTCTTAATGAAGCAATATCTAACGCCGATTCAACGGTGTATGATGTTGATCTCCGCTTTAATGTGGAGCTTGCATGCAGCGAAATGAGCTGGGACAGCACATACGTTGTCCGCGTTCCGGAAATCCGTATCTATAAGAACGGATATGTTCCAGAAGTGCCGGATGAGTATGAAACAAAGATCGAAAACAGTGATTATCGCGCTGCTTTCGAAACTGCAACTCTGTCTCTCGTGACAGACTTCCAGACCGTTTCAGGTGACATTGTTACCTATAAGAACGATGTTGAAGAAGTTAGCCGCGAGAACTTCGCGAAGGATTTGAATCTTCAGGCATTGTTTACAGCACCTGAAAGGGTGTATGTCAATAATGAAGCTCAACTCTCGCACGTTTCTTTGGCAGGATCATCACATGGTGGTGACCGTGTTTCAAGAGACGCTGACGGTCGTTTTACCACTGCTACTTCAGCAATGGATTATAACTTCCGTTTCAATGAGGGTGAGAATGTTGTTGCTGCAACCGAGTATCAGTATCTCTCTTACGGGGATACAACTTTTGTATACTCAGCAATCCAGGACATCAACTTTAACAGAGTTGAGGTTTCTGAAAATGCTGCAGCCAGCAATGACGAGCTTCAGGTTGTAAACGTAACCCTCTACTTTGATGTAGAGGTCGTACGCGAAGACCCTGAAGATATCACGACCCGCGCAACCAGCGCGCCGGAGGTTTATGAAGTTGCCGTTCCTTACGAACGCGCCCTTCGTATTGAAGCCCCGACTGATGAGTTGACCGGAAAGACGTACAGAGATGTAACCCGTGAAATCGTTGACGCTAATACGGAGCGTATTTCATGGACAGAAGTTGAAACTTGGTCAGTATCGGGAGAGAAGACCAATACCATCAGCTTCAATCTGTATCGTCACTTGACGAGCCCTGCTATGCAGACCGTGTACACGGCTAATGACCAGTACAACACTGTAAGCAATGGTTCGCGCCTCGTTCGTGAAAACGAAAGCGTAAACGGAAATTGGACGGTGACAACCCGCTATATGCAGTATACTTCTACTGCTTCTAACGGCGTTAATCCTTTCAATAATGTTTACTCTTACGATTATCAGAAAGCTGTCTATACAGATGAGTACTACACTCTGACGTTTGAGTACGCTAACTGGACAATCAACGAGGGATCTTCTAATGTTACTGCTGCCGGTGAACAAACTGTTAGCGGTGTTGTTTACAACGTTTCAAACTACGTCAACAACATCAATACGGTTTATGCCGTTTCTTCTGACAGTTACGATGCATCTGCCAGCGCAGAAGCCCGTATCTATGTTGAGAAGGAAATTGATAAGATTATTCCGGATAACTGGGGTAAGATTATCGGTGCCGGTATCAGCGCAGTGCCTACTGATCCTAACGGAGAATCAGCACAGAAATGTCTGACTATCCGTACGGATAAGGGAGCAGTAGCTGTGACCTTCTCCATGAACGCCGATATGCCGAGCGTATCAAGCATTCTTTCAGGATACTTCGTTGAAGGTAACTTCGGCGCAGAGTACAACTCTGGATACTACACCACATCTGCTAACCATGGGTCTTATGACCTTGGCAGATGGGCTCCGGCCATTGCAAAGGATGAGGCTGACAGAATTTCGTACTTTAATGGTAACACTAAAGTACGAGTTATCAGACACTCCACCCTTTCAATGTGGAACTGGAGAGATGGTAACATGTCAACAGTTGTTGACGGTTACGAGTTCTCCGTATCAGACAACGGTGTTCTGACTATTACCGTTGACGGAAATGTTGTTATGCAGATCCGTTAATGAGAAACTTCTTCTGACTGTTCATAATTTGTTTTTGAATTGTTAGGAGTTTTAAGTGAAAAAAACAAGATTTTTTAACCAGGGGAGGCGGATAATTAAAATATTATCTTCTATCCGCTTCCCCTTAAATACCAAAAAGAATGAAAAATTTTAATAAATATGTAGTTGCCGGTATAGCAATGCTGGCTATCTCCGTGAGTGTAAACGCCCAAGAGTCTGTAAAGGATTCTACGGATTTCGTGATTAACAAATCTGAAAGCGGGCTGAGTTCCCTTGCTGCTTATAAAGAGCAGAGAATGGAGGATTTACCATACATTCAGTTCTATCAGGCTGATGATGGTACGATTCTCAAAGCAGCCGATGCTGTCGGCTGGGGGATTGAAGTATTCGCCGGTGCAGGTTATTGCCATGCGGATCCATACTTTACTCCGGAGGCCGGGTTAAGTGTTAGATATGATGCCAAGAAGGTGTCATATCGCGTTAGTGCTTCTGCCCTGTGGCGTGAGTACAATGCAGAGAGCATAGAACCCGGAAAAAAATACATATCATATTCGGCAGATGCTGCATTTCACGTCAATCTCCTCAATGAAGATTGGCATGTGAACGTGTTGAGTCTGTATGCCAATGTTGGCTATATGTATGGCCAGCACAGGTATGCACTTAATGCAGAAACCGAAGATGGGACATGGAGCACGGTTGTTAAGCACAACGGTTCTGGTCTCACCTTTGGTGGCGGCTTGGAATACCGCGCGCAATTCTTTGCAACCGGTAATGCCCTGACCGTCAGAGCCGGGTATAAGACCCTTCCTAATACGTATGTTAATGATACACATACGGAAGGTATGGCCTATATCAGTATCGGCTTTAATTTTGGCATCGGCCGGCACAAAGTAAAAGCCCAATAAAGAACCTGGGCAAGTTGTGGTTCTTAAAATTATTATACTAAAAACGGCGTCCTCAAGGGCGCCGTTTTTGTGTTGTTTTGTTATTTTCGGTTCCATAGAAAATAAAAGCTGCAACGGTCTAATGAGTCTGAGCAATAAGAACAAAGCTCATACATTTGTTCTAAGGTTAAATCTTTCAGGCAATATATGTCATCTTTGTTGCAGTAATTGTCGCCATGGACAACGTTCCCAAGATGTTGATCATCATCTTCTGTAGCCTTAGCAAATTCAGTTATCCAAAGCGTGCTGCTGCGGAGTTTAGCCATTTGGAATAAGTTGAGACAAATATCATAAGCATTTTTATCAATAAAGACTTCCAAGCCGTAATATTGAGCGCCACTGCTTTCTTTGTTATGGTAGAGGAAAATTTTGTTATTAAAGACATCGTAAATATAACTGGAATTTTGCTCTTTGATCATTTCAAGAGGGATAGCGCCGAGTTTTGTAAATAACCGGGTAATATTTGTACCATTTGGAACATCTATACGGTCCAAATCTTCATAATGCAGTGTGGCATAATCCAGGATACTGCCGATTTGTTCGGTCTGCTTGTTGAGCTTATATTTCATCATCGCCTTGGAATAACCCGACATCGCCCCGACACTTAGCACCCCGATTATTGCCAGCACGCCGAGCATTTCCACCATACTTCTTCCGCATAGAGCCGCATCTGCTTGCAACTTTTCTCCTCGTGTACCTAATGTTGTACACGTCGTCGAAAAGTTACGGCGCATCTGCAGCACTCTGCGCAAGAATGAAAATAAGAAGGAAATTGCGTATAACGGCACATCTAAAGCGCTTTTACGCGAAGTCAGAAAATTCACGTACGTCTTATGTACGCTAGG
>CALXUN010000014.1 GCA_944391705.1 uncultured Alphaproteobacteria bacterium
TCCTTAACTATATGCTGCCCGTATATCCTCTTCTCTTCTTACTTCTTCACTCTCTCTTATAACTACCAACTCCCCGTTGGTGCTGCTGTGTATAATGCACCTTTTATCAATTGTCAATAAGAAAAAATATATTTTTTTTGTTTTTTTACACTTGCTTTCTAACATTCTGATTTTCATCAATTTTAAATTCAGTTATTCCTTTTGAAAATATCACGTTATTTTCTTTTTATTAACTTTAAGACGCTATAGTATTTTTAACGTAAATGAGGGAGAAAATATTAAAATGAAGAAAAAAATGCTTAAAATCAAAGCATTAGTTTTTGCTTTATGTTTTGTTTTGTTTGGCTGTGCGACTGAAACTTTTGAAATAAACGGAATCGACGGTTCGCCGATTCCGCCGGCATTTGCAAATTTCCCGGACATTCCTTTCCCTGAGCAGGCATATATGGAGCTTGGCGATACCAAAGCTCTGGGCAGTGGCGACAACTGGATTGGCAGTCTTGTTTATACGGCGCCCTATAATGCCAGCCGTGTTTTTGATTTTTACGTTTCGGAAATGCCCAAAAACCGTTGGATTGAAGTGGCTGTCGTTCGGGCAAGAATCAGTCAGATGACATATTACCGCGAGAATCGGGCCGTACAGATTTTAATCGAATCGACAGGCGACAACGAATCGCTTGTTACAATTACGGCAATTCCAAATCAGCTTAACATTAAATAACTTTTGAGAGGAATAATGACTTTTGCTTTTTTCACGTTTGGCGGTTCTCAATTCTGGGAAGATGTCTTTTTTTATCAGAAATGGCGAATCCAACGCAATTGCCGTACAAAAGCGTACCGCCTGCTTGACAACTGGGACATTAAACGTGCAGAAGGCAGTTTTGAACAATGCCGGAAAGCCTTCGTTAAGTGTATAGAAGTTTACGAAATTCCCAGACAAAGCGGCGAATTGATTATTCTGTTGCACGGTTTGGGCGAAACCAAAAACGTTTTTCGCAACCTCTGGAAAGATTTAACAGCCAGCGGCTACAATGTGGCTGCAATCAATTATCCCTCAACGCGCAAGCCTATGAAATATCATATCCGACAATTGGAGTTTTTCTTAAATCACTGCGAAGACATCAACAAAGTTTCTTTTATTACCAAGGGAGCCGGCTGCCTGCTGCTTCGTATGCTGATTGCCAACACCTACGGCTGGCAGGATAATTTTCAGATTAACAAAGTTATTAATGTTAATCCGATAAATCGCGGCAGCGATATATTTGATATATTATCCCGTTTTGCGCCGTTTAATTTTATTTTGGGACCGATGCTTAAAGAATGTACGCCCAAAGGCGTTCAATCCATTTCCAAACTTCCGGCAGAAACCGAATGCGGAATCGTTTTTTGTGAAACATGGGGTCAAAAAATTTTTAACCCCATCGTTGAGCGTTTTAAGGGGTTGCCATTAAAATCAGAAATGTCTGAATCTGATTTTGCCGACAAAGACAACATTATCCGTATTGAAAACACGTATGCCAATATTTTTAACAATCCGGAAGTTTCATTAGCATGTCTTAATTTTTTGAAAAAAGGTAATTTCAAGATTTAAAAATATTGTAACATAATTCTCTATATTTTTATGTTAAGATGAAATAAAGTGTAATTGAGGTGAAAATGAAATCGGTTTTGGTCAGCATTTTGATGTTTATGGCGGTTCTGGCCGCTATGTATACAGGACTTTTTGGCGTGCTGGCCAGTCCTTATATGATGATATTTGCCATTATATGCGTTGCTGCCGCATTGTTTTTTGCTTTTAGAGTTTTGGGCAACCCTTTCACCTCTGCCGACAAGGATGACAAAAATGATAAAAACACTGACTAAATTATGGGTTTTTGCTATTCTTACGGTAATTTTTACCGGCAGTTTCTGTTTAAATACCCATGCTGCCGAAACATCCGGTAAAAGTCTTAGCAATTATACCGATGAAGAGGTTCAGGCTTTTGTTAAAACCATTAAAACAAAAGTAGACACCCTTAAAACGACAGCCTCAAGTTTTCAAAGCCTGCTGTCTGAGTTCAAAGGCGCTTCTTATTCTTACCAGCTCAGCGAAGCAGAAGCACGCCGCCGCGCCCAAAACCGGCAGGCAGTCGCCGAGGCTGCTGCAGGCCCTTTTTTTTCCGGTTTGGTTAAAGACGAAGAAGAACGGTATCAAAAGTTGCTTAACGAAAGCCACACCCAGGAATATGATGATTTTATCAGCGCCACAAATGGTGCCATGACAAATGAACTTAGCTGGAGTGATTCTGAAAAAACGCTCGCCCGGCAACATAATATCAGCCTGGACGGCATTGAATTTGACGATACGGATATTTATTGGGACAAAGTTATCAGTGAAGCACAGTCCCAAGCTGCCATTGAAAGGAATCCTGCCAACGGTGCCAACAAAGCTATCACCGCAGCAGAAAATTTAGACAAGAAAAAAACTGAGTTAATTGAAGATCATGAAGCTGTTAAAGTTTTATTGATGGGGCTCAATCCTGCCAGTAATATTACCCAAACCTGTACGATTCAAGTCGCCGAAGGAGAAACCTGTCCGGCCGATAAATTGGTTTACACGGTTACGGACCCTTCAGGCAATGCGACCTCAGGTGCCTCCGAAGGGTGTACGCCGTTACCGGTTAAATATGCCGAAATTCAGGCCTGTATTTTATGTCCGCTGTTCCAGGTTATTTTACGAACGGACCAAACAATCGCCACCAAATCTTATGGCGCTTTGGCCAGCAGTTTCCGCAATGTTATTATCATGGTGCTGGCTCTGTTTATTGCCTATCAGACTTTAATTACTGTCAGTGCATTTACCAAACAGGATGCTCCTAAATATATTTCAACCTTGCTGGTACAGTCTTTTAAAGTTTTATTGGCAGCATTGCTTCTGTCTAATTCAACCTACATATATCAATATGTCATCAATCCACTTATGGCTGCCGGTTTAGAGTTCGGTCTGGCTTTGCTTTTTGATCAAGGTTTGTTAAGTGAGTTTAACACATTAATACAAAGCGAAAAAAGCGGTATGCCAAACGGCGTTATCGGACAAGATTTACTTGCCAGCGTTATGGCAGCGGTCAAGCTCTTCAGCAAAGCATCGGCACAAATGCCTGCTATCGGCTCATCACTTATTTGTATTTCCATGAACGCAGCCGGTGATATTTTACCGGATTTCTCCATGTTGATTGAAGGGGTTCTGGTCTTTGCATTCGGCTGGTGCATTGCTTTAGCCTGTTGCTTTTATCTTTTAGACTCAGTGGTTCGTTTTGGTATTTTCTGTGCGTTGTTGCCGTTTTTGATTGCCTGCTGGCCGTTTAAGGTAACAGCGTCTTATACCAAAACCGGGTGGGATATTTTCATGAATGCCTTTTTCAACTTTGTTATGATGGGAATGATTATCAGTCTTAACAGTGAACTTATCAGTCAGGCCTTAACCGGAGGAGAAGGCGGTATGGACGCTTTGGAAGCTGCTATTAACGGATCAAATGTCGACACCTTAAAAGAGATGATGGACATCAGCGGGGTGGACTTTTTGGTGCTGGTTGCCTGCTGCATGTTTGCCTTTAAACTGGTCGGACAAATCAATGATCTTGCCAACCAGGTATCCTCTACCAGCGGCGGCACAAGCATTGGCGGCAAGATTGGCGGTGTAGCAGCTCAGGCTGCCAAGAAAGTTGCCGGCACCGCGGTCAAGGGCGGAAAAGCCGTGGTCGGCGGTGCAGCCGGCGCCATTTACGAAGGTACCGGCGCCAAAGCAAAGGTTGAGGCCGGAAAAGCCAAAATTATGGGTGGTCTTAATAAACTGGGTTCAAAAATCGGTTTGGGCAATAAAGCAAATCCGAACGGCGCCGGCGGTTCTGGCGGCTCCAGTGGTGGTTCAGGCGGCGGCTCTGGCGGTTCCGGCGGCTCCAGTGGCGGTTCAGGCGGCGGCTCAGGCGGTTCCGGTGGTTCAGGCGGCTCCAGTGGCGGTTCTGGTGGTTCTGGTGGCTCCGGCGGCGGTTCCGGTGGTTCCGGCAATAGCAACTAATCGGCAGTGAGAAACGGATGATAACGGCAAAAGACATATTTAAATTTTTGAAAACGGGGCTGATGATTTTTACCCTGGTGTTCTGTCTTGCTGCCTGCAGTACTTCCGAAAAAGGCGATGTTTCCGGTATTGAGCTTGAGGGTGAAGAAAGCGAACTGGATGAATATCAGCGTGCCTGTTGGCAGGCCGGGTTGCTTGATATGTTTTATAAAGCTATGGCTGAATCTTCCATGAAAGCCTATCCGCAAGTTACCAAAGGTGCCATGCCTTTCATTATGGTCGCTTTTGCCGTGTGGCTGTCTTTCAGGATTTTAAAACACGTCAGTTCGGTTGTCGAAGAATCGCCGGCAGAAGTTTGGACCGAGGTTTCCAGAATGGCATTCTTGTGCGTTTTTTGCGGTTTGCTTGCCTCATCGACGACATTTCTGCTGTTTACACTAAACAAAATTATTTTTCCGGTCTACTATGCTTTTTTGGAATACGGCAGCCGGATTGTCGCACTGGCTGCTGATGGCGAAGATGTCGATAGCAAAGGGCAACTTTTAGGCGATACATGCCTGTTTTATACCAACTCGCTTATTTGTTCGGCACCAACGCTGGAACCGGTTTCTTATTCCGGCGGCTCGGCATCTTTTCCGAGCGGTCCGTCTGATTTGATGCAGTGTCTGGTTTGTGCCACAAGCGACCGTATGCAAATCGGTTTTGTTATTTCAAAAGAACTTCTGGCTGCCACCAGTTTAACCAGCTGGGTAGCTGGCGCAGTAATATTCGTCATTTTTCTGTTTGTCAAAATATCATTCGTTTTCTATCTGGTTGACAGTATTTTCAGGATGAATATTATTGTCATTATTCTGCCGTTTTTAATTTTGGCCATACCGTTTAAGTTCAGCCGAAAATGGGCCAAAGGTGGTATTGAAACCATTTTCAACTCCTCAGCCGTCATGATGTGTATTGCCATCATTGCAACGATGGCCATGCTGGCGATGCAGACCATTATTAAAGACAATTATGAGTTTTTAGGTGACAAACAGGCTTATCAGGAATTCGGCGTTGTTATGCTGTCAATGGTTTTAATTGCCTTTCTGGTCTTAAAAAGCATCGGGTTGGCCGTGTCTTTGGCAGACTCTATTGTCGGCGGGGGCGGCGGAACCAACTTCCAGAAAAAGATTGCCAAATTGGCAGCCTGGACAGCCAAAAAATTATTCCTTGTTGTTTCAGCCGGTGCCGGAAAAGTTTTCACTTCTGTCGTTGACAGAGTACGGGTTTTGCGTGAAGCCCGGGAAAAAATACAGAAGACACAACAAAAAATCAGTGGTTTTATGAATAAAATATCCGGGAGGGACAGAGAATGAAAAATGTAATGTCTTTCCTTGTTGTAAAATTTGTATTCGGTTTTATGCTGATGAGCGGAAGTTTATGTCTTTTTACCAACCCGGCCAAAGCCGCTTTAAGTTCTGATTATACAATTGTCTGTGGTCAAACTGTCGGCGGACAGCCGATTCAGTGTAATATGTCCACGCACCGCTGCTATAAATGCAAAGAAGAACGCGGCTGGTTTTTACATAAAACAGTATATGATGTTTTTATCTGTCTCAGCCGCGATGCGCCGGTGCCGGAAGACTGTGAACGTTCAAGCGGCGGCGGAACTGTCGGTAATCAGGATACAAAAATTTTCGGCTTAACCAAAAGCAGTGCTCATATTGAAGGGACAAACTGTGTTACCGAAAACCTTATGGCCATGTATTCGTCTACCTGTTACAGCTGCGAAATTACCGAAATCCTGGTTTCTGCTTTTGTTCGTGCAGCTGCTAAAGCCTATCAGGTTTCACGGGAAGCGGGAAATGCTATTTTGGTGGTCGGCCTGATTTTATGGATTGGTTTCTTTGTATTGAAAAATATTTCATCTTTTACCACTGTTGAACCGATGAAGATGATTCAGGATTTATTGATACAATTATTTAAAGTTTTCCTGGCTTTTGTCATTGTCAATTCCGGCATTCCGACCATTTTACATTATACCATGGAGCCTCTTATGATGGCCGGCACGGATTTCGGTACGGCAATTTTAACCGCAAACGTCGGCGTCAATACTGCTTTAACGGCAGAAAACCGGCAGGAAATTCAGAATGAAAATTCTCAAGCTGCGGGAGGAAGCCTATGATTAAAAAAACGCTGCATATCTTGATGATTATTGCGGGAATGGTTGTTTTTCTTTCTCCTTCAAAGTCTGATGCCGCTGATTACGGCAGGCGTTTAAGCTTGTCCGAAAGAAATCAGATTTGTGATGAGCTCAAGTCATCCCGCCAGCAAAATTCCCAAACGCAACAACAAAGCACCTCTTTGGGCGGCGGTATTATTCCGGATGCTGTTTTATCCAATATCTATAACACCACACGGCAAATCAGCGATTCTGTTTCTCTGGTTTTGGTTTTGGGTCATGCCCTGACCTGCAATGCCGTGCATGCCAACAAGAAAAGCATTACAATTTTGGGTGTTACTTTGTTAAGTTATCCGAATATTCCGGTATGGATATGCGGCGCCATCATTTATTTTGTCGGTTTTATGTTAACCTTAAGCGTTACTTTTTACCTGGTTGATATTGCTTTCAAACTTGGTTTTGCGGTTATTATGCTGCCTATCGGCGTCGCTTTATGGCCGTTTCCGCCAACTAAAAACAAACTGACGATTTTAATCAGTATTATCTTAAAAAATGCGGCCATTTTTGCATTTCTGGCCATGACGGTTGCCTATGCTTTAAATTTAATCGGCGAAGCAGGCAGCGGCCTGGAAGATATTTTTGAGCGGATTGATAATAATGAAACTGATACAATTACAAAAGATTTCAGTTTATTCAGTTCCAATTTTCTGATTGTCATGTTCGCTCTGGTTTACGGGATGAAACTTATCGGTTCCACAATTACCGATTATGTTGACAAATTTTTCCCGGACAAAGCCTTCGGCGGCGGACAGGCAGCATCGCCTATTCACGGCAGCATGACACAGGCCATGGATTTTGCCAAGAAAAAAGTGGCCGCACCTGTTGCCTCTTTTGCCGGCGATGTCGCTAAAACCCAGATGGGGCGGGCAACTGCAGCAACCGGAAAATTATTAAGCGGCGGATATAATCAGCAAATTAAACAAGCTGCACATTATGCCACTCATCCTAAAGAAGCTATGAGTAAAGGTGTTCAAGTTCTGGGCAATACAACCGGAAAAGCTGTCGGCGGTGCCGGAAAATTTCTTAACAAAGCGGTCATGGGAACAGTCGGAAGAATTGCACTTGGCAATAATGCCCGTAAAGCATTGCAGGCAAAGATTGATGCTCAAATTGACAAAGGGGTTGGAAAAATCAATCAGTTTGCCGACGACACCGCAGCCCAAATTCATACACCGACGCCGAATGGCGGAAATAATACCGCCGGACAAGGCTCTACTAATGTTATACGGAGGGCTTATAATAGAACAATTCGTGCTTTTGATAAGGCTCAAAATAGTGTTGATAACATTAAAAACAGAATTAACCGTCCGGCTGATAATTTTAAGCACAGAATGTATCAACGGATTGACAAAGTCTTTGGTAAAAGTCAAAATGATTCGAAAATTGTTTCTGCCGGGAAAGCCCTTACCCGCGGCCTGTTAAAAACACCGGTCGCTCTGGCTTCCGGCATTGCCAAAGCTCCGACAAACATTGTCGCCGGGGTGGCTAAGGCACCGATTAAGGTAGTTAAAACGGCCACTAAGATTCTTTATGTTCCTAACACGGTCAAAGCTGTCGGCAATGTTTTAATGAAGGTCGGCGATAAAATGCAACGTAATAAGAAAGCCGGCGGAAGATATACCTATACCGGGGAAACCCGAACCGAGCAGGAAGAAAGACTAAAAAGAGAAGCAGAAGAAAGAGCTTCAAATATGCGTACTTGGGAATAAAAGAGGGAAAAATGCGACACTTAAGAAAATATAATCTGAACTTAATAGGCGCCATATTTATGGCGGCAGGATTATATTTGCTTCCCTGTTCTGCTTTTGCCCAGATTTTCGGCGGTCTTTTTACCGACAGCAGCACTTTCGGCGGTCTTTTTACCGACGGCTATTCCAGCGGCAGTACTTTTGGCAGCGGCGGGTGTAATTCTTCCTGCAGTAACAGCACTTGCCAGCTTACACTTAACAGCAATGGAGCACTACCAGAAAAATGCCCGAGCGGAACACGTTATGACGTTGATCCGAACTGTATCATGAACCAAAATGCCCAAACCGGAAGCTGTCTGGATACAATGCCGGTGGCCAGCATCAAGCGCGTTTCTGAAACCAACTGTTACCGCGCCAACGGTGCCGGCGGTAACCCTAAACCCCGTAACCATCTGGGAACGGACTATTCGGCAACGGAAGGAACTGTGGTTACCGCTGCAGCCGATGGTACAATTGTCTGGGCCAAACCGATGGGCGGCGGCGGACGCGTTATCATCATTGAACACGAAAAAAAATGCCAATGCACTTCCGGCAGTCAGAACAGCGGCTGTGATAATAAGTATATAACCGTTTATATGCATTTGAAAGCCTTTGCCGTTACAAGTGGCAGCGTTAAGCGCGGTGATGTTATCGGTTGGGTCGGCGGCTCAAACTATTCAAGCAGAACCGGAACTTTATGTGACTGGCCAAATAAAAAGAACGGTTGTTCTCCTTACGGCCCGCACCTGCACTTTGAAATTCACAGCGGCGCCTGGGAAAAAGGTTACAATGCACTTAAAACGTCTATTATTAACCCCTTGTGCGACGACATTCAGACTTTTTGCGGCGGCTGCCCTTATGATGTTGAGCAATGCCAGGGAAAAACAGGTACAAATGAATGGGAAGAATTGTCAGATGAAGCCGCGGAAACAAAATCGGCAGCTTCTGCTGTTGGCTCTATGACTCCCGAGGCCTTTGGCGCTGATGAAAACACCGTCTATTCGGCCGAGACAGACTGTTCTTTGGAAAAATTTTTACCGACAACCGAGGAATGCTGGTTCTGTCCGCTGTTCAGAGTGCTTTTTAATACCTCAAGCACCATTGCTCTAAATTCTTACAAAGCTCTGTCCAGCGGTGTTGCCAATCTGGTTATTGCCTGCTTTGCTTTATGGGTCAGCCTTTTTGTGTTGCGCAATGTTGCCTCGGTGGAGGTGAAAGATCCGCGGAAAATGATACAAGAATTCTTGGTTCAGGCTTTCCGGGTTTTGGTTGTGGTTTTAATCTTAAAAGTCAATTTTTTCCAAGTTATCGGCTTAACACTGGAACCGGTCTTTAATACCGGTATGGCTTTTGTGCAAACAATTACCGGGAAAGGCACATATAACAGCAGCAACCCGAGCCAACAAGTATCCTGCCCGGCTGATGCTGAATATATGAAAAATATCATGGGATATGATTTAAATACCGGGTTTACGGCCAATTCTTCGGGCGGATTGCCTTTGTCCATGGGGCAAAACATTGTTTGTACGATTAAAAGTATTCAGGATTCTGTCGGCAAAATGATGGCCTACGGACGGCAAGCCATATGTGTGGCCTGGCGGGACAAAGCATTTATTAAATATATTATTCCGTCTTTTCCTTATCTGCTTACGGGTTTAGTCATTTATCTTGGCGGTCTTGTTTTACTGCTGGCTTTTCCATGGTGTCTGGTTGATGCCGTATTGCAAATGTCGATTGCATCAGGTTTGGCACCGGCTGCCATCGGTGCCTGGGCATTTAAAATAACTTCGGGATACTTAAAGAAAATCTGGGATTTCTTTATGAACGCCATGTTTAACTTCGTTTTCTTAAGCATTATTATTTATGTTATCATGACGGTTATTGACCAGTTTATGCGCGCCTTAAATGAACATGCCGGAAATACTACCGATTATGATTTTTTGGTCGATCCGATTAACGGTCTGGCTTATTGGGGAATTACCGGCACGAAGCTCGTGGTTGTCTGCCTGATGGGATGGGTGTTTTTGGATGAAGGCAAAGATTTTGCCGGTCACTTTGCCAAAGGTGCCGACATGGGTAATATCGGCCGTCATGTCGGCGGTGCTTTTGCCCAAGGGGCACAAAAGGTCGGCGGAACGGCAGCCAAAGCCGGGAAAAAACTCGGTGCGGCCGTTGGCTCAGCCGGTGCACAAGTCGCTGACCATTTTATCGGTTCCAGAATCAGACGAGCTCGCGATAATCACCGTATTAACCAGGTTAAGAAAAACGGCCGGGCTCTCTTTGATGCGGACGGCAATGTTGTCGGCTATGAAAAAACATCCCGTAATCTTTTGGGACAAAAAGTTACCCGCCGGGTATCCGTCGGCGCTGACGGGAAAGAGCTGTTTTCAAAAGACAAACAGACACTTGGCTCCGAATTGCGCAATAAAGCTCGTAACGCTGCCAATCAGCGGCGGTTAAACAAAATGATGAAGAAAGGAAAACAAATTCTGGATAATAACGGCAATGTCGTGGGTTATGAGATGGAACACCGTAATGCGTTTGGGCAAAAAGTCAAAATAACGGCTATGAAGAATGCCGACGGTACTTTTGATTTTAATCAAGAAAAGAATTCTTTAAGAATGGAAATACTTGCCAGAATGTCTAAACCGGGTTCGGCCGTTAATAACTTTGCCCAACAAAATTCCGTATTTAAGAAAAAATCCTTAAACAAAGTCAACAACGGCGGCGAAAGCATTACATCCGACCATCTGATGTCGGTGCGGGAAAGAAGAGATTCCAACGGCAACGTTATTCAACGTGATATTGCTTTTAATACAAAAACCGTTAAATATTTGGTCAATAAAGACGGAACGCTGAATATGAACATGGTTAACCAAATCATGCAAGGTTCACGCTTTGATCAAAATACCGTCAAAGAAGCTTTAGCCATGGAAGTCCTGAAAGCTCGCGGTATTTCCATTGGTAACAAATTTGCCGGACGACAAATCAGCTTTGATAACAACGGGGTTATGCACCTTAAACAACAAAACTTCGACGGTTCCATAACTGAGCTAAATATGGGCATTGGCGGAAAGAACCAAAATCAGATGTTAACCGAGATTAAAACAACTTTTGCTGATGGCAGTTACTCGGTTAATGTTGATAACGGCATTATGAAGAAAAACATTAATTATCGTAAAGGAAGTTCCGCAGCATCGGTTTCTTACGGCTTTAACGATGAATACTACCGTCGTTATAAATATTTCAAACCCCTTAACAGCCAGGGAGACTTTGCTCCGGGAATGGATAAAGATGCTGCCATGTTTGGTTTTAGCGAATATGACAAAGAAATCCATACCCGACAGGTCTTTACCGGACGGGCCCAAGCTGCTGATACAAATTATACCAGCATTTTCGGTGAAAACGGATAAACAGAAAATCAAGCGGCTTTATAAACAGCTTTGTAATAAAATTAAAAATAAGTTTTTTATTAACGTTTTGTTCACTTTATACAAACATTGTACATTTTTGTCTTGCATATTTTGAAGCAGGTATTATTATATGCTTAGTTTTTAAATTGTGTAAGAGGCTAATATGGAAGAAATTATTTTCCCGAATCAAATCAGAATGCACAGAAGGTTAAGAGGGATGTCCATGCAGGAACTGGCCGATCATTTGGGCGTCAGCCTTTCTGCCATTTCCAAAATTGAAAAGGGATACCGCCGGCTTAATCAGGAACAATTAATTCAAGTCGCCGAATTGACGGATTGTTCTTTGCAGGATTTGTATGTTAATGAACAAAATTCTCAACAGGAAGTCGTGTTAGCCTGGCGGCGTGAACAGGAACGGCGCAGTAAAATCAACGAATCTGCCGGCTTGAAAACGCTTGGCGCCGCTTTGCGTCATTTGCGCACTGACCGTGGTCTGACTTTGATGGAAGTTGCCGAAAGCGCCGATATGACTTTGTCTGTCTACCACCGGATTGAAATGGGACAGCGTGAAGTTTCCGATAAAGAATATCAAAATATTGCCCGGGCATTATCATTAACAGTTGAAAAGCTGAAAGAAGAGGTTCAACGTTTGGATGATGCCGGTCAACTGGAAGATATTATTCAGAAAAACGATACAAAATATAAATTGCTTGCCACACCAAAAGGTGCTCCGGCTGCAGTTTATACGGCATTTCCCAATGAAAATGCCAAAATCAAGGTTTTTGGCATTGCCGGACGGGATGGAAATATTATCATTAACCGTGATGACGAAGAAGCCAAAGAAGTTGCCAGACCGGTACAGCTTATTCATAAAAAAGATGCTTACGGTGTTAACTTATGTACCCGCCGTCTGGGGTCGTTATTGCCTAACCGTGCCATCTTGTTTGCCGATCCGCAGGATGTTGTCAGCGTCGGAGATATTGCTCTGTATTATATTGACGATACAACAGCTCAAATTTTAAGCATCCGGGAAGATGACAGCGGGCAGCTTTACGGTGTACGTTGGAATCCGGATGAAAAAATAAAATTAACAAATAATGACTTAAGTAAGATGCATAAAATCGTTGCTATCAATCTTTAATCTTATAAAACTCCGCGATGAACACGGAGTTTTTTTTAATTATTAACTTGAAATTTACTCCTTGACGATTAGAATGCTAGGATAGTAAAAGTGTTGCATTTTTAACAAGGGATTGATTGTGGCTGACGAGTTAATAGAAAATGCCGAATTTGGCAGAAAACGTAAAAACGAAGAAGAACCAATTCTTGTTGCACAACGTTTTTTAAACATCTACCGGCAGATGCATATTTTTAACAAAGAACGGCAGAATCAGTTTGACGACATGCTTTTGGAACTTTCTCCCGATGTCCGGATATTGCTAAGTACTCTTCCGGGCGGTTCTTTGTTGTTGGAACATATTGAAGAACTGGAACAAAAACGGGGACTTGTTTCAGCGCCAATCAAAAAAGAAAATACTTTCAGGAAAAAAGCCGGTAAAGAAAATGAAACTTCAGCCGAAAAAGGCAACAAAGCCGCTGTCGGCAGCGTTGTTATAGACTCTTCTTTTGCAACGGAGCTTTCTTCTTCTTTGTCACTGGCATTACAGCAGACCGAAAAGCGCTATAAAGATGACATAAAAACTTTAACCGAAACAATCACCCAGTCTATAATGGCTTCACAATCTGCTATTGCCAACATGATGAAAGACATTTTAATTGCCTCGCGAAATAAGAATTTTTCAGGCAATGACAATGTTTCTCTTCGGGCTGTATCCGATGAAAATATTCCGGCCGTATCAAAACATGTTCCGACAACAGCAGCTTCTGATGAAGGTGTAAACAACAGGCAATCATCTGAAATCTTAGTATCTGAAAATGCTGAGATATCTAAGACCAATGAAACTCCGCAAACGGAAATAGTTAAAGCTGACGATGCACCGCAAACGGAAGCTGTTAAGACTGATGATGTCTCGCAATCGGAACAAGTTTTGCAAAGTTCTCCTTTGGTTACTGAAGAGAGTGTTGAAACAAAAGAAAATAAATCTTCCAAAAAACAAAAAAACAAAAAATCCGAAACCGAAAAAGAGTTTGAGGCAGCTCCCGTAAATGTACCTTTTTTCCAGTCTTCCAAAAACTTTGACAGTATATCTGAAAATTTCCCGGATAAAACCATTCAAACAAAAAGCGAAAAAAATTTAACGGCACAAACTTCTGAATTGACCAGAGAATCAGATGTTCAAGAAAAAGCTGATACTTTGGACAACACCCAAAAAACATTATCTGTTTTGCCTTCCGATACGGAAACTTCTGAAAACATTTCAGAACCAGTCGAAAATATAGCAACAGAAGAAAACAGTAACGAAAAAGCTCCGATTAACTTTGGAAAAATAAGTGCTCTTGCCAGTGATCTGGCAAAAAAAATCGGCAAAAACAGAAAGAACAAGAAAGCAACCGATGATGTTTTAACAGAAGACATTTCATCAACTTCAACAGAAGACTTATCAGAAACAACTTCCTTGGTAACTGCCGCCGATAACTTGGAATCAACCGAAAAAAATGCAGATATTTCGGATGATTTTCAAACACTGACAGATGGTATGGAAAAAATTGTTCCCGAACAAGATACTCGTATTGAAGAAATCAATATTCAGGATGAAAATCAGGCATTTTCAAATGAAACCGGCGAAGCGGAGGACTTATCTCAAAAGGATTTGGATATCTCTAAGGAAGACTTTAATTTTGATGATATGTTAAATGATATCCAGGAAAACAAGCAGGATATTTTTTCAATTGATAACACCACGGCTGCGCCCGGTGACAAACCCGATGATGCGTTGTACAAAGAAGAACTCAATCAAATTCGTGAAGCCCTGCAAAATTCAAAGCCTGAAAAAGATATTAACGAAACAGTCGTCGAGGAAGAAAAGAAACTTAACGATACTGCCGATAATATTTCCGAATCCAAAAGAAATTTTGAGTCTCCTGTAATGGATAAACCGGATTTATCCGAACCTGAAAACTTTATATCATTAGATGATTTACCGGATACCCCGATTTCGCTTGATGATATTTCGGAAGATCCTATTTCTTTAGATGATTTTGAAGATGATTCCGATTATAATCAGAAAAATTCCACGATATCAGAAGAAAACACAGAAGCCTCATATTCAAATCCCGGCGATGAACAGGACTGGGAATGGGAATATGTCGACGACAACAACGCTAATGATGAAGACTGGGAATGGGAATATGTTGAAGATGACGGAAACGGCGGTGACGATTCTGAGGATTGGGAATGGGAATATGTTGAAGATAATGAAACCCCGGATAATAACAATAATAAATAATTCCAGGCAAATAGTGTAAAAAGTCATTTACAAAAAATGTACACTTAATTATTCTTGTAGAAGGGAGAGTGAGATATGGAAAATAAAACAAATGTTGCGCCGGTTACCAAAGAAGACCTCTGGTATGTTGATAACTATCTGGTCTTAAGGGATTATTATGACCGGACGATTTCCCGGATTGCCGCCCGCTGTGTCAGAATGGGCAACATTGCCATGGAAGAATACCCTTTTTATTCTTATATTCTTGATGTTTTGGAAGAAATTTGCGATACCGGCAATTATATCATGTCTCACCGTGAGCTTTATCCTTATGTTGAGAAAAAAATTGCCGGCGGTATTAAGGCTTTACAAAAAAATTTAAGTATTTACCAGCAAGAATTGCAAAACAATTCCTCACCTGAAATGATTAAACAGGATCCTCAGGAATTAAATAAAATGAAAGAAGCTTTAGGTGAAATTGATAAATCGGTTGACCCGACGGTCGGTGCCGGAATGAATATTGATGATGTGGTTAATAAGCTTTTGGAAGAAGATAAAAAAGAAAAAGAACATCAGGCTCAAGTTTCTACCAAACCGCAAGAGGCCGTTTCTTCTCCGGGCAACATTCAAAATAACGGAGAACAATAAGATGATAAAAAAGATTTTCCTTCTTTCCGGTCTGTGGGCAGTTTTAACATTAACAGCCTGCCAAAGTTCTAAAAATGAACCTTTGGAAGAAATTATTGTCGATCCGGAAGTTAATGCCGAAGTTGTGTATCCGCTCGATTCTCGTTCTATCCGGACACCGGACGGGGCCAATGCCCTGGATTTGGAAACCCCCTTGCGCTGCAACGTCAACTGGGAAACCCAGCAAATGGTTTTAACCCTTCCCTTTAACAATTCCGTTTTCCGTATGGAGCGTTTGGAACGTAACGACAAGTTGCCGCGTTTTGAAGTAACCGGCTTTACTTTTGAGACAATGCCGGCAGAAAAAGCCCTTTATAAGCTAACCAAAGAAGCCGGCATTAAACTGGTTGCAAAAGATGCTCCTTATGCCAGTTTGTCCGGAGATAACTTAAAAGGTGAATTTACCGATGTCGTCAATATGATAACCGAGGCTGCTGAAATTTATTATTCTTATGATGCCGAAAAGAAAATCATGACTTTATCGCGCCGGGCAAACCTGATTTTGTATGTGCCGCCGTCAAGACCGATTATTTTGGCTTTCTTAGACGTTTTACGCGGTTCGGGAATTACGGATATGACAACCAACTGGGCTGATTATTCCATTACTTTTGATGCCGACATTGAATTAAAAAATAAAATTACGGCTCTAATCGGTTATTTTGAAAATAACCCGAATTTGGTAGCGTATGATGTCAGCGTTTTTAAAATTTATCCTAACGATGGTTGTGATGTTGAATGGAAAGGGTTGTTGGATGCTTTTCATTTCGGAACAATTACTACGGCGCAAACCGGCGTTATCGGACGGGTGCTGACAACAACAAACGAAATCAGCATTGAAAATTTACGCTACTTCTTGGGACAAAAAGCAAATATTGTTTCCGTTTCAGAAGGAAAGTTTATTGTTCCCAATCTTTGGCTTTCTCGTTTTGATGTCGGAAAATGCGGCAAAATCAAGTGTGCCGAGGCTGAATTGTCGATTTTGGCCAAAGCTTCGGTCGAAAAAGACAATCATATAACAACCGACGTTACGCTGGAAACCACCAAAGGTCAGATAACGCAATTTAAGGTTCGCAACAAACTTGGCGAAAACTTTATGATTATCGGTTTGCCAAATGAATTATTCGGGCAAAAAACGCCCAGATCGGAAACTGTAATCTTTATGGTGCCGCGCTTAATCAGAACATTAAAGACAACAGAAACGATTAAAAACAGAATTTAGAGGGTATATGTGATGGTTGATTTTGATTTAGATGATATTGATTTAGATAACTTTAATTCTGATGAGGTTTTTTCTAATAAACCTAATAACAAAAAACCTCAAAATGAACCTAAAGCACCAGAAACTGATTTTAACCGGCCCCGTTTAAGAAAAATCAAACGCCCAAAAATACACGCCGGTCCGATTAATACTCCGCCGGTTTCCGAAAACCGGCCGGCGACTCAAAATCCGACAACGGCAAATACTGCCATTCATGCCGAAACTCCGGTATCTGAACAATACAATACCCCGCAGATTCAGGGTGGTCTTATCCGTGCCAGCGATCGTAACAACAATACGTTTAACGCCGGTGCCAATAATTATCCGATGCCGGATTATATGAACAATTATGTTACATCAGACAACGACGCAGAAGATGAATTTGTTTATCAGGGAAACGATAATAATTTTGCTGCAAATCTGGATACAAAAAAACTAATCGGCCTTGCTTTGGCCTGTGTTTTTGTCGGTCTTCTGTTAGGTAAATTCATGTTTTCATCCGAACAGGTGGTCCGTAACGGCCTGCAAGGCGTCGTTGTTAATCCGGAAGTCCCTAAAGGCCGGAGCCGCTGCGGCATTGCCGAAAGAACGCAAGGCTGCGTGTTATACGTCATGAATCCGCAAAGGCAGGAATTAAACGGACGTGATTTTTATGATTTGGCATCACAATTGACCGGTCGGCAGCGTTTTGTGATTGAGACGGGAAATATGCGTTATTCCAGCGTTAAAATCAAGCCCGGGAATATTGCCCAGCTTAACATTCCACCCTTGCAATAATTGTTCTTTTTTAACCGCCGTTTCGGCGGTTTTTTGTAACCCGAATCTTTCATCTTAGATGCAGGAATGGTTTATGTCTTATTTACTATTTTTTTGACGATAAAAAAAATATACAACATAAAATTGTCTGAGGCTTGGTGTTTTAATTGTTTTTTTGTTAACTTTTTTTTACTAAAATAATCCTTATGAAAGAAGCAATCAAATATAATGCCACACCTGAAGTAGAGCAGGTTATCGGACAATGGCTGTCGTGGCTTAAAAACGAGCGGCGGTACTCACAACACACGCTTGACGCCTATGGCCGCGATCTGGCCTTTTTTATTAATTTTTACGGCGATAAAACACCGGTAACGCTTGATTTTTTGCAACATATGGAAGTTTACGATTTTCGTCGCTTTATCAGCTATCGTGCTGCACGGCATATTGAAAAAAGTTCGCTGGCCCGCGAAATGTCTGCTTTCAAAAATTTTTTCAAATGGCTGGACCGGATGAAAATACTGCGCAATACTGCTGTTAGTGTTCTTTCAACTCCGAAACAGCCGAAAGTTCTGCCAAAATCAATTGAAGCCGATGATATCCAGACTATTTTGCAAAAAATTTCGGTATTTTCAAAAGACGACTGGCTGGCACGACGTGACAAAGCCGTTTTTCTGCTCCTTTACGGCTGCGGACTACGTATTTCCGAAGCGCTGTCTTTAAACTATGGTGATATAACTGAAAAAAGCGATTTTTTACGCATAAAAGGCAAAGGCAACAAAGAAAGAATTGTACCGCTGCTGCCGCTCATCGTTTCTGCCGTTGATGCTTATCTTAAAGCGGCCCCGTATAATTTTAAACCCGGAAAGCCCTTGTTTTTAGGCGCCAGAGGCGACCGCTTAAGCCCGCGGATTATTCAGCGGCTGCTGGAAAAAATCCGACTGGACATGGGGCTGCCGGATACCGTTACCCCTCATGCTTTGCGTCATTCTTTTGCCACCCACCTCTTAGCCGAAGGCACGGATTTGCGCTCTATTCAGGAACTGCTGGGTCATGCATCACTGACCACGACCCAGCGTTATACCGATGTTCAGATTGAAACCTTAAAACGCGAATATGACAAGGCTTTTGACTGAAATAAAAAAATACGGCTTTCAAGCACCCAAAAAATTAAAAATCTGCCGGCTGATAAAGCCTTTTTTTATTTATCTTTCCTGCAGAAAAAATATGCAACAAGTGTAAAAAAAGAGGCACAGCGCTTTACCGTACCTCTTAAAACTTTCATCTTAAAAAAGAATTACTTTAATTTCTTTTCGACGAACTCTTCGTGCTTTTTGGATTTCTTGTCATATTTTTTCAAGACCAATTTTTCCGGATGAGTTCTCGGATTCTTTTCTGCCAGATAAAATGTACCGGTACCGGCACTGCTTTCCAATTTTACTTTTACTTTTATCGCTTTTGCCATTGTTTTTACTCTTAATTAAAGGTTATAAATCAAAAACATTTAGGCGTACTATACATTTTTTCGCGCCTTTGTCAACAACAAATTTGTTATAACTCGTTTTTTAAATATTTAACGGCAACGACAACGTCTGCTTCTTCATTCAAACGGTCGGACTTCACGCAGTCTGCATCGGCAAGCTTGTCTGCTGCGGTTATGTTTCCGGTACAAATGCCAGGCTTTAAACCGGCTTTGTCAATTCCGGCACCGGAAGGGGTATGAAAATAAGCCGTTGTCAGCGCCATTGCCCGTTCCGAATCCATACGCACCACATTTTGTACCGTACCTTTGCCGTAAGTTTCAGTACCGATTAAAACTGCCCGGTTTTGTTCGCTCAAAGCCGCGGCCAGAATTTCTGCTGCCGAAGCCGTGTATCCGTCCACTAAAACCGCCAGCGGCTTGTTATCGGTTATATCGCCGGCCGCCGCCGTATAAAATTCCGGTGCCTGTCCGGCTTTGCCGTCCGTATAAGTAATAATGCCCTCATCTAAAAACATGTCGGTAATTTTAACGGCCTCACTTAAAATACCGCCATGATTGCCGCGCAAATCCAAAATGATGCCTTCTGCATCCGGATGTTGATGCAAAGCTTGTAAAACCTCTTCTCCGACCCCTTGTTTAAAGGATAAAATTTTAATTAAAAGTATATCATCAACCATGCGAACGGCAAAATTGCGGCGGATGTTTTTCTGTACCGGCGACCGGTTGTCAAACCCGCCGTAATAATGCGAATAACCGTCCAGGCCTTCAAACACGGCCTGTGTAAACCGGTCAGGAAGCTCAAAGTCATATAATTCGGCTTCAGGAGAAATTCCGGCAGCAGCGGCCAAAACTTCGCGGCTTAAGGATACCCAGGCCTTTGTGTCGGCATTTGTTTTTGGTAAAGAAAAAACCTTGGCCAGGCGACGCTTGTAATACAGATAAAGCTTATTGTCCGTTGCAGAAATTTTAATATCAGCATCGGTATTTTCCAACGACTTCAGTCCTTTTAAGGTAATTTCCCGGCTGTTTAAGGTATTGATATAATCTTCCTCCAGCGTGGTGTAAACCTGGTCAAGAGCATCGGCTTTTGCTGACGTCGAAATCAGCAGGCAACAAAAAATTACGGCGATTAATTTTTCCATCTTTGTTTTCCCTAAAACCGGAATTGAGCCGTTAAAGCCGTATGATCGGAAGGCTTATCCGCCGTTCTCGGGGTTTTATCAACCATACAGCCGGATAAGGCATCAGCCATTTGGGCTGATAAAAACAAATAATCGATACGCATGCCCAAATCCTGTTCGTATGCTCTGCCACCGTAATCCCAATATGTGTAACCGTTTTCTTTCGGATGCAATGTACGGAAAGCATCATAACATCCCAAATGGCACAACGCATTAAGCCTTTGGCGCACACTCGGACGGAAAAGCGCGTTGTTCTTAAAAAGTTCCGGATTATAAACATCATCAGGGGTCAAAATAACATTAAAATCTCCGCCCAGAATAATTTTTTCATGCGTGCGCAAAAGCTTTTGTACATGATAATATAAAGCATCCATAAATTTCAGCTTATAAATAAATTTGGATTCATCATCCGGATCATTATACGGCGGATTGCCGTTAGGCAGATAAACAGAAGCAGCACGGATTTTTGCTTCCGGTGCATTGACGATTACTTCCAGGTAACGGGCATTTTCATCGGCAAAACCGGGAATTCCTTCCGAAACAAGCGTCATTTTATGGCGGCTTAACACGGCAACACCGTTGTAACTTTTCTGCCCATAAACTTTTGCCTCATAACCGGCCGTGTTTATTTCAAAAAACGGAAAAGCATTAAACTCGGTTTTAATTTCCTGCAAAAAAACAATGTCCGGCCGGGTTTTCTCCAGCCAGGAAAGCAAATTCGGCAAACGGGCATTAACGGAGTTGACATTATAAGTTGAAACAATCATTTATATTTCCCTTAAAACTTTTGCTTAAAGTTTAACCCAAAATAACATTTATGCAAGCTTGATGTTAAAGGATTATAAAGTTTTTAACAGTATTATCAGGGCAATAGATTTTAAGCTTAACAAGAGGGTTATCAATGTTTAAAGAATTTTCCGAAAATGAAAAAGACGATGATTATTTGAGCGAATTCAAACAAAAAATTGCCAACCAACAGCGGGAGGACATGGAAGAACGGCGCCATGAACTGCAGCGTTCACGCAACGGTTTTATCGGTACACTCGCCGGCATCGTGCTGGCCGGCATTGTCAGCTGGATTTTACTTATGCCGCGTTTTTCCGGTACCGACAGCGGTGATATTCCGGTTATCCGCCGGCCGATTACGCCGGCAAAAATCCAACCCAGTGAACCCGGCGGCATGGAAATCTTAAATCAGGATAAATCGGTTTATGACCTGGTCGAGAAAAAAGAAAACGCTCCGGAAAAAATTGAAAGCATTCTGCCCGAACCGGAAGCTCCTAAAATGCCGATAATTGTCCCGGAAGCGGAAAATAACGCGCCGCAAACCGGTGAAGATATTCTTTCCGAAAACGAAAGTATGGAAGACTTGATTGAGCGTGAAACGGGCACTACTGATCCTCTGCCGGTAAAAGTTTTGGAGGAAGATTTAAAACCCGTTTCCACCACATCCGGTGAAAAAATCAACATCCCGGAAAAATTGCCGGAAATTGATGTTGAAGTTAAAACCGCAGAATCCAAACCGGCAGAAAGCAAGCTTACAAAAACCGAGCCGGCAGAGAACACGACAAAAGCAAAACCTGTCGACGACAAAGCGGCTTCTGAAACGGCTGCAAAAAAAGAATCAGTGCCGGCTGTCGAAATTAAACCGGCACAACCTGTCAAAGCCGAAACACCCAAAACAGATGCCCAAAAAACTCAGACGTCTACCGCTGCTGCCGGTACCTGGCAGATACAGCTGATTGCTTCAGCCAACAAACAAGCTGTTGAAGATGCCTGGAAAGATTTATCAGCAACGCATAATGTCTTAAAATCCATGCCGCATGAAATCGAATCGGCAACCGTTAACGGCGGCACTTTCTACCGCTTAAAAGCCGGTGCATTTACCGAACGCAGCGGTGCGGATAAAGCCTGCGCCGAAATTAAGGCAAACGGCGGAAGCTGCATTGTCAAACAAAAATAGGGGTTTTTATGTTAAGGCCGGTTTTAGCTGCTTTATTATCCGTCAGATCAACACAGTTAAGCGATGATGAAAAACGCCTGCTGGCACGCCATAATCCCTTGGGCATAACCTTATTTAACCGCAATCTTAAAAACAAAGAACAGACGCGGCAGCTTATTCAAAGTATTAAAGAAACCATCGGACGTGATGACGTGATTATTGCCGCCGACACGGAAGGCGGCAGGGTAAACCGTCTGCAGACCGCCGGTTACGGTCTTTATGCTTCCGAACGGGTCTTGGGTAAAATCAACGACGATGAAACCGTATCAGTTCATGCCCGGCTGATTGCCGCTGATATGCACGATGCCGGCGTTAATATGAACTTTGCGCCGGTCTTGGATTTGGAATATCCCGGAAAAACAACTTCTGCTCTGCAGGGGCGCTGTTTTGGAAATGATGAAAAGCAAACGGCGCATTTGGGAAAAATTCTATGCCAGACTTATATAGATTGCGGCATTTGCCCCTGCATTAAACACATGCCCGGACACGGGCGTGCTGAAAATGACCCGCATTTAGAGCTGCCAGTTATCCGTACTTTACTTAAAGATTTGGAAAAAGATTTTTATCCGTTTATAAAAAACGCAGATTGCCCGGCCGGTATGACAGGCCACATCCTGCTGCCGGAAATTGATGCCGTTAACCCGATAACGTTATCATTTAAAGGTATCCGTGAAATCATCCGCGGCCGAATCGGCTTTAACGGTTTGCTTTTTTCCGATGCGCTTGATATGCATGCCCTGAAAGGCAGTATTACAGAACGGGCCGAGGCTGCCTGGAATGCCGGATGCGATGTCGTTTGTTATTGTTTCGGAGAGTCCCAAGAAATGGAAGCCTTATGCCGTAACGGCTGCTATATGAACGACAAAGCGCTTGAACGTTTTGAAAATGCCAAAAAAGTTTTTAACAATGGGAAAAGTTTAATAAATCTTGATAATGACAGAAAAAAATATTATAGTTTGATAAATCAGATTACTGATGAGTGTGTTAATTATGATGCAACCGAAGTACTGCATCAGATGCAAAAAGGAGAAAAATAATGTTTTCAGGATTTTGGAGCTGGGTTCTGGTGATTGTGCTGGTCGTTGCCATCTTTTCTGCCGACAAACTGCCAGATTTGAAAAAATTCATTGAAAAATCTACCAAAGACGGTCTTGAAGCCGCTAAAAAAGGGGCAAAAAACGTTGAAGAGAAAATTGCCAAAGTAAAGGCCGAAAAAGAAAAGAAAAAAGACAGTGATGAAAATCCGGATAATGAAGAATAAACTTTAGAAGTTTAATTTTAAGGCGCTTTAAGCGCCTTTTTCTTTTTAGAAAATCCAGATTACCAATTCGGGGTTTATTTCTTATTTTTGGACCCCTAGTATTCGGCAGGCAAGCCTGCCTCTTAAGCGGTGACAGGAAGAGGGAGACCCCTAGTATTCGCCGACGGTGTCGGCTCATAGGGGTGACGGTATGGGAACTGTCATGCCTACGAATGAACGAAGTGAATGAGTATAAGGCATCCATAAACCAAACATAGTGCCTTGTTTTTCTGGACCCCTAGTATTCGGGCACGATAGTGCCCTCATAGGGGTGACAGGAAGAGGGAGACCCCTAGTATTCGCCGACGGTGTCGGCTCTTAAGCGGTGACAAAGTGGGCGGCGGCAATGTATATGATTATTCCGCGGAGAATCTTTAAAGTTGCAAAAAAAAAAAACGGTTTAGAATGACGCGTAAATCTTATTTTATTCATATTCTTTACAATTTTGGAGGTTTTATGAACAAAAAAGAAAGAAGTGAACGGACGCAGAACCGGACAGATGCGACTTTTTCCGGGAGAAGTATGGTTGAAATGCTCGGGGTTTTAGCAATTATTGGAGTTTTGAGCGTCGGGGCTATCTCGGGTTACTCAAAAGCCATGATGAAGTACAAGCTCAACAAACAACGCGAACAAATCAGCCAAATTATGATGTCGTTGATTGAATACAGATCTATTTTTACGTCGGTTGGACATCGGGAATCCATCGTACCGATTTTAATTAAACTCAACGCTTTGCCGCAAGAAATGATTAAACCGAATGTATCTACCGCGATTTACGACAATTTAAGTTCAAATATTACTATTTTTCGCACGGACAGCGACAGAGTATATTTCGTATACAGTATGAATAATGTTAGCGATGATAACCATACCATCTGCCGCAACATTTTAGAATCTTTCAAGGAATATTCCGATGTGTTGTACGCCTTGGGCGTTAATTCCGATACGGAAGAAGGTATGAATCAACAAAGTTGGTATTATGGCGACAGTGTTTCTGATAATTATAAAAAAATTCATCAGCTTGACATCAGCACCATGAATTCAGTTTGCGAAAAGTGCGATAGCAATTGGTGTGGCATTGTTGCCATTGTAGACTCTGATTAAAGCATTAAAAAAACCGGTTTAAGAACCGGTTTTTTTGTTTTTAGAATGTGTATAAATCGCTACCGGCGTGCTCACAAAGCGGAAAATAATTAAAATATACACTCAGTAAAATCAGCGCCAGCACCGGCACCACAACCTTTTCAAACGGAAAGTGTGCATGGCCTCCGTTTTTGGCTTTCATCCATTGATAAAAATCCGAAGATAAAATCATCAGCGCCGCACCGGCTAACGTGCTAAACAAGAACGGATCCAAATATAAGATACCGATAACCTCTGCATGATATTCCAACTCACTGATATACATAAAGCCGATCATGGCTACAGAGACAATTAAAATTACGGGATTACGCCACTTGGAAACCCACCAGCCTTTTTTATCAAACCATTTAATCGTCCAATAACCGAGCAATACCAAAAACGCGCCGGCCCAAACACCAACGACGCTGTCATCAACGCCGAGGCTGCGGGCAATTTCCAACGATGCCCCGACAGCTACCGTACAAACCGCACAAGCCGGATTGGCCATAGCCGATTTTACAAACACCAAACTTAACAGCAAACATAAAGTCAAAAGCATTTTATTCATCCTTCACATTAAATTCCGTTACATTATTTATTCATAAAAAGAAAAAATCAACTGTTTATTTCTATAAATATGACAATAACAATATGTATTAAAAATGTCAACCATTTTTTTACCAGCCTTTTGCCGCGCGCGACCATAAATGTTTATCATTATCTCCGGGACGGCAGCATATACCGCACACAGTAGGTTGCCGGCAACCGGTAATTTTCGGATAGCAAAACGGAATTTTTTCAAAATAACATCGCGCCAGATCAGCAAATATGCGTGCTTCCATATATTGCCCGCTGATACCGAAAGCATCGCTGAAATCAATTTGCGGTGCGGTTTTACAGCGTGCAAAAATATCAGAAAAAATTTTCTGGTGCGAATCCAACACAACCGGTAATGTTTTTTCTTGCAATATCATCTTAAAATCTGCCAAAGAAAGCGGATTGTGCCAGCCGCCGCCAAATAACAGAATCCTCTCGGGAAGGGGCATATCTTTGGGTACAAAACGCAAACTTAACGCCAGATTATAAGCGCTGAAATATTCTGCACTGCGCAGAACATCTTTAAGGTTATATTCTCCCGGTAAAGAAGATGGCAGTTGATACCATTGCGGATCGGAAGATTTCGGCGGCGGCAGTTCATAAAAATTATTTTGCTGTTTGTCAGCGGCCGAAAAAAGATAAAATTGTTCGACAATCTCTTTTCTGATTTTTCCCGTTTTTCCGATTGTACCATTATAGTCGCAATTTGCATTCCAGAATCTCCGTGCCAGCATATCCGGAAAATGATTAAACGGTCCGGCGTCCCAGCCCAAAACTTTGTCGGTATCATTATTTATCAATGCAATATTTGCCGTATTTCCGGCATTGCAAAATGCGACTGTGCCGTTTTGCCCGGGAAACAGCGAATCCGCCAGATGCCGGTTATGCATCGGTGCCAGCGGTGCGCCCTCACCGCCTGAAAAAATATCATCGGAGCGAAAATCAAAAACAACCGGAATATTGGTTAAATCCGCCAAAAGCTGTGCATTGCCGATTTGCAGAGTATAGGGCTGTTCCGTACCGGCAACGGATGGCGGAAAGTGATCCAGCGTCTGACCGTGAAACCCTATCGCCCGTATTTGCGCCGTTGAAAGTTTATTAACAGATATAAATTGTATAACAGTTTCAGCAATAAAAACGGTATATTGATTAATTGCCGCAAGAAAATCTGCATTGACACGTAAAACTTTCATATCCGAACCGGTTTCTCTGACAAGGCGGCGCAGCTGCCGAATCCGTTCGGATAATTCAGGCGGATACGGCCTGGTAAAGGCTCTGATATCCTGGATGGTATCTTTAACAAAGTCTGTTAATACAAGGTCTGCCGCATCCAGGGAATTTCCAGTCATAATTCCGATATACTGCATAAAAAAATCTCCGTTTTTTACTTTCGGAGATTTTATAAAATGAATTTTAAGATTTATTTAACCAACCATAACGGAAGCTTCCTTCAGGTTTAATTTTGCCGGCATTTCCTGCCCCTGTACGAAGGCGGAAAAATCACGCTTGAAGGCTTTGATGTCACCCAAGCCCAAATCTTTATATGCCTTAGCTGACAAATAAATATAATCCTCGGCAAACATATAAGCGCCGTGGCGGGCATTGAACCCGGCTTTTGCCGCTTTCATGGTTGCAATGCTCTCAATGTTTGTAACCTGATTGATGACTGCCGGAAAATTTACTTTTTCTGACGGAAAAGGATTAATTTTTTCCAATGTCGAGCGCAAAAGCATAAACATTTTTGATTTGTCGCTTTTAGCTATATTCAACACTTCCAAAAACTGCTGACCGAAAGTTTTGTTTGGCGTACTCATCATCGGTTTGCTCCTTTCGTCCATAATTATAGTATGGTTTAAATATATCATACCTTATGGATGATTGCAACACGAAATTGTAACAAAAATGTAACAATTGGTATTTTAAAAATTTCGTTCTATGATGAATTTTGCAAGCGCCTGCAAATTCTGTCCTTTGGCATTGAAAACAGATATAATATCCATCGCTTCGGCTATCAAATCCTGAGAAATCCGACGGGCTTTTTCTATGCCGTAACAGCTGACAAACGTTAACTTATTTTGCTCTTTGTCTTTCTTTAATGTTTTACCGACCAGCGCCGGATCGCCTTCGGCATCCAAAATATCATCGGCAATCTGGAAAGCTATGCCGATTTTGCGTGAATAATTCAGCAATATCTGCCGTTGTTTTTCATCCGCACCGCCGATAACCGCTCCGGCTTCGCAGGCATAGCTCAACAAGCAGCCGGTTTTCATTTCTTCAATATGGCTGATAAGCGCCAGCGGATTTTCCGGTTTATGAATTTTTTCAGCATACAAATCCAGCATCTGACCGGCAACCATGCCCTTAAAGGCGCCGGCGCCGCGCGAAAGAAGCTTCATGAGTTCAATTTTAACATCAGCCGGATAATCAGAGGTTGCCAACACCTCAAAGGCATATGTCAGCAGACCGTCACCGGCCAAAATTGCTGTTGCCTCGTCAAATTGTTTATGGCATGTCGGCTTGCCGCGGCGCAAATCATCATTATCCATGGCCGGCAAATCATCATGTATCAGAGAATATGAGTGCAACATTTCCAAAGAAGCTGCGGCCGGAAAAGATTGTTCAAAACTTTTGCCAAACAGTCCTGCCGTTTCACAGACCAGATACGGACGCAAGCGTTTGCCGCCATTTAAAACCGAATATTTCATCGCCTCGACAACACGGGCTTCCGGTCCTGTTGCCCCGTCAAACAACCCGACGATTTCTGAATTAAAACGATCGGCATAGGCTTTTAAAACTGCTTTAATATCTGTCATTATTCTTCTACTTTATCCAAAGGTTGTAATGTGATTTCCCCTTCCGGCGAAACTTCAATTTTTTCAATTTTCAACTGTGCCGATTTAAGTTTTTCCTCACAGATTTTTTTCAAAGCCACGGCTTTTTCATAAGCTTCAACCGCATCATCAAGTTTAATCCGCCCGCCTTCCAAATCCCGGACGATTGCTTCCAGTTTTTGTAAAGCATCTTCAAAACTTAAATTCTCAAATTCTTCATGTTTCATTCTTTTACTCCATTGCAGGTGATGTTATTACAACATTTGCGTATTGGCAATTTTTAAATTGAAGCTCTGTGAATTTAAATTTTAATATTGACTAATATAACATGTTGTATAATATGTTTATCGTGTTGATGTGTAAAACACGGGCCTTGGACAGCCTGATATTATGCGGTGACGGAAATCGCCGACAGCTCTTTAATAAAGGGCAATTTCCCCGACAAAGGTCGGGGAGCTTTTAGTGTATGTTCAAAAGTTTGCGCTTTAAAGATTAAAAGGTCATTTCATAATATATGATGTTCAACTTCCCGACCGCCTTTTGGCTGGAAACTCTTATTTATATATTAGTATACAATAAAAATTTAAGGCAGAATATCCGAACTGTCAGGTTTACAGAAAATCAAAAACCTTTATTTTGTTTTATGGAATATCGGTTATATACCTATTAGCTTTACATAAGCTTTATTTCGTCCGGATTGTATGCTAAATTTATAATATTGATGACACTTTAAGGAGATACTTTATGAAAGATTCTGATATTTTATCCAAATCTGTTATTTTAAAAGCTATCGGCAATGCCAAAAGGCTGGAAATTCTGCACCATATCAATAAAGAGGAGCTTAGTGTCGGTACGCTGGAAGAAATAGTGGGTTTAAGCCAGTCGGCTTTATCGCAGCATCTGGCTGTTTTAAGAAAAGCAAAAGTCGTTAAAACCAGAAGAAACGCCCAGACGATTTATTACAGCATTGATAATGCTCTGGTCAAACAAATCCTCAAACTTCTGGATTTATAATCTGACGGGATTTTTTCGATGACAAAAATTGTCTGGCCGGCAGGAACATTGCTGGCACCGCTTCCGCCGGCAATGATTTCTTCCGGCACGGTTGATAAGCCAAATGTGATGACAGCGGCGTGGACGGGAATTGTCTGCACCACCCCGGTGCTGACCTATGTTTCCATCCGGCCGTCGCGGTTTTCACATGAAATTATTTCAAAAAACAAGGAATTTGTTATTAACATTCCAAACCTTGCATTGGCAAAGGCTGCAGATTTTTGCGGCGTGAAATCCGGCCGGGATATTGATAAGTTCAAAGCTTGCAATCTGACGGCAGCACCAAGTTCAAAAATCATGGCACCACAGATTGCCGAAGCTCCCATTTCGCTGGAATGCCGCGTTCTGGAAATCCGCCAATTCGGTACGCATGACATGTTTTTAGCTGAAATTCTTGCCGTTAACATTGATGATAAATATATTGACAACAAAGGCGCATTGAGGCTTGAAAAGGCCGGACTGCTTGCATATGCCCACGGCTTTTATTATACTCTCGGCAGGCAGCTCGGCAAGTTCGGCTTTTCGGTCGAAAAAGCCAAAACCATAAAAAAACGCCGGCAACGGCAGAAATATCCGGAAAGAATTAAAAAAACGGCATTGAAGAAAAAAGATTGACAAGCAATGCAAAATGTGCCAAAAGTCATCTTGTTTTAACAATAAAATCCTGCGCTCTTAGCTCAGCCGGATAGAGCAACAGCCTTCTAAGCTGTGGGTCGGGCGTTCGAATCGCCCAGAGCGCGCCAGTTTTTATTTACCGGGGGTTTCTCCGGTTTTTTATTGCTTATTTTTTATTTTCTGGTATCTTTGCTTTAATTTGCAGGAGAACACTATGACTATCAAAAATATCTTTTGGGATGTGGACGGCGTTCTTGCCAACCTCAATTTTGCCTATTACAATTTTTTGACCAATCACCCGAAATATAAAAACATTTACGGCAATATCCGATGGGAAGATCTGCCAAAAGTTTTACCGATTGACCCGAAATACGGTGCTTTGGAACTTAAAACCCATCCAACGCTCGGGGCTGAGCTTGACTACGATTTTTGCCATAGTCCGGAATTTTTTTGTAACCGGCCGTTATACCCGGGCGCTATTGAAGCCGTTAAAAAATTAGATGACCTTGGCTACAAACAATTTACGATGTCGGCTACTTTTGATGTAGAAACAAAAAAGAAACTTTTAAACCAGCTGTTGGCGCCGGTGAAAGATATTATGACGATTGAATGCGTCCAGCACGGTAAATTTATGCATGACACCGCCAAAGAGGACATGCTTAAAAGCTGTTTTGAAAAATACGACCTGAAAGCTGAAGAAACTATTTTGGTTGATGACCGGATTTATAACCAGTATGCCGCCATTAATGTCGGCGCACACCCTGTCCGGTTTCGTTGCGAATTTACGACCGATTTGCCCGAAAGTCTTAAATGGATTCCGGAAGTTAAAAATTATGATGAACTCATCGCCTTATTAGAGAAAGACAGCGTACTAAACAACGAATTCTGATCGGACAAAAACATATTGCAAAAAATCATTATTTGTGATATATATGAAAACAGCAATAAAATTTTATTAAAGAAAGGATATAAAATGAGCAGTAAAGAAACTAAATTAAGAGCTGCCGCCATGGCTGCCGCCGTTATTGCCGGAACGGGAATGGCCGGTGCAACAAATAACAACGATAAAGAAGCCGCCAATACCCTGATTAAAGAAACGACTTATGATAATGCTCTTAAAGCAGCCCAACAAGTTGAAGATGATTTTAAACAACTTGCCGAGCTTAAAAAAGAAATCAAAGAAGGACTAAACGGCAACGGTGAAAAGCTGCAGAGTGAAGAATTCAGTACGCGTTACGGAAAAATTACTCATTACACCTTTGCCGACGGGTCCAAAGAAACCGAATTTTTCGGCGAGGCCGGCACCTTGCGTCTCAAGGATGGAAAATTTTACAATAAAACCGGCAAAGAAATGGGGTCAGAGGCTGTTACAAAATATTTGGATACATTTAGAGAAAACGCTATCACAGGGCAAAAAACCATATTCATGGTTACCGCTGAACGCTTACATCAAAATACAAAATAAGCAGTATAGCTAGAAGAACTCTCCGTTTGGGAGAGTTTTTTTATTACTTTTGTAATGTTTTTTGTGCCTTTTGTACCCAGGTTAAAAGCGGTAACATATTTTTAGCATTTGCTTTTAAATATGAAAGCCGGTAAACGACTTCAACACCTTCATCAGTTATCGGTATAACTTTGCGATTATTGCCGTCATAGCGGTATTGAGAAACCAGATGCGTGGTCAAAGTGGGCAGATTATTTTGTTCCAAAATCTGGCGGAAAACAAAATAATCATTATAAAATTTTACCTTATGATGCCTGGCGAGCTTTTCCAAAAACGGTTCCAGCCAGCGGACATAAGCCCCTTCCCCGCAATAAACCGCCATTTCCATCGGCGTTGCAGATGCCTGATGTATTTTTTGGCTTTGAGCCAGCGGATGTGTTTCGGGTACGGACAACAACAAGTTTTCCCGTGCAAACGACACTGTTTCAATTTCCGGATTATCTGGTTTGTTTATGGAAATGACAGCATCATATTTATATTCTTTAAGCAATTGTGCAACATTATCTTCATTTTCCAGAAGTTCCGAACGTATATTCAACCCGGGATTATCTTTTTGAAACAACGGCACGGAAAAGCGCATCGGTCCGGGGTCGCAAAAGCCCTGGATTGTGCCCATTCCGGGGACAACGAATCCGCAGCACCTCGATGATTTTCTTCAGGCGGCAAATGTCCGTCTGACGACCGGAGAACTGGCCGAATTTGAAAAAGATTATGCTCAAATCAAACTGGTCGGTCATCGGGCTGATCCGTTTACCGAAAGCCAGATTGATAAGTAAAAATATTTTTCGTTTAGAAAAAGTATATATTTTTACCCGAAGATAAAACATCCGGTTTGTTGCCGGATGTTTTTTTATAATCAGTTTATGCGGCATCCTTTATAATGCAAATATTAAACGACCGATTAATTTTTACATTTTCCGGACATTTGTTTGAGATATATCTTTGGGATAAGTCTAAGAAAAAACTCAAAACAAACTTAATGTAAGATATAACTATAACGTAAAGATTAATCAGTCGTTTTTTATTGAGGGAATATGGTAAAAATATCTGTTATCGTTCCGGTATATAATGTAGAAAAATATTTGTCTGAATGCTTGAATAGTATTTTAGCACAGACTTTTAATGACTTTGAAGTTATCTGTGTCAATGACGGCTCGACCGACAGAAGCTCTGAAATTTTGCGCCAATATGCAGATAAAGACCAACGTGTTAAAATTGTCACACAAAGCAATCAAGGGCTTTCCATGGCTCGCAACAACGGGTTAAAAGAAGCGTGCGGCAGATATGTTTATTTTGTGGATTCTGATGATGCCATACATCCGCAATGCCTGGAGCTTGCACATTTTTTAGCAGAAACAAACAACGCTGATCTGGTTTGTTTTTCATATATAAAAATGAAAGAAAAAATCCCGGATACCGGTGCTTTTGACATCAGTAAATTAAAAAGCAAGACGACTTGTTCCCCGCTTCAATATTGTTTTGGTAAAAAATATAAAATCAGATTTAATGTCTGGACGAAGTTTTACCGGCGGAAATTGTTAAACGGGCTTGAGTTTATTCCCAAAATCCACTTTGAGGATTATCCGCACACATTTGCCGTGATGGCGAGAAAGCCTAAAACCGTGATTATTGATGAGCCGCTTTATTTTTACCGCATCAACGAGGCTTCCATTTCACACCAAAAAAACAATCCTCAACAAATAAAAGACTACCATGCCGGGCTTGGTTTTATTTATGAGGTTTATTCGTCGGAAGCTCTTAAAAATGAATTTAAGCTTATCCGCCGTAAGCTGGTGCCCAATATCTTAAAGCAGCAGCTTAAACGCTGTGAATGCGCCGACAGTGCGCTTAAGCCGCTGATGTATAAGGCTTTTGCCGAAGAATTGCGCGATTTACAGCAAAAAGGTTTATTGCACTGGCGCGGTCATAACCCGCTGCGTTATTGGAAATATCATAAAATCATGAAGGAGAATGGGTAATGAACATATTTTTTGCCGTTAATGATACTTATGCCGAACAATTATGTGTTTCCATTGTTTCTGTTTTGGAAAATAATAAAGACGAAAATTTTCATTTCTTTGTTTTGAGCCGGGATTTTTCTCTAAAAAGCAAACAACAGGTTGAAAAATTAAAGAAAAAATATAAAAACTGGGAAATCTCTTATATTTGTCCGGATGAAAATTTATTTAAAAATTTAAAGCTCAATATTCCGTACATCACGATTGAAACGTATTTTCGTTATGTTATCGCCGATATTGCTCCGAAACTGGATAAAGTTCTTTATCTTGACGCTGATTTGGCGGTGAACGGCTCATTGAAAAACCTTTGGAATATTCCTCTTGAGGGCTTTTATGCTGCCGGCGTGCGTGATTTATGTATTGAAAAAGAAGGCCATAAAGCAAAAATCGGTTTTAAAGAAGATGATTTGTATGTAAATGCCGGCGTTTTACTTCTGAATTTAAAGAAAATCCGCGAAGACAATATGGTGCAAAAACTTTTTGAAAACACGGAAAACTTGACCGGAAAAATTAAATATCAGGATCAAGATGTTATTAACATTACATTTAAAAACAAGATAAAAGAAATCGACAGCATTTATAATTTTACTTCTGAAAATGTCCGGGCTGAAAGACCTAAACGCAAAGATGCAGTTGTTATCCATTATACTGGTCAAAAGAAACCCTGGATGAAAGAGTGCCGCAATAAGTTAAAAAATGTTTGGCAAAAGTATAATAAATTAAACCAAGAAATTCAAAATAAAAAAATCAAACGTTGGTTTATTGTTTATGATAAAGATACAGGTGGTAAAAAATGATCCCTAAAAAAATTCATTATGTTTGGGTTGGCGATAAGCCGAAACCGGAACTTGTTTTGAAATGTATAGAAAGCTGGAAAAAATATTGTCCGGATTATGAAATTAAGGAATGGAATAACGAATCCTTAAAAAAAATTGATAACCTTTATGTTTCTCAAGCTTTTGAATATAAAAAATGGGCTTTTGTTTCGGATTACTTACGTTTATATGCGCTTTTTAATGAGGGAGGATTTTATTTTGACACCGATTTGGAAGTAACTCAAAGCCTTGAACCATTTCGCCATTTGCAATTTGTCAGCGGGTACGAAAATTATGAAGGTAACATTTCTCCGGTAACGGCTTTAATGGGGGCAGAACCAAAACAAAAAATTATTAAAGATTTGTTAGACGAATATGATGATTTGTCGTTTATTCATAACGGCAAACTTGACCAAACTCCGAACACCACCCGAATTTCCCGTTATTTTTCTAAGAATTTCAATTTAAATAAACCCTACAACGGAAGTAAAAAATCAATCTTAACACAAGGATGTGAGATTTACCCGTCATATTTTTTCTGCACCCCGGAAAAAGAGAAAGAAAATTATGCTATTCACCATTTCAGCGGTTCATGGATTGACCCTTACGCACGTAAAAATTTATTTATGTTAGGCGGATATAAATTTGTACGTTTTAAAAAACGTTCAAAAATTTCAGGAACGACTTTACCGCTTTTGAAAAATGAAACCGTTATCAAAGAATGGAATATATCCCAAAATAAAAAGGTATGCCTCATTAAGGAGCAAAAGGCATGAAAAATATTATCATTATTTTGGGAACATGGCCGGAAGCCATCAAACTTGCACCGATTATTCTTGAATTAAAAAATAATGGAAAATATCATGTGACGGTTTTAAATACCGAACAACAAAAAGAGTTGTCAAATCAAACATTGAAATTTTTTGATATTAATGCTGACATTACTCTTAATATTATGCAGCCCAATCAATCTTTGAGCGATTTACAAGCCCGAATGCTTACAAAGCTTAACACAATTTTTGACGAAACAACTTATGATGCAGCAATTGTACAAGGTGACACCATGTCGGTTTTTTGTGGCGCTTTAGCTGCTTTTTATCATAAAGTTCCAGTTTTTCATGTGGAAGCCGGGCTGCGCTCTTTTGATTTATTTGAACCATTTCCGGAAGAGGCTATCCGCCAGATGACCAGTCGAATCTGTCATTTTCACTTTGCACCAACCGAAAAAGCAAAACAAAATCTGCTACAGGAAGGGGTCAAGAGTAATAATGTTCTGGTAACAGGTAATACCGTTATTGATGCCTTAAACTGTATTCCGAAAATTGTTCAACGGCAGGCACTGCAAAATTTAGCAATCAAAGGAATCGAAATAAACGATAAACTGGTTTTGGTAACTGTTCACCGGCGTGAAAACCACGGCACACGCTTAGATAATATTTTGATTGCATTAGCAGATTTAGCCGTTAAATTTTCAGATCATACTTTTATTGTTCCGGTACATCCAAACCCAAATGTGCGGGAAAAGGTGGTTGATGGTCTTAAAAAATTTGCTAACGTTATTTTAACCGAACCCTTGGATTATCCCGAGTTAGTTTCTTTGATGAAAAACGCCAAACTTATTCTAACTGACAGCGGAGGGATACAAGAAGAGGCTCCGACATTTGGCACACCGGTTTTGGTTATGCGTTATGAAACCGAAAGACAGGAAGGCATTGAGGCCGGATTTTCTAAATTGGTCGGCGCTGATATTGATAAAATCACGAAAGAAACAGCTTTGGTTTTATCAAAAGATAAAGTTAAAATAAGAATTTCCAGTGTTACAAATCCATACGGCGATGGAAATGCCGCAAAAAGAATTGTTGAGGTTTTAGATGAGTTTTATAAAGAGTAATATATTTAAAATAGAAAAAGATAAATATGCTAAACAATTTTATCTTTTTGGATATAAAATTTTTAAATTAAAAAAGCATTATGACTTTTGTTTTTTTGAAGATTTATATAAAATTCAAACAGATATAACAAAACTACCAAAAGCTTCCGGCATATTACGCGATATTCAGCTGGCAAATTTGTTGATTTTAAAAGAAATTTCCCGAATATGTAAAGAACATAATTTACAATATTGGCTTACTTTTGGTAGCTTATTGGGAGCTGTTCGCCATCATGGTTTTATCCCTTGGGATGATGATATTGATATTGCAATGCTGCGTGAAGATTATGATAAATTTATTGAAATTTTTAATTTTCATACTAACCTTGATTTATATGCAAAAATCCATTTTAATAACAAATACAACCACATTAAAGTGCAGCATAAAAATATTCCTTTTCTCTTTGTTGATATCATTGCGCATGATTTTTATCCTGCAGAAATTTCAACCGTTAAGGAACGTTGTCTGTTAACTAAAAAAATTAAAGAAATTCAAGAAAAAATATATGTTCCTCAAAGCGATAAACTATCAGAAGAACAAAAATACAATTTATTAAAAGAACTCCGTAAAAACTTTTTACATAACAGTCAAACAACATCGGCTGTTAAATATCCAGATGTTTATATAGGTCTTGATTTTGGATGTAATATTTCTTCTTCAATTTTTTATGCTTATCATGATATTTTTCCACTTAAAAAAGTTTCTTTTGAAAACATAGACGCTTTTCTTCCCAATAATCCTGATACAATTTTAACTTACATGTACCGTGATTATATGACTTTCCCTTCAAAATTATATCAGGGACATACACGTATTTCCAATTTATCGTTAACAGAAATCATGGATATAAAAAACTTTTTAAGAAAAGGATAAAATTATGCAAGTTGTGATATTAGCGGCAGGAATGGGTAAACGGCTTAAATATAAAACTGCCGAACACACCAAATCCATGGTTTCAATACTTGGCAAAACTTTTTTAGAGCATTCTTTGGATAAATTGACGCAGTTTGATATTTCCCGTATCATAATTGTTATCGGTTATTGTGGAAATGAAATCAAACAGATTATCGGGGATTCTTACAATAATGTTCCTGTCATATATGTTGAAAATAAAATTTATGAAACGACAAATAATATTTATTCGCTATCACTAACCAAAAATTATTTATATTCTGAAGATACACTATTGCTTGAAAGTGATCTAATTTATGATGCAGAAATCATCCAAAAACTTTTACAAAATCCATATCCAAATTTAGCAGTCGTTGATAAATATCAAGCTTATATGGATGGGACTGTTGTCAAAGTTAATGAAAATGATGAGATTACGGCTTTTGTTTCTAAAGAACATTTTGATTATGGCGAAATAGACAAGTATTACAAAACTGTCAATATTTACAAATTGTCACAATCGTTTCTGCAAAACCAATATTTACCCTTTTTAGATGCATATTGTAAAGCTATCGGCAACAACTCTTATTATGAACAGGTTTTAAAAGTATTACTTTCTTTAGAAAAAAAAGATTTGAAAGTGCTGCGACTGGAACATGAAAAATGGTATGAAGTTGATGATTTACAAGATTATGACATCGCCGAATGTCTATTTTGTGACGGTGAAGAAAAATTAGCTAAATATGCCAAGCGCTATGGAGGTTATTGGCGTTTTAGCGATTTGAAAGACTTTTGTTATTTGGTAAATCCATATTTTCCTACAAAACGCTTGTTTGAAGAAATGAAAAATAATTTTGAAGACTTGCTGATGAATTATCCATCTGGACAAGCTGTTCAGGATAATCTGATTGCAAATACTTTTGATTTAGATGAAGAGATGGTTGCTGTCGGTAATGGGGCGGCCGAATTGATAAAAGTTCTTTTATCTGAAATGAATGGAGATGTCGGCATTATATTGCCTACATTCCAAGAATATCCATCACGACTATCAAAGTTGACCAAAGTGCACTATTTTACACCCGCAAATGCTGATTTTAGTTATACTGTTGAAGATTTGAAAAACTTTGCTCGACAAATTGATATTTTGATCTTAATAAACCCTGATAATCCCAGCGGGAATTTTATTACAAAAGCCCGACTTATAGAATTAGCAGAATTTTACAAAATGAAAAATAAAACCATAGTGTTAGATGAAAGTTTTGTAGATTTTTCGGAGGAATTGGAAGAAAACAGTCTTTTACATAAAGATATTTTAAAAAAATTCCCTAATTTGATACTTATAAAATCTATTAGCAAATCATACGGTGTACCCGGGCTTCGTTTAGGAATCGTCGCTTCGGCCAATATCCCGCTTATTAAAAAATTAAAGATAAATCTGCCGGTCTGGAATATTAATTCGTATGCGGAATTTTTCATGCAAATATTAAATAAATATAAAGATGCATATCGTCAAGCTTGCCGTAAAATCTCTGACAACAGGACAATATTTTTTCATCAGTTGTCAAAAATTCCCTTTTTACGCCCGATACCATCTCAAGCAAATTATATTTTATGTGAAGTTTTGGCACCATACAAAGCTGATGAAATTTGTCAGGAATTGTTAAAATCGGATATTCTGATTAAAAATTGCCAGAACAAAATGGGGTTTAATGGACGACAATATATAAGATTAGCCGTAAAATCCAAAGAAGATAACAATTTTCTAATTAATGTACTGGAAAAATTATGATTAATGTATGTATTTGCGGTGGCGGAAATTTAGCACATGCTTTTGCGGGAATGCTTTCTCTAAATCCGTATGTATCTAAACTTACCGTTTTAACTCGGCGACCAAAAAAATGGAATCATAAATTAAAAATATTAAAAGATGCTAATGAGATAATAAGCGGTATTTTTCATGTTACTGATGATTTTTCTGTTCTGACACAAGCTGATGTTATTATTTTAACTCTTCCTTGCCATGTTCGCTATTTATATTTATTAAAAATAAAACAATATGTTTCCGCAAAAACATTATTATTAGCGGCTCCTAGTATTGGTGGCATTAATTTTGTTTTTGAGAATATTTTTCCCGACAATCCTTTTGTGTGTTGCCAAAGAGTACCTTATATATGCCGAATTATCGAATATGGTAACAGCGTTAAAGTGGATATAAAGAAATCGATTGATATATATTATTCTAATAATTTATTACCTAAACATAAAAAGATTGTTGCGAATATCTTAAATATGCAACTTTCAGAAATCTCAAGTTTTTGGCCTTTATTGTTATCCAATTCAAATCCAATTATACATATTGCTAGATTATGTGAAATTTTAACAACGCATTACCCTTGCTTAACGCCACCTTTATTTTATGAAGAATGGGGAGATTTTGCTTCTAAATTAGCTGTTGATATGGATGCTGAATTAGGAAAAGTTATGAAAAAATTGAATGTAACTGAATATAAGAGTCTCTTGCGTCATTACGAAGTATCTGATTATAAGAATCTCACTAAAAAAATCAGATCTATTCCTGCTTTTTCAAATATTATGACTCCAATGCAGAAGATAAATAATTTTTTTATTTTAGACAACCAATCTCGTTATTTAATAGAGGATTTAATTTTAGGAACTTGTGTTATTAAGCAGATTGCTTCTTTATTAAAAATAACTACACCTTTTATAGATTATGCAATTTCTCTCATGCAACGTGTTTTAAATAAAAATTTGATAAACAAGCAAGGGATATTAGATTTATGTGAATGGGAATCTTGTCTTGAAAAAGGATATTACGATATCGTTTTTAATAAAAGCATTATCAAAATCCTAAACTCTATTACTCCAGCAAGCCGGAAGTGCGGAAGCTGAAATAATTGTCTTTGGTAATGATAATGTGGTCTTGAACTCTTATTTTTAACGGGCGTAAAGCTTCGACAATTTGTCTGGTTACCTCGCGGTCATCTGCCGACGGCGCAGCTTTACCGCCGGGATGATTATGAAATAAAACAACCGAAATGGCGCCGCAATCCAAAGCCGCTTTGACAACTTCTCTGGGATGAACGGCAACATGATTTACGGTTCCGCGCTGCATAATCTCTTCTTTGATAATTTGTAACTTGGCGTTTAAAAATAAAACCCGAAATTCTTCAACATCCAGATGCGCCATTGCCGTGCGGCAATAATCCAACATATAATCAAAATTGCTCAACACCGGTTCATCGCGGCTGCTTAATTCCTGCCATGACATTTTAACCGCCGCAGCAACCACAATCTTAAACACGGTTATGGTATTTAAGGTTAACCCAAATTCCTGCAAATCATCCGTTCTTGCATTCAAAACATTGGCAAACGAACCAAACTTGGCAATCAATTCCTTGGCAAGCGGCTTAACATCTCTTCTCGGGATGGCAATCGTTAACAACAATTCCATTAATTCATAATCCGGCATACTGCGGCCGTTATCCGTTAAAAATCTTTCCTTTAACCTTTGCCGGTGTCCGAGATAATGCGGCTTTTGTGCCTTGTCGGCATCTGCCTGTTCGTTCTTTGTCATGTTTAGTCCAGTTTATAAGGAGGTTTATCCAAGCCTTTCGGAGAATAAGTAAAAACTTCGCACCCGTCTGAAGTTACGCCTAAAGAATGTTCAAACTGGGCTGATAAACTGCGGTCACGGGTTACCGCTGTCCAGCCGTTTGCTAAAATTGTTCCTTCTTTTTTGCCGATGTTTATCATCGGTTCAATGGTAAAAAACATGCCTTCTTCCATAACGGGTCCCGTTCCTTTAACACCGCAATGCATCACATTGGGTTCATCATGGAAAACTTTGCCCAAGCCGTGGCCGCAAAACATATCTACGACCGAATAACCGTATTTATGGGCGTATTCTTCAATGACGGCACCAATATCGCCAAAGTGTGCGCCGGGACGGACAACATCTATGCCGCGCATCAGACATTCATAAGTTACATCGCAAAGCCGGGTACCTTTCAATTTCGGCTTGCCGGCATAATACATCCGGCTGGTGTCACCAAACCAACCATCCAAAATAACCGTCACGTCTATATTTAAAATATCGCCGTCGGCAAGTTTTCGTTCATAATCGGGAATGCCGTGACAGATAACGTGATTAATTGAAATGCATACGGTTTTGGGGTAGCCATGATAACCTAAACATGCCGGCACGGCACCATGGTTGACAATAAATTCCCGGCATAAGTCATCTAACTCGCCGGTTGAAACGCCGACTTTTACAAAAGGGGTAATGTAATCCAAACATTCGGCAGCTAACTTTCCTGCTTTGCGCATACCCTCAAAATCGGCTTTTTCATAAATTTTTATTCCGTTTTTTTTAACAATCATCGTTATCTTCCAATCACTTTTTTTAAGGCATATCACTGACAACGTTTTATGTCAACGGCAAAGATATTTGTCTTGTTTTTTATATTTGTTATAAAATTCAGATATAAAACAAGGGCTATGTTCCGGTTTATTTTTTTCTAAATCATATACAGGTTAATAAATTGCATAATTCTGGTGCAATAAATGCTATACAGATATGTTTTAAAAGCAAATACTTAGGTATCAGATATCAATAAACCAAACACCCAAGCCTTATGTTTATGGACCCCTGGTATTCGCCGACGTTGTCGGCTCTTAAGCGGTGACAGGAAGATGGAGACCCCTAATATTCGCCGACGTTGTCGGCTCTTAAGCGGCGGCAATGTATATGATTATTCCGCGGAGAATCTTTAAAGTTGCAAAAAAAAAAACGGTTTATGGACGGCGCGCATTACACAAAAAATTTTTGCATTGTAG
>CALXUN010000015.1 GCA_944391705.1 uncultured Alphaproteobacteria bacterium
TTGCCCGCGACCGGGGCCGCAGTTTCGGAGCGCGTCTTCCGGCAATTAAAAAAATCCCCGTCCAAAGGACAGGGATTATATAAGATGGACGGGGCTCGTCTGGCTTCGTAAGTGTTGCGTATAATCGCAACACTAACTTCGCTTCGGTCAGAGAACCGTCAGCTGTTTGTTTTGCACGTTGTCACGGCTTCACAAACAGGCCGGTTCTATCCAAAAGCCTTAAAAACCCGGCGTCGGCCGGCTTTTAAAGGCCTTTGCCCGCGACCGGGGCCGCAGTTTCGGAGCGCGTCTTCCGGCAATTAAAAAAATCCCCGTCCAAAGGACAGGGATTTTTTTAACTGGCGGGAGCGACGGGGCTCGAACCCGCGACCCCATGCGTGACAGGCATGTATTCTAACCAACTGAACTACGCCCCCAGCAAATTGATGAACATCTTATACATAACAAAAAATATAAATGCAAGTCTTTTTTTTGATATTTTTATATCTTTTTTTGAAGTGGTGGTAACCTTTTGTAAACACTTATAAAATATCTTTATTGCTGTATAACTTTATTATCTACTTGAATTTTTTTTACGATTATTGCATCGTATTGAAAGTTTGAATAACAGGATTTTTATAATGGATTTCGATAAAGTCAGAACTCAGAGCCGGCGTATCCGGCGTCAGCGCACATGGTTGTTTCTTTATGCTTTTGCCGTTACCTGTGCTTTGATTGTTTCGGTGCGTAACAATAATAATGTGGAGGCTTCTACACCGAAAAATCTGGAGCTCTCGGAAATGGCGCCTGAAGAATTTCCGGAATATGCTCCGGTTTCGGCAGATGAAAATTTTGAGGCATACGATGAAGATATTTCCGTTGAGCCGGCCGGTATTGTACTTGACGATTCTGCAAAAGAGGCTTTGGAACCGCAGGAAGTGGCTCTTGCCGATGAAAATGTTGTTAATGAAGATATCGTGACGGTGGCAAAGGGCGATAGTTTTATCGGTATTTTGACCAATATGGGATTGAGTTATACCGAAGCCACAAACATTTATACAGCGTTTAAAAATGTTTTTGATGCCCGGAATATCAAAGTTGGTCAGGAACTTTATATTGCTTCTGTTCCGGCCGGGGAAAACAATGATGCCATATCCGTTAATAAAATTGTTATTGAACCTGTCAGCGGTACAAGATATATTGTCGAAAAAAATGCTGACGGTAAATATGAATCCCGTAAGGAACAGGATGAACTGGTTAATGATTTGAAAACCGTCAGCGGCGTTATTAACGGTAATCTTTCGGCAGCAATGGGTAATGCCGGGGTTCCGCTTAATGTTGTGGGTAATTTTATTGATATTTTTTCTTTCAGTGTCGATTTTCGCCGCGATATCCATGCCGGAGATCAGTTTGAAGTCCGCTATGAACGGAAGCTGGCACCGGACGGCAGCGTGGTTAAAACAGGTGATATTATTTTTGCCGCTTTGCAGCTTGGTAAAGACCGATATGAACTTTATCGCTTTGAAGATAAATCGGGTAATGTTGACTATTATGATGAAAAAGGCCTGGCTTTGAAGAAAAACCTTGACCGTAAACCGATGGAATTTAAAAAGGCGCGCATATCATCGCGTTTCGGCCGGCGTTTTCATCCGATTTTAAAACAATACAGAGGACATGACGGTGTTGATTATGCGGCTCCTGCCGGTACCAAGATTTATGCCAGCGGCGATGGTGTCGTGACAATGGCAAAATGGTACGGCGGTTATGGAAAATATGTTCAAATCAGACATAATTCCGAATATACGACGGGATATGCCCATATGCGGGCCTTTGCCAAGGGGATTCGTCCGGGGGTGCGTGTCAAACAGGGGCAGGTTATCGGTTATGTCGGCAGTACCGGACGCTCAACCGGACCGCATCTGCATTTTGAGGTTGTACGCAACGGCCGGAAAATTGATCCGCTGAAGGTCAAGGCTGCAACCGGTGAAAATTTGAGCGGTGCAAAGCTGGCAGCTTTTAAAAAAGTTGTTGCCAAAGTTAAGGCAGAAGCAGATCAGGAAAAAGAATTTGCCGCAGCTGAAACCGATGAAATCGGCCAGGTGATTGAATCTTTGAATTTGGCAGAACAACCGCAAAAAAATACGCAAAAGAATATTTAAAATCTATTGAATAATATGTTATTTTGTTGACATCCTGCCTTTTGGCAGGTATTGTCTTGTCAGTATCATTTTTAATTTTAGGAGACTTAAAATGGAATTAAAAGGTTCAAAAACCGAAAAAAACTTAATGGAAGCTTTTGCCGGCGAATCCCAGGCCCGCAATAAATATACTTATTATGCTTCCAAAGCCAAAAAAGAAGGTTACAACATTATTGCCGATAAGTTTGAGCAGACGGCCAATAATGAAAAAGAGCATGCTAAAATCTGGTTTAAATTACTTCATGGCGGTGAAGTTCCTTCCACAATTGAAAACTTAAAGGATGCCGCAGCCGGTGAAAACTATGAATGGACAGATATGTATGCCCGTATGGCCAAAGAAGCTCATGAAGAAGGTTTTACCAAGATTGCTTATTTGTTTGAAGCTGTCGGCAAAATTGAAAAAGGGCATGAAGAAAGATATCAGGCATTGCTTGATTCTTTGTGTGAAGGCAAGATTTTTGAACGTCCGACCAAAGTTATTTGGGAATGTGCCAACTGTGGTCACCGCGTTGAAAGCCCGAAAGCTCCGGAAAAATGTCCGGTATGCGATCATCCGCAGGCATATTTCTTTGAGTTACAAGAAAAATTCTAAATTGATAGAGATTAAAAAAAAGCAACTCCCGTTTATACGGGAGTTGCTTTTAAATTATACTTTAAAGCCAATCTCATATAATCCGCCGACAACAATCATGTTTATGATGGCAATAACATTTATTTCAAAGGTACTGTGATTTTCGGTATATAACGGGAAAACAAAGCCGGCATTTACTTCCCAGGAAGCAATCGCAAGTACAATGAGAAACCACCACGGGCTTATCGGAAAAGCCCAGAGAACAGCTGTAAGCAATACATACACAGCAAAGACAACAACAGCACCCGGAAAAACATCATCATCGGGACACTCATCTTCAAGCAGCCAGATTAGCAGTAAATGCATGCCAAAAATGATGTTTGAACCCCAAAACATGTATCGACACCCGATGTTGTGTTCGTGTGTTAAAAATACGACAATACCTGCCGTATAAATCAAAGCCGCCAACAGATACACCCAGTACATCTGCAGAAAATAAATAAATTTAGCTTTCATAATGAAGTTTTTTATAATGATGTGATAATAATTAAAATTTATTTTAGTTTAACGTAATTTCTTATTTTGTCAACAAGGTTGTTGCAATTGACAAAAGATGATTTGAGATATGGTTGATGGAATTTTTAGCTCAAAACAGATAAGGATAACTATTGAATATTTCTTGTGATGTCAGATTAATATATTAAGTTATAAAAGAGGTTGGATATTCGTTGGAGATGATTGATGAATCTGGCAAAAAAAATTAAAACGTGGCAAAAAAAAGGTCTGATATCAATGCAGCAGGGACGGGCAATTATTGCTTATGAAAAGCGTTATGCCAAGCCTTATTTGTTTTACGGGTTAATGGCCGTGGCAATGTTTTGCATTGGTTTGGGAATTATTTCGGTTATTGCCGCTAACTGGGCGGCAATTCCGCCGTTTGTTAAGCTGACTGCCGATTTTATGCTGCTTATGGCTGCCGGCGGTGCCGCATGGAAATTTTATGGCCGGGGTAAAGGCGTGATGTTTGAAGTTTTCAGCTTGACGTTTGCTATTTTGATACTGGCTTCCATCGGGTTGATTGCACAAATTTATCAGTTGCAGCCGAGCGGCCTGTCTGCTTTTTTGTTATGGTCGGTTTTGGTGATGCCGATGATGTTTTTCAACCGCAAAATGACATTGCCGTTTATTGTACTTCCGGTTTTCTGGGTTTCTTTGCTGGATTATGTCGAACAAAATGAAAGTCTTTCCATGTTTTTGCGGCTGCTTACGGACAGCTGGGAATATTCTGTCGGCATTATCTGGCTTTTTTTGTGGTTTTTAATATATCAGTTTTTACGTTTGTCTTTTCCCGGACGGGCGTTTGGTGTGGTGAAAGCCTTACGTTTTTGGCTGATTTTTGATGTGGCTGTGGCAGTTTTCTTTATGGATTTCGAAAGGAATTTTTTAGTTTCTTCTTTACTTCCTTATCATATTGATGGATTTCTGGGCGTATCTCTGGTTGCTTTGGCTGCTGTGATGATAGGCTTGTCGTTTTATTTGGAAAGAATCAGGCGGCGACCGGGGTATATTCCGTTTTTAATGCTGATTATTTTTGCCGGCGGCTTGCTGCCTTTGTCGTTCTTGCTGTCGTTTGCTCTGTTGGCGCTTACCGGAGTTTATGCTTATCAAAACCGTTCCCGCCGCTTGCTCAATCTGGTTTTTGCTTTGGCGGCATTGCGAATTTTCCTGATATATGCTGATTTCTGGGGGAGCCTGATGCAAACAGGCGTTGGTTTAATTATTTCCGGTGTTGTGCTTTTGCTTTTAATGCGGACGGCATCCTGGCTGACCAAACGTTTACAAGGGGAAAAATAAAATGAAAAAACAATATATTTTGACGTTCTGTCTGTTATTTCCGGTTATTTTTTTAGCCGGATGGGTCATAAGAACTGAATATGTTTTGCATGCCGCCCAGACGGTAGTCATACATATGCGCGGTTATGATCCCAGGGATTTACTTTCCGGCCATTATTTGCATTTAGAGCCAGACTGGAACCGGACTGACTGTATGCAGTTTCCTGAAAAAAAATGTCCGACAGAACGTTTTGCCAGGTCTTATCGTTATTATCTGCCGGAATTTGATGCCCGGGAACTTGAGAGGCAACTTACAAATTCTGATTTAAATGTGGAAATGGTTTTTGTTTATAAGGGGCAAGCCAAACCATTGGTTAAAGATCTGCTGATTGAGGGAAAACCTTGGGCAGAATGGCTCAGGCAATCTGCAAAACAGCCTGTTGTCCGCTAAACTCAACGCTGATTTTTACCGGTGAAAGCTTTAACATTTGTTTTAAGAATATCAGAGGTGCCATTTGTGATGGATTATCGTCCGGATATTTTCCGGAAAGGGTTTCCTGAATGATTTTTAATTTTCCCTCGGATAAAGCCGAAGAAGATGATGCCGTAACCGTTAAGCCATGTGCACTTTCTGATATTTTCAGGTTTCCGCCGCGGATGAAGGTATCTGCCAATGTCATAACGCTTAACAGGACGATTTTGTAAAGTGCCGGCGTGTTAAGAGCCATCTCTAAAGCAATCGGTGTCTGACGGCTGCCGATTGTTGATATGTAGCCGCTGGCAATTTGCCGGATTTCATCAATATTTTTGGGTGCAGCATTGCTTAATCCGAAAGCCAGGCGAAAAAATTTTAAGCGGGCGGTTAACGTATGGGCGCTTATATCTAAAATAGGTTTAATATCGGCAATACCTTCAGGATCATCGTCTAAAATTTCCACGGCGTTGGCAACGGCACCGATATTGCCGATTAAATCGTGGCTTAAGCGGGTGCAAACAAGTTCGGCCAATTCACAAGGTTGTAAGTCATCAGGCATCGTTATTTTCCTAAAATGTATATAAGTCTGTGTTCATAAAACGTTGGTCTTCACGCGACATTCGGGTGTAGTCCAGTTCACGGAGCATATTGTCTTCCAAAAGCAGAAATCCGGTTGCTGCGCGCATATACGGCTTGTTGCCTCCCAGTCCCCAGATGACATCATCTTTATTATCCGGGACGCCGTATTTTTGATTGATTTTTTTCCAGAAATCATAAACTTTGATATTACGCAGGTATAAAGCTTTCGGACTGTTGCCGGTTACATTGGCGGCTTCGGAACGGTAAGTGATTTTATAGATTTTATTGTTGGTAAAGGTGCTGGTCAAATATATCTGAACCGTTTCTTTGGTATCATATTTACTAAACTGCGCCTGGGAAATAAACTGATAATTTTCTTTTGAAGCCAGTCTGATAACACAGTTTTCAAGGCGCTCGTAACCGATAACCCCCTGATTGCGACATTTTTCCTCATTACGCCAGCGGATAAAATTCGGGATATCCATTTTTTGCATGGTCTTTTTGTAACCGCGCTTGGTTAAAGCGTCTTCAGCCTGTTTATAGGACATTCGGAGCATGACGCCGGAAATATCAAAAACCGAAGCGTTTGAGCGTCGTTTTTGGGTCTGGCTTTGTTCAAGCATATCAGCCAGAGGATTTTTTTCAGAAGATGAACTTTGAATATTTTCTTTGGCCGTAGAAATCAACTGTCCGACCCAGTTGGTACCATTGCCCGCCGACTGATCGTTCTGAATTGATTCCGGGGCATTTTCCCGGATGTTATCGGTTAAAGACTGACGGGCATCAACCTTAAAAGTATCTTCTTGCGACGACTGCGGAGAAGATGCCGGGGCATTAAGCGGAACCGCTGATTTACTATCCAGTAAAACGGGTTCCCCGAAAGCATCGACCGGCTGGTCGAAATTTAAATCTTCCGCATCCATTAAAGGTGCTGTTCCGCCTCCGGCTGTGGCCGGATTATTATTGATGTCGGATAAATTAAGAGGCAAAACCGTATCTTCAGCGCTAAAAGCGACTGTCGGGAAAAGAAGCAAAAGCAAAATAAATTTTTTCATTGTTTGTCTCTATAATACTTTGTTACATAACATAACATTGATAGACTTAAAAAAAGTTTAATAAGAAAAGCCGTTTTTTGTTTACTTTTGTCAGGGAAGAGGCTACAAATCATTATATTTTAATAGGAGAATGATAATATGGGTGATATTGCGGTTAACATCATCGGTGCCGGTCTGGCCGGAAGCGAAGCGGCCTGGCAGCTGGCTGAACGTGGTATAAAAGTCAGATTGTATGAAATGAAACCGCAGAATTTTTCCCCGGCGCATAAAAATGAAGATTTTGCGGAACTTGTTTGTTCCAATTCCTTGCGCTCGGATGATTATGAACATAATGCGGTGGGGCTTTTGCATGAGGAAATGCGCCGGGCCGGATCGCTTATTATGGCAGCGGCAGGTCAAACCAAAGTTCCTGCCGGCGGTGCATTGGCGGTTGATCGTAATGCTTTTGCCGCATATGTTACCGCTAACTTACGCAATCACCCCAATATTACGGTTATTCATCGGGAAATTGAACAGCTTCCGGATGAAGATGAAACTTTGACAATTGTTGCGACCGGACCGCTGACGTCTGAAAAATTTTCGTTGGCATTGCTTAAGCAAATTAAAGGCCAGGCACTGTCTTTTTATGATGCCATTGCACCGGTTGTTTATACCGAAAGCATTGATTTTTCCAAAGCATGGTATCAGTCACGCTATGACAAGGGCGATGCGCGCGACTATATTAATTGTCCGCTTAATAAAGAACAATATTATCTGTTTGTTGATGCACTTTTGGAAGCTGAAAAGGTGGAGTTTCATGATTTTGAAAAACCGCAGTATTTTGACGGCTGTCTGCCGATTGAAGTTATGGCGGAACGCGGGCGCGATACGTTGATGTTCGGGCCAATGAAGCCGGTGGGCCTGACAAATCCGTACGGACATGAAAAGCCGTATGCCGTGGTCCAGTTAAGGCAGGACAACAAAGAAGATACTTTAAGAAACATTGTCGGTTTTCAAACCAAACTCAAATACGGCGAACAACAGCGGATTTTTAAAATGATTCCGGGACTTGAAAATGCCGAATTTGCCAGATTTGGCGGTATTCATAAAAATACGTTTATCAAAAGTCCGTTGTTGTTGGACAGGTTTTTGCGTTTAAAAAACCGTCCGGATATTATGTTTGCCGGCCAGATTACCGGCTGTGAGGGTTATGTGGAAAGTGCCGCGGTCGGGTTTATGGCAGGGTATTTTGCTTCTGCCCTGATAAAAGGCAAAGAACCGGTCTTGCCGCCTGAGACAACGGCGTTCGGTTCCATGTTGGCGCACTTGTCAGATACAACGGATGTCGAAAATTATCAGCCGATGAATATCAATTTCGGATTGTTCCCGGAGCTTCCTTTGCAGATGACAGCTAAGGGAAAATTACGCAAATTGAAAGGAATGGAACGTAAAGAAGCATATTGCAGCCGGGCTTTGGAGGATTTGAACGGATGGCTTGAAATTTTGAAAAATACGGATTAAAGCTGTGTCTGGTGTAAAAAAACATCAATTGACTTAAAGAAATTGTTGATATATGTTAAAAAAATACAAAATAAGATAAGGAAACTAAATTGAGTTCAATCGGTAAACTTGTCAGAAAATCACAAGCAACATTGTTTTGGAGTGTAAGAAGTCTTCCCAAAGCGCAAAGAGAGGCTATTTATACACTTTATGCTTTTTGCCGCCATATTGACAATGTTGTTGACGGCACTTTGCCCGAAAAAGAAAAAGAAGAGCTTTTAGCCGCCTGGAAACAGGAACTGGAGAATATTTACGATAAGAAAGTTCCGGCGACGGATATCGGCCGGCGGATTTATAAAAACTGTATGCGTTTTAAGATTAAGAAAGAAGATTTTTCTGAAATTTTAAATAGTACATTCTTAGATTTTCCTAAACCACTGCTGGCTCCTGATTTCAAAACTTTTTATAAATACTGCCACGGAACAGCCGAAATTCCGACTTATATTATGCTTTCAATCATTAACGGAATGCCTGAAGAACAAAAACGGAAACTGGCCGGGCATTTCGGGCGGGCAATGCAGCTGACAAATATGCTAAAAGATATTAAAGACGATGCTATGGCCGGGCACTTGTATATGCCGGTTGAATTGCTCGAAAAAGCAGGTATTATGTCACGAGATCCGCAGACCGTCATTACCGATAAACATCTGATAGCGGTCCGCGAACAAGTGGCAAGAATGGCTGCAGCTGATTTTGATGCGGCTTTTTCAATGCTTGACCAAATGGAAAGCAGTAAAACGCGTCCGTTACGAATCGTTTTGCATATTTACAGGCGGTATTTTGATATTATGCAGAATCGCGGCTGGGAGATTATGTCGCCAAAACCGAGTATTAAAACTTCCGATAAAATTAAAATTTTCTGCCGTGCCGTGTTCGGTAAGTGATTTTGTGGAATTTATTTACCGTTTTTTTTGGGAAAAAGCAGCTATGGCAAACAAATACAGGTTGCTGAAATTTTTTCATTGAACTTTTATGTTGCCTTATTTATATTGAAAGCAGAAATTAAAGGAGCGCTAAGATGAAAACAAATAATCTGATGAAGCTTTTGTTTGCCGTAAGTCTGCTGTTGCCGGCCGAGGTTTTGGCTCAGGAAACCAGCGGGGTGGAAGCATTTAAACAAAATCGTGATGCCTGGCGTCGTCAGGAACAGGAAACAACTGCCGAGAAAAAGGAAATTACCCAAAAAATGCGCGATACCATACCGGCTAATGCATTGCGCAACATCACCGAAGCCGAACAGGCTTTTTGTTATACGGTAGAAACTCCGGCAGCAGATTACAAAGGATATCTGTTGGACGGTATGGCCGTAACCGGTTTTTGCGGAATTTTAAGCCAGGCTGAAATTGAGTTGTTCATAAATGAGTTTTTGCGCAAAGAAGAAAGTGTTTCCAATGTCGTGGCGCAATGCATTATCAAGCCGCGGATTATGTTGCGCTTTATGCGCGGGGTGGATTACAGTGATGTGTTGTTTTCATCACCGTGTTATGCGTTTTCGATGTTTTATGCCGGAAGCATCAATACGTTTAACATTTCACCGGCGTCGGCGACTGAAAATGCCATTATTGAAGCTTATGAAAAAAAGAAAATTGCCTTTGTATCACCGGCGCTTTTAAATCAGGTTTTACCTATCGGCGTGCCACAAAATGATGAACAAAGGGCTTTGGTGAAAGAAAAATCCAGTCAGGCTCCGGTTCGTAACTGGCAAACCGAAAAGCAGCAGGAAACCCAGCCGGCTGTTCAGGAAAAGAAGGGTTGGAACAAGCTGAAATTTAATTAAACATTGAGGTCGTAAAAAACTCCGGAAAATCCGGAGTTTTTTGTTTCATTTTTTTAATAAATATCTTTATGTGTTTATAATAAACGTCCGTTTAATGTAAACAAAAAATGACGTAAAAACATGCGGTTATAAACAAGTCAAGATTGTTAAATTTGCAATGAAAAAAAATTTTGTTATGATATCGCCAAAATATTTACATTAAACTGACGATAAAGACATACAGATGAATAAGAAGATAAAAAAGCTTATGGGCAAGCCTTGGCGGCGTTGGTTGTTGATTGGGGCGATAACAGCCGGGTTGATGACAATCGTTGCGGATTTTTGGTCAGTCAAAAACATTCAGGTCAAGTTTCATACGGAAGCAGCCAAAGACATCAATTATCAAATATTTTATGCAAGTAAACCGGATAAAAGTTTTTCGGAAGCAGAATCTGTTAAAAAAACAGTCAAAGCCGGCAAGCACGATGTTAAGATAACACTGCCGGTAAGAAAAATTTTCAAATTCAGGATAGATCCGGGGCAAAATCCGGGGAAGGTCGTTCTTTCCGATATTCGGCTTGAAGGCCGCAGCACCCTTAACATTGACGACGGCAACAAGTTTATTTATCAAAATCACATTGATGACAAGAAGATAGAAGGCGGAAAGATAACTCTTGTTTCAAACAGAAACGACCCATACCTTGTGTATAAAGAAAAATTTGAACTAAAAGCCGGACGAGAGATAGATTTTTGCTTGTTTGTGATAAGTTTGTTTTTTGCTTTGTTTGTTTCAACGAAATCGGTTAATTATCTGGCAAAATTTAAGGTTTTGGAACTGCGCTCACGGATAGACATTGTGTTTTTGGCATGCTTTTTTGCGTTGTTGTTTGTGCCGATGAGCCGGATATCCGATGAGGAAAAATCGGAGCAGGAAAACCGGATGCTGGCAAAATTTCCGACCAGGCAAAGCATCAAGACCGCCAGCGACTTCAGCAAGCAATTCGAAGCCTGGTTTAACGACCGTTTTTTAGGGAGAGATGATTTTATTAAAATTTATAATTTTATGGATTATAAAATTAATAATAAAATGGAAAATGAAAAAGTCTTCAAGAGCAAAGAAAACTGGCTTTTTTATAAACTTGAGCACAGTATTGAAAATTATCAGAATGCGATATTGTTTTCTGATATACAGTTAAAGAAGATAACAGCTTATTTAAACGAAATTCAGGCATGGTGTGAGGCAAACAACAAAAAATTTTATTTTGTTATCGCTCCGGATAAAAACAAAATTTATGGCGAATATTATTACGATTTGCCTAAAAAACGCCCTGACTCTGAAAGCAAAACAAGGCAGTTGTTAAATTATTTAGCCCGGCATTCCAAAGTAAAAGCAATTTATTTATATGATGTCTTACATGCTCATAAAAAAGGTGATTTGCTTTATTATAAAAACGATACACATTGGAATCTTCTAGGCGCATATTACGGATATCAGGAAATTATGCACACGATAAAGCAGGATTTTTCAGACGTCCCCGAAGCCGAAATTCAAGGATTTTCTGTTGTTAAACATGAAACAGGCGATTTGACACGGATGTTTGCCCCGGTTATGCAAAAAAAAGATTTTACAGAATATAAATCACCTATAATCAACAAACAGTCAAAATGTCATGATGCTGATGGTAACAGAAAACCGGACATTGTTTGCAGCAATCCCAAAGCCAAACTAAAGTTATTTATACAAAGAGATTCTTTTGCCGACGGTCTCATTCCTTATTTGTCGCAATCTTTTAATAAATCCGTTTTTGTTTGGCACGAACATATGAGTAAAAGTAAGCTTCCTTTGATAAAAGAAGCCGATGTCATTATTATTGAAAGCGTTGAAAGAGCAACCGCAAAATTTGCAAATATGAAATTTCCAAAGGACTAACCCGTATGTTATTTTCATCGATGACGTTTATATTTATATTTTTGCCGGTGGTAAGCGCGGTGTATTTATTGTCGCGGCCGGAGGTGAAGAATTATGTTTTGCTGCTGGCAAGCCTTTTGTTTTACGCCTGGGGAGAGCCCAAATATCTGGCGATTATGCTTTTAACGATTGTTATTAACTATGCCGGCGCTTATTACATCAGCCGCAGTAATCATCATAAAAAATGGCTGCTGGCGGTAACCATTGTGCTTAATTTAAGTTTTTTGTTTTACTTCAAATATTTTAATTTTGTTACCGATAATATCAATGCGCTGTTTCATGCCGATTTTAATTTTATCGACGTGATTATGCCGATTGGTATTTCGTTTTACACCTTCCAGGCCTTGAGTTATGTGGTAGACGTTTACCGCGGGGAAGTCAAGGCGCAAAAGGACGTTTATAAACTGGCGCTTTATATCACGCTGTTTCCGCAGCTGGTGGCCGGACCGATTGTTAAATATCATGATGTTGAAGAACAAATTGATAAGCGCGATGTTAGCTTTGACAAGGTAGCTTACGGGGTTAAGCGTTTTATTGTCGGCCTTGCCAAAAAGATGCTGATAGCCAATACCTTAGGCGCCGTGGCTGATAAGATATTTAATCAGCCGGTGGAACAGTTTGATGTCTTAACCGCCTGGATAGGGGCATTTGCTTATACTTTTCAGCTTTATTATGATTTCAGCGGTTATTCGGATATGGCAATCGGCTTAGGCGCGATATTCGGGTTTAAGTTTTTGGAGAACTTTAATTATCCGTATATTTCAAAATCAATTACGGAATTTTGGCGGCGGTGGCACATATCTTTATCGACCTGGTTTAAGGAATATTTGTATATACCGCTCGGCGGCAACCGGGTGAGCAAAAAGCGTAATATATTTAACTTGTTTGTGGTGTTTTTGGCGACCGGCATCTGGCATGGGGCGAGCTGGAACTTTGTGTTTTGGGGTTTGTGGCACGGGTTGTTTATCATTTTTGAGAAACTGACGGGCTGGCATAAAAAAGAAGGTGGTTTTAAGCTTTCGGCGGCGCATCATATATATACGATACTGGTGTTTGTGATTGGCTGGGTGATGTTCCGCGCGGCTGATATGAACTATGCTTTTGATTACATTAAAAACATGTTCGGACTTGTTAAAGAGCATGATATCGCCTATAAACTCGGATATTACATTGATAATCTGGAGTTGTTGGCGTTTGCGGCGGCGATTATTTGTTCAATGCCGGTGTTTCAAGGAATGTTGGAAATCCGCTTTAAGCATAAAGTCCGGCGGGCGCTGGTTAATATCTGGCTTGTGGTGCTGTTTATCCTTTCGGTCTCGGCCATTGCCGCATCTACTTACAACCCGTTTATTTATTTTAGATTCTAAACAATGATACCCAAGGCTGAAATGTTTGATTTTTAGGATGCCTGGTACTCAACAGTTGCGCTGTTTCATAGGCATGACATTTTTATACTATTACCGCTTAAGAGGCGCGACAGGTAAAAGGGTGCCTGGTATTTAAGGCTCATTGTGTTTTTTTAAGACATAATGAAATGAAAAACATCTGCTGCTTAAACACAAAAAAACCTGCTTAAACAAAGCAGGTTTTCATAAGTTTATTTTTTCTTTAGTAATTCATGCTGGACGGTGTCACCGACTTTTATGCCGTTTTTCTCAATATCTCCGGCATTAATTTCAATAACGGCCGACAGTGGTTCTTGGGTCTGTGGACGAATCAGGCGGGTTGACATCGGTTCGGCGTTTTTATAAATCCAGACTATTTTTCCGTCTTGATTAACAAAAACCATATCAAGGGGAATGTAGGTATCTTTCATCCACATGGCAATTTCTTCCTGTCCTTCCAAAACAAACAACATGCCGGAATTCTCGGCCAGACTTTTACGCTCCATTAAACCTCTGGACATTTCATCTTTGGTAACGGCAGTTTCAATCTGGTATGTTACCGGTCCGTCGGAAGTCATAAATACCAGTTCGGACAGTTTGTCGTCCTTTTTACTGCAGGCCGTCAGCAGCAGGGCAACAGCGAATAATTTAACAAATTTAGACATCATGAGCATTCTCCTTGAGAAAATAACAGATATAAGTAACTTATTACGTTTTAATAAAATTTGCAACTTAAAAATATTAAGGTCGGTAAATAGTTTTTAATATTTGCTTGTTTTATTTAGGGAGATGTTATATTTTAGCACAAATTACGTTATCAGAGTTGGAAAATTAAATATTTGGAATTTCAAAGAGTTGTGGAAAATGGACGGTCAGAAATCATTAAACGGCAATTTGTGGGAAAAAATTGAGGCTGACGAGCGGCAGGCAGAGATGTTATGTCAAACATCAGGGCTGCCTTATCTTGTTTCAAGAATTTTAATATCGCGCGGTATTGCTCCGGAGAACGTGGAAGCTTTTTTACATCCGAAATTGCAAAATTTAATGCCCAATCCCTCATGCTTAAAAGATATGGATACGGCTGCCAAACGTTTGGCCGAGGCCGTGATGAGCGGTGAGAAAGTCGGTATTATCGGTGACTATGATGTTGATGGCGCCACTTCAAGTTCGGTTTTGCGGAAATTTTTGGAATTTTTTGGTTTGCGGGTTTTGGTACACATTCCGGATCGTGAGGAAGGGTATGGCCCGAGTTTTGCCGCTTTTGAGGAATTTGCAGCGCAGGAAATTAAGCTTGTTGTTACCGTTGATTGCGGTACGACAGCCTTTGATGTCTTGGATCAGGCGGCTGCCGACGGGTTTGAAATTCTGGTTATTGATCACCATGAAGCGGAAACCCGCCTGCCTAAAGTGGCTGCGGTTGTTAATCCTAAGCGGCTTGATGAAGAAAATGATTATCCTTATCTGAAATATCTGGCGGCCGTCGGTGTGGTATATCTGTTAATCGTGGCCATAAACCGGGAATTGCGTTTGTCCGGCTATTATGAAAATCATACGGCGCCGGATTTGTTGAAATTGCTGGATCTGGTGGCACTCGGAACTGTTTGCGATGTGGTTCCGCTTTTAGGGCTTAACCGGGCATATGTCCGGCAGGGCTTAAAAATCATGGCTTTGCGGCAAAATTTGGGGTTAAAGGCTTTGGCCGATGTTGCCGGTTTAAATGAGGCGCCGACGGCCTTTCATCTGGGGTATGTTTTGGGTCCCCGCATCAATGCCGGCGGGCGGGTCGGCGATGCATCAGCCGGTAATCGGTTGTTATGTGCCGCTGATGCCGAAACAGCAAAAACTCTGGCCGAGGAGCTGAATAAATTTAATGCCGAGCGAAAAGATATTGAGGCTTATGTTTTGCTGCAGGCTATTGAGCAGCTTGAAAGCACGCCGCAGGCATATCCGATTGCTTTTGTATACGGAACAGACTGGCATCAGGGCGTTATCGGCATTGTGGCCGGTAAACTCAAAGAGCGGTATAATATTCCGGCATTTGTCATGTCGGTTGAGCATGATGAAGTAAAAGGTTCGGCCCGCTCCATTCCTGGAATTGATCTGGGGGCGCTGGTTATGGCCGCCAAAGAAAAGGGGATTCTGACCAAAGGCGGCGGTCATACAATGGCGGCCGGTTTTTCCCTTAATGAAGAAAATTTGCCGGCATTTAAAGAATTTGCCGGAGAATATGTCCGGGATAAACTCGGCAATGAAGCTGTCGTTCCGGTGATTGGTATTGACGGTGTGGTCAGCCTTTCGGGCGCCAATCTGGATTTGGCGGAAAAAATCAAAAGCATTGAGCCGTTCGGTGCCGGGAATCCGGAACCGCGAATCGTGATTGAAAATGTAAAAATCATGCGCCCGTCGGTTATCGGCAGCGGCCATGTGCGCTGCATTTTAGGTTCCGATAACGGCGGCAGCCTGAAAGCGATTGCTTTCCGGGCGGCGGATACGGCCGTGGGGGCGGCCATGCTGCAGGCCAGGGGCGAGCGTTTTCACGTTGCCGGTCTGCTTCGTAAAGATGTCTGGCAGGGAAATGCCTCGGTGCAGTTTATTATTGAAGATGCCATGCCGGCCTGAATTTACGGAGTTGATCGAGGAAGTCGGCTGAAAAAGTCTGACTTTACATGGGTTAAAGGTATCCTTTACGGTCTAAAATACTTAAAACAAGCGTCAGAATATAAATTCCGGCCAATACGGAAACGACAATCCATAAAATCTGTCGTTCGGTTAAAACATGGCTGATGTCGGTCACGCCCAAAGCACTGCCGGTAACCCGGAAACCGTCTGCCGGTTTTTCATGCAAAATGGTAACGGCAATCTGGTCGCCCGGGTTTAAGAAGTCGAAAGTGATGATGATGTCGCCCCGGTATTCTTTTAGTGAAGCGGCGACGGCCGTTGAAGTCAACGGTTTATCCAGCGTGTAATGCACCATTTCCGCTTTTTGGGGAACAATAATGCGTATCGGGTCATGACCAATGCGGGAAACATCGCTTCCGGCCAGTGGTTGCTGACCGTTGTTTTGCATAATGACGACAGTCTGGTAGAGATTGTCATATTCCTTGTTTTCAACCATGACCTTAAATTTGTTATCATTCTGGGAAGAAATAAAACTGTGTGACTGAGTATCATATTCGATAATCGGGCGATTGATATAAAACTGGTAAACCCCGATAATCAGTGCCGAAAAACCGATAAAAAAGGCGCCGACATTGCTGATCAGAAAGCCCCACAGTTTGTTGAAAAACTTCTTTAACGGCGTGGTGCGGACAATTTTCATATTATTTTCCTTTCTGCCTTAATATAATAAATGACAGAAGTTTTTAAATGGTAGCAATTGTTTCTATTGAGCCTGATGTGGATTGCTCCGGTTTAAGGCGGAAACATGGGTGTTTGGCATGATTTTTTCTGCCTGTCGTATTGTATCCGGGCTGATTTTTAAGACGCCGGCAACAAAATCCAGATCTTTGCCGAATTTTTTGGCGGCCGGCCGAAAACTTATTTTCCACGGTGTTTCGTCCTGAACTTCGGTCATTAGGCGTAAAAAGGCATTATCATCGTGTTTTAAGGCCGCGGAAGCAATATACCAGCTGACCAGCCACTCATGCGGATAACGGTAGTCGGTTTGTGCATTGCGTCCGTCTTCCAGACGTTCTGTACCGCTGAAGCTGCCGTATCTTTTTAAGGCCTCGAATAAAGGAAGGTTCATAAATTCCGCCGCTTCTGAAAGTTTTTGATGTTGTTTGAGGTCTTGCGAACGCTGCGCCAGCATATTAAGGGTTTCCTGCGGGCAGCGCAAAATGTGGCAGTACGGCGTAATAGCCCAGACGTTGTTTTTTCCGTTCCAGATGTTGACGGCATAGTTGTCATCACGGATATCCGGCATTTTGACCAGTTTGACGGCGTCGGTGGGCAATTTAAAATCGGTTATGCCTAAATTTTCAAGTTCTTCACGAGTTTCACGTAAGACATTGTTTATGCGGATAATATTTATATCGGTTGTTAAAACGGGCATACCGTTTTGTAAGATAACATCATCACGAAAACCGATAAGTTTTTTTTGGGCAGCTTCATCTAAACGGGCAAATTCTTCTTCCGATGTTCGTTCGGCCAATCCGCCCAAAGCGCCGATACCGTCTGGGGCGCCGGTTTTGGCATTTAAACGCGCAATTAAACCGAGGCGGATATTTTGCAGCTGTTTTTTAATCGTGTTTCCGGTGCCGGTTTTGCCGGCAACAAGCGTTACATTGGCGCCGCTGTTTAAAATCAGGTCGCGGTTTTGTTTAATATCCAAAATTTTTTGCCGCGGCTTGCCGAACGGTGCCTGGCGCAGGGCTTCCAAAACTTCGGTGCGTGATTGATATATCATGATTTTTCCTTGTGTTTTATTTTTAAAGGAAAAGTTTAAAAAAATCAAGGCCTGTTTTAACAGGCCTTATCGGTCAGTCAGCTTTTAACAACCGGCGGAAGTAAATATATTCGGTGATTTCAAGTACGCCGTATAAAACGATATACAAACCTAAAAGAGTGCTGATGGTGATGGCGCCGATACCCGGATAACGCAGGATTAAAAAGCCGAAAACAATGCCTAAGATTCCTAAAATAAGACTCCAGCCCCACGGCAGTTCGGCTTTGTTTAAATGATATGCGCTGACCAGTTGTATTGCACCGACCGCCAGACACCACAAGGCAAAGATAATCGGCAGGGTAACGGCCGTAACGCCGATGTTGGTGACAAGTATGATACCGATGATGATATCAATCAGGCCGACAAACATAAACCAGCCGGAATCAATGCTTAATGATGAGCCGATATATCCGGCGCCGATAATAATCAGAGCCGCCCCGAGATATAAACTTAAGGCAACGAGACTGACAACCGGATTAAGCCAGACGTAAGCTCCGACAATCAGCATCAGGATACCTGCCAGCAAATGCCAGATGCCAATGCAGCAGGGTGATTTTTCCGTTTGAATTTTGATATTGACCATGTTCTCCTCCTTGTTATTTCACTAATTTAATATGTAGTCATTTAAGAGGTTTTTTTCCATATCTGTTTGGCAAAACTAAAGTTGAGCATGATAAAAACAGTGCGAAGGTTTATTTAATGAGTGTTCATATCAAAAACATTTAGGAGGACACAATGAATAAAACAATGACGGCTCTTGCTGCTGCGCTGATAATCGGCATATCCGGTGCGGCAATGGCAAAATGCGACTGCAGCGACTGCTATAAGAAAAGGGGCGGCGGATTTATGGAGGGTGAACCTCAGGTTTCAACCGTTAAAGAAGCCATGGGTATGGCAGATGATTCTATGGTTACGCTGCAAGGCAAAATTGAAAAACGGATAAAAAAGGATAAATATACCTTTCAGGACGGCACCGGCACCATGACGGTTGAAATTGATAAAGACATCTGGAACGGCCAGACCGTTACGCCGCAGGATACGGTTTTAATCAGCGGCGAGCTTGATAAAGACGGCGATCGTACCAAATTAGATGTTGAACGTCTGATGAAAAAACAAACCGTTGTTAAATAACGATAACAATAGATATCCCCCAGTTTACTGGGGGATATCTATGTTTAAATTACATCTCAGGGTTATATTGAAAGGGATCTTCTTTTTCTTTGCCGTGATATACATCCGCGGCTTCGTCAAAACGTTCACTTAAACGATCTTTAAGTTTGCCGGCACTGTTTTCGGTGTCCGTAATTTGTTTGCTTATCTCGGTGCTGGTGTTAGTGGTATAACCTTTAATCCAGTTCCACTGGTTTTCCGGCGTGATGCCGTAGCCAAACCAGACAATCAGGACAACAATGGCGAGTAATCCGATAAGATAAATAAGAGCTTTCATTTTAACTTCCTTTAAAAAATTATTGCCGATAAAATTACTTTAACGGCAATACTTTAACAACTCTTTAACCGGAAAATATTTTAATCAGGCAAAAATGTTTTCAGGGGTATAACCGCCGTATTTGAAATTGTTGCCGTCAATAAAACGATACCCTTTGTCAAGAGCGGTAATTTCAAGCATGTCTTCTTTGTCAAGCTCAAGATTGACGGCACTTAGGTTTTCTTTAAGGCGTTCTTCATGGACGGATTTGGGGATGACAACCACGCCGCGTTCAATCTGCCAGGCTAAAATGACCTGTGCCGGCGTGGCATTTAATCGTTTGGCAATTTTTACGATAACCGGATCTTCCAGCGGCTTGGGTTCGTTTTCGTGTTTTAAACGCGCAGCCCGGTCGCCGGAGCCCAAAGGCGAATATGCCGTTAAGACAATGTGATTTTGTTTGCAGAAATCAAGCAGCCGGTTTTGCTGAAGGTAAGGGTGGCATTCAACCTGGTTGACGGCCGGAATAATTTCGCCTTTATCAATCAGGAGCTGCAGGTTTTTAATTCCGAAATTGGAAGTGCCGATGGATTTTGCAAGCCCCTCTTGATAGGCTTTTTCCATTTCCGCCCAGGTGGTTGTGAGCGGAATTTCGGTTAACGGCACCATCTCATCGTCGCTAAACGGGACGCCGGTTCCTTTTTTCTGGGCAACCGGCCAATGCATCAGCCATAAATCAAGATATTCCAATTGCAGTTCTTTTAAGGTTTTTTCCAAAGCCGGGCGGACCTCTTCCGGTGCATGTGAATCGTTCCATAATTTTGAAGTGATAAACAAATCTTCACGTTTTAAGTTGTCTTCGACAAAAGCATCATGCAGTGCCTGTCCGATTTCTTCCTGGTTGCCGTAAGCGGCAGCGCAGTCAAAATGGGTGTAGCCGAGTTTTAATGCCCAGCGGATTGCCTGATATACTTCTCCCGGGGCAGATTTCCAGGTTCCGAGGCCGATAAGCGGCATATTTCCATCGGTGTTTAATTGAACAGATTTCATGTTTTTACTCCTTAAGTTATCTTCGGTATAATATATAATGGATTGGGCGCCGGATTAAAGTGCAAAGAATATAAATCTATATCGGATTATACATACCAAAATGTTGCAAATGTTTTTATGTTTTGCTTTTTTTAGACTTGCTTAAAAAATAAAATAGTACTAATGTTTATAGCGTATTGTTCTATATTTTTGAATGTGGAACAACAATGGTAAATTTTATTTTTTATAAGGACGTTTATAATGAAGAAGACGTTATTGTTGGCAGGTGTTGCCGGTTTGTTTGCTTACAACGCCAATGCCGTTGAATTTACGCCGTATGCCGGTGTTGATTATAACTATTCCTTTGTTGAACATGATTCCTCAATGGATGGCGTTATGGCAGATCACGCTCATTCCGGTTCTGTCGTTTTGGGCTCAAAAATTTCACCGTATGCCGGTGTTGAAGCTTTTTATCAGCTTTCCAAAAAAGAACACAAGGCAGATTATCGTTCCCAAATCCAGGCTTATGGTATGGATGTTCAGGGCTATCTGCCGTTTGGCTGCTATGGCGAATATGAACTTATCGGTTCTTTGGGTGCCGGCTGGTATGATGCCAAATATGACAAAGACAACGACAGCGGCTGGGGTTACCGTCTGGGTGCCGGTTTACAGTATAATGTAACGGATAACTGGGCCGTACGCGCCATGTACCGTCATGTCTGGGTTGATAAGAGTGTTTTGGACGACCTGGATGAAATTTCGGTCGGCGTCAGATATCATTTCTAATGCCGGAAATTTTGTTTTGTTTATAAAAAATCCGCCTTTAACAGGCGGATTTTTTGTGTGTTGTTTCAGGGCACATAGTGCGGCAGAAGTTGAAGAAAATCACGGATGTTTTTGCCGGGTGTGCGCGGGTAAAGCAGGCCGTAAGGCATGGTATAAGGCCAGTTGACGGGAATGGTTTTTAAAAACGGGTGGACATCCTGCCAGACATCAAGCGTTAACAAAACCGCGTTAGTGCGTTCGCAGTAATTGAAAACTTCAATGTCATAAAACTGCGGTGTATCTTCAATGATAATCTGCGGATGATTTTTTTCCACATCATCGCGTAGTTCGTCACACTTGACGGCATCGCCGCGTTTGACCATCAACAATTTTTCGCCGTACAAATCGGAGATTTCAAGAACGGATTTTGATGCCAGCCGGTGCGTGCGCGGCACGGCGCAGCAGATTTTATATGTTCCGAGCTGATAAAAACTGCAAATGTTCAGCCATTGTTCCGATGAACAGGCACCGACAATAAAGTCAAATTTGCGGCCGATATTTTTGATTACCGACAAGATATTGCGGTTGTCGTCTTCAAACGGAACAATTTGAATCCTAAACAGCGGGAAAGAATCACAGACCTTATTCCATAAATACTTTGCAGGGGTTTAAAAGCGATGTTCCTACCCGCAAGACGGAGCGGGCGGCATCTTCCGCGTTTTTTGCCCGTATGACGGCCTGGTTTGCGTAATCAATCATAAACTTGGCGTCTTTATATACGGATTGTCCGGCAGGGGTGAGTCTGACCCCTTGCGGGGTGCGCGCAAAAAGTTTTAACCCGAGGCGGTATTCCAGCTCATTAATCTGTTTCATGACTGCCGTCGGCGAAAGGTTTGCGTTTTCGCCGGCTTTGGCAAAACTTCCGCAGTCGGCTACATTGATGAAGGTTTTTATCTGCCGGTTATACATAACGCCTCGTATGAACTTTTAGTTAAAACTAAGCTAACTTCTTTGTACTTCCATGTCAAGAGCAAATATCCGGATTTGGGACACGGGTTTGGTACCGGCTTTGGCACCTCTGCTGCCGGTTGGATGAATAAAGCCGTAAAATTTTGGCAGAAGTATATGAAAAAAGATTATGTAAAAGATCCGTCTTAATTTGCTTGTAAAGTTCTAAAATATGGCTTATCTTAAAAACGATTTTTTAATTTTTTTAAGGAGGCAGATATGCGTCGGTATTTGGCTTTGTTTTTAAGCGTTATGGCTCTTCCGGCAGTGTGCCGGGCGGCAGAAATTACGGTTGATGAAAGTAAAACCGATAATCTGGAAATCAGTGTTTATAATAATAACCTGGCGTTGGTGAAGGACACCCGACGCGTTGATTTGAAACAAGGTGAAAATGATGTTGCTTTTGAAAATGTGGCAACCCAGATTAAAGCCGAAAGCGCCATTATCGTCGGCAAGGATATTCAGGTTTTGGAACAGAACTATGATTTTGATTTATTAACGACCGAAAACATTATTAAAGGGCTCATCGGCCGGGAGGTTAAAACCGTGGTTGAGAATCCGACAACCGGTGAAAATATTTTTGGTAAGGCAAAAATTATCAGCGTTAATTACGGTTCACCGGTTTTGCAATTTTCTTACGGAATTGAAACCCGGTTTCCGGGTAGAATCGTGTTTGAAAACTTGCCGGAAAATTTACGCGGCAAGCCGACTTTGACAGCAAAAATCACCAGTGTTGAAGCAGGGCTTAAAGAACTTTCTTTGGCTTATCTGACCAACGGTATTTCCTGGAAAACAAATTATGTGGCAAAAGTATCCACACAGAACAAACTTGATTTAACCGGTTGGGTAACGATTACCAACCAATCGGGAATTAATTACCGGCAGGCAAAAGTACAGTTGATTGCCGGTGATGTCAATCAGGTGGCAGACGGCGGAATTATACGTCCGGTTGTTAACCGTATGATGCTGGCCAAAGCTCCTGCAAGCGATATGGCTGTTGCCGAATCAGCTGCCGGTGTGCCACAACAGATCAGCGGATATCATTTATATACTTTGCCATTGAAAACCGATATTAAGGATAATCAGACCAAACAAATCAGTCTGATTGAAAAAAACGGCGTTGAATATGTCAAAGAAGGGCGCCTGACTTCGTCTTTGTATTTGGGCGGAAAATTCGAAACCAGTTTTGAAAAACGCCATCCCGACATGTATTATATTATGGTCAATGACGAATCTGATAATTTGGGTTTGCCGCTGCCGGCGGGCATTGTTCGTTTTTATGAAAACGATAAAAACGGCAGCTTGCAGTTTATCGGTGAAAACTCTATCGGACATGTTGCCAAGGGAGAAAAAATAGAACTGAATCTCGGCAAGTTTTTTGATGTGTTTGTCGACGGAAAGGTTTCCAAAGTAACGAAAGTTTCCGAGGATAATCTGAAGACATTGTCAAACGGTTGCCGGACGGCCAAAATTATCCGCAGTTATGATGCGGAAGTTGTTTTTAACAACGGCGGCAATGAAGCACAAAAAGTTATTTTTACGCAAAACATTGCCACAGATGCAAAAATTACGGCGGAAAATGTTCCGGGGAAGCTTAAAGATGCCAACACATATCAATGGCAGATTGAAGTTCCGGCCGGCGGAAAATTTTTGTTAAATTATACGGCCGAAGTTCCAAGCCAGGAACAATTGTGTGATTAAGATCAGTACGGCAAAAGAAGCGTCAGCACTTCTTTTGCCGTTTTATAAATACTGTTCAGACCACAAAAAAACACTCCTTGATTTAAGGAGTGTTTTTCATATAAGCCTGATGCCTATATTATTTTTTGCTGCTTGTTTTGGAAGTGCTTTTGGAAGCTGTCTTCTTGGAAGAAGAACTTGTTGAAGAACAAGACTTTTTGCAAGCAGATTTTTTAGCAGTTGATTTTGAACAAGAAGAAATCTGTTCTACAGCCATAGACCAGAATTTTTCATCCTGTCCGGACGGGCAGCCGGCGTTTTGCCACAGATAATAAGCTGCTTCCTTGATGTAATTTTCATTCATCTTATAATACTCCAATAATAAGTTCTAAACACAGCTTAATATATATGCAAAAAATTTATCAGTCAATATTAAATAGATAGAAAATATACAGTTATTTGCTTGCATTTAAATTGAGTTGCCTTTATAGATATAGATTAAGTGTTGTAAGGGTATTATTTTGACTATATCAATTCAGGAGGTCTAATGGAAAATTTATTATCTAAAGAAGAAATGAATGCCGTTATTGACGGCGACCATGGCAATGTTTTTGCCGTATTGGGAATCCATCGCGACAAGGGCAGCAAAAACGTGTTTATCCGTACTTATCAGCCGCATACAAAAGCAGTGGAACTCTTAGATGAAAACAACAATTCTTTAGGTATGATGACCTGCCTGGATGAGCGCGGGTTTTATCAGATTAATCTCGGTTTGCAGGATAACTTTAAATATCGTTTCCGGATTACAAATGATCTGGGTAATGTTTACATTAAAGAGGACACATACCGTTTTCAACCGACGCTTGGCGATATAGACGTGTATCTTTTTGCCGAAGGAAACCACCACGATATTTATAAAAAACTGGGTGCGCATGTTATGGAAATGGATGGCGTCAAGGGGGTTGGTTTTGCCGTGTGGGCACCGAATGCAAAACGCGTTTCGGTGGTTGGAAATTTTAACGCCTGGGACGGACGCGTTGATGTTATGCGTAAGCATCCGACCTGCGGTATATGGGATATTTTTATTCCGGGAATCGGCGAAGGTGAAGTTTATAAATATGAAATCAAAACCCAGCAGGATTATATTTTGTGCAAGTCTGATCCAGTCGCTTTTTATGCCGAAAAACGTCCGCGGACGGCATCCATTGTTTATGATTTGAATCATTATAACTGGAATGACCGAGAATGGATGACATATCGGGAATCGTATAACAGTTTCGATAAACCGATGTCGATTTATGAAGTCCATTTGGGGTCATGGCGGCGTAAAGGCGAACATGGCGAAGAATATCTGACTTATCGTGAGTTTGCAGATTATCTGGTGCCGTATGTGGTGAATATGGGTTTTACCCATGTCGAATTTTTGCCTTTATGCGAACATCCTCTGGATGCTTCCTGGGGATATCAGGTAACGGGTTTGTTTGCACCGACGTCGCGTTTTGGTACGCCGGATGATTTCAGGTATATGATTGATAAATTCCATCAGGCCAATATCGGCGTGATTATGGACTGGGTGCCGGCGCACTTCCCGAAAGACGGGCATGGTCTGGTTGAATTTGACGGTACGCATTTGTATGAACATGCTGATCCGCGCAAGGGTGAACATAAAGACTGGGGCACTAAAATCTATAATTACGGACGCACCGAGGTTTGCAACATTTTATGCGCCAGTGCTTTATACTGGATGAAAGAATATCATATCGACGGTTTACGTGTTGATGCAGTTGCTTCCATGCTTTATCTGGATTATTCGCGCAAACCCGGTGAATGGATTCCGAACCAGTACGGCGGCAACGAAAACCTGGAAGCGATTTCTTTTTTGCGTAAAATGAATGAACTGGTTTATGGCGAAAATCACGGTGTGTTAACCTGCGCCGAAGAATCCACCGCCTGGCCGATGGTATCACGACCGACTTCCATGGGCGGTTTGGGCTTCGGCTATAAATGGAACATGGGCTGGATGAATGATACGCTGCGTTATATCAGTCATGAACCGATACACCGTAAATATCATCACGGGCTTTTGACTTTCGGTCTTTTATATGCTTTTAACGAGAACTTTATTCTGCCGATTTCACATGATGAAGTTGTGCATGGCAAAGGATCCATGCTTGGAAAAATGCCGGGCGATGAGTGGCAGAAGTTTGCCAACTTACGCGCTTATTACGGCTTTATGTGGACACATCCGGGTAAAAAGCTTTTGTTTATGGGCTGCGAATTCGGACAGGACTGGGAATGGAATGCGGAAGAGAGCTTGCGCTGGCACTTGTTGCAGTATCCGATGTATAAAGGCATGCAAAACTGTGTACGCGATTTGAACCTGATGTATAAAGGCAATGCGCCGCTTTATGAAGTTGATTTTGATTATCACGGTTTTGAATGGATTGACCACGCAGATTGCGATGACAGTGTTATATCTTATATCCGTAAAGGACATAATCCTGACGACTATCTGATTGTTGTCTGCAATTTTACGCCGGTGGTGCGCCATAATTACCGGGTAGGGGTTAACGAAGCCTGCCGCTATCAGGAAATTTTTAACAGCGATGATAAAAACTATTGGGGCAGCGGTGTTAGAAACGAAGGCCTGATTGAAGTGCAAGGACAGGGGTGGAATATGAAACCGTATTCCATTGAAATTGTTTTGCCGCCATTGTCGACAATTGTTATTAAACCGATCAGGTAAATTTGTTAATCTTTTTATGTTTATAATATAAAGAGGTTAGAAAAATGTAAGGAGATTAAATGCAGTCTGTTAAAATCCGTTCGGGTAATACTTATCCTTTAGGCGCAACTTATGACGGAAAAGGCGTTAATTTTGCTTTATTCTCCGCCAATGCGGAAAAGGTCGAACTGTGCTTGTTTGACAAGAGCGGCGTAACAGAGCAGTTGCGGATAGCCATTACGGAAAATGACCACGGTATCTGGCATGCTTATGTTCAGGGGCTGGAACCTGGACAAATATACGGTTATCGTGTGTACGGTCCGTATGAACCGTTGCGGGGAAAGCGTTTTAACCCCAACAAGCTGTTGCTTGATCCGTATGCCAAGCAGTTGTCCGGAAAACTTATCTGGCACAAGGCCATATTCGGCTATGATCTGGACAGCCCTGAAAAAGACCTGTCTTTTTCAGAGCTTGACAGTGCGCCGTATGTGCCTAAAGCCGTCGTCGTTGATGACAATGCGTTTGATTGGGAAGAAGATGTTCGTCCGCAATGTCCTTTTCCGGAAAGTGTTATTTATGAATTGCATCCCAAAGGGTATACCCTGCTGCATCCGCGGGTGGAGGATAAATGCCGCGGAAAATTTTCCGGTCTGGCTTCCAAAAGCGTCGTCAATTATTTGAAATGGCTCGGGGTAACGGCCGTGGAACTTTTGCCGTCCCATGCTTTTTTCCGGGAAAAAATCGGTAAGGATACTATCAACTACTGGGGCTATGAATCGCTGGCTTTTTTTGCGCCGGAACCTTCATATCTGATTAACGGCGATATCAATGAATTTAAAGCTATGGTCAAGGCTTTACATTGCCATGGGCTGGAAGTTATTTTGGATGTCGTTTATAACCATACCGGAGAGGGAAACCAGCTCGGGCCGACGCTTTGTTACCGCGGCATAGACAATGAAAGTTATTATACCCTGGATAAAAACAACAAGCGTTTTTATTATGACAGCACAGGCTGCGGCGCTTCTTTTAATCTGCAAAATCCGAACGTTTTAACGCTGGTTATGGACTCTTTAAGATACTGGGTTCAAAAAATGCATGTTGACGGGTTTCGTCTGGATTTGGCTTCAAGCTTAAGCCGGACGGATACTTCTTTTACGACTCGCAGCGGTTTTTTAATGGCGGCGTATCAGGATGAGGTTTTAAAAAACGTCAAAATGATTGCCGAACCGTGGGATATCGGTATGGGCGGGTATCAGATAGGCGCCTTTCCCCCGGGCTGGGCTGAATGGAACGATCGTTTCCGCGATGTTATCCGTCGTTTTTGGCGCGGCGATGAGCGCCAAGTCAGCGAGTTTGCCAGCCGGATTGCCGGATCAAGCGATATTTTCGGTTATAATAACCGGAACTTGTGGAGCAGTATTAATTTTATTACGGCACATGATGGTTTCTGTTTACATGACTTGGTTACATATAATCAAAAACATAATGAAGTTAACGGTGAAAACAACCGCGACGGCAGTGACGCCAATTGGAGCTGGAACTCCGGCCTGGAAGGCATGACGGAAGACAGTCATGTTAATGAAAACAGAAAGCGCCGGGCAAAAGCATTGATGGCAACTTTGCTTTTATCATTCGGTACGCCGATGCTGTTTGCAGGCGATGAATTTGCCAACACCCAGTTCGGCAATAACAATCCGTATTGTCAGGATAATGTCATTACGTGGATTGTCTGGGAAGCCATTACGATGAATGACCGTAATTTTGCACGTTATGTTCACAACCTGATAAAATTGCGGCGCCGGTTGAATATTTTTAAGAATGATCACTTTTTCACCGGGCAGCCTTTTAACAAAAAAGGTTTTAAGGATTTGGCCTGGTATACGGAGCGCGGAACCGAATTTACCGATGCGGACTGGCATGCGACCGGACGAAAGTCACTGGCTTATCTTACTTATTTTCCGGGACGGCTGCTGATGACGATTTTTAATGCTGAAAGCCGGGATATTTCTTGGCAGCTTCCGCTTTTAAAAAGAACAAAAAAATGGAAGATTGTTTTGGATACATCCGGAAAAATTCAATCTGGTACAACTCCGGAACCGGGCAAAACAATCGTGGTGCCGGCATGGTCGGTCGTGGTTATGGAGATTAGTGTTTGATTTTGCTGCCAGAGCAGCTGAAACCGGAGGAACTTATGGATAAAAATTTGTGCTTGCTGGCCGATAAACTTGGTATAGCCAGATGTTTTTCTGATGGCGGGGTTAGTAAACAATCATACACTGTCAGTGAAGATGTTATCAAGTTCTTTTGTACCCAATACGGATTTAATGTCAGGACGCCGGAAGAAACGGTTTCCTCTTTGAAAAAAGCAGAAAATTCTTGTTGGAAAAAGACGCTTGAAAATATTGTCATCTTACGGTGCAATGAATTGAAATTTCCGGCAGTTTTGGATAAAAAACAACTTGACGAATCTGTTAAAATACAGATTTTTCCGCGAAATGTCCCGGATAAAAAAATAAAGGCCCGGGATGTTTCTTTTGTGATGGATGTAACAAATGAGAGCAGAGTATTCGGCAGCCGGGAAAGGGTAAAGGTGTGGTTCTCTTTGCAAGATAAACCGGCTTACGGCTATTATGACATGGTTTTGGAATGCGGTACGGAAAAATATTTGACAATTTTAGCCGTTGTCCCGGAAACATGCTACACAACCTCTGAAGTTGAAAGTGCCAAACTCTGGGGGTACAGTCTGCAGCTGTATTCATTAAAAAGCCGCCGCAACTGGGGGGTCGGTGATTTTACTGATTTGGCGGAAATCGCAACCATGTGTGCCCGGGCCGGGGCAGATGTTATCGGATTAAACCCGTTGAATGTTTTGTTTCATGACTGTCCGGAAAATGCCAGTCCGTATTCTTCCATCAGCCGTTTGTTTTTAAATCCGATATATATTGATGTTGAAAAGGTTCCGGGTTTTAACGCCGTGGATAATGAAGCGCTGCAGCAAGAAATTAGAGATGCCAGAGAGGGAGAACTGATTGATTATACCAAGGTTTATAATCTTAAAATAAAAGTGTTGCGGCAGTTGTTCCACTATCTGCAGCATGATGAAAATTATTTGCATCGGTTTCAGGCTTTTGAACAGGACAAAGGGTATGATTTGGAAATGTTGGCTGCGTTTCAGGCCATTTATCATCAACAATTTAAAGCCCATGGGGGCGGGTGGTTTTCCTGGGATAAGAATTTACAAAATCCGCAATCTTTGAAAGTTGCCGAATTCAGAGAGCAAAACAAGGAAGATATCGAATTTTTCAAATTTTTGCAATTTGAGGCAGACAGGCAGTTAAAGATTGTTTATGAAAAAATCCGCGAGCTTGGTTTAAAAGTCGGGTTATATCGCGATATGCCGGTCGGTGTGTGCAAAGACAGTGCCGAATTGTGGGTGGATCGTTACGCTTTTATTGATAAGGCCGGAGCCGGTGCGCCGCCGGATGCTTTCTTTCCTCAGGGGCAAAAGTGGTGCCTGGGTGCTTTCAATCCGTATGAATTGAAAAACCGCGCTTATGAACCTTATTTAAAAATATTACGGGCCAATATGGAATATGCCGGTGCCTTGAGAATTGATCATGTTATGGGACTGATGCGTTTGTTTATGATGCCTGATGACAAAGATGAAGGGACGTATATTTACTATAATTTTGAAGATATGCTTAATCTTTTGGCATTGGAAAGCCATTTGCACCGATGTGTTATCGTCGGTGAGAGCATCGGTAATGTGCCGGATGGTTTTATGGATAAAATCAAAGAGCGAAACATTCATGCCATCAGCGTTTTATGGTCCGAACGCTGGAATGAGGGCGGCGGCGATTTTAAGATGCCGGGCGATTATCCGGAAGATGCTTTTGTCTCAATCGGAACCCATGATATGCCGCCTTTGAAAATGTGGTGGTTCGGATATGATATTGAATTAAAACATTCTTTGAAAATGATTGATGATGAAGGACGTTTGGGGGCTTATAAACTCAGAGAACAAGACCGTTACAGGCTTTTAAAGGTTTTGGATTGTGCCGGCGTATGGCCTTCGGATCGTCCGCGCTTGGGAAATTATCTGTATGGCGAGGGATATCCGGAAGGGATTGAAGAAGCCGTCCATAAGCTTGCGGCAAAAGCACCATGTAAGGTTGTGTTATTGCAGCTTGAAGACATTTTCGGGGTTGATGTCGAACAAAATCTCCCGGGAACGGATATTGATAAATACCCGAATTGGCGGCATCGACTGCCGGTTGATTTGGAGGATGTTGAAAATTCAGAAGCTTATAAGCGTAATGTTTCAGCAGTTAAAAGTGTTCGGAAGGGTTAAATTGTTTTAGGAAAAAATAATGCAGTTATTTCATACGAAAACAAAAAAAATTTTAGGAATTTTACTTGTCTTGGTTGCCGCGTTTGCGGGCGTTAAAGCCTATGAAGGCCGGAAAATCAGCCGGTGTCTGGATAATGCCATGGTTTGGGATTATGACGAAGGGCGCTGCCGGAATGATTGCTTGAAGTGGGGAGAAAGTTTCGGCTGTATTAAACTGACACCGGAAGAAACCGAAAAAATTGCCAGATGCCGTTACGAATCGGACTGTTTAAGCGATGAGATGATACGGACGATATGTTTGCGTAACGAAAAGGCTTATAATGAGAGCAGCCGTAACTGCAAATATGATTTCAAGCCCGAATTATGTCATAAGCTTTCCGGAATGTGGACTTATCCGTCAAGCTGCGGCGAATAAAGAGGTTATTTTTGCCGGAAATGATTGATGATGCCGTAAAGGGTGTTTAACTCCTGTTCAGTCATCTGGCCGCGGGTAAAAATGTTGTGCAGGTTACGCAGCAGAGTCGGGCGCTTTTCTTCATCCTGCAGGTTTTTAAAATCCGTAAGCGATTGTTCCAAAAATTCCAAAAATTTCAAAAGCTGCTCTTTAGATGCCGGGTGCGTTGCGTTGGTAATGAATTGTTCTGCCGGTGCATTAATTTGAGTTTTGTACCATTCGTAACCCACCAGCAAAACGGCCTGGGATAAATTTAGCGAACAATGTTTCGGATTAAGCGGAATTTCAATAATAGCATCGGCTAATGAAACATCGTCATTTTCAAGTCCGGTTCTTTCAGGTCCGAACAGTATGCCGCACCGGCTGCCGGATTGAATGGCAGAATTAAGCGGCTCCATAACCTTTTCTGCTGTATAAACGGTTTTTATCTGATTGCGGCGGCGGGCGGTTGTGGCATAAAGAACATTTAAATCAGCAACGGCTTCTGTAACGGAGGTGAAAATTTCGGCATTTTGCAGAATTTCACCGGCACCGGAAGATGCGGCCACGGCTTTTTCTGACAGATGGTCTTCCCGCGGATTGACCAGACGCATTTGACATAAGCCGCAATTCATCATCGCCCGGGCAGCCATACCAACATTTTCAGCCATCTGCGGGCATACCAGAATAATGACCGGCTGGGTAAAATTTTTATCAGTCATACTTAGTCTGTTCCAAGGATATCCATAGTGTTGAACAACAGGTTGTTAAAGTCTAAGCCGGTGTAATCTTCCACAATGTTATAAACACTTGAAAACATTAAGCTTAACGGATCATCGCCGGCATTGGTCGTGACATCTTGCAGGCTTTGCTGCAGAGTTTCCTTATAATCGGACGGCATGTCTTTTATTTTTTGGTCATAAGAATCCGGAATGTTGTAGCCCATGTTTCTTAAATGCTCAAGCATAACAATCATGTTGTGGCGGTTAACCTCAGGTGCAATCATTTCCTGGCCCATGGCGGTTGTATAAGTCGTAGCTTCGCCGATGTAGTTTAATTTACCATGCTGGCCGCTGCCGCGCCAGGTCCGCACGCCGCTGCGGTCGCGGGCACGAGCCCACGGATCGACCGGAAGCATTTCACCGCCTGTCGGACCATTGGCATAAATGGGTGAATCGGTGATGTCGCCGCCGGTACCATTACCGATATTGTCGCCGAAATAACCGTCATTGGGGGACGGTGGCTGCGGCACCCAGGGGTTGGCCGGAAGCTGGGCCTGAGCAACCATGCTCCACAGGCATAAGACCATGGCGGCAGATAACGCGGATAAAATTCTGGTCATTGTTTTCTCCTTTGATGCAACAGCTGTTTATCAATATGTATTTATTGTATCATAAAAATAATAAAATAACAGTTACAATATTGTTGCATTTTATTTTTTGCTTTTCAAGAGATTGATTTCTTCCTGGAGTTGTTTAATCCGGATTTGCAATTTTTTTATGTCTTCATCAACCGGATCCGTTTGGTTTTTATCAACGGCATAAGCACAAAACTTTTTGTCCGTAGAGCTTTTTTTAACGGTTTCATGAGCCGGTACGCCGACAACGGTAACACCGGCGGCAACGTTTTTGACAACAACTGCGTTGGAACCGATTTTGACGTCATTACCGATTTTTATCGGACCTAAAACCTGAGCGCCGGAGCCGATAATGACATTATTGCCGATTGTCGGGTGGCGTTTATTCATCACTTTTCCGTTTTTATCAAAAACCATTGTTCCGCCCAGCGTGACATCATGATACATCGTAACATTGTTGCCGATTTCTGAAGTTTCACCAATCACGACCCCCATACCGTGATCAATAAAAAAACCGCTGCCGATTTTGGCGCCGGGATGGATTTCAATGCCGGTTAAAAACCTGGTAACCTGGGATAGAAAACGTGCCGTCAGTTTCCAGTTTTTTCCCCATAACCAATGGTTAAGACGATACAGAGCAATGGCATGAAACCCGGAAGAAAAAAGCAATGCCTGCAAACGAGTCCCGGTTGCGGGATCCCGGGCTATGACCGAATCTAAATCTTCCAAAATTAAAGACTTGTTTTTTCTTTTCATTTTATGTATATTCCTTGAAAAATTAATAATTTTTTATGAAAATATATGATAAATTACATTAAAAAAGTAAATTTATAATAAAGAAGAGAATTATATATGGTTGAAGTTTTGTTTAACGGCCACGCCGGCCGTCTGGAAGGGCGTTATCATCAAAGCAGCCGTCCCGATGCTCCGGTTGCCCTGATTTTGCATCCGCATCCGCAGTATGGCGGAACGATGAACAATAAAGTGGTTTACAGTTTGTTCAGTTGTTTTAAAGATTTGGGATTTTCTGTGCTGCGTTTTAATTTCAGAAGTGTGGGGCGTTCACAGGGACAGTTTGAAGACGGTCCCGGAGAACTTTCGGATGCCACAATTGCACTTGACTGGCTGCAACATCAAAATCCGGATGCGCGCCAGTGCTGGATTGCCGGTTATTCTTTCGGTGCCTGGATTGCCTTGCAGCTTTTGATGCGGCGGCCGGACATTAATAATTTTATTGCCGTTTCGCCTCCGGCTAATGAAAAGGATTTTTCTTTTCTTGCCCCATGTCCGACTTCCGGGTTGATTGTGCAGGGCGGCGCAGATGAAATTGATAATCCCCAGCAAGTGGCGGCGTTGGCAAGGCGTCTGAATATGCAGCGCAATATATCGGTTGATTTTGCCATGATTGAAGAAGGTGATCATATGTATAATAACCATCTGGTTGATTTATATAAAGTGACCGGAAATTATGTGCTTGATGTTTTAAGCCGAAAGACACCGGCAAAGAAGAAAAGAGGCCGCCGCCGGAAAGCTGATGCCGAAGAAGAAAAGCTGCTTTTGGAAACGGCAGATGGCGACAGTGCTGATATTGAAGATGATTCCGATTTTTAATTTTTTGTTATACTAATTAAGCGCCGTTTGTATTGCGGCGTTTTTTTATTTTAAACAATTTTTTTCTGCTGATTGTAATCCGGTTTTTTCGCACTAGTTAATAAGGACAAGTATTTGTTCTGGAGAAAAAACATGGATGAAAAAAACAAAATCGGGCTGGTACCGGCAACTTTAATGGTCGCCGGAAATATGATGGGTTCAGGCGTGTTTATGCTGCCGGCCAATCTGGCGGCCATCGGCAGTATTGCCATATTCGGCTGGTTGATTACGGTTGTCGGTGCAGTTGCCCTGGCGTTGGTGTTTTCAAAATTAACCCAGATTTATCCGGCTGCCGGCGGACCATATGCCTATGCCAAAAAAGCTTTTGGCAATTATATGGGGTATCAGACCAATCTGGTTTACTGGCTGGCCAATGTGGTCGGAAATGTCGGACTGGCTGTGGCAGGGCTCGGTTATCTGACGATTTTCTTTCCGGCCTTAAAAGATCCTCTGGTAATGGCCATGGCACAAATTGCAGTTATCTGGTTTTTTACTTATGCCAATATTTTAGGACCAAACGTCGTCGGTCGTTTGCAGGGATTTACGACAACGATTGCCCTGGTACCGATTATCGGCATGGCGCTTTTAGGCTGGTTTTGGTTTAATGCCGATACATATATGGGCGGATGGAACGTAACCGGTAAAAACGATATGACAGCCATCGGCATGACGCTTAATTTTACATTGTGGGCTTTTATCGGTGTTGAAAGCGCTTCGGTTTCTACCGCAGTGGTCAAAAATCCGGTAAAAAATGTGCCGATTGCCACCGTTGTCGGCGTTGTTCTGGCTGCTGTTTGTTATATTTTAAGTTCAAGCGCAATTATGGGTATTGTGCCAAGTGCAGAGCTGATTTCGTCTTCGGCACCGTTTTCGGAAGCGGTCAAAATTGCTTTGGGCGAAACGGCAGGAAATATCGTAGCGGCCTGTGCGGCTATCGGCTGTCTGGGGTCGCTCGGCGGCTGGACGCTTTTGGTGGGGCAGACTGCCAAAGCGGCGGCAGACGACGGGTTGTTTGGCAGAGTTTTTGCCTGTACGAATAAAAAAGGCGTTCCGGCTTCCGGGCTGGCTATTGTTGCCGGTATTATGACCATTCAGGTCTTGGCAACCATGTCGCCGACGGCTTCCGAACAATTCGGCAAAATTGCTTCAATTGCCGTGATTATGACATTATTGCCCTATATTTATTCTTCCGTGGCTGTTAAGATTATCGGCCGGGAAAAAATGAGTGCCAATCAGGGAATTTTTTATACGGTTGTCGGTTTAATCGGTGCTTTTTACAGTATGGCGGCAATGATCGGGTCTGACCCGGAACAGACGCGTTGGGCGCTGATGTTTGTGATTTCAACCGTTATATTTTATGAGCTGGCCGAAAACCGTCAATGGGAAATGAAAGGGCACGATAAACGCATTCACTGTGTTGTGCCGTCCTGGGTGCGGTATCTGACTTTGGTGGTGACCATTGCGGCGCTGGTTATTACATTTTGGATATCTTTTGCCGATGAAAGCAATCTGGTTAAGCGTACCAAAAGCCATTTCCCGGTGGTGGAAAAGGCCGAAAGCGTTGTTGTTAATCCGTAAATAAAGAGGAGATGATTATGATTGATGTCAAAAATCCGTTTCAGGTTAAAATCCTGCTGGCTTATGAAAATCTGGAGAATGGTACGGCAGCTTCCAGAGCCGTGCAAAATCTGCAATCCGATTTGGAAAAGGAAGGTTCAAAAGTTATTGTGGCGGAAAATCTGGAAGATGCCAAAGCAATTGTTGTATCCGACCCGAGCATTCAGTGTGTGCTGATGGGTGTCGAATGCAGCCGTTGCGCCCATACGTTTGAAACACTTAAATATATCCGTGAACATAATAAGGAACTTCCGGTTTTTATTATGTCCAGCCGCAATATGGCTTCGCAAATTCCGACCGATGTGCTGGATAAAGTCAGTGACTTTATCTGGATTTTGGAAGATACAACCGATTTTATCAGCGGACGGATTCAGGCTGCCATACACCGTTACCGTCAGTTTATTCTACCGCCGATGTTTAAGGCACTGGTTAAATTTGCCAAAGTCCATGAATATTCATGGCATACACCGGGGCATACGGGCGGTACGGCTTTTTTGAAATCAGCCGTCGGCCGTGACTTTTTTAATTTTTTCGGCGAGCAGATTTTTCGTTCCGATTTGTCAATTTCGGTCGCAGAACTTGGCTCAATGCTTGACCACAGCGGCCCAATCGGCGAAAGCGAAAAATATATGGCGCGGGTGTTTAACTCTTCCCGCAGTTACCATATTACCAATGGTTCTTCCACTTCGAATAGGGTAATTTTAATGGCCAGTGTTACCCGTAATGACGTTTGTTTATGTGATCGTAATTGTCATAAGTCCGTTGAACATGCCATGACGCTTTCGGGGGCGGTGCCGACTTATCTGGTGCCGTCGCGCAATCAGTACGGTATTATCGGGCCGATTATGCCAAAGCGTCTGACCAAGGAGGCAGTTTCCCGCTCCATAGCCGAAAATCCCCTGGTTAAAGAGGGGATTAATCCGGTGCCGAAACATGCCATTATTACCAACTCGACTTATGACGGCCTGTGTTATAATGTGACACGGGTACGGACATTGCTGGGCGAAAGCGTTGACCGGCTCCATTTTGATGAGGCATGGTACGGTTATGCCCGCTTTAATCCGCTTTATGAAAACCGTTATGCCATGTGCTGTGATCCGAAAACTTATGATAAAAGCCAGCCGACGATTTTTGCCACCCAGTCCACTCATAAGCTGCTGGCGGCATTTTCCCAGGCTTCCATGATTCATATTTTGGACGGACGAAACCCGATTGATCATGTGCGTTTTAACGAATCGCTGATGATGCATGCTTCAACTTCGCCGTTTTATGCCATTATCGCGTCAAACGACATCAGTTCGGCCATGATGGACAACGGCGGCGGTAAAACGTTAACGGATATTTCTATCCGCGAAGCAATAGCTTTTCGTAAAACGGTGGCGCGTATACATCATGAATTGACGGCCGGAAATGACTGGTTTTTTGATGTCTGGCAGCCGGAAACGGTTAAAAATCCGGAAACGGGAGAAAAAATTCCGTTTTATGAGGCTGATGAGGACATGCTTGCGACATCTGCCGAATGCTGGGTTTTGCATACCGGCGAACAGTGGCACGGATTTGGCGATATCGAAGATGGCTATTGCATGCTGGATCCGATTAAAGTTTCAGTGATAACACCTGGGGTAATGCCGGACAGTTCGCTTGCCGATGAAGGCATTCCGGCGGCTCTGTTAACGGCTTATCTGGATGCCAAGGGTATTGTTGTTGAAAAAACAACGGATTTTACCTGTCTGTTTTTATTTTCCATGGGAGTTACCAAGGGCAAATGGGGCACACTTTTAAATGCTTTGTTTGCATTTAAAGAAGATTATGACAATAATGCGCCGCTTGAAAAGGTTTTACCTAAAATTTATCAGGCTGATAAAAAAACGTATCAGAATACGGGGTTGAAAGATTTAAGCCAAAAAATGTTTGCAGCAATGAAAGAATTGCAGACAACTCAAAAACTTTCTGCCGGATTTTCTGTATTGCCGCACGCGGAAATGACGCCGGTCGAGGCCTATGAACGTCTGGTTAAAAACGAAGTTGAAGCACTTACGCTTGACGAGATGCCTGGTCGTACGGTAGCAACCGGCGTTGTTCCGTATCCGCCGGGAATTCCGCTTTTGATGCCCGGTGAAAATGCCGGCGAGGCGGATGGTCCGTTGTTGGCATATCTGAAGTCTTTGGAGGCTTTTGACCGTCTGTTTCCGGGGTTTGAACACGATACGCACGGCGTGGTTGCCGAAGACGGGGTTTATAAAATTCTGTGTTTGAAAAAATAAAAATTCAATTTTGATTTTCTGTATCATAAAAATGCCTCATTAAATTATGAGGCATTTTTGTAATTAAGATATTGTTTTTTATTTTCTTCTTAAGAAAGAAGGAATGTCCAGATTTTCCAAATCTTCATCATTTGAAGAGACGAATTCTTCAGAATCTTCGTTGGAAAAACGGGGAGAAACCGGTTCCGAATATTGTTCCCGGCGGTTTTTACGGGCGCGGGAAATGCCCAAAATTTTATCAATAAAATTCGGCTTGTCTGTCTGTGGTTCCGCTATTTCTTCTTTTTCTTCATTTCTTTCAGAAAAAACCGTTTCATGTTCGGGGAACAAAACCGGTTCTTCTTCAATGGTATTAATAGATGTCCGGCTCATGAAAACATCCTTGTCTTCCGGAATGAGATTTTCCAGATTGTTTTCATCTTTTATAACATTTTCCGTGGAAACGTTTTTGTTAATGATGGCGCTGAAAAGAGCAGAAGCCTGCGGGACATCAGGAATGGATTTTGATTTTTCCAGCATGTCAAAATCTTCAAATTTTGAAAAATCCGCCGTTTCCATGTTCTCAATAGCCGTTTCTTCTTCCTGTCCGCCGGTTGTTACGGAGAGGTCTTCTTCCAGATCTTCGGATACCGTTGTATCCGGTTCAAAATTTTCTTCCGGCATTATTTCTTCAACGGTTGCTTCTGCTTTTGCGTCGGAATATTCTTCATCGCCAAGTGTCTGGCTGTTTGCGGAAAATCTTTCCAAATTAGCCGCAACATTTTGTTGGTCCTGAGCATTGACAATATCCTGCTCGGTTGCCGGCATATAACTGGCATCTATATAGGAGGCCGTGTTGCTGGTTTTTTCTTTCATGCGTGTGCCGGGACGGCCGTCAATGCCGGTAACAACTATTGAAACCCGGATTTTTCCGGCCAGCGAATCGTCATAACTGGAACCAAAAATAATGTTGGCATCGTCATCAACTTCTTCTTTAATGATATTGGCGGCTTCATCAATTTCAAGAAGTGTAATATCATTGCCGCCGGTAATGTTGATTAAAACGCCTTTAGCCCCTTTCATTGAACAATCGTCAAGCAGCGGATTGGAAAGGGCCTGTTCGGCCGCAACGCGGGCACGGTTTTCACCTTCGGCTTCACCGGTACCCATAATAGCCTTGCCTTTATCTTCCATAATGCTTTTAATGTCGGCAAAATCAAGATTGATTAAGCCCGGCATCATCATCAGGTCGGTAATGGAACGAACACCGGAATACAAGACATTATCAGCCATGATAAAAGCGTCGGCCAATGTTGTGTTTTTATCGGCAATGCGAAACAGATTCTGATTGGGGATAATGATAATGCTGTCCACTTCTTCGGTAAATTTGGCAACGGCATCTTCGGCGGTTTCCATTCTTTTTTTACCTTCAAAATCAAAAGGTTTGGTGACAACACCGACAGTTAATATGCCCTTTTCTTTGGCAATTTTTGCCACAACCGGCGCAGCACCCGATCCGGTTCCGCCTCCCATGCCGGCGGTAATAAAGACCATGTTGGAACCTTCAAGCTCTTTTTCAATTTCATCTTTGGCTTCTTCAGCTGCCATTTTTCCGATTTCGGGGCGTGCACCGGCACCTAAGCCCTGGGTAATTTCCAAACCGAGCTGAATTTTACGGCTGGCAGAAGAATGAGCCAGAGCTTGCGCATCGGTGTTGGCAACAATAAAATCAACGCCTTCCAGATTTTTGGCAATCATGTTGTTGACGGCATTGCCGCCGCCGCCGCCAACGCCGATAACGGCAATTCTTGGTTTCAAATGGGTTATGGTCGTATCGGCTACAGCTAAATTGATGGACATATTTATTATACTCCCAAATTGATTCTTTCTTTGTTCTCAAGAATACAATCAATAAATTAAGTTTTAGTTACCAAAGTTTTCTGTCTTTGGTTTTTTATACGAAAGTTTTGTGATTATATTTTAGAAATTTTGCCTAAACCAGCTTAGTATTTTTCCCAGGCCGCCGATTTCAACGGAAGCTCGTCCTGAAGATCCGGCCGGTTTTCGCTCATTGTAATTTAAGGCAAACAACAGCATGCCAAGCGAGGTTGAAAATGTCGGATTATAAAGGATTTTCGGAATGCTCGGAATGTTGCGCGGTATGCCTAAACGTACCTGCTTGTCCACAACC
>CALXUN010000016.1 GCA_944391705.1 uncultured Alphaproteobacteria bacterium
TTTTTTTTTGCAACTTTAAAGATTCTCTGCGGAATAATCATATACATTGCCGCCGCCCACTTTGTCACCCCTATGAGCCGACACCGTCGGCGAATATTAGGGGTTCAGAAAAATTTGTGGATGCCTTATACTCAACAGCTGCGCTGTTTCGTAGGCATGACGGGTAGAGTGTCGGCACAGACACTGTCACCCCTATGAGGGCACTATTGTGCCCGAATACCAGAGGTCCCAAAAACGGCCGATGGCATTAATAAAAAAACGGCTTTATCCAAAGAAAGCCGTTTGCATGTTTGAAAAAATGTTTTTTATAAATCGGCAATAACCGCCATGCTGATAATTTCATCCGGCTCGGCAACCATACCATTGGCGCCGCTGCCTTTTTTAATGGCATCAACATATTCCATACCGGAAGTTACTTCGCCCCACACCGTATATTGGCCGTTCAGCCACGGACAGTCGGCAAAACAGATAAAAAACTGGCTGTCGGCTGAATCAACATCCATGGCACGCGCCATGGATACCGTGCCGCGTTTGTGCGGAATGCGGTTGAATTCGGCTTTAAGCTTTCTGCCGCTGCCGCCGGTACCCGTACCGAGCGGGCAGCCTGTTTGCGCCATAAAACCTTCAATAACGCGGTGAAATTTCAAACCGTTGTAAAAACCGGCACGTACCAGCTCCTTAATCCGGCTGACATGGTTTGGCGCTTCGCCGGGATACATTTCAATAATGACATCTCCGTCTTTAAGTTTTAACAATAAAGAGTTTTCGGGATCTTTAACCTGGTAAGAATGTTTGATTTTTTTAGCTCTTGTTTCACTGATGCCGATTTTTTTCTTTTCTTCGGCGGCAATATTTTTTGTTTCGGATTTAGCTAAATTTTTTGTTTCGGATTTACCCAGCAATTCTGACATAATATAAATTCCTTTCGCAGATAGTAAAATTTTTCTATTACGTTATTTAGGTTCTGTTTCTGCCTGATTCAAGAGAAAGTCAACTCTTTCTTCCGGGGTCAGATTTTTGGGATAAGTTTTATCGATTTTTTTAATAACATCCATCAGACCGCGTCCGTTGGCAATCTGAATGGCAAGTCCCGGCCGGGCGTTAAGCTCAAGCATCATCGGGCCTTTGTTTTTATCTAAAACGATATCCGCGCCCAAATAACCCAGACCGGTCATTTCGTATGATTTTGCACCAATAATCAAATGTTCGCGCCAATACGGAACTTGTAGCTTTTTAAGTTCGGCATGTGTATCCGGATGCTCCGAAACGGGTTTATTATGCATAACGGCATTTAAGGTTTTGCCGGTGCATATATCCAGCCCGACACCGACCGCCCCTTGGTGCAGGTTTGCGCGGCCGCCGGATTCTGCCGTTGCCAGACGCATCATGGACATGGCCGGGTAGCCTTTATAAACGATAATCCGTACGTCCGGCACGCCCTGATAACTGAAATCTTTGAAAATATCGCTGAAATTGACCATTTCTTCAATAACCGCCACGTCATATTGTCCGCCCAGACTGAACAGGCCGCTTAAAGTATTGGAAATATGCTGGTAAACATCTTTAAAGGTCAAAACTTTTTCGGAAGCGGTAACAAAACAGTCATCATCCCAGTGTTTAACAACCAAAACCCCCTTACCGCCGCTGCCGTGTGCCGGTTTAATGACAAACTGCGGGTAATCCTTAACAAGCCGGGTCAAATCTTTAACCTGATACTGGTATTCAATAACCCCGATTAAGTGCGGCGTATTGATACCGGCTTTAGCGGCCAGAGTTTTAGTTTGAACTTTATCGTCTACCAACGGATATTGCCGGCGGTTGTTGTTTTTGGATATAATTTTATAATTCCGGGCATTCATACCCAAAACGCCTTGTTCTTTTAAAGCTCCGGGCAAACTGTAATCTTTAAGCCAATGCCACATTAGAAACTCTCCCGAATTAAGATTTTTTTGCCAAAGGCGAAAAGCGTTTCAATTCTGTTAAGCGATAACCGGTATATGTACCTAAAAGCATGACCGTGAACAAGATGACCAGATTTATTTCATCAAAGGCAAACGTAATATGCCGGATATATTCGTTGCTGATGACAAAATAAGTGGCAACGGCGGTAATCATACTATATATAATTTCCCGGGTAGCGTTTGCCGCACCGTCTTCTTCCCAGGTAATGGAAGCACGTTCAATAATCCAGGCGGTAATGATAATCGGGAAGAACACGGCCGATGAGGCAATCTCCCAGTTCATGCGATAACCGGTAATGGTCATAAACTGCATAATCAGAATAACAAAAATGACGACTGCCGAAATCCGCGGTACCAAAAGCAGATTGAGCTTTGAAAGAATGGCGCGTAACAAAAGTCCGATGGCAATAATAAGGGCAAAACAAATTAACCCCGGCCAAAAACCGGTTTTAACCAGCGACATGGCAATCAGCATCGGCGTAAATGTTCCCATGGTCGGAATGCCGATAACATTGCGCATCAACACAACGACCAAAATGCCGAGCGGAAAAACCATAAGCCATTTTAAGGTATTTTGCTCCAAAAGCGGCAGGCTGTAAATGGAATAGTCAAACATTTTGCCGAAATTATTAAGCTGAGCTCGGTGTCCGGCCAGTTTAAAAGAAGAAGTTACGGATTTCAAAACCGAAAAGCGGATTTTGGAATCCACCCCGCCCTGTACATCCAGAAGCGATTTGCCGCCGTGTTGGAAAACGATAAAATTTTTCGGCAGCCCGGCTTTCCCGGTACGGATATCATATAAACGCCATTTATGACCGTCATGGGCTTCAAGCATTAAATCGGCTTCAGCCGCCTGCTTTCCTTCTTCCAACCGCACACCGCGAGCCATCCGGGCCGGAATTTGTTTGATGGCAAGCAAATCAATCATAATTTGAACACGTTGTTTTTCCGTCATTTTAACCGGCAAAAAAGCATTTAAGGTCGGGTTCATCGGTTCTTGATTAAAAAGAGTAATGATTTTTTGCGGCCAAGCGCCGTCAAAAGCAACTGCGGCTGCCAGAATTTCTTCGGCCATTTGCATCTGCTGCTCGCCATAAACCGGTTTTCGCGGTATTTGCACACCGTTTTCTCTTAATTTGCCGCGCCCTTCTTCATTATCATAAACAGTCAGACGGTAATAAATATCCTGATCTTGTTTTTGCGGACCTGAAGTCAGGACAATCCGGCCATTGTCTGTGTTTTTTTCAATCCGGTAACCTTTGGCAACAATATCTTCATTTAAAATTTTGAATTTGGCGGCGCCGGTCGGGACGGCCATTGAAACTTTAACCGGTTCCCCGGTCGGTTTAAAAGAAATATGGGCATCAATACTCCAGACACTGGCTGTCCGGTTGGGACGAAAATCAAATCCCCAATAAGTAATTTTATAATAAACGCTGAAAACAGTAAAGATAATGGAAAGAAACAGACATAAAGTCAAAATTTTGCGAACGGTAAACAAATTTTTCATGAATTCAGCCTTTCATATCCGGTAGTTATTGTTCAGGCATTATTTATAAGTATGGGAAAGGGATGTATCGACAATAGCCCGGCCGGTTAATATATTACGTCCGATAAGCGCCTGATACTCGAAGTTGTCACGTTTGGCCAGCGTAAATTCGGAAGAAAATTTCTTTCCGCCGAAACGGACGTTCATTGAAACTTTTATCCGGTGTTCTTTATGGTCAATTCTTTTAATAATTAAATTTTCCAAAATCGGACGTTCAAAAGTATGAGTTTCGCCGCTGCGCCGGTTGGTGATTTTAAAAGAAACCCACTTTTCACCGTCACGTTCAAATTCGGTAATTTCATCGGCATCCAGAGAAGAAGTTGTGGCGCCGGTATCAATCCGGGCCTCAAAAGCTGATTTCATCGGCAGAAGATAAATGGGCTCCACGGCACCGATAATATCCAAATCGCTTTGTCTGACAACGGTTGCTTTCTGGGTGTTCGGAACAATGGCCGGAACGATTGCTGTTTCTTTAGAACTCTGGCAACAGCTTAAAAATAAAGATAAATTTAGTATTCCCAGCATTTTGAATATCTTTTTCATGCATAAATTCCCGTTATTTTAAATAGCTTATTATTTTTAAGCTGATTTTCTGTTGAATGTAAAGCAAAAAGATAAACTTAGACATAAAAAAATCTTGTATTTTTTAGAGAAAATATGTTATATTATGTCTAAAGAGGAAAATTTGTCATAAGGGTTTAAAAATGGTAAAAGAGAATTTACTGGAACGTATCAGAAAAATTAAATCCGGACAAACAGAACAAAAATCCGGAAAAGAAGTACGTCATTTAACACGTCAGTCGTTTTCCGATTCAATCCGGCAAAAATGTGCCCGCAGCCATTCGGCATTAAAACGGTTGCTTACATTTACAGCTATCGTTGTTCTGAGTTCTTCTCAGGCAAGAGAAGCTGTTCCTGCAACTTTGGATGGCTATGCCGATACAAGAAACAGAATAGAAATAACCGAAAGCTGCCGCCAACAGAGCATACACAAAATTGTCAATGCACAGACGACGCAGCTGCAAAACCAAATTTTGAGCAATATAAGCACATTGCAAGAAAATATTAAAGCTGCCAAAAGAAGCGGCAGGCGTAATCAAACAGTGAAAAAAATTTTTGATACGGTATATAAACGAGGCGGTTTGCTTGGAAGCATGAATTATTGCGTTGCCGGCGCCATGCTGGCACAAATGCAATGTCAGGACAATGTGTTAAATGAAATACTTCCGGATCCTTCCAAAACGGCCAAAGATTATAAATTCAGCGGTCATCCGAATGTTTCATGTCCGTATATGCGAGAGTTTTTTCGGCAGACCTTAGGCGATAATTATGCTGAGCGTGGCGATAAAAACTTTAAGGACTTTGTAAAAACGCTTGAAGCCGGTGATATTATTACGGTTTCATCTTCTGCCAACACATCATCGGGCGAACACTGTGTTACTTGTGCAGGTCCGGTTGTTAACGGAAGAGTTCCGGTAAAAAGCTTAAACGGTGAAAGCAATTATGAAGTGGCTGTAACCAGCATTGTCGGTGCTGCTAAAGTTATGGAACAATATCGTGATGTTTTGACCCAAAAACTGGAAAAAGAAATGAGTGTTGACGATTATATGCTGCTGGCTGCAGAAGGGGAAATAACCTTAACAAATCGTACCGCGTCAAAGCATCCGGAACTGGCAAGCGGAGAAGTCGGTAAAAATACGATTAGCCCGTCACAATTAAACCTGATGCAAAAGCACTCTGTCGAAAATAGTTAATACAAAAAAATTGATAAATTTTTATAATAAATATCTTGCACATTTTTTTTAAAATGTGTTATATAAAATTTGAAAAAATGACATAATATTAGAAAGATAGGGCGATGAAATCAGATGAACAAAAACAAATTGGCAGAATTTATAAAAGCATTTAAAAAAAATGTTTTAAAAAACAAGAAAAAACAAAGCGTTGGGAGTAAGCTTCAACGCTGGTTTACTCTTTCCTTGGTTGGAGCGGCAACGGTTCTTCCTGCCAAAGAAGCCAATACCATGCCCGTGGATAAAAATTTTTTTCCGACAAATGTAACAACAAAACTTCCGATGCGCTTTGATAACAAAGAGGATATGGCAACACTGGAAACATTGCGCAAAGAAACCATAAATCATGTCGTTGAAATCCAAAGTGCAAAATTACAAGAGCGGATTATCCATAATATAGACAGTCTGCAGCAAGAAGTTCTTGCTGCTAAAAGAAGAGGCGGAAGAAGGCAGATGGTGCGGAGCATGTTTTACAAAGTTTACCCCAAAGGCGGTTTTTCCGGCATGGAGAACTATTGTGTTGCCGGTGCCATGCTGGCACAGATAGAATGCCGTGACAATATATTAAATAACATTTTACCGGATCCGTCTAAGAAGGCCGAAGAATATGAATTTGGCGGCCATCCGAATGTATCATGCCCGAGCATGCGCCGTTTTTTCAAAAAAACGCTTGGCAATAATTATTCTGACCGCCGGGATAAAAATTTCAGAGAATTCATCAAAACTTTAGAACCGGGCGATATTATCACGGTACGTTCCCGTACCAACACCAGCAGCGGGGAACACTGTGTGACATGTGTCGGTAGTGTAAAAAACGGAAAAATACGCGTGAGCGGTTTTAATAATGAAAGAACTTATGAAGTTTCCATAAGCCAGATTGTCGGTGCGGCAAAAATTATGAAACAATATCGTGAACAACTCGAAAAACAGTTGGAAAGCGATATGAGGCTTATGCCGATTATGGCACAGGGAAAGGTAAGTTTTTCTTTTGACAGCATCAAACCGATGCCAAAATCAATACCGCTTGTCCATAATATACCGACGAATCCGCTTATTCCCAATATGTTAAAAACTTGGAATCGTGTTGATTAAGCTATAAAAACAGCGTCAATCTGAGGGAAACGGCTGTGCCGTAATCTGACTTTTGATTAAGCGCCGGGTTAATATAAAACTGCACATCCGGCGTAATGGTTGCCCATTTTGATATTCCCCAGGCCCAATATGCTTCCACGACCTGTTCGGCATCATGTGCCAAAGGTTCGCCGACGGCTTCTTCATTAATTTTATTATAGGCATATGCCAGCCCGATTTGATCCAAGTCGTTCCTTTCCAGCGGGTTGAGCCAGACCACGCCTGCCGCCCAGGACTGCTCAATAGTGTCCATATGTCCGGAAACACCGTTAACGCGCCCGAAAATATTCCATTTTTTACCGATATTTTGCGACAAATTGATTGACCAGCCGTTGGTTGTCTGCGGTTGGAGCTTGACCGCCGGCTGATTATAAACAAGTACCGAAAATTCGGCATCGCCCAGCTTATTGGTTGGCGCATATTGCGCTTGGGCAAAAGTTGTAAAATGCTTGTCATGCAAACGGTTAAGCTGGATACTGACCGCATCGACGTTTGAAGCATCTTGTGCACCGAAGGCAAAACTCCAATCGCTTTTTTCCGGCGCAATTTCAACAAATGCACCGACGCCGGCGGTGGCATAAGTTGATGAAGCGTTTTGGGATAAGGCATAGTTGATGAAATTGACTTGTTGGTTGGAATTATACGGCGAACCGTCAAAATTATAAATCGGAAACTGACCGGCATTTAAGGTCAGCCAGCTCCATTTGCCGCCGAGCTGCCAGGAATAGTAAAATTCCACAAATTCATCGGCATTGTCGTTATAATCGTTGATATCCGTAACAACGCCCATGCGGTTGCCGATATCGGCAGCGTCATGATTACCGTAACGGATAATGTTATAAGCCATATTCAAAGCACCGGTACCATATTCGTTTTTAAAATTTGTCCAGGTCAGATAAGGATAAATATATGTCTGCACGGCGTTATATTTGCCGCTTGGCGCGCCGCGCTGAGGCATGATGCTGACATCAATACCGTAATCAATGCCGTAATTTTTATTAAGCCAGTACTTAAACATGGAATAATCCGTGCCAAGGCTTTTAGCCTCGGCCGTTACGCAAAACAAAGACAGGGCCGTGCCCAGAACAATATATTTTTTCATTTCAAACTCCTTAAAAATCTAAAACAGATTTTTAAGATATAATCAGCAAACTTTATAAAAAAAGAGGAGCCGAAATTTTTAAACCGCCCTTTGCAAAGGTTGATAAAAAATCTTGATAGAAAAAGGATAATCGTATATCTTCGGATAAAAGAGTTAAACAAAGGAAAAAAGAATGATAGCAAAATTACGCGGTCAGGTTGACAGCGTTTATGAAGACAGCTGCATTATTGATGTCGGCGGCGTCGGTTATCTGGTGTCGGCATCTTCCCGGACTTTGGGAAAGCTGGCAAAAGGAACGGAAGTTTCCCTCTTGATTGAAACGGTCGTGCGTGAAGACAGCATATCGCTTTACGGGTTTTATGATGCCTGGGAAAAAGAATGGTTTAACACTTTAACCAAAGTTCAGGGTGTGGGTGCCAAGGTTTGTTTAAGCATTTTATCGGCGCTGTCTCCGGCACAGTTGGCGCAGGCCGTATCGGCTCAGGATAAAAATTCGTTTTTAAGGGCCTCGGGTGTCGGGCCGAAACTGGCAGCGCGTCTTGTGACCGAATTAAAAGACAAAATTGTGGTTATCCCGGGCAGTGATGTTTCTTTGCAGGATATTTCCGTCGATAAAACGCCGGAGCAGCCGGTTTCTGTGCCTGTGGAAGATAATATAGCCGAAGATGTTATTTCGGCTTTGGTTAACCTCGGTTATCAACGGCTGGAGGCATACCGTGCGGTTTCCAAGGTTTATGCCGAAAATGCGGACAAACCGTTGTCCGAACTTATCAGATTGGCTTTAAAAGAATTTGCGGGGAGGGATTTTTAAACCATGGAAAAAGAAAGAATAGTCAGCCCGCACCAACAACCGGAAGATGAAAGGAGCAATATCAATGCGCCGGTTAACATCCGTCCGGAATCTTTGGATGATTTTGTCGGCCAGACGGCGGTCTGTCAGAATTTGAAAGTTTTTATCGAGGCAGCCAAACAGCGCCATGAAGCTTTAGACCACGTTCTGCTTTTCGGGCCTCCGGGCTTGGGCAAAACCACGCTGGCTTCCATTATTGCCAAAGAACTGGGCGTAGGCTTTCGCGCTACCTCGGCACCGATGATTACCAAATCAGGCGACCTGGCGGCGATTTTGACTAACCTTGAGCCAAATGACGTGTTGTTTATTGATGAAATCCACCGTCTTAATCCGGCCATTGAAGAAGTGCTGTATTCGGCGATGGAAGATTTCCAGCTTGATTTGATTATCGGCGAGGGGCCGTCGGCCCGTTCGGTACGGATAGATTTGCAGCCCTTTACCCTGGTGGGTGCCACCACGCGTTCGGGGTTGTTATCCACACCTTTGCGCGAACGTTTCGGTATTCCGTTAAGGTTGGATTTTTATAATCATGACGAATTAAAACAGATTGTGCTGCGCGGTGCGCGCCTGCTTGATATGCCGATATCCGAAACCGGCGCCATGGAAATTGCCAAACGCTCCCGCGGCACACCGCGCGTGGCCGGGCGTCTGCTGCGCCGTGTGCGCGATTTTGGGGCGGTTTCCGGCGGCCACGAGATTGACAACAAAATCGCCGATACGGCTTTACGCCGCTTAGATGTTGACAATTACGGACTGGACGCTTTTGACCGTCGGTATTTGAAATGCATTGCCGTTAATTACGGCGGCGGTCCGGTCGGTGCCGATACTTTGGCGGCGGCTTTGTCGGAAGAACGCGACACCATTGAGGAAGTGATTGAGCCGTTTTTGTTAAAACTGGGCTTTATTCAGCGTACCCCGCGCGGCCGTGTGATTTCGGATTTGGGTTGCAAATACATGGGGATTTCCCGTTCTAAAATCAAACGTGACGACCAACAGTTTGATTTGTTGGCAAACATAGAAAATGAAAGTAACGAAAATGACTTATGACATTACCCCGCCGCTTGGCAAGATGTACGGTGATACGTTTGTATTTCCGGTGCGGATTTATTATGAAGATACCGATGCCGGCGGGATTGTGTATTACGCCAATTATTTAAAATTTGCCGAGCGAGCGCGTACCGAATTTTTACGCCATATCGGTGCGGCGCCGCAGCAAAATGCGCTTGAAGAAGAACGGTGCGGTTTTGTTGTCCGTCACTTGGAGATTGATTATCGGGCTTCGGCAAAGTTGGATGACTTTTTAACCGTCAGCTGCACATTAACCGAAGACAAAGGCGCCTCGGCGGTTATGCATCAGGAAATCTGCCGCGGTGATGAAGTTTTGGCTGTTGTTGATATTAAAGTTGTTTACGTCAGCCTGGCAAAAAAGCGTCCGATACGCATCCCTGAAGATATTCGCAGCAAGTTAAAAGGCCGGGCATAATTGCCGGTTTTTTTGATACAATTTGATACAAAATGAACGTCAATTGAGCAAAAAGATACATCATGATACAAGACAAAAGCTAAAGTACTATGATATATTCTAACCTGTATTAAACAATTTTTAAGGGAGAATATATACGATGGTTAACAGTATTAAAAATAACAAGAAAACGAGCGTTGCAACAAAAAAACAAAACAAATCAACTTGCACGCCAAAAAATATTATTAAAGATTTTAGACGATTAAATTATATGACTCAAAGCGTAGAACCGGTTTATACAGGTATTAAAACAGTAGATAAAATGATAGACAGAGGGCTTAATACCGTGATAGACAGAGTTCCCAATGTTGCAATTAAATATGGATTAAAAGCGGCAAAATTTGCACCTAAAGCAGGAGCCTATGCAGCCAGAGCCAAAATAGCAAAAGATATAAACTGTAAAAAAAAGAAATGAGGTTAATATGAAACGGCAAATCCTGATAAAAATTAGTAATTTTTTATTGGTTCTGGGATTTTTGGAAATTTTTTCCTTAATCGGAAATTATGTTCAAAATGACACTTTATCGGCTTTTATGCTGCCGGCAGAAATTTTTATGATAATTGCAGGATTTGCTGTTTTATTTAAAAAGCAATTTGTTTTTGGAAAAAATTTTTCAAAAACATTTCCGGCTTTCAGCCTTTGGCTTAAAGCGGCCGGGGCAAGGTTTTGTTTTACACTGCCTAACATTGTTTTTGCCGGAAAATGCGATAATACGGTTGCCGGCGGAGATTCTTTCAAAACAACTTTGATATATGGTTACCAATTAACAGCAGACATATGGAAATATACCCTTTATGTGTTTGCATTTTTAATCGGCGTAAAATTCTTGTATCATGCTGCACGAAAAGCAATTATTGAAAAAGAAAAAATCAACATTGATTTCGGATATATTTTTAACAAAGAGCGATTTACAAATAAAATCCAAAACTTATTGCTTTTTGGCGGTATCATGCAAATTGTTTCGCTGCCGGTTTATTATGGCGATGTTTGGTTTGGTGAAAATATTGTAACCGATACATTATACGCTTTGTTTTATCCTTGCCTGCTGTGGGGTACGCTGATTATTTTGTTTATGAAAAAAATGGTTTGTTTTGATAATTTGCATAAACGGTATCCGAAAATTTCCGTCGGGTTAAAGTGGATAGGTATATTGCCGTATTTAGGTTTACTGCTTTATCTGGCGTTTGTTGAAATGGGTTATGAACAAGCTGCACTTATTTATGAAAACACGGATAACCGTATTATAGACCGGGTCAGTATTTATGCAGTGTTTCTGCAAATTTTGACATATATGTTGTATGTTTTGGCCATTATAGCATTTTTATATAAATTTTACCATGAAAAACGATCACAGAAAAAAACTAAAAAAACGCCTTCTTTATGGGAAAATCTGATTGATTTGATAATGGCTCTCATACCTTAAATCGTTTTGATACAAAGCGATACAAAAGTTGGCAACGTGATACATCACGATACAAGACAAAAGCATATAAAGCATGTTAACCTTAGGCTCTTTAAGTCGTGCAGATGTTTCATCACCCCAGTTCCAAGCCTGTTTAAGCATCTTTTTTGCAATTTGTTTTTCAACCATATAAAAACCCCGCTCTTGTTAAAAAAGCGGGGTTAAAATTTACTTTTTGGCGGCAATTACTTTTAGTGCATCTTCCAAAGTTATGTCTTTGTCGCGCAAATCTTTCGGCAGGGCATAATTGGTTTTGCCGCACTTTAAATACGGTCCGTAACGGCCGGCGCTCAAATAAATTTCATTGCCGTCTTTGGGGTTTTTGCCTAAAGACTTGGCTTCCGGTTTGGCTGTCGCGTTTTGTAAGAGTTCCGCCGCACGCTCGGCGGTAATATTGAAAATATTATCCGCTCCCGTTAATGAGCGTGATTTTGTACCTTGCTTGATATACGGGCCGAATTTACCGATATTAATCTCAATGCCGTTGCCCAAATCTTTCGGCAAACTGATTAACACAACCGCTTGCTCAAAAGTCAACTCTTCGGGTTTAAGATTTTTCGGCAGCGCCATGCGTTTGGGTTTTTCGGTGGTAGCGGTGGCGTCTTCACCCCATTGTACATACCAACCGTAAGGACCTTTTTTCAAATAAACATTTAAGGTTTTGTATTCGCCCAATTTTTTATCTTCGGGTTTTTCCGGCTTTGGCGCATCAAGGCTTTGCGCTTCTTCGTCCTTAACGTCGGTTAAGGGTTTGGTGTATTTGCACTCCGGATAATTGGAACAGCCCAAAAAGGCGCCGAACTTTCCGAGCTTGACACTCAAATGCCCTTTGCCGCATTCCGGACACAACCTTGGGTCGGAGCCGTCGGCTTTCGGCGGGAAAAGATGGTATGACAAAACTTCATCAATTTTACTGATAACGTCTTTAACCTGCAACGGCTGAACGGAATCAACATTCTTAATAAATTTTGCCCAAAAACCGGACAACAACTTTTTCCAGTCCATTTCGCCGGCGGAAACATCATCCAAAAATTCTTCCAACTGCGCGGTAAAATCATATTCCACATATTTTTTGAAATAATTTTCCAAAAAGACCGTTACAATCCGCCCGCGGTCTTCCGGGATAAACCGCAGTTTTTCCACCCGGACATATTTGCGCTCCTGCAAAACGGCAATAATCGTGGCATAAGTGGAAGGACGGCCGATTCCAAGCTCTTCCAGTTTTTTAACCAGACTTGCTTCGGTAAAGCGCGGCGGCGGCGTGGTGAAATGCTGTTCGGGCTTAATCTCGCCCTTGTCGACATTGTCGCCTTCGTTGACATTGGGCAAAATCCGGTTGTCATCGTCTTCTTCACTGTCGTCCTTGCTTTCTTGATATAATTTCAAGAAACCGTCAAAGGCGATAACTTGCCCGTTGGCGCGCAGCAAAATCTGTTTGTCGGCGGATTCCGAATCAATCGTTACACGGTCCAAAACTGCCGGATTCATCTGGCAGGCAACCGTGCGCTTCCAAATAAGTTCATAAAGTTTGTGTGCGTCCGCATCAAGTTTGATTTCCATTTTCTTGGGCGTGTTCATCACATCGGACGGACGAATCGCCTCATGCGCTTCTTGTGCGTTTTTGGATTTTGTTTTATATTCTTTGGCAACTTTGGGCAGATAAGCTTCGCCGAAATATTTCAAAATTGCCTCACGGCAGGCGGCAACCGCCTCTTTGGAAAGGTTAACCGCATCAGTACGCATATAAGTAATATAACCGTCTTCATAAAGTTTTTGTGCCACCTGCATGGTTTTTTTGGCTGAAAAACGCAGTTTGCGTGCCGCTTCCTGCTGCAAGGTGGAAGTGGTGAAAGGCGGTGCCGGGTAACGGTTGGCTTTTTTGCGTTCCACTAAGGCAATATGAAAGTTTTGTGCCTCAATTTTGGCTTTGGCTTCAAGGGCTTTGGCCTCATTGTTAAGGTCAAATTTTTCCAGCTTTTTGCCGTCCAGATTAATAAGATGTGACGGAATGAGCGCTTTTTCGGAGGTCAGCAAATCAACATCAACCGTCCAGTATTCTTCCGGTTTGAATTTCTCAATTTCGGTTTCCCGGTCACAGATAAGCCGCAACGCCACCGACTGCACCCGTCCGGCAGATTTTGAACCCGGCAGCTTGCGCCACAAGACAGGTGATAAAGTAAAACCCACCAGATAGTCAAGTGCGCGCCGCGCCATATAGGCCGAAACCAGATTATCATCTATCTGCCGCGGGGTTTTAATAGCTTCGGTCACGGCCGATTTGGTAATTTCATGGAAAACCACCCGCTCGATTTTTTTGCCGGCAATTTTTTTGCGTGCCGTCAATTCTTCCAAAATATGCCAGGCAATGGCTTCTCCTTCTCTATCCGGGTCGGAGGCCAGAATAATGGTGTCGCAGTCTTTTAAAGCGGCAATAATGTCATTTAAGCGTTTTTTGCCGCCGGGGCTTAATTCCCAGGTCATGTCAAAATCATGATCGGGATTGACCGAACCGTCTTTGCTCGGCAAATCACGGATATGGCCGAAACTGGCAAGCACTTTATAATCACTGCCCAGATATTTGTTGATGGTTTTGGCTTTGGCCGGAGATTCTACGATAACTAATTTCATCAGTTTTTCCTGCTCTTTTTATCTTTCAAAATTAAAACACTGCCGTTTATGCGTTCAATAAGGCCTTCAAGTTCCAGTTCCGTAATCTGCATCATCGTTTGAACGGTATCCTGCCGGGCAAGCCGGATAAGCTCGTCTGTTTCAATCCCGCCGGCAGGAATTAAATCCGTGAGGGGATGCTCTGAAAAGGCCTTGTCCGTTTTAATCTGAAAGGGAATATTGTCGTTTTTTTGCCCTTTGTCAAGAGGGTTTGCAAACAAATCGCCTTTCGGGTAAGCCTTTATCTGGCGGTTTTGTGTGAAAGCCAGTGTGTTTAAAATATCTTCGGCGGATTCGGTTAAATATGCGCCGTCGCGAATAAGTTGATTGCAACCGGCAGAACGCCCCTCCAGCGGAGATCCGGGGACGGCAAAAATATCTTTGCCTTGTTCAAGCGCCATCCGGGCCGTAATCAGAGAACCCGAATTAAGCGATGCTTCCACCACCAGTGTTCCGGCACTTAAAGCCGAAACCAGCCGGTTGCGGCGCGGAAAATTAGAGGCTTGGGGCTGTGTGCCGGGAAGATACTCGGATATAACGGCACCCCGGGCGCAAATCTGTTCATATAACTCTTGATTTTCTAAAGGGTACACCACATCAACGCCGGTGCCTAAAACGGCAATGGTCGTGCCGTGTTCCTGTTTGGCGTAAAGTGCGCCTTTATGCGCTGCCGAATCAATGCCGCGTGCCATACCGGAAACGACAATAACTTCATTTTCGGTTAAATCATAAGCAATCCTGGAAGCAATTTTGCGTCCGCTGACTGAAGCATTGCGTGCGCCGACAATAGAAACCATGGCCGGATAATTTAAAATATCCGTCCGCCCTTTGACATATAAAACCGGCGGAGCGTCATTAAGTTGGTTAAAGTTTTGGGGATAATCTTTATCATCCCGGGCAATAATCCGGATATTGAGCCGCCGGGCTTTTTCCAGTTCATACTCGGCGTCTTTTCTTAAAAACAAAGCCTGTTTTGCCGACAAAACTTTAAGACTTTCTTTGGCTGAACCGTATTTTGCAAGCAATTTGTAAAAACGAACCGGACCGATGCCGTCGGTATTAATCAGTTGAATCCAGTCAATCAGTTCGCTTTCGTTCACGGCTATTCTTTCTTTTCGGATTTTTTAAATTTTATTTTTGTTTCTTCGCCTTTTAACAGTCTGATGATGTTTGAGCGGTGTTTAAAAATAACCAAAGCAACGATAATTGTATAAAACAGCGTATAAACCTGAGGCAGCATAAAAAAGGAAAGAAAAGGAATGGAAACGGCCGCCGTTAAAGCTGATAACGAAGAATAACGGAAAATAAAAGCCATGGCAATCCAGATAAACAAGGCAATCAGGGCAATCGGCCAATAGGTAACAAGTAACAGTCCGAATGCCGAAGACACACCTTTACCGCCTTTAAATTTAAGCCATACCGGAAACATGTGGCCGATAACGCCGCATGAACCGGCAATCAGACAACCGATTAGGCTTGTGGTTGCCGGCCAGCTATAAATAAAGCATAATTCATTCGGCACGGTTTTAAGCGCAATAAATGCGGCAATAGCTGCCTTAAAAGCGTCCAGCAAAATGGTAACGAGTGCCAAAGACTTACTGCCGGTAACCCGCAAAACATTGGTGGCGCCGATGTTGCCCGAGCCTGATTTGCGAATGTCGCCGTACCCGGCAAGCTTGGAAAGCACCAAACCAAAAGGGATTGACCCTAAAATATAACCGCCCAGGGCGCACAAAACAAACATTGCGGTAAAACTCATCTCAACCTCCTGCCATTTTTATCATTACCGCAACTATAAACACAAACTTTCTTTAATTTCAACTTTTTTATAAAATATTCCAATATTCCGGATTTTAAATTTTCCAGACAATAATAATGTTGGCCTGAGTTCCGTCGCCAAAATTTGTGCAGGCGGTATAAATGTCATTTAAGGATAAATCTTTTAAGCATTTTTTTGTACTTGTGCAGGTTGCATCGCCGACAAGGTTGTTGGAAACGGTTATGGGAAGATTTCTTGATGATAAATAATCAATGTTGTGGCTGTTTTCCTTGGCAACCAGTAAAATGTTACGACATATCTCCAGGTTTTGATTTGAATGCTTGATTAATTCCGGCCGGAGTTCAACAAGAATGGTAGGCTCGGGCGTAAAACCGGTTCGGATATAAAGCTGTGTTTTAAAAATATCATATAAATAGTCATCATTACTTCTGGTCATTTCTGTCGGGATTTCACCCATTTTAATAAAAACAGGCGTTAAATTCAGACCTTGGGCGGTGGATTTGCTAAATGAACCATGGTAACGTGCCACGGCATTAAAAACGGTGTTTAATTGTTCAGCCTGCTTATTAAGCCGGTATTTCATCATGGCCTTGGAATAACCGCTCATAGCACCGACGCTTAAAACACCGATGATGGCCAAAACACCAAGCATTTCTACCATCGACCGTCCTTTTTCATTCATGTGATTTCTCCAAAATTGCAAAATAAATACGATTTGCGCGTCATTCTAAACCGTTTTTTTTTTTTGCAACTTTAAAGATTCTGGCCTCAGACAGGCTTTGTTTTTCTTATAAATTGTTAACCTCTTGTAAAAATGTGATGACAAAAGAGTTAAAGTCAGTAATATAAACGCAGAAACAAAAAAGAGGAGTATGTATGCAGCCTGTATATAAACGAATTTTGTTAAAACTTTCCGGTGAAGGTCTGATGGGTGATCGTGAATTCGGTATGTCGCCGGAAGTTATTGCCCGCCTGGCAGAACAGATTAAACACGTTAGGCAGCTTGGTGTGGAGATTTGTATTGTTGTCGGCGGCGGCAATATTTTCCGCGGTGCCAAAGAAGCCTCCAAAGGCATGAACCGCAGCGTTGCCGATCAGGTCGGCATGCTGGCAACAATTATGAATGCGCTTTATTTGCAGGACGCTTTAGAAAAAATAGGCGTCGAGGTTCGGGTTATGTCAGGGTTAAACGTTCCGCAGGTGTGTGAACCTTATATGTACCGCAAAGCCCTAAACCACCTGGAAAAAGGGCGGGTGATTATTTTTGCTGCCGGAACCGGCAATCCGTATTTTACGACGGATACCGGCGCGGCACTTCGTGCTTCTGAAATGCAGTGCGATGCTTTATTTAAATCAACCCAGGTTGACGGTGTTTATGATTCGGATCCCAGACAAAATACGAAAGCGCAAAGGTATGATATCATCAGTTATAATGAAGTGATTGAAAAAAGATTGAAAATTATGGATACGGCTGCAGTCGTTTTGGCAAAAGAAAGCAAAGTACCGATTATTGTTTTCAGCCAAAAGGGGGAGGATTCCTTAATTAAAGCCGTATGCGGCGAAGGTAAGTTTACAACAATTAAATAATTACAAGAGGTAACCATGTCAGATTTTAGTGAAATTAAAAATGATGCCAAAACAAGGATGGATAAAACCCTTGATTCTTTACGTGCTGATTTTGCCGGTTTACGTGCCGGCCGTGCGCACGCCAGTTTGCTTGACGGTATTATGGTGGAGGCATACGGCAGTTTAACGCCGATTTCCCAGGTTGGTACCGTTAATGTGCCTGATCCGCGCACATTGTCGGTCAGTGTGTGGGATAAAAGCCTGGCAAAAAGCGTTGAGAAAGCTTTGCGCGAAAGTGATCTGGGCTTAAATCCCGTTTCGGACGGAACGCTTATCCGTATACCGATTCCGCCGTTAAGCGAAGAGCGGCGCAAAGAACTGGTAAAGGTCGCCGGAAAATATACCGAACAAAACAAGGTGGCGATTCGCAATATTCGTCGTGATGCCCTGGACGGAATTAAAAAGCTGAAAAAAGATAACCTGATTTCGGAAGATGAGGAAAAACGTTTTGAAAACGAAATCCAGAAATTAACCGATGATGCCATCAAAAAAATTGATGAAATGCTGGAAAATAAAGAAAAAGACATTATGCAGGTTTAGGACTTTAACGTGACGAATAAGTTAGAACATATTGCCGTCATTATGGACGGCAACGGCCGCTGGGCGGCAAAACGCGGTCTGCCGCGCAATGCAGGGCACAAAAAAGGCGCCGAGGTTGTTGTTGAAATTGCCAAAGCGGCGAAAGAGCTCGGTGTAAAATATATGACGCTGTACGCTTTTTCAACCGAGAACTGGAAGCGCAGCCGTGAAGAAGTTGACGGACTGATGAATTTGCTGCGGGAATATCTGGATAAAGATTTTAAAGAACTGAAAGAAAACGATGTTCGGATTCGCTTTATCGGTGAACGCCAAATGCTGGCAGATGATATTGTTAAAAAAATCGAAGAACTGGAGCGGTCGACGGCTGAAAATAAAAGCTTAGGGTTGCAGGTGGCTTTAAGCTACGGTTCCAGGCAGGAAATTTTACATGCCGTCAGGGAAATTGCCTTTCAGGTAAAATCTGGCGATATGTCGCTAAAAGATATTGATGAACAAAGTTTTTCTGATATGCTTTATACCACGGGCGTTCCTGATCCGGATTTGGTCATACGCACCAGCGGTGAACAGCGGGTCAGCAATTATTTGTTGTGGCAGATAGCCTATGCCGAGTTTTTCTTTACGAAAACTTTATGGCCGGACTTCACGAAAACCGAACTGCAGGAAATAATAGAAAATTATCAGACAAGGGAGAGAAGATATGGCAAAGCCTGAAGCTAAAAAAGCAACAAAAGCCGGAGCAGAGCTGAAAACCGGTACTAAAAACAGAAATAAAAACCGGGGACAAAAGCGGAAACAAGCATTGTCGCCGGTAAAAAAAGTAGAAAAAACGCAGGTGCGGTTTCAAAAACAAACGCCGGTAAAAGTACCCCCCTCTGTTGCACCTAAGCTTGCAGGCAAAAAATCAGGTTCGCTGGTAAAGCGTGTTCTGGCAGCCGTCGTAATGCTTCCGGTTGTTATCGGTGCTTTATGGGTCGGATATCCCTTCGTTGATGTTTTAACTTTAATTGTCGGGGTGCTGCTGGCTTGGGAATGGGGTAATATGATACCCAGCCGCAATGCTTCCACATATACGGCGGCTTATATTATATCTTTGGCCGTATCTTTACTTATATACGATATGTCAATGGTTGCTACGGCCATCGTTTTGGTAAGTTTGTATGTATGGCTTAAAGCCAGAAACGAACAGCATCGTTATTTATTGACGCTGGGCGTACCGTATATTTCAATCGGTATCGGTGCGCTTCTGTGGTTATATCGCGATGTCTTTATTTATCATCCGTATAATTTTTACATGACGTTGTGGTTTTTTATTATGGTTTGGGCAATGGATATCGGCGGTTATGCTGTCGGCAGCACGGTCAAAGGTCCGAAGCTGGCACCCAAAATCAGTCCGAACAAAACCTGGGCCGGTTTAATCGGCGGAATTTTATTTGCGATTGTGGCCAGTTTGAGTTATTTTGGCGTCATGTCAATGCTTAACGTTATGAATGTTAATGCTTCTGCCCAGACATTTTTTGCTGTTTTAGGCGGTATCATTGCTGCAGTTTCCCAAATCGGCGATTTGATTGAATCGGCCATTAAGCGTAAACTCGGGTTAAAAGATTCCAGCAATCTTATTCCCGGACACGGCGGGGTTTTTGACCGCGTAGACGGGTTGATTTTTGCTGCGCCGTTTGTTTGCTGGCTGTTTGCATACGGTTTGTGGCTTTTCTAAGGCGGAGCGGCAAAAATGGAGTGGTTGTTAAATATAATCTATTATGTTGTACCGTTTCTGTTTCTTTTGGGCGTGCTGGTATTCGTGCATGAGTTCGGGCATTTTATCGTTGCGCGTCTGACCGGTGTGCAGGTCAGTGCTTTTTCCATAGGCTTTGGCAAAGAGCTTTGGGGCAGGGTGGATAAAAAAGGCACCCGCTGGAAAATTTCAGCTATTCCTTTGGGCGGATATTGCCAGTTTTTAGGCGATGCCGATGCATCTTCTTCCACAACGGACGAGCAAATATCCAGTCTTTCGGAAGAAGAAAAAAAACGGGCTTTTCCATATCAAAATCCATTTAAAAAACTGGCAATTGTTTTAGCAGGCCCCGGTTTTAATTACCTGTTTGCGATTTTGATTTACACATGTCTGTTTGCAGTACTTGGCACATTTACTTTTCCGCCGGTTGTCGGCGAAGCCGTGCCGGAAGGCTCAGCAGCACAAGCCGGCATTATGAAAGGCGACCGCATTTTAACCATTAACGGACATGAGATTTCTGATTTTTCGGAAATCTCGCGCGAAGTTGCCATGGCTGCGGACCGGCAGGTAGATATTGATGTCCGCCGCGGTGATGAAGTGCTGAATTTTAAATTCCCTTTAACCGAAATCAGCATGGAACAAAGCGATGGCACGACCACAAAACAATATATGTTGGGCATCAAATCCGTTACCACGATAGAAAGCGGGCATGAGCGCGTTTCTTTGCCGAAAGCTTTTGTTTTAGCCGTTGAGGAAACCTGGGATGTTACGACGACAACCTTGCGCGGCGTCGGTCAGATGCTGACCGGAAAACGCGGCGGTGAAGATGTCGGCGGCGTTATCCGCATTGCCGAAATGACCGGAGATATCAGCAAAAGCGAAGGTTGGCTTGATTTTATCGTGTTTATGGCATTGCTTTCCATTAACCTGGGTCTGATTAATTTATTCCCGATTCCGGTTTTGGACGGCGGCAGTGTCGTGATATATGTTCTGGAAATCATCAGCGGCCGGGAAATGAATGACCGGGTAAAGGAATATTTGTTCCGTTTCGGTTTGTCATTATTGGCGGCTTTGATGATATTTGCGACCTGGAATGATGTTGTTCATTTGTTTGATCGTTGGTTTAACACTTAAAGTAAGGGATTGATGATGAAAAAAATACTTTTCGGGACTGTTGCTGCTTTCTGCATTTTTTGTACCGGCGTCAAGGCCGCTGACTTTTATGTTCAGAAAATTTCCGTTGACGGTCTGCAGCGGGTAGAAAAAGAAACAGTACTTGCTTATTTGGGCATGAAAACCAATGAAAAAGTTTCAAGCGATAAACTGGATTCTGCTTTTAAGAATTTATATGCAACCGGTTTGTTTTCCGACATTAAAATGAATACGCAAAATGACGGAACCCTAAAAATCACGGTGGTTGAAAGTCCGCTGATCGGCGAACGCGCTTTTGACGGCAACAAAAAGCTTGATGACAAGATTTTGGAAACGGAAGTCCAAAGCGGCCCGAACACGATATACAGCCGCGCTAAAGTCCAACAGGATGTTCAGCGTATTTTGGAAGTATATAAGCGCGCCGGACGATATGCGGTTGAAGTTGAACCGAAAATTATTGAGCGTGACGAAAACCGCATTGATTTGATTTTTGAAATTGATGAAGGTCCGGAAGCCAAAATTGACAAGATTAACTTCTTTGGCAACAAACATTACTCTTCGCCGGATTTGCAGGAAGTTTTAATGAGTAAAGAAAGCCGCTGGTATCGGATTTTTTCAAGTGCCGAAACTTATGACGCTGAAAAAATGAATTATGATAAAGAATTGCTGCGCCGTTTTTACAATCAGCGCGGTTATGCTGATTTCCGGGTGGTTTCGGCCGTTGCGGAACTGGCCCCGAACAAAAAATCATTTATTTTGAATTTTACTTTGGAAGAAGGGCCACGCTATAAAATCGGCAAAATCAACATTGATTCGGCTATTGGCGAAGTCCCGGTTGAAAAGCTTTACCGGGAAGTAAGCTTTAAATCCGGAAGCTGGTATAATGCTGATGCTGTTGAGAAATCTGTCAGCGGCATTACCGAAGAGCTTGGCAAGAAAGGGTTTGTCTTTGTTGACGTTACGCCGGTTTTGGAAAGAAACGCCGAAAACAATGTCATGAACATAACCTTCAAAATTGAAGAAGGCGAGCGTACCTTTGTCAACCGGATTAATATTTCCGGCAATACCCATACTTTGGATGAGGTTATCCGCCGGGAATTCCGTTTAGATGAGGGTGATGCGTTTAATGTATCCAAAATCAGGGATTCGCGGCGCAATATTGAAAACTTAAATTACTTTAGCAAAGTTGACATCCAGTCGGTGCCGGTTGATTCAAGCAAGGCGGACATTAATGTTGACGTAGAAGAAAAGTCAACCGGATATTTTAATATCGGTATCGGCTATTCAACCGTCAACGGTGCTTTGGTTCAGGGTGGCATCACCGAAAACAATTTCCAGGGCAAAGGTCAGCAGTTAAGCGTTGACGGCAGTGTGTCCGAGCGCTCAAAAGATTATTCCATGAGTTTTACCGAACCCTATTTCTTAGACCGCCGCTTAAGTGCCGGTGCTGATATCTTTTATAGCGATGAAGACTATCAGGATGAGAGTTCTTATGACAGTTCATCGACCGGTGCGCGGATTCGTTTAGGCTGGAATTATACCGATGATTTATATCAGGTTGTCCGTTACACCCTGCGCCAGGATGAGATTAAAGATGTGAAAGATTATGCTTCCGTTTACATTAAAGATGAGGAAGGAAAATCAACCGGTTCGGTTATCGGCCAGACTTTGGTGTATGACAAGCGCGACAGCGCAATTCGTACCAAAGACGGATATTATTTATCCTTTGGCAATGATATTGCCGGCATGGGCGGTGATGAAAAATATTTCAAATTTGACGTTAAGGCATATAAATTCTTTACGGTTTCCGATTATTGGACATTTAAGTTTTATGCCAACGGCGGTTACATTGTCGGCTATGGTGGCGAAGATGTTCGTTTGTCGCAGCGTTATTATCTGGGCGGCAACACGCTCCGCGGTTTTGAATTCGGCGGCATCGGCGCCCGGGATAAAGAAACGGATGATGCTTTGGGCGGCAACTGGGTAGCCTATGGTGGGGCAGAAATGTCTTTCCCGATTGGTTTGGATGAAGTCGGCATCCGCGGGCGTACGTTCTTTGATATCGGTATGATCGGCAAGCCGGACAACATTGATACCAAGCTGGTTGATTATTCCTCCAAGCCCCGCGCTTCAATCGGTTTTGGTTTTGAATGGTTCTCACCGATGGGTAAAATCGATATTGACTTTGGCTTCCCGGTCATGAAAGAGGATTATGATGAAACAGAAGTCTTTCGTTTGAACTTTGGCACCAGCCTGTAAGTATGAGGAGTAAAAGCAGCATGATTGACAAGACTTTTTATAAAAATAAAGGGCCGTTTACTTTAGCCCGTATCGCCGAAATAACCGGCGCGGTTTTAACCGATGAAAGTAAGGCCGAAGAAAAGGTCTCTGAAATTGCAACAATGGAAAAGGCCGGTGCCGATGATATCTGTTTTTTCTATGACCGCAAGGCCAAAGAAAAAGCAGCCAATATCAAAGCCAAGGCCTGCATCACCAATGATGATTTGAAAACCTGGATTCCGTATGGCGTTATAGTGTTGGTTTGTCCGGATCCCAAGCACGCATTTTTGAAATTAAACAAAGCCTTTTATGAGGAACATCAGCCTCAACCCGGAGTTGATGCAACGGCCATAATTGATAAAACGGCCAAGATCGGGAAAAATTGTTTTATCGGTCCGAGAGTTGTTGTTGAAGAAAATGTGGTTATCGGCGACAACTGTCGTTTGGAAGCCGGCTGTGTGATAGCCCGTGGCTGCCAAATAGGCAACAACTGCCGGATAGGGGTTAACGCCTATGTTTCCTATTGTGTTATGGGTAATGATTGTTATATTTACAGCGGCGCGCGGATAGGCTGCGACGGGTTTGGTTTCAATTTTGAAAACGGTTGCCATGTCCGGATTCCGCAAATCGGCCGGGTGATTATCGGTAACGATGTTGAGGTTGGTGCCAACACCTGTATTGACCGCGGCGCATTGGAAGATACGGTAATCGGCGACGGCTGCCGGATAGATAATCTGGTACAGATTGCTCACAACGATAAGTTAGGCAGAGGCTGCGTCATTGTTTCGCAAACCGGCATAGCCGGCAGCTGTACCTTCGGTGATTATGTGGTCTGCGGCGGCCAAAGCGGTTTTGCCGACCACCTGATGGTAGGAAGCGGCGCCCAGATTGCGGCACAGTCCGGTGTTATGCGTGATATTGAACCGGGTGCGGTGGTTATGGGTTCGCCGACCGTTCCGTTTAAGGATTTTATGCGCCAGGTTGCTTTTTTACAGCGCAACAGCAAAAAATAACTTGCCAATGTTTTGAAAATATGTTTTTGTTCAATTGAATTGAAAAAAGAGGGATAAAAAATGTCTGAAATAAAAGTTTACCGAATTGAAGATATCATGAAAATGCTGCCGCACCGCTATCCGTTTTTGCTGGTAGACCGCTTGGAAGTTGAAGTTCCGGGTGAAAAAGGTGTCGGCATTAAAAATGTCACGATGAATGAAGAATTTTTTCAAGGCCACTTTCCAGGCAATCCGGTTATGCCGGGCGTGCTGCAGATTGAAGCCATGGCCCAGACTGCCGGTGCGGTTGTTATTTCCAAAGATGAAAACTATGCCGATCAAAAACGCAGTGTTCTGTTTATGTCGATTGACGGCGTTAAATTCCGCAAACCGGTTAAACCCGGTGATCAGCTGCGGATGCATGTTGAGAAGATAAAAGAGCGCCGCAATATTTTTGTTTTTAAGGGACAAAGTATGGTCGACGGCCAGGTTGTTTCCGAAGCCGAATTTACGGCAATGATTGTTGAATAAAAAGCTTAATATGAAAGGCAAATTTCCGCTTTCTTAAAAAGAAAGCGGTTTTTTTTATTGTTTTTTAACGCAAATTCGCTTATAATTTATATTAGGTATTGCTCCGGCAATGCTTAAGGATAAGATAAAAGGGTGTTGAGTTTATGTTATCCGCTTGGGCTTTTAAGCTTAAGTTTGGTTATAAAATATTTCTTAAGGGTGTTGAAATGAGCAAATTTTTAAATTTTAAAATTGCTCTGCCGGTTGCAATCCTGGTTATGGGCAGCGGCAGTGCTTCTGCTGCGTTAAATTGTACAACGCAGCCTACTTGTACTGAACTCGGTTATTCCAAAGACGATGTAGATAACTGCGAACACTATCTTTATTGTCCGTTTGATACAAATTATAAACTTTGTACAGACAAAGGCTGTAAAAAAGGTTATGCTCAAACAATCAACGGCTGCAACACTACGGGAAGAAGTGGCGGGCTTGCGAACTCCGGAGGAACAACGATACTTCCCGGCGGCAGCGTTGTCGGAGGAGGTATAACGGTCGGAGGGGTTAGCACGGTGTTTCATCCCGAGGGGTGGACGCTTGACTTAGCGGAGCCGGATGGCAACGGCTGTTATAAATGCACTCCGAAAGATTGTCCGGAAGGATACACAGCCGAAAGCAGCGGCACGATGACAGCGTGTTTTACCGGTCAGATCAAAGTATATAACGGATACTCCGGAAACAACCGTTGTTCTAAATGTCAAACTTGCCCGACGGATTACGCGACGAGCGCAAACAACTGCGGCACTGGCATTGGAAAATCAGCGGGTTGGAAAGTTGATACGAGTGATGTTGCCGAAGGTTATACGGGCTGCTACAAATGCGTCAAAAAGGACTGCCCGAGCGGCGCTACGACAAGTCCGTTTTGTACGGCACCGGCATCTGCGCAAGAAACCGGCAATTATTCAGGCGACGGTAAATGTTATAAATGTATTGTTGAACAATGCACGGACGGCTATGCCCGCAGTGCTGATGATTGCTATAGCACAGGTTCTGATGGTTGGGAACTTAATAAAGAAGAACAAGACGCTTTCGGATGCTATAAGTGTAAGGCTAGACAATGTCCGTTTGGTACATATATAACACCTCGTTGTGTAATTGGTACACCTGAGGAAACGGATTCGTATTCAGGCGACAAGGTTTGCTACAAATGCGTCAACCACTGTTCTGAGGAAGGATATCGGGAAAATAAGAACATGATGTGTAGTGGTTATAGCGTTTTGGTAGAAAGCAAAAAGGAACCCGGTTGCTATAAGTGCGAAACCTGTTATTTTCAAGATCGTTGCTCTTGTTCGAATGGGAATTCTGTTCAGACATTAACCAAACCTAATGGGGAAACGGTTGACTGTATATATTGCACAACTACAGGTGTTGGTGGAACAATGGTAGGCTCTCCAGAAACTCCGAAGTGTTATTAGAAAAAAGCCGCTTGTTTAATTGACAAGCGGCTTTTTTGCGGATTTTAGCGCTAAACAAAATGTGAAAATAAGATAAGTTTTATAACGTCAATCATCCATCGAATCGTTGTTCGATGGATGATTTTTGCGGTACCTTTATATCCTTTGAGAACATATTTATATAAGAGGAAGTATGTTAAAGGTAATGATGCGTCTATGCACATGACAAAGAAAGGAAAAGGACAGCTGAATGTGCCGACGTTGTAGGCTTGTGGGGTTGTGCAAGTCAAGAATTTTGGAAACAGAAAAAAGAGAACGACATTTGCTAATATGTAATCATATTGTTTTTAACGCTTAAAAACAGGGCATCATTTTTTAAGGCATTAAAAATTTGTGGTTCGGTTGAAGTTATCCAGGCCTGCAATCGTAAATCACGGATTTTGGCAAGCAGGGCGTCGCGCTTGGCATCGTCCAAGTGTGTGGTAACTTCATCTAACAACAGCACCGGTGCAAACCCTTTATCCAGCATCTGGCACTTGGTCTGCGCCAAAATAATACTGACCAACAGCGATTTCTGTTCACCGGTGGAGCAAAGTTCCGCCGGCATATGTTTTTTCTTGTAATAAACCTTAAAATCGGTACGGTTGACCCCGTCGACATAATCGTTGGCAAAAACGCTGTGCCGCTGTTTTAACAGGCTGCTGCGATAATAATCTTCCACATCAACCGCAGCCATTTTATCAAGCATTTTTTCAATCGTGCCGTCAAGTTCCAGGGAAATGTCCGGAAACACGTCATCCGGCTCCTGCTCGATAAAAGTATTAAGCCGCGCCACCAATTCCCGCCGCGCCGCCGCAATGGCCACGCCCAAGCCTGCCATTTCTTCTTCCAAAGAAGAAAGCCAGGCATTGTCGCAACAGCCGGCTTTTAACAGCTGATACCATTGTTTGTATAAATGTTCAAAATTAGCCGTGCGCTTGGCATGTTCCAAATCAAACGCATAAACAATCCGGTCCAGAAAACTGCGCCGCGGCTGCGTGCCGCCTAAAAACAACCTGTCCATCTGCGGCGTGACCCAAATGGCGGAAAGATATTTTCCGAGTTCGGCTTGTGAGGAAACTTTCTGCCCGTCAATTTGCACGATTCGCCGTTCAAAACTTTTGGCCGATTCGTCATCTTCGCGCATGGTTTTTTGCACCATTGTCCCAAGGTTGAATTCTTCGCCGTTTTTGTGTACAGCAGCCGAAACCGCCCAGCTGTTTGCCGTATTAAGAGGCGGTTCAAAATCAGGCGTTACCAAAGCAGGCCTCAGGCGTTTGATGTCGGCAAGCCGTGCGCCGCGCAAACCCCGTCCCGGCGTTAAAAAAGAAACAGCCTCTAAGATGTTGGTTTTGCCGCTGCCGTTTTCGCCGGTTAAGACAATCGGGCACAAGTCGACATTTAAACGCAAATGAGCATAGTTTCTGAAATCGGTTAAAGTCAGGCGCGTAACACCTGACTTTTCCTTTAAGATTTCTGAAAATTTGACGGCTAAATTTTCCACCACAACCTCGCTTAACCCCGATTATAATATACAGCCCCTTAACAGAGGGTAAAACAACCGGATTTTTTTATGTTCCTAAACCCGCATCGGCATCAGGACATAAATAGCGCTGGCATCTGAGGTATCATGGATAACTGACGGCGATGCACCGTCTGAAAACGTAATCTGTACGTTCTCGCCCCGGATTTCGCTTAAAATATCCAACAGGTAACGGAAATTATAACCGACTTCCAGTGCCTCGCTTTCATATTTGGCTTCCAGCTCTTCTAAGGCACTGCCCAAATCCGGACTGGAAGTTGTTAAAACCACATGGTTTTTACCGGTAATAAGCTTAATGGCGCGGGTACGCTCAGCCACAACCGAAACACGATCAACCGCGGAGGCCAGTTCTTTAACGCCAAGTTCCAGAACCTTGTCGTTGTCGGTCGGAATAACGCGTTCATAATCCGGATATGTACCGTCAATCAGTTTGGAAGTCAAAGTAATATCCTCAAGCGTAAAGCGGATTTTGTTTTCAGACAATGAAACAGCAACGGTTTCTGAGTTGGTATCATCCAAAAGTTTACGGATTTCGGCAACGGTTTTGCGCGGCACGATAACGCCTGCCATTTTTTCAGCCCCTTCCGGCAGCGGCGATTCGACACATGCCAGACGATGTCCGTCGGTTGCCACGATTCTTAAAACTTTGGTTTCGCCTTCGGTTTTGGCATGAATATATAAACCGTTTAAATAATACCGCGTTTCTTCGGTTGAAACGGCAAACTGCGTGCGGTCAATCACGTCTTTCAATTCTTCTTTGCTCATGGCAAAATTAATCGGCAAACTGTCGCCGGAAATAACCGGAAAATCTTCCACGGCAATGGTAGAAAGTGAAAATTTCGAACGTCCGGAAGCAATGCTTAATTGCCCCTTTTCATCAGGGAAAGTAAGCTCAACTTCCGAGCCGTCGTTAAGTTTACGGACAATGTCATAAAGCATATGTGCCGGTGCGGTTGTTGCGCCGGTTTCTGCAATTTTGGCATCGGTAATTTCGGTAATTTCGGTATCCATATCCGTTGCTTTAAAGCTGATGCCGTCACCCATAGCTTCAATTCTGACATTGGATAAAACCGGAATGGTGTTTCTTTTCTCAACAATGCTCTGGACATGGCTGAGAGTTTTTAACAAAGTTGCTCTTTCAATTGTAAATTTCATTTCTTTCGACCATAAAAAATTAAAAGTTTTAACTATGCAAAAGCATACCATAATCCGGCGAAAGCAAAAGGCAAAAAAAAGAGTCGTTCACAAGTTTTTTATAAATAAAAGAAGGCTTGCTTTATTGTTCTTTGCCCTGATTGCCGGCTGATTTCTTAACCATTGCAATTTGGCTGTTTTTGACAGGCTGTTTATCTTTACCAGCCTCTTTAATCTCCTTTACTTCCCGTGTCATTCTTTCCACATTGACAATAAAATCATGATATTCTTTGCGAATTTTAGTTGCCGATGTTATCAGCACATCTTCAAGCTCTAAACCCGGCCGTAAAAGATAACGCTCCATTGATAAATTTTCAATTTTGACACCGATAGGCAGATATGTTCGGGCGCGATTTCCGTTGCCACGGGCATCCCATAAAATATTTAACCGCTTTTGCCCGAGTTCTGATGTGTTTGGTATATAAGCCGCCCGATTATATTCAGCAAATGCCGAACCGCTTTCCCATGCTCTTGTATACATTTTATCAATAAAATCTTTTGCTGCTTAAATTAACCAACTCGGTTTTGTTTTTCCGATAATAATCATACCGGTCGGCATCCACATAACTGAAAAACAAGGCTATCGGCTCATCTGGATCCTGCAAAGTCAGGTTATCCAGCAAATCTTCCAGCGGCATTAGCGTCCTCCGTCTTTTAACATCCTTTCCCGACTCGCTTTAAGCTCTGCCGCTATTTGTGATAATTCTTCTTCGGAGAAATGATGATATTCCCGCATTAGTTTAAGTCTTTTTTCATCATTTTTTTCTATAATCTTAATCCGTTCTTCCAAAGTCAGTTCTTTTTCCTCATGGGGGTTCATTTCATTCATCACAATAAATTGGTTTTTAAGCATCCGCAAATATGCCCGGGTTTCATCGTCCGTTAAGCCCTCACTCCTCATCTTCTCGCGCCACTCGTCATACCCGCGGTATTCCATCTTTAATCCGTCGCCAAAGTATACTTTCCTTAAACCAATCCCCGTTTTGTGAATCCCGCTTTCGTCTTCCACGTTATAGCGCCATTCTTCCTTATAGCGCTCGTAATCCGCTTCCACTTCTTCTTTGCTGCCATAATTCCTGATTTCTTCTTTTAGGCTCATTTTACCGGCTCCTTATTTGTCAGTTTTTTAGATACCTTTAATTTAGACGATATAATACTTTTTGTCAAAGAAATAATCGGCGCGGGATATAATGTCAGATTTCAGATAAGTTCAAAATTGTAGGTTTAATTTCCCGATATGGAGAAAAGACATAAAAAAAACACCCTGATAAACAGGGTGCCTTTTGGGTAAAAGAATAAGATTTAGTTTTCCAACGAACGGCGCAAAGTATCGACATTTTCAGCCAGAGAGGCATCTTCGATAATCAGTTCTTCAACTTTGCGCACCGCGTGCATTACCGTGGTATGGTCGCGGTCGAACTTGCGCCCGATTTCCGGCAGACTGCGTGAGGTGAGCTGTTTAGCCAGATACATGGCAATTTGCCGCGGCCGGGCAACCGTGCGGGCACGCCGGGATGATTGCAGTTCTTTAACCGAAATATTAAAATATTCAGCCACTTTTTTCTGGATTTCATCAATCGTCGTTTTACGGTCAATGGAACGAAGCATGTCTTTTAACACATCCTGTGTCATATCCAGCGTAATTTCCCGGTCGGACAACAACTGCGAATGGGCAACAATCCGACGCAGAGAGCCTTCCAGTTCACGAATGTTAGACGTGATTTTCTGGGCTAAAAATTCGGCCACTTTTTCCGGCAGCTCAATGCCCATTTGCCGTGCTTTGTTTTTCAAAATTCCCATCCGTAAATCAAAATCCGTCGGATGAATATCGGCAACCAGTCCGCTGTTTAAGCGCGATTTTAAGCGAGCCTCGATTCCTTCCAGGTCAGAAGGGGATTTGTCCGCCGAAATAATAATCTGCCGGCCTTCTTCAATCAAAGAATTAAAAGTATAGAAAAATTCTTCCTGAGTCGATTCTTTGTTGCTCATAAACTGAACATCATCAACCATCAAAACATCAACCGAACGGAACTGTTCTTTAAATGCTGCCGTATCTTTGTAACGCAGAGCCTTCACAAATTTATATAAAAACTGTTCGGCAGAAAGATATATGACATTGCGGCTTGGATCCTGCCGGCGGATATGCCAGGCAATGGCATGCATTAAATGTGTTTTGCCCAAACCCACGCCGGAATACAAAAACAGCGGATTAAACGAAACATTCTTGGATTCGGCCACTTTCCGTGCAGCGGCATAAGCAAATTCATTGGTCTTGCCCACCACAAACGTATCAAACGTATAGGCCGGATTTAAAGGCGCCGAAAGCTGCAATCCGGCATCGGCATGGGAATATTCGCTGACAGCAGAACTGTAATTGGAGGCATATAAATTTTGCGGTGTCGGCGTTGAAACAATTTTCTTTAACAACGATGTGTCACCCGTATGAAGCTTGCTGTCGGCGTTCATCGTCTGAACAACAAAGTTGACCTGTTTGATTTCCGGATTTTTATGTTCCCAGATTTTGTGGATTCTATCCGAATAATGGGTGATAACCCAGTTTTTCATGAAAGCCGTTGGGACACAGATGTTCATCACACCATTGTTAAAAGAACCGATGCTTAAAGGTTTTAACCAGCTGTCGTAAGCGGTTTCCCCAAACTCCAGTTTCAGTTGGCTGCAAATCTGTCCCCATTCGTCCTGAACAGAACTGTCATTGTTTTTTATTGCTTGTTCAGCCATTTCCGTTTTCCAATCTAAAAAGTTAATCCAGTCATTTTTTAAGAAAAGGTATTTAAAAAAAGCCTTGCTTGTTTTTTTATTTCAAAAAAGCCTTTTCGATTTTTTTAAAAAAGCCTTTTCGGTTTTTTTAATCCTTTTCCGTTTCAAGCCGTACCGGCTTCTTTTAATATCAAGCCGTAGCGGTTTAGTTAATAATATCTTCAATCCTTTTTATAATTCGCCACCTGAAAATTTCCTGGCTTGTATTTACGGCCTTTCGGATTTTTCCGGTCTTTGAATTTGTCTTTAGTGAGTTCATCAACTCATCAGGTAGGAAAATACTAAACACGAAAAAAACATAAAAACAATAGAACATTTAGCGAACATTTAAATTAATTTTCTTGACATAGAGATTCTGCAGAGTCGGGCTTGTTTCCTTGATTTTAAGCAAAAAAAGACACTAAACCATTGCCTTAAAGGCTGGTTTAAGTGTCTGAAACTGAAATAAACAAAAAAGCTTACAGAGCTTTAATTTTCTGAGCTAAACGGGAAACTGTCCGGGAAGCTGTGTTTTTATGGAAAACACCTTTCTGGGCAGCACGCATCATTTCACATTCGGCAACTTTTAAAGCGGTTGCGGCTTCATCCTTATTGCCGGCGGCAATCAGGGCGTCAACTTTCTTAACAAAAGTTCTGACGCGGCTTCTTCTCATGCCGTTAATCATGCTGCGTTTATCGTTTCTTCTGATTCTCGTTTTTGCCGATTTATGATTGGCCATATTTTTTCTTCCTTAATTAATTAAATTACAAAATTCATTCTGGTATAGCTTTATAGCCGTTCCTTTAAGCGAAAGTCAATAATAATTTTAAAAAAAAGTAAAAATTTTAATGCTGACCGGTTAAAGTAACGCGCACAATCAACGGCATTTTGGAGACAAGGGCGATTTGCAGTTCTTCACCGCCGCGCACGAATGTCAGATATTCGGCATCCTGATCTTCAAGCTGCCAGCCGAGTTGGGGAAGTGTATCCGTATAAAAACCCTTAACGAAAGAAAACTTGCCGAAATTGGTTTGAAGGTAAGCTTCCACAAAACGTGTTTCTTCATTACCGAAAGAAATGTTATCGGATTGTATTTGCATCATTTTGTCAGGGATTGGAATGTCTTCCATACCTTCAATAAAAGAATCCGCAGCTTGCGTGGTGATGCTGAAAACAAGGCCTGAAGCCAAAATAAGGGCAAAAAGTTTTTTCATGTCTACTCCTTTACTTTTGCAAAGTTACACAATAAAAAGTTGAGCGTCCGCCCAAAACCGATTTTTGGATGCCGCCGGTTTTTTTAATATCGCAAACACAATCCGGGCAGCGTTTACCGGTTTTATTATAGACGCAGTGTTCGTTTTGAAAATAACCCATGCTGCCGTCCGGCCGCCGGTAGTCTTTTAAAGTGGAACCGCCGGCATGGATGGCTTTACCTAAAACCTCAAGAACGGATTCGGCCAGGCGCCGGCATTCTTTTAAACTCAAATCTTTAGCCGGACGCATAGGCAGGATTTTGGCTTTATAAAGCGCCTCGGACGCGTAGATATTTCCAATTCCGCAAACCACTTGCTGGTCAAGCAACACAATCTTGACGGCAGCTTTTTTGTTTTGAAATTTTTCATAAAGCCACTGTCCGTTAAACTCCTTATCAAACGGATCGATGCCGAGTTTTTCTAAAAGCGGATGGCTCTTAAGCTGAGTCGTCTGACAACAGGTTAACAATCCGAACCGCCGTGCATCGTTAAAAACCAGGCAACCCCGGCTGGTCGTTAAGATAATATGATCATGCTTATCCGGATTCTCAGGCCGTGTTTCACAAATTTTGATTTTGCCGCTCATGCCCAAATGCCAGATAAGGCTCAAATCATTATCAAGATTGATAATGATGTATTTGGCGATTCGATTTAAAAAAACAATTCTGGCCCCGTTTATTTTTTGCGGCAAATCATCGGGAACCGGCACCCGGAACCGCCGGCAAAAAACTTCCGTTTTTTGTATGGTCGCACCGCAAACGGCTTTTTCCAAAGCGTTTTTAATTGTTTCAACTTCCGGCAGTTCCGGCATAAGACATCTCCGAATGGTTCTTTTGTTTTTATCATACTGACAGAAAAATATTACGCAATACTTAATTATTGTTGCCAATCCCGTCAATCAGAGGTACAAAGAAAAGTTATGAAAGAAAAGAAGATACGCTCCAGAAAATATTTTGCACCGCAGAATGAGGGAAAAGAACACCGCTGCGACCACCCGGGCTGTCTTGAAAAAGGGGAATACCGCGCCCCGAAAGACCGGAATTTAAAAGAATATTACTGGTTTTGCTTAAAACACGTCCAGGAATATAATGCCCGCTGGAATTATTATGCCGGCATTGACGGTGAAGAAGAGGAAAAACTAAAATCCCGCATGCATTTTGGCGGCTTCCGTTCCAAAATCAAATACCAGTTCGGATATGATTTTATTGATGAGTTGGGCATAGAAGGTTCTTTTGCCGATTCTAAATGGAAAAACGATGTCTATTTTAACGCCCGTGACCGCGAGCACGCGGTTGTCATGGAAATGGAGCTGGAAGACATAACTGCCGATTCGCTTAAAAAACAATATAAGAAGCTGGTTAAAAAATATCATCCGGATGTTAATGCCGGTGATAAGACCTGTGAAGAAAAATTCAAAAAAATTACGGTTGCCTATAAAGAGCTTTCTGCCAAACTGACGGACAAGAATTGATTTATTAACCGAACGGATTTAATGAATTTGGTTGTATCCGATGCTGAAAATGCCAGGCAGGCCAACCGTGAAATAAGAGAGTTTTTAAGACCTATTCAGCAGGCAGATAAAGACGGCGTCCGCACGTCGGAAGAACAAGAAAAAATAGATACTCATATTGCAAAAACACTGCTTGAAAAAACGGGAAGAGTACAGAAAAATCCGAAACGCCGGTAAAACTAGCGGCCGTAGATGTCCAGACAATGGTTCAAAACACCAATACCCTTTGAGTTATGTTTGAATACCTTTACATTTCACTTAAAAGTTTGACATACTTTTTGATGATGTCGATTCGTTTTTTATAATCGCTCAAATTGCCTTCAATAAAGAGTTTCTGATCAGGGCGGATTTTAACCACGCCAAACGAACGGTTCATCAAATCAATCAGTTTGTCGACGGCTTTGAAAGTGTCATTATGGAAAGTAATCAAAATTCCTTTGGCACCGGCGTCAATTTTACCGATATTGGCGGCATAACACATCTGTTTAATTTCAATGGTGGTTAAAAGGTTATCAACCTCAACCGGTATCGGGCCGAAGCGGTCAATGAGTTCTTCTTTCATATCCAAAATATCATCAAATGTTTTAAGCGAACCGATTCGTTTGTATAATCCAAGGCGGACGCCTAAGTCTTTAACATAATTTTCCGGGATCATAATCGGGATTCCGGTTGTAATTTGCGGCGCCCAGTCATCGGCCGTAAATACGGCAGCCGATTCGCTGGTCTCCTGATGATGCATGGCAGCTTTTTGCCGGATAATTTCTTCTTCCAGCATATGGTGGTAAAGTGCAATACCAACGTCTTTAATGTGGCCGGACTGTTCGGTACCCAACACGTTGCCGGAGCCGCGAATATCCATATCGTGGCTGGCAAGCGAGAAACCTGCGCCCAGCGTATCCAGGGCAGATAAAATCGTCAGTCTTTTTTCTGCCACGGGTTTTAATTTCTTTTGGGCCGGAATGGTAAAATAACAATAACCGCGCACTTTTGAACGGCCGATTCTGCCGCGCAGCTGATAAAGTTGTGCCAGCCCGAACATATCGGCGCGATGGATAATCATGGTATTAACCGTCGGCATATCAATACCCGATTCGATAATGGTAGTGGAAAGCAGCAAATCATATTTTCCGGCGGCAAAATCATTCATCACGTCTTCCAGATCTTTAACCGGCATTTGCCCGTGAGCAACCGCTATTTTGATATCCGGTGCCAAAGCCTTTAATTCCTGTTCCATACCGGCAATATCCGAAACCCGGGGACAAACAAAAAAAGTCTGTCCGCCGCGGAATTTTTCGCGGTAAATGGCTTCTTTAATCATAACCGAATCAAACGGCATAACAAACGTGCGCGCGGCCAGTCGGTCAACCGGCGGCGTGGCGATAATGCTTAACTGTTTAACCCCGGTTAACGAAAGCTGCAAAGTCCGCGGTATCGGCGTCGCACTTAAAGTCAGAACATGCACATCGGCTTTAAGCGCTTTAAGTTTTTCCTTATGGGCAACGCCGAAATGCTGCTCTTCATCAACGATTAAAAGCCCAAGATTACAGAACTTGACATTTTGCGATAAGAGCGCATGCGTGCCGATAACAATTTCTATTGCGCCGTTTTTAAGCCCTTCCTGCGTTTCGCGCATTTCTTTGGCCGAAACCAGCCGGGACAGCATCCGGACTTTAACCGGAAAGCCTTCCAGCCGTTGCTTGAAATTTAAATAATGCTGCCGGGCCAACAAAGTTGTCGGAACAATAAGCGCTACCTGGGCGCCGCTTATGGCAACCGTAAACGCTGCCCGCAAAGCCACTTCGGTTTTACCAAACCCCACATCGCCGCACACCAGCCTGTCCATCGGCATACCGGCGTTTAAGTCTTTTAAAACATCGGCAATGGCGCGGCGTTGGTCGTCGGTTTCATTATAAGGAAAGCGGGCGCAGAAATCATCATAAAGCCCGGCCGGCGGTACAAATGTATCGGCGGTTTTAAGCTCGCGTTCGGCGGCAACTTTAATCAGCTTTTCGGCAATGTCTTTGATTTTTTCTTTAACTTTTGCCTTTTTGGCCTGCCAGGCCAACCCGCCTAAAGTATCAAGCGTTACATTCTCATCATCGGAACCATAGCGGGAAATGACATCTATGTTTTCAACCGGGACGAACAGTTTGTCGTCATGAGCGTATAAAATTTTCAGGCAATCATGCGGTGCGCCGCCGGCCACAATGTTTTCAAGCCCCATAAACCGGCCGACGCCGTGCTCGATATGCACCACAAGTTCACCGACGGACAAAGAAGAAACATCGGCAATAAAATCTTCGGCGCTGACTTTCTTTTTTACTTTTCGGTTTTGTTTTTCACCTAAAATATCGGCTTCCGAAACAATACAAAATTCTTCATTTTTAAATCCGTGCGGCAAACCTAAAACAATAAGCGCAATTTTTTTATGTGCGGCTTTGTTCAAAGCATCGGCAAACGTATCGGCAAAAGTGAGATTTTTAATGCCGTATTCGTTCATTAAGGTATAAAGCCGTTCGCGCGAGCCGTCGGAATAACAGCAGACGATTCGTTTTAGGCGTCCGTTTTCCTGAAGATAATCATTAACATCCTGATAGACGGCTGCGGTATTGATGTTTTTGGCATGGGCAAAATCGCGCCCCGGAATAACTTTTTGATTAACAACCGATTCGCTGTCCGGCAGGCTTAAAGAGGTTATTTTAACGGCCTGTTTTTTACCGGCGATATCATTAAATTCCGCGGCATTTAAATATAAAAGTTCCGGCCTTAAAGGACGATAAACGGTTTCTTCGGCGGCCGTTTTCAGGTTAAGAGCTTCCAGCCGCGCGGTATAATAATCCAAAATGCTGTCTTCTTTAGCCTGCAAAGCATCTTCATAATTATGCCCTAAAACAAGGGTGGCAGCCGGGAGATAATCAAACAGCGTCGGCAAAGGCTCTTCATAGAAAAACGGCAGCCAGTTTTCCATACCGATATATTTACGTCCGCCGGAAACGGATTCGTAAATTTCATCTTTCAAACTGTCGGTGCCGAAAGCTTCACGATATTTTGAGCGAAAATTTTTAATGGTATTGGCGTCTATGATAACTTCATTGGCCACGCCGAAAGCATACTGTTTGATAACACCGGTCGTACGCTGGGAAAGCGGGTCAAACGTGCGGATTTTTTCAATATCTTCATCAAACAAATCGATTCGGATAGGTTGTTCGGCGCCGGTCGGAAAAATATCAATAATATCACCGCGCACGGCATATTCACCTGGCTCCATCACTTGTTCAACCCTGGTATAGCCATTAACGGCGGCATAATGCATAAAGTCATTAAAATTAAGTTTTCCGCCGGTTTTTAAAATCCGCCGCGCGTTCAGAAAAATTTTTTTAGGCGGCAGTTTCTGGATAACCGCACCAATGCTGGCAATAATCAGCCGCGGTTGTTTTGGGTTTGGTTCAAGGGCAATTTCGGTTAAAGTTTCAAGCCGTGTGGAAACAATATTAACATTCGGCGACACGCGGTCAAAAGGCACGGTATCCCATGCCGGAAAAGTCAGAACTTTCAAATCGGGGTTGAGGTAACGCGCGGTATCAGCCGTTTGTTCTAACGCCACGCCGTTGCTGACGATATATAAAACATCGTGCTTTGCGGTTTTTAAGGCTTCCGTTAACAAAAAAGCGTCATAACCTTCAGCAACCGATGAAAGCGTTTTATTGCGCCAATGTTCAAATTTATCTTCCATGGCAGAATTTATAAACGTCTGCAAACAATAAGGCAACATAAAAAATTGTCATGAGAATTTTTTTCCATCGACTTTCATCTTGACATTGGAAGATAAATTTTCAAAATAACATTACTTAAATTTTATCATTATGAAGAGTTTTTTAGAATTATTGGGTTTACTTGCCGGTTTGCTGGCAAAAGTTCTTTTAAGTTTAATCGGCGTAAGTGTTCTGGTTGTCGTGAACATGTTGTTTTTAAGCCTTGTCGGTGCGTTTGCCGGCTGGCTGCTGGATTTGATTTTTTCTTATCCGCTTACCGGTTTATTTAAGCTTATCGGTTGCCCGTCCGGCGGTTTCTGGCTTTTGGGCGCTGTGTTCGGCCTTATTAGTGGATTGTTTAAATTTCACATTCGTTTCAACCGGATACACAAAAAACAGGCATAACAAAACCCCGCTCATAAAAGAGCGGGGTTTATGCTTTTAAGCATCAATATCTTCAAAGCGGATAACCACACGTTTTTCAAATGCGGCGGCAATGAGATACAGATAATATATATCAAGAAATCCTTTGCCGATTTCCCAACGCTCAACCAGTATAGGCGGAACATTGGCCTTGTGGCTTAAGATTTCCAGACTCATTTTATGCTGACGGCGCAGTTCGTATATTTGCTGCCCGACTTCCCGGATGGTTTGTTTGCGGTTTTTTACCGATGTTTTTTTATCAAACATATTCATAAGCTCCTTTCTTTTGTTCATATCAAAATTAAAACAAAAACCGCTTTAGAAAATTCCAAAGCGGAGGAGCCACAAAACTGTACAAACTCAGTCCCCGTTATTCGTACCCAAAGGTCTTATTTCCGGGACTCCTCCAAAGAAGGAGATTGTTTGTATGATGTCTTGTGGACACCACCGTCAAACGACGGCAGTGCCTATATTAAAGAAATTCCCCATTTTTGCAAGTGTTTTTATTTATCCGAAAGTACTATCTTGACCTTTCTCTTAAAAGTTGTTATATTTAATTTGTTTTCCAACAGGAATGAAATCGAAATCGCCTGTTTAGTATCTCTATCCGGCATGATAAACGGGATAGAGAATTGGAAAAAAGCTTTCACCAGCAGGAACGAAAGAATTTAATCGCCTGTCTGTGTATCTTTATACGGATTGCAACTTCGTATAGAGGATTGAAAGCGAGCCCCCTTCCGGGGGCTTTTTTACCTGTCAATTTTATACATGGAAGCTATTATTCTTTCTCCCTCTTGAGGAGAGGTTACCACTTTAATATCACCTTGCGGAGTTGAAGCAATATAGATATCTTGGTCATATTGTGAAACTTCTGTTGGCTTCCTTTTAATATACTTTGGAATTTGACTAACTTGTTGTTTTGTCATATCATGCTTGTAAATAGCTTTATTTAAGCCGTAATTACTTCTTGTTCCTGTGATTTTCTTAAAGGTATTTCCGCCTGCCGCAATAATTTCTCCGTTTTCCCCTCGTATAGCCTCGCCACGCTGGAGAATAACCGTTTCACCATTATGGTTCTTCATCCTTGTAATAACATCTTTACCGCTACCTTGAAACGGGTTTTGTTTCAACCTGTCAT
>CALXUN010000017.1 GCA_944391705.1 uncultured Alphaproteobacteria bacterium
AATGGCGAAAGAGAAATTTGAGCGGAGCAAGCCGCACTGCAACATCGGGACGATCGGTCACGTGGACCACGGAAAGACGACGTTAACAGCGGCGATAACGAAAGTATTGGCGGAACAGGGCGGAGCAAGCTTTACGGCGTATGACCAGATTGACAAGGCGCCGGAAGAAAGAGCCCGCGGTATTACGATTTCGACGGCACACGTTGAATATGAGACGGCGAACCGCCACTATGCGCACGTAGACTGCCCGGGTCACGCGGACTATGTTAAGAACATGATTACGGGTGCAGCACAGATGGACGGTGCGATATTGGTGGTGAGTGCAGCCGATGGTCCGATGCCGCAGACGCGTGAACATATTTTGTTAGCCCGCCAGGTAGGTGTTCCTGCGATTGTTGTATACATGAACAAAGTAGACCAGGTAGATGATCCGGAATTATTGGAATTGGTTGAGATGGAAATCAGAGATTTGTTAACATCATATGGTTTCCCTGGAGATGAGATTCCGATTATCAAAGGATCAGCTTTAGCGGTCTTAGAGAACGGAGATCCGAAGATCGGTCATGATTCGATTATTGAATTGATGAATGCGGTAGACAGCTACATTCCGCAGCCGGATCGTCCGAAAGACAAACCGTTCCTGATGCCGATTGAAGACGTATTTTCAATTTCCGGCCGTGGTACGGTTGTGACGGGCCGTGTTGAAAGAGGCGTCATCAAAGTCGGTGATGAAATTGAGATTGTTGGTATTAAGCCGACGCAGAAGACGACGTGCACGGGCATTGAGATGTTCCGCAAGTTGTTGGATGAAGGCGAAGCCGGCGACAACATTGGTGTGTTGCTGCGTGGTACGAAGAGAGAAGAAGTTGAGCGTGGTCAAGTATTGGCAGCTCCCGGCTCGATTACACCGCACACAGACTTCACCTGCGAATGCTATATTTTAACGAAAGAAGAAGGCGGTCGCCATACACCGTTTTTCTCGAACTATCGTCCGCAGTTTTATTTCCGCACGACGGATGTAACCGGTTCGATTGAACTGCCTGCAGGAACGGAAATGGTTATGCCTGGTGACAATGTGACGATGACGGCGAAATTGATTCACCCGATTGCGATGAACGAAGGATTACGCTTTGCTATTCGTGAAGGCGGCCACACGGTTGGCGCCGGTGTTGTTTCCAAAATCTTGAAGTAAGATTGAAAAAAATAACCCAAAGCAAACAAAAAATTCCCGAATTTATTTCGGGAATTTTTTTAATGTCTTACAGCCAATCTCTGATTTGCCGGAAAGTATTCATTAATCCTAAAAAACTCCCGCATTTAAATGCGGGAGTACAATAAGAGCAATCAATATTTTACCATAAATGCTCGTTCATGTTTTCGCTAGTGCAATCTGGACCACTAGGGCAGTTGTAACAATATCTATTGTTGCTGCCAAACAGGCAAGGTGACACTAAGCTGCCGCTATAGTAATTTTTGCAGTATACAAAACAGCTATTATCGGTTATCAGATTGCCATCCTTATCAACGGTCTGGTGATGATAATCCACACACCCGTAATACCGTCTGCTATAGCAGGTTTCACAAGTATAACAATTCGGATCTTTGGATGAAACAACGGCTTTTTGGTTTGTACTGTTACATTTAGTGGATGTTGAATAACCGTTATCCGGACAGGTTGTACATTTAATACACTGGGTATTGCCCTGGTAATAATTTGTCGTGCCGCTTTTATAGGAATATATACTACAACCTACACTCGTGCCTGTCGGACAGGTCTTCTTCTCACACTTGAAGCAGCCGGCAGCATCTTGTTTTTCAGCATTAAGCGTCCAGCCTTTTGATCCTGAGCTGCCGCACTCGGCGACTGTTTTCTTATAGCCTGTGGAACATTTGGTGGTTACGCATTTATAACAGGCGCTGTTGCCGGCATAATCACCGGTGGCCTGAGCGGTCTGACTGGCATTAGAGCAGGTTTTGCTGGTTGATGTTCCGGACGGGCAGGTTTTTTGTTCACACTTATAGCATCCGGCACTGTCTTTGTCATTTTCGTTAAGATACCATCCTTCTTCGTGGAAAGTGGTTGACATACTCGGCAAATCAACACTGCCTAAATTGCCTCCTGAAATGGTTCCGGCTGTTCCGGCGGTCGCAGATGCTGCCAGAGAGGCTCTGTTTGTTGTGCCTGTTACTGTTCCCAGATTGCCGCCTGGTTGTACAACAATGGACCCGCCGGTTCCGGGCTGTACTATGCTCGTCTTAAACGGATTACAGTCTGACAATATACGGGCATAACCATTGGAACATTGTCCTTCGCCATATTTGACGCACCTTTTATAGGCCGTATCGAAAGGGCAGTAAAGATAGTGCTCACAACCGGAAACATTGTCTTTGGAATAACCTAAGGTAGTACAATCCCCGGCGGGGTTGGCGTTAGTACAGGAGCTGGTACCGCCGTAGTCGTTAAGACAACTTAAAGCGAAAGCAGAAGTTGTGGATAAAAGCGTTAAGACACCGCAAAGGGAAGATTTAATAAACATACGTCATCTCCATTATAATAAAAGGGTCCTGCCGTAGATCCGGAGACGACATAATATAAGCATGTGAGGAAATGACGCCTCAATCTGGAGTACGGCAGGAAGTATAAAAAGTTAAAAGACATAGTCTTTTCCTCGAAAAAATTGCTTATACGATTCATTATAAACCGTTTTTTTTTTTTGCAACTTTAAAGTTTCCGGCAAAAAAAAGGCCTCCCCTTGGAGAGAAAATTTTTTTATGCCTAATCCAAATCGCTTTGCGTTTTGTAGGCATGACATTTTCCCCTGTCACCCCTCCGACGTGCTTTAGCACGGAGGATTAGGGGTCCAAAAGAATATGGCTTGGGTGTTTGATTCGTGGATGCCTAGTACTCACTCACATTCGTTCGCTCGTAGGCGTGACAGAGAGGGAAGTGCCACAGACGCCTAACCTTGAGTGCGTGACGGAGAATAGGCGCGTCAACAACAAGCCGACTATTCACACGGCGTATAATTATCCGTCAAATCAACAATAGTATAATTATTACCATAAGCCAAGTCGCCGCACTGCCTGTTTGCGATCAGTTGGTTAAGATCCATGCCGCCATAAATAACGTATTGGCACATAGTCTCATCATTGGCATATTGTCCCTGATTAATGATTGTTGAGTTGGCAACAGATAGCCTGCCATTTGTAGTATAAGTGGCTAGAGCTGATAACCTATATAGACATAATTTTGTTGATAATGTCGGATGTTCAAACACGATATTGTTTTGTGTGACAACAGCATTGTCATAATTGCCGCCGTTTATCCCCAAAATGTAGGTGTTGTCGCTGCTATTATAAGAAATGTTCCAATCTGTCTGCGTAACGGAAATATCGCCAACATGGACGTCTTCACCATTTGCAGCTTTCCAAAAACCTTCTATGCGTAAAGTGTTGCTGTTTTGATAATGGTTATATCCGCTCTGGATGATTTCAACGTTGTCGGCGCTGAAATTACCTGAGGCTACAATACCATAAACAGTAGGATACGAGGTTATCGATCCTAAATCATTCGTATTGTCTTTTTGCTCAATCTTAATAACGCCGGCTAGTGAATCCTCACTATTTATCCCGGTTAAGCTTCCGCCAAAATCGTTGCCGATTTGTCGGATATCAATGTTATCACTCCGAAGTTCGTCCGTATCTATGGCGGTAATGTTATATGTTGGATTCGACAAAGATTTATCTTTGGTATTGTTTTCTTGCACGATTCGGATGTCAGCAAATGTAGGATTTCCATCGATGCCCTCTAAAACCCCTCTAACAATATTATTGGTTTGGTTAATGGTCAACACGGCCTTGCCGTCGGATGTGACGGCGCTGTTTATACCATATATTCTTCCTTTAGAGTTGTTGTTTTGGTTGATGGTAACCGGAAGATCCCCGATAAAACTTATACTAGAGGCATCAATACCATAGACAGTAGCGGAGGCTGTTTGGTTTATGGTCAGAGCGGCGTTTTCTATGGTAACGGTATCATTAGACATGATGCCCGTTGAGTTAGAATTGCTGTCCTGATTAATAACGATTTCCACGCCATCAGCCAGTGCTTTGACGGAAGACATCAAACCTTTGCTACTCATAAACTCTGATTGATTGTTACTTTGGTTGATAAGTATTTTCGCATTAGCTTTTGTCATAGTTATCCCCCCTTGCCATATACCCCGCAATTCTCCGTTACCACTATCATTGTTATTCTGCGTAATTTCGATGTTGCCCTCAATTGTGGCATTATTAATTTGAAATCCCTCTATAACACCATCTTTATTATTGCTTTGCACCATAGTAACATCACCCGTAACGTTAAGAAGGTTTAGCACCAGACCCACGAGATTACCGCCGCCGATATTTTCCTGAATAATATCGATGTTGTCGGTAGTAACAGTAGCAGCCATTTCAGGGGAAGGTATAATATCAAAAACACCTGCGACCATTTGCCGTCCTTTAATGTTTTTCATCTCAATGTAAGTATCACCCTCAAAGGCAATTTTGCCGCCCGGGTTAAACAACAAGACACCGGCAGAAACCATTTGTTCACTCTCTTCGTCTTTGCCGTCAATGACGATGCTTAGGTTGTTAAAAGTCGTGTCGCCGAGAGGAACTATCACCGCATCCACATTGTGCGTTGCCGCCACATCAAAGTGGATGTTGTCGATTCGACTTCCTGCCGCCGTGGTTAAGATAATGCCTAATTCCGTACCCAACAGTTGTGACAATTTCACTTTCATAGTTTGTCCGCCTTGGGATATTTCAAATTCCGGGTCGGAGGTTTGAATATCGCCGCTCGGATTAACGGTAATGGTATAAGTTTGTCCGTCGGCAGCTTTTAAGGTTTGTCCTTCTTTCAAATCCGGCAGTTTGTCGGTAATGGTGATGTCGTTTAAGACGGTGATAACCGGACAATCGTCGCATTGCAAAGCCTCAACCAGAGTTTGTTCGTCATAAGCCGAGCAAATATCTTCTTCAACCGTCGCCACACAATCATAACAGGTCATATCTTTGTATTCGACTTCAAGGCAATTATCATTAATTCCTGCTTTGCTTTTGTATCTTCCGTCTTCGCAGGTCCACTGAGTACAAGACCACCGGGAAGTATCAAACGGGCAGGCAATGCCTCCGTATTTACATGAAGATTCGGTATACCCGAGCGCATCACACTTCATGGTATTGTTTTCAACACATACAGCAGCCAGCGCCGCGGCCGGAAATGATAAAACGGTTGAAAAAATCAAAAAAGATACTTTCATGAATATCCCCTGATAAAAGTCTTAAACTTAATTTCATCATAGACTGATTTTTATTTTTTTGCAACCTTAAAGTATATTCAAGATGAGCTCTGCACATCAGAATATGAAATTTTTCTGTTCTATAAAAATGTATCCAGAGCGCTCAAAATTTCCCGGATATCCGTATCTTCGTTTAAGCGGTGGGTGCTGTTTTTCAAGAGTTTGACCATAACGTTGCGGCTTCGGATTTTTTCGGCAATGTTCAAAGCTTTGGGCCAGTAAACCGAACTGTCTTCCATACCTTGAATTAAAACAACCGGGCAGTCAATCGGAATAAGAGGCTTGTCAAGCAGCAGATTTTGCCGGCCGCTGTCTAAAAGTTTTTGTGTAATGACATAAGGAAAACCGTCTTTTTCAAACAAGATTTTCCCATCGCGTTCAAGTGCTTCTTTTTGTTCACTGGTGGCAAATTCTTCATTGTCTTTGGTAAAATCAGGTGCCGCAGCCAGACCCAACACCCCCATAACCCGCTCCGGACGGCTGACGGCTGCCAATAAACTTATCCAGCCGCCGAGCGATGCGCCGGCAGCTAAAACAGGTCCTTTGATTTCCTGATCAATGATTTCTAAAATCTGTTCTTTCCAGATATTTATATCGGCTTTTTCCAGATTGGCGGCATCCGAGCCGTGCCCGGCCAGTTCATACCGATAAAAGCTTATGTCATTCTTAATGCACCATTTTTTGATTTCTTCCGGCTTTCTGCCCCAGGGGTCGGCGGCGAAACCATGTGTATAAATCAGCGTAAATTTTTGAGTTTCGGAAGATTCTGCTTTAAAATAATCAAAATTTGTCGTAAAACCCGATGAAAAGGTGTGTTTTTGCATAAATCAAAACTCCGTCAGAAATAATATTTAACAAGGATTGTAAAATAAAATGGATAAAAATAAAGATAAAAAACCGGTTGTTCTACAAGTTTTGCCCGAACTTAACCAGGGCGGCGTCGAAATCGGCACCATTGAAATTGCATCTGATTTGCAAAACCGCGGTATTAAAAATTTTGTTGCCTCGGCCGGCGGGCGTCTGGAGTATAATTTGGAACGCCTGAAAGTAAAGCATTTTACGTTGCCGTTGAAGACTAAAAATCCTTTCAAATTATGGCTCAATTACCGCCGTCTGGTTAAAATTATTAAAGAAAACGGCATTAATATCGTCCATGCCCGTTCACGGGCACCGGCCTGGAGTGCCTATTGGGCGGCCAAAAAAACCGGCGTCCGGTTTGTAACAACTTTTCACGGTACATACGGGCTGGGACCGAAAGGTATTAAAAAGTTTTATAACCGCGTTATGACATATGGTGACTTGGTTATTGCCGTGTCCAATCACATCAAACGCCATATTTTGCAAAATTATCGGTGTGATGAAAAGAAAATCAGAATGATTCACCGCTGTGTCAATATGGAAAAGTTTGATTTAAATGCCATGACGGCCGAACGCATGATTAAACTGATGGAAGAATTTCATTTGCCCGAAGACAAGCCGATTATTCTGCTTATCGGCCGCTTAACGCGGTGGAAGGGTCAGCGTTTGATGATTGATGCTTTGGAAAAAATCAAAGATATAGATTATTTCTGCGTATTTGTCGGCGATGATCAAGGCAGAGATTATTATACCAAAGAGTTAAAAGAAGCCATTGCGGCCAAAGGTCTGGAAGGACGTTTTGCTTTCATCCGCCATGTTACCGATGTTCCGGCGATGATGGCAGTCTCGGATGTCGTGGTCTCGGCTTCAACCGATCCGGAAGCTTTCGGACGCATTGCTGCCGAAGGGGAGGCAATGGGGCGGGTTGTCGTTGCTTCCAACATCGGCGGGTCATTGGAAAATATCGTTGACGGCGTAACCGGAAAGCTGTTTGAAAGCGGTAACCCGCAAGCCTTGGCCGATGCTTTGAAATGGGCGCTCGGGCTTTCGACCGAAGAACGTGAAAAAATCGGTGCGGCGGCAATAGAATATGTCAAACAAAATTTCACCAAACAAATTATGTGTGATAAAACTGTTGCAGTTTACGAAGAATTGATTAATATGGATTAGTCGGACATTTTCCGGGAGGAATGTTTCAGGCTTCCCGGAAATTCCGATATCCGGATAAATTCCGGTCAAAATAGCAAAACAATTGAAATGAAGGAAAAAATAATGGTTAATATCAAGTTGCCTGACGGCAGTGTGATGAAAATGGACGACGGCGTCAGTGGTTATGACGTTGCGGCCAAATTGGGTGCCGGGCTGGCGAAAGCGGCTCTGGCAGTTAAAGTCAACGATAAATTACAGGATTTGACAACCCCGATCACCACCGATGCAACCGTAACCGTTATTACCGCCAAAGATAAAGACGGGCTGCACATTTTACGTCACTCGGCATCGCACATTATGGCTGAAGCGGTTAAAGAACTGTGGCCGGATGTGCAAGTGACCATCGGCCCGGCGATTGAAAACGGCTTTTATTATGATTTTGCCCGTAAAGAGCCGTTTACAACGGAAGATTTTGAAAAAATCGAAGCCAAAATGCATGAAATCGTCAAGCGTGATGAAAAAATCGAACGTTTTGTGCTGCCGCGTAATGAGGCGGTTAAATTCTTTACCGATTTAGGCGAACATTATAAAGCAGAAATTATTAATGATTTACCTGAAGATGAGGTTATATCTCTTTATAAACAGGGAAACTTTACCGATTTGTGCCGCGGGCCGCATGTGCCTTCAACCGGCAAAGTCGGCGATGCCTTTAAATTAATGAAAGTTGCCGGTGCATACTGGCGCGGCGATTCGAACAATGAAATGCTGCAGCGTATTTATGCCACGGCCTGGGCAGATAAAAAAGACCTGAAGGCTTATCTGGATATGCTGGAAGAAGCCGCCAAACGCGACCACCGCAAACTCGGCCGTGAGATGGACTTGTTCCATTTTGAACCGGAATATGCGCCCGGTGCAGTGTTTTGGCATGACAAAGGTTACAAAATTTACCGCAAGCTGATTGAATATATGCGCAACCGACAGGAAAACAACGGTTATATTGAAATTTCCACCCCGCGGGTGATGGACAGATGTTTATGGGAGACTTCCGGCCATTGGGATAAATACGGCGCCCATAACTATTCCGGGCAAACCGAAGACAAAAAATGGTTCTGCATTAAGCCGATGAACTGCCCGGGCGGATTGTTGGTTTATAAGCAGGGAATTAAGTCTTACCGCGACTTGCCGTTAAGGATTGCCGAATTTGGTAAAGTCAACCGCTATGAAGCATCCGGCGCTTTGATGGGCTTAATGCGTGTGCGCGAATTTACTCAGGATGATGCCCATATTTTCTGCACGCCGGAACAAATGGAAGATGAATGCATCAATACCTTAAAGCTGATTTTGGATATTTATAAAGATTTTGGCTTTAATGAGGTCAAAATTTATCTTTCCACCCGTCCGGACAGCATTTACCGCATCGGTTCCGATGAAATTTGGGATTTGTGTGAAAACGCTCTGGCCAATGCGCTAACCTCGCACGGCTATGAATATGAGATTAATCCGGGTGAGGGAGCGTTTTACGGTCCGAAACTGGAGTTTATCTTAAAAGACGCCATCGGCCGTGAGTGGCAGTGCGGAACAATCCAGGTAGATATGAATTTGCCGGAACGTTTTGATATATCTTATATCGGCGAAGACGGCGAAAAACACCGTCCGGTTATGCTGCACCGTGCGTTGTTCGGTTCTATTGAACGTTTCTTAGGCATTCTGATAGAAAATCATGCCGGCAAACTGCCGCTGTGGCTGTCGCCGGAGCAGGTGGTTGTTGCACCGATTGTCAGTGAATTTGACGATTATGCTAAAGAGGTAGCCAAAACTCTGCGTAAAGCGGGAATAAGTGCCAAAACGGATTTGCGTAATGAGAAAATTAATTACAAGATTCGCGAACATTCGTTAGCTAAAATTCCGCTGATTGCGGTTGTCGGTGCCAAGGAGCAGGAAAACCGCACGGTAACGGTGCGCCGTTTGGGCTCTGAAAAGCAGGAAGTCATCAAATTGGATGATTTTGTAAAAGCTTTGGTTGAAGAAGCAAAAATGCCGCATTTGGGCGAATAAAAAAGCAGTTGCACAAAATGCCCGTTGCGAAAGCACGGGCTTTTTGTTGTATATAGAAACCCACCGGCTAGGCCGGTGGGTTTCTGTTTACAAAAAAACAACCGGGTGTAAACATCCGGTTGTTTTCAAATTAAAATATCAGGACTTATTCTTTTTCGAATTCTGTTTCTTTGGCTTCTGCTTCTGATTCTGATACCGGTGTTTTGACCCGAACGCGGACGCGTTTTATCCGCATTTTGTTGGCAGAAATAACTTCATAAGAACAAAATTCATCTTCAACCTTATCCCCGACTTTCGGCACCTGGCCAAGCAGGGTAAAGACATAACCGCCGATAGTGCTTTCTTCGCACTCCATTTCCGGCAGTCCCATACATTCAAAAGCGTCTTCAATTAAAACCTTGCCGTCAAATTCACATACGGTTTCATCAAGTTTTTTAATTTCTTCCGCTTCGGGCAAATCATGCTCATCCTGAATATCACCGACCAGTTCTTCCAAAATATCTTCCATGGAAAGCATGCCTGCCGTTCCGCCGTATTCATCAACCACGATGGCAACATGGGTGTGTTTACGCATCATCAAATGCAAAACTTCGGAAATGGACTGGTTTTCCGGTACAAACAAAATCTGTCGGGCAATTTTATTGAGCTGTCCTTTGCCCAAATGCTCATCACAATGTTCCAGCAAATCGCGGATATGAATCATGCCCACCACATTATCGCGGTCTTTGTCACAAAGCGGATAACGCGTGTGTTTGGTTTTTTTAACAAAATCCATGACCTGTTCAAAACTGTCGCTTAAAAACAGACAATTCATATCTTGTCTCGGAATCATCACTTCATGAGCGCAAATTTCGGAAAAATCAATTGCGTTTTGGATGATATCGCGTTCGGTATCATCAATAACGCCGCCGCGTTGCGACGCATTGACAATCAATTTGATTTCTTCTTCCGAATGCGCCATATCTTCTTCCGAGGCCGGCTGAACGCCCATCATGTGCAAAATTTTAATGGTCAGCGTATCCAAAATCCAGATAAACGGATAAAAAATGCGTTTAAACATATAAAGCGGATAGGCAATCAGCAGAACAAAGGTTTCGGTTTTCTGAATGGCCAGAGATTTCGGAATAAGTTCACCCAAAACCACATGCAAAAGGGTGATAAAACTGAAAGCAATACCAAAGCTGACCGAATGCAATAAAATTTTGTTTTCGGCAAAATAACCGCCCAAAAGATTTTCGAGCAAGCTGGCAACAGCCGGTTCGCCAATCCAGCCCAAGCCGAGTGAGGCAAGCGTAATACCCAGCTGAATGGCGCTTAAATATGAATCCAGATGTTCGGTAATGCCAAGGGCAATTTTGGCGCGCTTGTTTCCGGCATGAACCATTTCCTCCAGTTTGGTGCGGCGGATTTTCACAATGGCAAATTCCGAAACCACGAAAAAAGCATTAAATAAAACTAAAATTAAGACCAGAATAAAATTAAGCGAATATATGTAAACAGAACTCATTTTGATTAATTAACCTATGTCATTTACAAAAAAATCTAAAGCATGATATGTCTATAAAGAGTGATTGTCAATAATGATTGTGGATATTACGCTATTGTTTGGTTTTCATCATTGGCCGTTTCCGAAGAAATGAATTTTAATGTTTTCGGCGCTGTCCGTCATCTAAATGATTATACCAGATATAGGGTGTTCCCAGCAAATTATAAAAAAAGCGCGGCAGAGTTAAAAATGCCTCTCCGAAGTCTGCAAGCTGAAAAACCGAAGTCTGCTGCACTAAAATCTTATCCAGTAGCGACCGGTTGCGAATTTTTAAAATCAGAGCGTTGATGTCTTCTGTTTTGGCATTAATCAACTCGATTCTGGCGATTTTAAATTTGTAATTTTCTTCTTCATTAGTAAATTCTTTGCGTTTGGCAGCAATTTCAGCCGGTTCTTTAATTCCGCTTTTATTCCAAATCCCGAATATGCAGGATTTATGAACGGATAATGATGTTTCAAGAGACGGATAAGATAAAATTAAACAGCGTTTTCCAAATGATAAATCAGATTGGCATATTTCAAGACATCCGGACTATAAAGAAGAGAAATCTTTTCTTCTCTGGACAGATTAAGCTCCGTTTTGTATTGAATATAATTTTCCAATTTCATTTTGGCCTGTTCCAAAGTTCTGAGACCAAATTCCGGAGCCGGACCGTTGACCGGAAGCATCAGGATATGCAAAGCATTTAAGGTATCATCGGCAACAACGTGTTGAATGTCAAAATCTTCAGGCAAAACAAACAGCTTTTTATTCTTGATAGCTTTTTTCAAGACTTCAGGCTGTTTAATTTCTTCCGGAATAATAAAATATTGTCGGGCTTTAGCCTTTAAGCCGTTTTGTTCGCGTGAAGAAAAGACGGATAACGGTATGGAAAAAATCAGTCCGAGCGTTACCGGCAACAGCCACCAGAACAATTCATGGGCATATTTCCATACAATGACGGTTGTTATAAGGCCTAAAAACATATGCCATTTATGGCGTTCCCAGGCCGTTTGCCACGGCGTTCCCGTTTCATCGCGGTTTTGGGTTTTCCAGCCTGAGTCGTGTCCGGTAAAAATATCAAAGACAAACTTACTTTGAAACATCATCATAACCGGTGCGGAAAGAGCGCTGAAAATGATTTCGGCAAAAACGCTTTTAACGGCGCCGAAGCGGCCGCCGATATCTTTGGCTTTGTTTTGAGCCAAATAAATAATAAGTCCCAGGAATTTCGGAAAGATAAGCATAAACAGGGAAAAGATAAACATGGCAATAACACCGATTTTATCAAAAACCGGCCATGTCGGGAAAAGGGTGTAAGTAGTCGGAAAATATTCCGGCGGAAAAATATTGCGTCCCAGGGCAACAGCCAGTCCGACAAGTAAAAAACCAAGCCATAAAGGCGATGATAAATAAGACATTATGCCGGTAATAAAATGGATGCGGCTGACCGGATGCAGGCCTTTTGAAAATAAAATTTTGATATGCTGCATATTTCCCTGACACCAGCGGCGGTCGCGTATGGCAAAATCAATCATCGAGGGCGGGCATTCTTCATAACTTCCATTTAATTCCGGCAGCAGCCAGGCTGACCATCCGCCGCGCCGGATAAGCGCGGCCTCAACAAAATCATGGCTTAAAATAAAGCCGCCAAACGGTGCCCGGCCTTCTAAAACGGGTAATTTACAACAATCCATAAAGGCTTTAACCCTGATAATGGCATTATGTCCCCAGTAATTGCTCTCGCCAATCTGCCAATATGCAAGTCCGGCTGAAACAACCGGTCCGTAAACTTTTCCGGCAAACTGCTGAATCCGGGCAAAGAGGGAATTTTTATTAATGCACATTGGCGGAGCCTGAATAATACCCGCTTTTTCATTTTCTTCCATTAAAAGCGTCATTTCGACCATTGTCCGGCCTTCCAGAAGACTGTCGGCATCCAAAACAATCATAAAATCATACAAGGTTCCCCATTTGTTGCAAAAATCTTCTATGTTGCCGCTCTTGCGTGCGGTGTTAACCGGCCGCCGGCGATAATACAATCCGATTTCTTGTGGTAAATTTTGTTTTGCCGTCAGCCAGCAGGCTTCTTCTTCAAGCCAGATTTTCGGATCGGTTGTGTCGCTTAAAACAAAAAAATCATAACCGGAAGCGTTTTTTGTTTCGGCAAGGCTTTCGGCCATAGCCAGAATGTTGGCATATACAGATGCCGGGGATTCGTTATATACCGGGACAAGAACGGCAGTCTTGGAAGTGGTTTTTTTATGTTCATCCGGCCAGCGTATGCCGGGGACATGTTTGCGCCGTAACAATTCAAAAAAGCCGAATATGCCGGACCAGAAAAAAAGTGCAATCCAGGCAAAAGTCAGAACAAACAAGAAAACCATTAAAAACTTCGAAAAGAAATTGGCATCTGTCGGTATAACGCTTGCCCATTTTAAGGTTGCAAAAAGCGTGCTCAAAAACATCAACCCGAAAACATTTCGCCGTCTTTGTCTGATTTGACGGGCCGTAATCGGAATAAATTTTTCTTGTTTGGAAGATTTAATCATGATTTTTCTTCTTTTTCGTATGGAAACTTTCAATTTTTTGAGGTTTCATGACTGCAAAATGATATTGCGGCGCATTAATGATAAAATGGTTTTGCATTTGTTTAATCAAATCTGCCGGAAGTTCGGTGTTTTTAAGATTTTCCAGGCTGCAAAAATCAGCACCGCGGCATAACAAAAAGCAAAGCTTAAACTGGGCAAGCAGCTGTTCATCAGATAATGCGGCGGATTTAAAGACCAAACGGGCATTTTTTAAGATGATTTTGTCGGTATAAGAAATAAGTTTTTCCCCGTCTTTGGATGTCAATCCGGGAAGCTTTTGCAATAAGTTTTCTGACAGGGCTTTTAGTTTGTTTCCGCTAAAACCGAAACTTTTTAAATATGCGGTCAGAATATCTTCTTTATCTCTGATTTTTAAGGCAACCATTGATAACTCCATATTTCTGAGATGTTTTTGCCTTTTTTGGTGACGACGGCGCGCAATTCCGAAGTTTTTCCGTTCGGTACAAAATCAATATAAGCCGTTAAGCCCTTGGTTACGGGATTATACATCAGATTTTTGCCTGAAATAGTCCCTTCACTGGCAGAAACTTCCAGTTGGGCAATACCTTTTTCAACTTCCTGTTTCATATTAAGAATATCAAAATCAATGACGAATTTCCGTTTTTGTGTTTCAAGCATACCGGATACGCCGCCGATACCGGTATATGTTGCCGTAATATCGCCGGGAATTTTTTCAACCGGAAGTTTGTTAAACCAGTGTAAGCGGTATTGGTAATGCAAAGGCTGCAAGGGGATAATCTTTTCCTGAGGTACCCAGTAAGCAACGACATTGTCATGAATTTCCTGTATGGAAGGGATTTCCACCAGCTCAACCCAGCCTTTGCCCCAGTTGCCCAAAGGCTCAACCCATACACTCGGTCTTTGTTCATAGTTGGCTTCAAAATCAAGATAATGTGCCGGATTATGATCACGCTGAAGCAGACCGAAGCCTTTGGGATTGTTGTCAACAAAAGCACTGATACGAAGTTTTTTGGAGTTGTCAAGCGGCCGCCATAACCATTCGTTATTACCGTTTAAGATAAGCAGTCCGTCGCTGTCATGGACTTCCGGACGATGATCGTCAAAGCGGTTTTTGGTATTTTCGCCAAACAAATACATAGATGTTAAAGGAGCAATTCCGAGTTTGGAAATTTCTTTACGCGGGAAAATGGTTGCATCAACATCAATTGTCGTCGTTTCACCCGGTGTAATGATAAAAGTATAAGCACCGGTTGCCCGAACACTGTCAAGTAAAGCGTAAACGGTGACAGATTTACTTTTACGGTCAGGACGTTCAATCCAAAATTCCCGGAAAATCGGGAATTCTTCACCGGTGGCGACAGCCGTATCAATGGCTAATCCTCTGGCAGATAGTCCGTATTTCTGTCCTTTTCCCAAAGCGCGAAAATAACTGGCACCCAGAAATGAAATCAGTTCATCATAATATTTTTTTGTATTAAGCGGATAATGCAGGCGGAAACCGGCATAACCCATATCAGAAAACAGAGAGGTATCAAATTTATTCCGTCCGTAGTTAAAATAGGAAGAGGAATAATTAAAAGGATGACTTTTTCCCTTTACGACCTGATTAACGGTCACCGGCGTTTGAAATAATCCGCCGCTGTGAAAAAACTGAATTTCAAACGGCAGTTTTTGCCCGTACCACGGGCCGTTTTCCCGGATAAAACGAATATCACGGTATTTGTCATAATCAAGATTTTTCAAATCTTCAGAGATAACGGAAACCGGGGCGACATAAGGCTTTTGTGCAAGAGATTTTGCCATTTCGACTAATTTATGAGGGCTGAAAGCTTCATTATCGGTTGTAAGAGTTTGCACAAGTTTTTCCTGCTGATATTTTTGATATGATTCCCGGATGAAATGATATCCCGGAAAGAGAAGAACCAGAAAAACAATCCATAGCAATAATTTGAGGTTTTTTTTCTTAAAACTCATCGCCTTTTATCCATTATATTGAAGTCAACCTAACTAGAGAACATTTTATATCCAAAGTCAAGCACCTATAAACATTCCTGTGAGAAACACGAATGTTTATTATTATAAAGGGTGGTTATCTGCAAAATTATGAATATATATTTTGACTGAAACAAATTTAATCCAGGAGAAAACAATGCGCCGGAAGATTGTTCTGTTTTTATCACTACTGCCGCAAAGTGCTTTGGCAATTACGACGACGGTTCCTGCCGGAACGACCGTCAGCGGGGGAGATGTCAACTCTGTTGTGACTCAGCAGGTTTACGGTACGGCAGATAATTTTACGGTTTCGGGTACGCAGCAGATTATGTCCGGCGGCATCAGCCACAACAGCAACTTGTATCCGTACGGCCAGCAGGAAGTTATGTCCGGAGGTGTTTCATACGATACGCGAGTGCAATCTTCTGCCGTGCAGCGGATAAGGGGAACAGCCTATAATACGACCATAGATACCCGGGGTACGGCAAATGTTTACAGCGGCGGTTTGGCACAGGATACGGTCTTAAACGGTGGTTCGTTTTATGTTTTAAGCGGCGGCAGCGCTACCGGTACGATTGTAAATTCCGGGCACGGATACATTTCCGGCGTTGATGAAAATGCGGTTGTCAACGGCGGTATTCAGGAAATCCGCAGTGGTGGAAAAACGCTTGGAACAACTGTTTCCGGCGGGCGGCTTCAGGTAGATTCCGGCGCAACGGCTGAAAATACAACCGTATCGGGTGAAGGCAGTATGCGGGTTGCCGGCAGTGCTTCAGGTACGACCGTAAAAGATGATGCATCTTTAACTTTGACCGGATACGGCTGGGTTGAAGATACGGTTCTTTTAGACGGAACAATGGATGTCAATGATGATACATTATCGGAAAGCACAACGATATCCGGCGGCATTCAGTATGTTTATGGCACGGATTCGAAAAGTACACTCAATGGCGGGACACAATATGTCGGTAGCAGCGGTACGGCAGAAAATACGGAGATTAACGGCGGAGAACAGCGGGTATACGGCACGGTAGAGAATGCCAAAATCACCGGCGGCATACAAAATATCAGAACCGGCGGACAAAGCCAAAACAGTGAGGTTTCCGGCAGCGGTATTATGAATGTGGCAGGAACGGCAAAGGGTACCACCATAACCGGCGGGACACAGAACGTTTTAGACGGAGGAACAGCTTCCCAAACAACGATAATCAACTCCGGCACGCAAAATATTGAAAATGGCGGTGTTTCGAAAAATACGACGATTAATAACGGAATGCAGAATATAGGGCAGGGCGGACGAGCTTCTGATACGGAACTTAACAGCGGAACCCAAACCGTGTCTTCCGGAGGCGTTGCGGACGAAACGTCAATAGCAGCCGGAGCTGTTCAGAATGTGTCAGGCCGGGCAACCCGTACCACCATAACCGGCGGGACACAGAACGTCTTAAGCGACGGAACGGCTTCCCGGACGATAATCAACTCCGGCACACAAAATGTGGAAAGCGGTGGTTCTGTTTTACAGACAACAGTCAATGACGGGCTGATGAATGTTTTATCAGGAGCCGCAGCCGAGGAAACGGTTATCAATGGCGGAAGCATGGTTATAGCATCGGGCGGCACGGCTCAAAACACCAGCATTGTATCCGGAACACAGCAAGTTTCAGGCTCTGCCACAAATACGACAGTTGCCACCGGCGGTACAATGAATGTTTTATCCGGCGGTACTTCGGCATCGGCTTTTGTTAACGGCGGCAGCATGAATGTGCAATCAGGCGCGTCAGCCGAAAACACAACAATATCCGGCGGCAACATGACGGTTGCGGTTAATGCGTCTTCCCTGAAAACAATTTTAAATGGCGGAACACAAGCGGTATACGGTACGGATTCCGGAAGCACAATCAATGGCGGCGTCCAGAATATTGAAAGCGGAGCCTCTGTAACGGATGCTATACTTAACGGCGGAATACAAAACATATCCGGAACGGCGGAAGATATTACCATCAGCGGCGGCACGCAGAATATATCGGCAAATGCGTCGGCATCAGCAACAATGCTTAATTCCGGCACACAAAATGTGGAAAGCGGTGGTTCTGTTTTACAGACAACAATTAAAGGAGGTTTGCAGAACATATCCGGTACGGCAACTGATACCGTCATCAGTGGGGGTACACAGACGATTCTAAATGGCGGAACATCAACATCGACAACAATTAACGGCGGAATACAAAATGTTTATGGCACGGTTTCTGAAACGACGATTAACGGCGGGACGCAGAATATTGAAAACGGCGGCGTTTCGGAAAATGTTGTTTTGTCAGGAGGGGTTGTTAATCTGTACACCGGGGGTAAGCTGCATGGAAACACGAAAATTCAGGGCGGCACCATGAATATTATCGGCAGTAATCAGATTTCTGAAATAAACATGGACGGCGGACAAGTAAATTTATCATCCGATTCCGGTTATTCCGCACTTGATATCGGTGCCTTAAACGGCAGCGGCGTGTTTAATTTACAAACAGCGTTAAGCGAGGATATCTCGGATTATCTCAATATTCAAAGCGGGGAAGGTGATTTTGGATTAATCATACATGATTACAGCGAAGAAGGAAATTTGCCGAACAGTTTTAAAGTGATAGATGAAAATTCCGGCGCCACCGACAATTTTTACCTGGTTGGAAAATCGGTTGACGTCGGCGCATTTAAATACAATCTGGAGCAGCAGGGGAATGACTGGGTTTTGGTACGCACGCCGGAATTAACCGAAAGTTCGATAATTGCCAAAAATACATATTCTTCAATAGCCAGCCTGTTTTACACCCACCTTAATCCGGTATATAACCGTATCCGCAACAGCCATAAATTTTCCGAACATGATAATCATTTATGGTTCAAGGGGATAGGCGAGCGGGTTAAACTGCATTATAAAGATGAAAGCCGCAGCCGGCTGGATATATTCGGCGGAGAAATCGGGTATGATTACAACATCTGGCAATCAGGCGGCAACGTGTTAAAACTTGGTGTTTATACCGGATATTCAGAATCTGAACAAAAATACGACCGGGAAGGCAAAGGCGATGCCGAAACCAAAAGTCTGGGTATTTATTCGACAATAATGACGGAGACAAACTGGTTTTTTGATGTTGTCGGCACATATTTCTGGCATCATCAGCGGGTTAAGTCATATACGCCGGCCGGGTTCGATGTACACGGAAAGTACGATACCAACGGCTGGCAGGGTTCGCTTTATGCCGGTTATCGATGGGAATTCGGCGGCAGCTGGTTTTTAGAACCCGCAGCAGGAATAAATTATATTCATGTAGACGGCGTGGATTACCGCACCAATTTCAACACCAAGGTAAGTGCGGCGGATACGGATTATATCACCGGAAACATCGGCCTGTCCGGCGGTCGCGAATTAATACTTGAAAATCAGACGGTTTTGGATTTATACGGCCGCATCGGTCTGGTGCATGACTGGGACGGCAAAAGCACGATAGATGTGGCAAATTACCGGTTTAAAGAAGATATTTCTTCAACCCGTTATGAATTTGGGTTAGGGCTAAATGCCTTGTTTAATAACATAGGTTCGGCTTATGTCGAGGCATCAACACAATTAGGCGATGAGGTCAAAATCCCCTGGACACTCAACCTCGGCTGGCAGTTTGAATTTTAGAAAGAAAAGCTTGGGTCTATAAAGAAAGCTTTCGTCCTTCTTTTTTGCCGTATTTTTCATAATTGCGACAATAGCTAAATCTGTTTTATTATCCATTTTTTCATTCCTGATAAATTTTAATTAATCCATTAATTTGTTTATTTAACTCCTCCACAGTTTTCCAAACATTCATATCTTCACGAACTTTGGATAATTGATTACTCCATCTACGGCGGAAAATTTTTTGATTCTGTTCTAAAATTTCTTTCCTTTTTTCTGATGTAAAGGAAGCGTGACTTTTGTGATAAACAATCAGATTATCAATTAAAACTGTGCGGTAACCATGCAGCAAAGCACGCATATCCAAATCATCTTCTTCACAGTAGCCCATGCCGAAAATTTCATCCAATTTGCCGATTTTATCTGTTACTTCTTTACGGAGCGCGTAACAAAAACCTTCCGGCGTTATCATCGGATATTTACATTCAGAAGTTTTTTGTACAATTTTATCTATTTGCGGCAATTTATATCGTTCATTTTCAGGAATTTTAAAAAAGCCGGAATGAATGCTTAAAGGTGAGGCCAGAGCAATGTTTTTATCTGATTTAAAACATTGTAAAACTCTTTTATCAAAGCCAAGCGGAACTTTTGTATCACTGTTTAACAAAACCACAATATCGCCTTTGGCTAAATCAATACCTTTGTTGCAGTTTTTGATAAAACCGAGATTTTGATTGTTACGGTATAACTTAAAGTTAGAATGTTTATTAGTGAATTTTTGTAAATAATTATAAGTTTCTTTGTTAGAACAATCATCCATCAATATAACTTTTGTTTGTTTCAATAAATTGGCTTCCAACAAACTGGCCAGACAATTTTTCACATCTGGTAACGCATTGTATATAGGCACAACAATCGTCAATTTTAAGTTTCTGTCATCAGGGATAACAGGCTTTGCTAAAATACTTTTAATATTAATTTTATTTGGTTTGTAACATTCTTCAGGCTTGCAATATATTTTACGATCTATATCATATGCCAGTTTGGGAAGTTTAATAAGTTTACCAAGTTTTAAGTCTTCCATTTCAGGACTAAATTCTCCTATTCCGCTCATTGAAGTAAAGGTCATCTCACCAAAATAAATATGGTTATTAACATCATAGAAATCTACTCTGACCAATGCGAAACTTTTAGAGAGCGTTTCTGATAATTGTAACATTTTTTCTAAATTTTTTGGTTTTTCAATTTCTTTTTCTAATCTAGGCCATTTAACAATAACATCTAATTCATTCCAATTTTTATCATAAATTTTTCGTTGGTGATAAGGCGTTCCACTATATAAATCTAACCATATTTGAATCACTTTTCCATTACTGCAGAAAAATCTATAATCATACAAAGCGTCTCCTATTTCTTGAATATATTCTTCAATAACAATTTTAGGTTGCATATCCCGATAATGAAGTTCAAAACCAGTTTTGAAAGCGAAATTTTCTTTCATCCAGGTATCAACTTTTTGCTTGGCGTCAGCTAAATCAAGTTTCGATTTATCAGGAACAATAATATTATACCCAGAACCATGATTACACTTCATGACAAACCGGTCAGGCAGTTTATCAAAATCAATCTCATCAAAGCTGTCATAAACGCCCAATAAGGGAATAAGATATTGCTCACCGATTTTTTCTTTTACCCAGTCGCGCACCAGATATTTATCCGCCAAACGGGTTTTAAGCGGCGTCGAATCATAAAGTTTAAGCCACTGGATTTTTTCATTAAATGTTTGTGGATTATCCAAATTCAATGTTTTTCCGGTTCTTTCTTTAAACCAAAGAGCAAGTTCTCTTTTGTATTCTGAAATCGGCAAGCATTCATAAAATGAATAATCTTTAATATTTGAAAAAGAATTTCTTCCTTCATATTTGCCGTGTTTTTCATAATGAACAAGCGGATTGATTTTTGCTTCTTTGACATCTTTATAACGGTTTAAATACCAATTTGTATTAAACTTTGGTCCTGGGTTGCGTCCTTCTTTCCACCCGGATTTTAAATAATGCTCAACCGGGTCAATACCGGATTTTTTAACATCCGGATAAGTTTTTAAATACCAGTGTTTGTCAAAGTATTCCGAACAGGCAATCAGCTTATAATCATCTGTTTTATTCGCTTGTAGTACGGAATGTATCATAAGATTTAAAGCGGCAGAATATGCTTCAATGGAGTTGTTTTTTAAGTAAGCTTCACGGCATGATTTTTCGATTTGTTCGGGATGATTTTCCAAATTATTTACCATTTTTTCTATGCGCAGAGCTAACTCTTGAGCATTTTCCGATGGAAACGTATAACCATTTTCACCTTCTTTTAACACATATCTAGCTCCAACGTGATCGGAAATAATTGCCGGCTTTCCCATCATCATGGCTTCCAAAGCTACACGAGATGTTGGCTCTTCACGAGACGGTACGACAACACAAGATATGTTCTCATAATATCTTATCATGGAATCAAAATCAGAAATGGGGTCAAGGAATTTAATATTAGTTTCGTCATATGAGGTTTTAATTAAATTTGAAAAAAAACTTTTATCATACGGCAAACCCAAAACATGAAATTCACATTTATCTTTTATCTTATGATTAACTAATTTAATGCCGTCAATGAAAACATCTTGTCCTTTGCGTTTTCCAATAGTGCCGATAACAGTAAAAATAAATTTATCGTTTCCTATATGCACATGATGATAGTAATCTTTTATTCCATGTTTGATTACTTTAACTTTAGAATTATACGGAAGATATTCGTCACGTGAAAATTCTGACATAGTGTAAATATTGTCGGCGTTCATAAAAGAAATCCGCATAGAATTATTATCTTCAAGCAATCTCACTGGTTCTCTTATCCACCATACGGTCGGGATGAGATTTTTTAAGATATTATATTCATTATATAATGTTATGGTATTAATAATAGCAAAATCGCAAAAGGAAGCGATTAAACAACTTTTATTTAAATTGTTTGAAATGAAAACTTTACCGATTTTTCTAAACTCTGCTGCTAACGGACCGTCTTTTATAGAAACGATAATAATTTGATAACCAAGTTCTTTTAAGCATTCTGCTGCTTTTAATAAAGAAAGCGGTGCGCCGGTATAAGTAAGTTCATGGGAGAATAAAACAATCTTTTTAATTTTTTTATTCTTAAAAGTACGAATAAATTGCGCCAGCTTATAAAAAGCAGGTGAACATTTTTGATTTTGAAATTTTCGTCCTTCTCTTTTTCCATACTTTTCATAATGCAAAAGCGGATTTATTTTAGCTCGTTTAACATCGGCATTTAAATCCAGATAATCATTGGTACTAAACTTTTTGCTTGGGTTACGGCCTTCTTTCCAACCGAATTGTAAATAATGTTTAACAGGGTCAACACCGGCTTTCTTAACATCCGGATACATTTTTAAATACCAGTGCTTATCAAAATACTTTGATTTGGCAATCAGTTTATAATCTGTACTTTCCGTTGTCTTTTTTGTTTTAGTCTTCTTTTCTTTAATCTTGGTATTTGCTTTCTGCATCAGCTCTTTATGAGCCAGCATATAATGAAACAGCGGACACCATTTCTTTTCCAAAAGTTCCGGATACTGCTCCAGATAAGCTTCCGTGTCAAACTCCTTGCTCGGATTGCGGCCTTCTTTCCAGCCCCATTTAACGTAATGCCTGGCCGCACCGATTTTCTTGGCTTTAACATCCGGATTTTGCTCCAAATACCATTTCGCATCAAACAGCGGCGAAGCCTTGACGATTTCAATTTGTCGTTTCTCATCATATTTTACTTTGCTTATTAAATGAAATATCCTGCAAATCTTTAAAGTCCATAAGTTCATTTTATACCTCTGTTTTTTTCGAATAAACCGGGATTTTGCAGATTTTAATCAGCTTATTCCCGCTTGTTGTTATTTTTTTCTGGTAAAAAAAGCGTATGATGGCGCTCCTTAACAATAATATTCCGTAGCGCCATTGCCTGACGCCGTATGTTTCAAACCCTGATGCCTTAACGACCGCTCCGAACAAACGCTCAAAAATATGCGCTTTTGTTCCTTCTTTGATTTTGCCGTCCGTCGGCTCAAAATCTTTTATGCCGTAACGCAAAAACGGCTTGAAAATTTCCGCCCGCGCCAAAAACATGGTGCCGGCCGCAAAAGAAAAATCCCGTACCGCCGGCAAATTCATTTCCAGCAAAAAGTTTTCAATTTCATCAAGCCATTTATCATAAAGCTTGTGTTCGTTCGTGATGCAATAGGCCGCGGAAATCATGCCGGTTTGGGGATTTTGCGCCATCGTTTGCAGATTTTTGGCCACCTGTTGCGGGCTTTCAAGCAAGGCATCATACAATACTTTTGCCCACAAAGCGTTGTCAAACCGCCGTCCGTTAAGGTGCGTATAATTTCCTTTTGTGGTGTTCTTGGTGTGCAGCTTTAAAATATAATCGTAGTCATCAAGCTTGATCCGGTGTAAAAATTCCATAAACGGTGCCACGTCATAACCGCGGTTTTCAACTTTAATGATTTGCACATCGGGTTTAAAAGCTTTCAACCCGCTTTCCGCCGCGGCATCTTCACCGCACATCGTTACAATCAAATTATAATCAACGCCCGCCAAATTCTTCAGATATGCCAGAATTTGCGGCAGCTGCTCAAGATAGTATAAATGTAAATGCACCGCGAGCCGCATTTTCAAGCCCTCCATTTCAACGCCAGATTGCACACATTGAGCCATAAATTGGCGTGTACGGGCAACGCGGTATTTTCTATAATTTTTTTGGAATTTATCCGTCCGTAAACGGCGGCGTTCAAGCAGCGTTTGATAAGATATTGCGCGCAAACTTGCGAAAATTCGGGTTCTGCCGCAAAATGCCGCGTTTGATTTTCTTGTTCCAGCTTTTCTAAAACATGTTTCAGCAAATCAAGCGTTGCCGCATCTTTAATCCGACAGCGACCGGTTGTCACAAAATTATCAAAAGCACTTTGTTCGTCGGCAGTCAACACAATGCCGTTTTTAGCAAACCATGCTTTATGAAATTCTTTCTGCTCATCGGAAATAACCTCTTTTAGGCGCTTGCTGACCATATCTTTATGAAAACGATATTTGTAAAGCACGTCGCTGATGTTGGCAAGCCTGGTGATTTGGCCGAAATCGTCATAAAGTTGACGATCGTTTAGGCTGACAAAATTTTCATTGTAACGAATATTGTTGTCAACCGCCAAGGCGCGTCGAAACATAATCGTCGGATGATGAACGGGTGCCTTAAACAGCAAAGACGCCATGATTTCTTCATGTCGTGCGGGGTTTTGCACCACTTTGAAACGGTTGATTTCGCCAAACTTTTTATAAGCCGTGCCAACAAGCCCGATTTCAGGATGAGCTTCCAGATATTCATACTGCCGCTGCAGGCGTTCGGGCAGGGAGATATCGTCATGATTCATCATTGCCGCATATTCCGCCGTTGCCAAATCCAGCAAACGGTTATAGCTTTTAGCCACGCCCAAACTTTCCGGATTTTCATAATATTTTATCCGTTCGTCATGATAGGTGCGGATAAACGCCTGTAGTGCCTTGTTACCGGGGCTGTCGTTTAAGATAATAAACTCAAAGTCCGTAAATGTCTGCCGCAACACGCTGTCCACCGCCGCGCGCAGGTGGGCGATGTGTGTGTTCCATATAGGCATCAAAACGGAAATCTTCGGCATTTTCTCTCCTTATTTGTTTTCCAAATACCAGTTAACGGTTTTAACAATGCCGGAGGCAAAAGTTTCTTCCGCTTTCCATTTCAGTTCGGTTGAAAGTTTGGTTGCATCGATGGCGTACCGCTTGTCATGACCGGCGCGGTCTTTGACAAAGGTGATTAAATCGGCATATTTTCCGCTCTTGCGCGGCCGTTTCTCGTCCAAAATGGCGCAAATCGTGTTGACGATTTCCAGATTGTTTTTTTCGTTATGTCCGCCGACATTATAAGTTTCACCGGCTTTGCCGTTATGAAAAATCAAATCTATCGCCTTGCAATGGTCTAAAACAAAAAGCCAGTCGCGCACGTTTTTGCCGTCGCCGTAAATCGGGATGGGCTTTTCGTTAAGACAATTATCAATAATCTTCGGAATAAGTTTTTCCGGATGCTGTTTCGGACCGTAATTGTTTGAACAGTTGGAAGTTGTCACATTAAGCCCGAAAGTGTGGAAATACGCCCGCACCAAAAAATCCGAGCTTGCTTTGCTGGCCGAATACGGCGAGTTCGGCGCATAAGGCGTTGTTTCCGTGAAATATCCGTCAGCCCCGAGCGAACCGTAAACCTCATCGGTCGAGATATGGTGAAAACGGGCATTTTCATAACCTTCACGCGTTTGGCCTGGCGCCGTCATCCAGTTTTTCCGCGCCGCCTCCAACAAATTAAATGTGCCGACGATGTTTGTTTCGATAAAAGCCCTCGGCCCCGAAATCGAGTTGTCCACATGGCTTTCGGCGGCAAAATGTATGACGCCGCGAACATCATATTTTTGAAACAAATCTTCCACAAACCGGGCATCGCAAATATCGCCTTGGACAAAGCTATAATTTTCAAGCGTTGCACATTCTTTAAGGTTGTCCAAGTTTCCGGCGTAAGTCAGTTTGTCAAGATTAATAATCCGATATTGCGGATATTTCTTGGCAAAATAAGGCACAAAGTTTGAACCGATAAAACCGGCGCCGCCGGTAATTAAAATTGTTGCAGGCATTTTTTCAAGCCCTCCTTCCAATGGGGAATGCAAAGATGAAATGTTTCTTTGATTTTGCTCTTATCCAAAACACTGTAAAACGGACGTTTGGCTTTGGTCGGGTAGGCTTCGGTCGGTATCGGCAGGACTTTGCACTTTAAACCGGACAAGGCCATGATTTCCACGGCAAAGTCATACCATGATGAGACGCCTTCGTTGGTAAAATGGTAGATACCGCGTTTTTCAGAGCTCAGTTGCGGCAAAATATTGACAATGGCCTGCGCCAGATCAAAAGCATAAGTCGGTGTGCCGATTTGGTCGGAAACGACATTAAGGCTTTCTTTTTCAGCGCCTAAACGCCGCATGGTTTTTACGAAGTTATTGCCGAATTCGGAATAAAGCCAGGCGGTGCGGATAATAACGGCCGTTTCAGCACGTTCTAAAACTTTCTTTTCGCCTTCAAGCTTGGTTTTCCCGTAAACGGAAACAGGAGAGGCATCATCTTCCGGTTTGTAAGGCCGGTGACCGCAACCGTCAAAGACATAATCGGTTGAAACATGAATGATTTTTGCCCCGCTGGCCGCCAGGTTTGCCGGCCCGTCGACATTAATCCGCCGGGCAAGTTCCGGTTCATCTTCAGCCTTATCAACTGCCGTATAAGCCGCACAGTTGATAATCGTGCTTATTTTACGGCTTGAAACATAATCCTTAACGGCATCGGCATCAGTGATGTCAAGTTCATGAACATCGGCAAAAACCGCCTCCGGCAAAAGTTTCTTCAATTCCGAACCGAGTTGTCCGTTGCTACCCGTTATCAGGAACATCTTTTAATCCTTTCGCAATTCTGTCTTTTTCGGAAGTGATGACCTTGTCAGCCGGAATTTTCCAGTCTATGCCGATTTCCGGGTCGTCGTAACGAATGCCGAACTCGGCTTCTTTGCAATAAAAATTATCCACCTTATAAGCAAAAACCGCCGTTTCGCTCAAAACCGCAAAGCCGTGCAGAAAATGCCGCGGAATAAACAACTGGCGCTGATTTTCAGCCGAAAGCTCAACAGCGACATGCTTGCCGAAAGTCGGCGAGCCGCGGCGGATATCCACCGCCACATCCAAGACTTTTCCTTCCAGAACGCGCACCAGTTTGGCTTGCGAATGTTCGCCGAGCTGACAATGCAAACCGCGGATAACCCCGAAACACGATTTTGACTGATTATCTTGCACAAAGCGGCAGTCAATGCCGTTTTTAACAAACTCCGCCTCATTATAGCTTTCAAAAAAGTAGCCGCGGGCGTCCGTGAAAACACGCGGTTCGACAATAACGACCCCGTCAATTTCCGTTTTTATGAAATTCATGATACTCCTCATAAACTTTTTGAAGATAAGTTTTGTAATTTCCGTCTTTAAGTCCGTCAATCAGACTTTTCATTCCCGCGTCGTCGATAAAACCGCGCCGGTAGGCAATCTCTTCAATACAGGCGATTTTTAAGCCCTGACGCTTTTCAATCAGCTGCACATAAGTTCCGGCATCCATCAAGCTGTCGGGCGTGCCGGCGTCAAGCCAGGCATTACCGCGGTGCATCGGTACAACGTTTAAGCGTCCTTCACTTAAATAGACATTGTTTAAGTCCGTAATTTCCAGTTCGCCGCGTGCCGAAGGCTTCAAAGCGCGGGCTTTTTCCGCCACATCGCCGGGATAAAAATAAAGCCCGACCGAAGCATAGTTTGATTTCGGCTGTTTGGGTTTTTCTTCAATCGAAAGCACCCGGAAATCTTTATCAAACGCCACCACGCCGAAACGCTCGGGATCTGAAACGTGATAAGCAAAAATCGTGGCGTTTTTACCTTTGTTTTCCTCAATTTCTTTACGGAAATGATGAATTTGGTTACCCATATAAAAAATATTATCGCCCAATATCAGGCAAACATCATCGCCGGCGATAAAATCAGCACCTATGGTAAAAGCCTGTGCAATACCTTTGGGTTCGTTTTGGATGGCATAATGAATATTAAGCCCGATAAAATGCCCGTCGCCGAAAAGAGTTTGAATGTTGGGAATATCTTTAGGCGTCGAAATAATCAAAATATCTTTAATGCCAAATAACATTAAGGTTGACAAAGGATAATAAATCATCGGCTTGTCGTATACCGGCAGCAGTTGTTTTGAGGTTGTTTTTGTTAAAGGGTAGAGGCGTGTTCCGCTGCCTCCGGCTAAGATTATTCCTTTCATTTTCATGCTCCGTTTGTATTTGTTAAAGAGCGCTCTTCAATAAAATGATAAAGCGTCACGCGGCTCACCCCTAATTCCCGCGCAATCTGGCTTTTATTCATGCCGTCCGTTAACATTTGACGGATTTGTTTTTCCTTGCCGTCCAACAATTTTTTAAGTTTTATTCCTTTAATCCGCCCGAGTTTGAAGCCTTTGTCTTTTTTTCTTTGCAGGGCAGCGGTTGTTGATTTGGAGGCAAGAGATTTTCGTATATTCATAACCAAATCCATGGTTTTTAACAAATAATCCCCGAATTCATTTGCCAAAAATTCATAACGTTCAGCCAGAGAAATAACTCGGATCTGGCGTTTAAAGAAAAAATCAAGATTATCGCGAACTTCGCGCAAACAAGTACCCAGACAGGAAATATCACTGACAATCAGGATATCCTCAGGGTTTAAGGCAGTTTTTTTAATAGAGCTTAATGGTACACGGGTATAAACACAGTCAGTCTGCAGCTTTAAGGATTCGTATATTTGCTGCTGGTAAACGTCTGAATCTGCTGGTGATAGTGTATACCCGATGATCATTTTAAATCATGTTCCTTTTTATTGGTCGTTTACGGCAAACCGTTAATTTTATCCGGTCGTTTAGTATAAACTGTTAAATGGTAACATACCTAATAAAAGAAGTTTTTGCAAGCAATATTTACAAGCCGTGTATTAAAATAAAAAACGATATAAATCAATATATTATTTCTATATTTTTAACAAACCGAGTTCCTGATTTCAGTGAATGCAAAAGTGTATATTTAAACGACCGTTTATGCTTAACACAAGCATAAACGGTCGTTTGTAAAATAAAGTTTTTTTTATTCGGCAGGTGATTGATTAACCGTATTAATGGCAGCTTTTACCCTGATGGCAGGGCCATAGTTCTTAAAATAATTTTTCAATTTTTTAGCTTTCAGGCCGCGGATGGTAAAAACATACCCGATCATGACGACCATTGCCGCACCGAACCAACCGATCGGGCTGGCATAAAAAATCCCCGTGTAACCGATAATATGAGCCAGGTAAATGGCTGAAAATGAACGAGCGCCGAGTTCCACCAGGCTGGCAATCAGCGGAATAAGCGACCGGCCCATACCTTGCAGCGTGTTACGGAAAATAAAAATCATGCCTAAGAAGAAGTAAAACAGGGTGCTGATGCTTAAATATTTTTTACCCGTAGTAACAATAAACTGATTTTCATCTTTTAGGAAAATAGAAATCATTTCCTCGCCGACATACCTGACCAGCAAAGACATCAAAATGCTGATAACAAGTGAGGTCAGTCCGGCAATCATCACGCCTTTCCGAATACGGGCAATTTTCCCGGCTCCCCAGTTCTGAGCCGAAAATGTTGCCATGGCAATGCCCAAAGCAAGCAGAGGCTGGGTTGCAACTTGCTCAATTCTTAAAGCTGCGGTAAAAGCGGCAATGATATCCGGACCAAAAGAGTTGCAAACGCTTTGCAAAACCATCATGCTTAAAGACAATACGGAAAATTGAATGGCCATCGGCACGGCAATATGCAGGTGTATTTTCATAAATTGGCGGTCATAAACCCAGTCCTGCCGGCTTAAATGCATAATCGGAAATTTTTTGTAAATATAAAACATACACAAAATAACGGCAATGCAGACTGAAGCAACCGTACCGATAGCCGAGCCGATAACCCCGAAACCGCAATAGTAAATCAGGATAAAGTTAAATAATATATTCAAAAGCGTTGAAAATATCAGAAAATAAAGCGGTGTACGGCTGTCGCCCAAAGCACGGATAAAACCGGCAAGCAGGTTGTAAAAAACAATCATAACCAAACCACCGGTCAAAACAGCCATAAAATTATAGGCATCTTTCATAATTTCTGCCGGAACGTTCATTAATTGTAACAGCGGATGCAAAAATACAATCAGAAAAATCGTAATTAAAATACATAAAACAGCACTGGCCATCAGACAGTGGGTAATGGATTTTCGCATACCGTTAAAATCCCCGGCGCCGAAACGCTGGGCGGTAATAACCGTCAATCCGCCGGTAAACCCGAAAGCAACAAGTAAAAAAACAAAGAAAATCGGTGCCGTTGCCCCGACGGCGGCCAAAGCATGAACCCCCAACAGGCGTCCGACAATCAGGATGTCTGAAATATTATAAAGCTGTTGAAACAGATTTCCGATTAAAACCGGAATTCCGAAAGCCAAAATTAATTTTGCCGGCGAACCGGTGGTCATATTTTGAATCATATACACCTCGTTTTATTTTGCGCGAGACAACATATACCGATGTTTTTTAAATGTAAACACTTATTTTTGTATTAATTTTTTTAATTTCTGACGTTTATTAAAAACAATACTTGACAAGTGTAATATATGTATTATATTCTACATATAGAATTGTTAATATGTTCTAATCGACTGTTAAGGAGAAAAAAATGGAAAAAGCCAAAAATGTTAAAGAGTTTGTTGAAAGAATGGATAATCGTAAAAAGGTAAATCCCAAAGATTTGTCATCAGACCAGGATTTAACGATAGCCATTATGAATCTGATTTCAATTGAGGAGCATCTGGTATTTTCCGGCGCCAAAACCGGCAAAACCTCATTTTATGATTTGATTGAAGAAGTCCGCGAAACCCGTAAACGCCTGATGCAAAAAGTAATACCGGCTTATGAAGGGGAGGTATGGTGTATATCCAAACACTTATTGGCCACCAGCATGCGTTTAATGGAGGTTGGCACCAAGCAGCAGAGCTTAGGCAATAAAGAACAGGCATATGACTTGTTTAACAAAGCTTATGACATGTATTGTCTGTTTTGGGGATTAAATATGAATATGCTGCAGGTTGAAAATGCCAAATGGGTAACTGACAGCCTGGAAGATGTCAAAAAAATAACCAAAAAAACCGAAGAAGTATTAGGTTCATCTTCCGCAGAACCGGTTAAAGCCAAAGAAGCCGAAACCGTTTTGGCGGCGGTAGAACAGCAAAATCAGCCCCAGGGTGCTTTGGCCAAGATGAAGGCCTTTGTCCGCAAAGCAGTTGATTGCTGCATTGAGTAGAAGAGGGGAATTTTTATGAAAAGTATTGTTTTTGCAAGTCTGGCAGCCGTTCTGATGTTAACGGGATGTGAAAAAGCATCAGATAAACAGTCGGCGGAAACCCAAACTGCGACGCAGGATGTTTCTCAACAACAGCTGGATTCGGATAAAATTTATTTTTTCTATTCCAATACCTGTCCGCATTGTCATGATGCTTTGGAATATCTGAACAACAAATATCCGGATTTAGAGCTGACAATGGTCAATGTCGGTACGCCAGACGGTTATAATCTTCTAATTGAAAGTGCCCGGAAATTTAATTTGGGTAATATGATTGGGACGCCGTTGTTTGTCATGGGAGATGAGCATTTGATGGGCTGGGCGCCGGAATATGAAGCAAAATTTGATACTTATGTCAGGAAATTTCAGGAACACAAGCACCAAAAATAATTATGTATAAAGTGATAAATAAAGAACTTTAAAAAAATCCCCGTATTACCGGGGATTTTTTCTTATTTAACCTTCCAGACGATTTTAAATTCGGCACTGTTTGTGCCGATATGTTTGGTACAGATTTCATAAATTTGGTCAAGCGTCACATTTTTTAAGCATGCTTGTCCGGTGCTGCAGCGTGAATCGCCGTATAATATACTGAGTTGCTCTTCATCGGTTTGGGAACTGCTTAAAGTTGATACGGAATAAATATTGGCGCTGTTTTCTTTGGCGGTAACAATCAAGTTGCGGCAAATTTCCAGATTTTGTGTGGAATTTTTGGTTAAAGAAGAGCTATTAAAGACAAGATTCATTGTCTCGCCATTATCATTATACAAATAAAAAACATACCATTTGTTGCCGAAGATATCATAAATGTAGTTCGTATTGTTTTCCCTAATCATCTCAACAGGAATCTCACCAAGCTTGATGAAATAGGATGTTAAGTTCTGATTACGAAAATCTGTTGAAAAACCATGCACATAACGCGCCACGGCGTTAATCACCGTATTCATCTGTTCGGCGTGTTTGTTGAGCTTATATTTAAACATCGCCTTGGAATAACCGGCGATTGCGCCGACACTTAAAACACCGATAATCGCTAAAACCCCGAGCATTTCCACCATACTTCTACCACATTCACGCATAATATTCTCTCCAAAATTGCAAAAAATACCTATTTGCTCGTCATTCTAACCCGTTTTTTTTTTTTGCAACTCTAAAGATTCTCCGCGGAATATATCCCATTCCCACCGTCACCCCTCTGACACGCGTCAGCGTGAAGGATTAGGGGTCTCCTCTTTGTCACCCCTATGAGGCAGACTTGTCTGCCGAATACCAAAGGGCCAGAAAAATTTGTGGATGCCTGATACTCAACAGCTGCGCTGTTTCGTAGGCATGACGGGTACGGGGCACGCTTAAGGCATGACAGGCGTGTGGCTGCCACCACACTTTGTACCATGGATTCTAATCGGATACAAAGTTCAGGCGCTGATTTAAAATTCGCTTTTGTCTTTCAAACTGTCATAACGTTTACGGATACATTCAATGGCGGTTTTATGCACGCCTTTGGTAATATTGTAAAAAATAAATCGTCCGTCGCGCCGGCAGGTAACAAAGCCGTCATCACGCAGGCGTTTAAGATATTGGGACACTTTCAACTGTTCACAATCAATGCCTTTAATGATTTCCGATACATTGCTTTCACCGTTTATGGTCAAAAATTCCAAAATCCGCATCTTGTCATAGTTGGCAAACAGTTTTATCTGGTTGGCAACCATACTGGTATAATCTTTGGGCAGCATGGCTTTATAGTCATCGGCCAGGTAACGGAAATCATTGCTCATATATCCGAACAGTTTGCGGATGCAAAAGAAAATACTGGCCGGATATTCTTCCTGAATGTTATAATAAATAAAAATTCCCCGCCGCTCGGTTTTCACCAAACCGGCCTCGCGCAATTTTCTGAGGCTTTGTGAAACAAACACCTGTTCGCCGTCAATGCCTTTGGTAATGGCAGAAACCGATGATGCACCGTTGACATCCAGAAATTCAAGAATTCTCAGCCGTAAAGGATGGGAAATATAAGTAATGCCTTTGGCGGCCTTTTTCATCACGTTGACGGGAAGCTGTTCTAGCATAATATCACCTGTTTTTATACTTTTACAGTATTATATATAGCAAAACTGTAATTTATTGCAATCAAAAAAACAAACTTTTTGCTAATTGAATTTTAACGATATTCAAATATTATGCTTTAAAATCAAAAAATAAGGGTAAGGTATTCAAGATGAAAATAAAAAATTTAATTGCCGGACTTTTGTGCTTCATAACTTTTCCGGCTTATGCCGAATTGGAAATTGATGTGACGGGTGCCATGCGCGAACCGGCACCGATTGCATTTCCCAAAATGATTCACGGTTCCAATGCTATCGGCCAGTTGTTCGGCACCGGTTATTATGCCGGAAAAATCCGGGAAGTCGTCTTGGCAGACCTTGACCGCAGCGGCTTGTTCCGCTTAGTTGATGAGAACAGCTATATTGAAGACCTGGATTCGGTCAATCAAAAACCTAATTTTACGGATTGGCAGGCAATTAAAGCAGATGCTTTGGTGCAAAGCGCCATTGAGGAAACAGCGGATAAAAAGTTAAAAATCGAATTTCGGTTGTGGGATGTAATGTCCGGGGAACAATTGCTTGGGAAATCATATACAACCACCAAAGACAACTGGCGGCGGATTTCGCATATTATGGCCGATGCCATATATGAGCGTCTGACCGGCGAAAAGGGGTATTTTGACACCCGCATTGTTTATGTTTCCGAAAGTGGCCCGGCAACCCGCCGCGTCAAGCGTCTGGCCATGATGGACCAAGACGGTGAAAATCATAAGTTTTTAACCTCCGGCGCAGCTATGGCCTTAACCCCGCGTTTTTCGCCGAATATGCAGAAAGTAACTTATTTGTCTTTTTCCGGTTCGGCACCTAAGGTTTATATTATGGATGTTGAAACCGGGAAACAGGAACTTTTGGGTCATTTCCCGGGTATGACGTTTGCTCCGGTGTTTTCACCGGACAGCAGCAAAGTCCTGTTGTCGTTTGCGGCCAACGGTAATACTGAAATTTATGAAATGGACCTGGTTAACAAAACCAGCAGACAGCTCACCAAGCATCCGGCAATTGATACATCGCCGAGCTATTCTCCGGACGGTAAACAGATTGTATTTAATTCAGACCGCGGCGGCAATCAACAGCTTTACATTATGGATGCCGACGGTTCAAACGTCCGGCGTATCAGTTTCGGTAACGGGCGTTATGCCACGCCGGCCTGGTCACCGCGCGGCGATTATATTGCTTTTACCAAAATAGCGGGCGGACAGTTTTATATCGGCGTCATGCATCCCGACGGCAGCGGCGAACGGCTGCTTGCCAGCGGTTATCTTGTTGAAGGGCCGACCTGGTCACCCAACGGGCGTGTCCTGATGTACTTCCGCCAGGACAAAGGAACAGCGCGGAAAAATGCGCCGGTTAAGCTGTATACGATAGATATAAGCGGTTATAATGAACGCATGGTCGTAACGCCGGCGGAAGCCTCCGATCCGGCCTGGTCGCCGCTATTGCCGCAATAAAATATGAAAAATTGTTGTAAAGCGGCACATTTGCCGCTTTACAATTCACGGGAATAAAAACGTCATTATTTACATTATCTGAAAGAAGCAGAAATGACAATTTGCGGATAATCCTCTGCAAAGCCGCGGCACATATCGTCAATTTTTGTAAAAGTCAGGTCGCTGATACAATTGAATTCATCACAAGTGTCATAGCCGCTGTATATGGTATGTTTTGAAGGAGATAGCCCTCCGCCGGCATCAGCATCATGAGTCCCCATCCGGTAAAGTATCGCTGCATTTTCTTTGATGGCAATGATAACATTTCGGCACATGGCTATGTCGTTTGGATTTTCTTTATTATTGTATGTAATGCTGACTGACATAACATCGGGTTCGACATTTGCAGTTTTACCCCGTTTGGTAATACTGATTTGGTTGTTAAAAATATCATAAATATAATTGGAATTACTGCCCTTAATCATCTCAACCGGGACAAGCCCGAGTTTGATGAAAGTTGGCGTAACATAATTAGATTGGGAATTGTTAAAGGTGAATTGTTTGGCATATATCGCTGCCTCGTTAAATAAAGTTGATAACTGTTCGGCCTGTTTGTTTAATTTATATTTCATCATGGCTTTGGAATAACCGGAAATAGCACCGATGGATAAAACACCGATGATGGCAAGTACACCTAACATTTCGACCATGGAACGTCCGGATAAGGCGGCATTTGCTTGTAATTTTTTTGTGTGCTTGTTTTTGCTGATTTTTTCCATAAACTTCTCCAAAGTTACAACATAAATAAGAATACAATACGATTTGCGCGCTATTCTAAACCGTTTTTTTTTTTTTTTTTTTTTTTTTTTTTTTTTTTTTTTTTTTTTTTTTTTTTTTTTTTTTTTTTTATTTTTTTTTT
>CALXUN010000018.1 GCA_944391705.1 uncultured Alphaproteobacteria bacterium
AATTGCAAAGAATATGAATAAAATAAGATTTACGCGTCATTCTAAACCGTTTTTTTTTTTGCAACTTTAAAGTAAGAGGAAAAAAGCCGCTGGTTGAGAAGAATAGAACACAAAAATCGGTAAATCTTCACATATTTTAACTTTTTGTCATGAAAGTGTTATGACACTTTATTCTAAAAACAATGGATAAAATCTATTGACTTTTGTGCAAAATAAGGTTGATATATTTTCCGAAGTGGAATAGAATAAAAACCTATTCAGGTATTAATTATATATACGAGGAAATATTATGAAAATTACATTGACAGGTAAACAGGTTGATATTGGCGACAGACTGCGCAAGCATGTAGAAGAAAACATTGAAAACTCGGTAACAAAATACTTCAGCGCCCCTATCAGCTGCTCGGTAGCTTTTTCCAAAGAAGGGGAAGATTTTAATGCAGAAGTTACCGTTCATCCTGCAAAGAACATGATTTTAAAAGGCACGGGTACTGCGGCCGATCCTTATTCGGCTTTTGACAATGCCAATGAACATATTGCAACCCGCCTGCGCCGTAATAAAAACAAATTAAATGATCATAAAAGTAAAATCGGCTTGGCTGAGCTGGCATATCAGGCAGTTTTACCGTTACATGAAACGGAAGAAGAGCTTGATGTTGACGTTGATGCGCCGATTACGATTGCCGAAACAGATGCCAATATTCCGGTATGTACGGTCAGCGAAGCCGTTATGTATATGGATTTGGCCAACGAGGGCGCTTTAATGTTCCGTAACAGTGCCAACAATCACATTAGCATGGTTTACCGCCGTAAAGACGGAAACATCGGCTGGGTAGAACCAAAATCAGATAAATAGGAATAAACGCTTATGAAAATCTCTGAAATTCTATCGCTGAATAATGTGTTTGCCGAAGTTAAGGCAAATAATAAACGTCAGCTTTTGCAGGAATTATCTGAAAAAGCGGCCAAAGAAGTCGGGGTAGACGAGCGTACGGTTGCCGATTCTATCTGGGAGCGGGAAAATCTTGGCTCCACGGGTTATGGCAACGGTACGGCTTTCCCGCATGCCCGGATTGAAGGTTTGAACAAGGTAAGGGCTGTTTTTGCCAGATTAACGACGCCGATAGATTTTAATGCGGTTGACGGCAAGCCGGTTGATTTGATTTTTCTGCTGATTTCTCCGGAAAACAGCGGGGCAGATCATTTGACGGCTTTGGCGGCTTTATCACGTATTTTGAAAAGTGAAGATATTTGTGAAAAGCTCCGTGGCGCCCGAAGCCGGGAAGAGATTTATGCAATTTTGAATAATTAAAAAATTTATAAACAATCCCCGGATGTTTTCCGGGGATTGTTTTTACGATAACCAAGCTGTCTACTTTGACAGCTCGCAGAAAAAAGAAAATCGTCCAATAACCGCTGTCATGCGTAAGTTAATTATTTCTCTTAACGCTAAGGTGAAATTTTTTTCTGAATAACTTTTTTACTGAGTTGATGACATTTTTCCCCTGTCACCCCTCCGACGCGCTTGCTATTTCCACCCTGTCACCCCTATGAGCGGGCATGCCTGCCGAATATTAGGAATCCAATTTGTTAATTTGCAAGGGAGCAGGTGACCGCGGCAAATGTTACAAATCAAGTGACCGCAGCGAGTTAACGAAATGTATGTAATACATTGAGATTACGAGCCAGAACGAACCTTGGTTCGAATCCCGCAAGATACTAAAATGTTATTTAATGTACAAAAAAGCCCTCTCAAAAGAAAGGGCTTAGAAAATGGCGCGCCCGGCGGGATTCGAACTCACAACCTTCTGATCCGTAGTCAGATGCTCTATCCAATTGAGCTACGGGCGCATCAGATGTATGTGTTAATAATGCAATTTATTTTTATTTGCAAGCATTATTTTAGTTTCTGAGTAAAAAAAATAAAACCAACCTGTCGATATAACGTTTGACAGTTTTCTATTTGACAAGTTTTTAGCGTTTTTTTATAAACAGAAAACTAAAATTTACGATTATGGAAACAATTATTGCTTTGGTAATTATTTTAGGCGGTGCTGTTGCCGGTTATTATGCGTTGGTACAAAATAAAAGTGTGGCGCTCGGCATATTTATCATGTGCCATGTTCTTTTAGTTTTTGTACAACTGAACCTTTTTCCGCCGGCTTGTGCTTCTTTAACGGTAGACGGCATCAAAACCTATGATTTGGGCGGTATTATTTCAAGATTTTTGAATTTCGGGTTTTCAATCATCTTTATGTGGATAGCAACCGGCCTTCTTGCAGGTGTTTATGAGTTAAAAAACAGGTTTCGGCATTAAGCCGGAACCTGTTTTTTTTCATATATGGCTGTAATCAGTCAACCGGTTTGATATGCCAGATTTTATCGGCATATTCCATAACCGCCCGGTCGCTTGAAAAATATCCGATTCTGGCCACATTCAGAATTGCTTTTTTATTCCATTCTTTTGTATTGAGATAATCGTGCTCAGCCTGATGGAGTGTGTTGTTAAAGTCTTCCAAATCAGCCAAAATGAAATAATAATCCCGGTTCAAAAGCTCTTCAAAGATTGGTTTAAAGAGCAGAACATGGTCTTTTTCGCAGAACATATTGGAATTTAGAGCATTTAAAATACGTTTGATATAATCGGACTTTTCATACAAGGCGCGCGGGTTGTATGATGAGCGCATGGCTTTTATCTGTTCGTCTTTCAAACCAAACAGATAAAAGTTGTCTTCGCCGACGGCTTCCCGAATTTCGATGTTGGCACCGTCATAAGTGCCGACGGTTAATGCACCGTTTAAGGCAAATTTCATATTACCGGTTCCGGAAGCCTCAAAACCGGCAGTGGAAACCTGCAGACTGATATCAGCGGCCGGAATCATTTTTTCGGCAAGGGAAACCTTGTAATCCGGAATGAAGACAACCTTAATGGCATTATTAACTCTCGGGTCATTATTAACAATGTCTGCCACGTTGTTAATCAGTTTAATGATAAGTTTGGCAAAGGTATAAGATGGCGCTGCTTTACCGGCAAATATATAAGTTTTGTTACAAATCGGCCGGGCATTATCTTTTATGATTGCCAGATAGTCGCCGATAACTTGTAAAATCGTCATCAGCTGACGCTTATATTCATGGATTCGTTTGGCATGGATAATGTAAACACTGTCAGCGTTAACCATAATGCCGGTGTTTTTAAAGATTTGATAAGCCAGTTTTTCTTTATTGGTCTTTTTGTTTTCGGCGAATTTTTTGATAAATTTATCATCATCAATAAACTGCTCAAGTTTTTCCAACTCTTCCAAATGCGTAATCCATTCTTTGCCGATTTTATCGGAAATCAAATCAGCCAGTGGCGTGTTGGCATGCAATAGCCAACGCCGTGGCGTAATACCGTTGGTGATGTTGATAAATTTCTCCGGCCACAGCTCATAAAACTCCGGCACCAAAGAAGTTTTAATTAACTCAGAGTGCAGCTTGGCCACGCCATTGACCGAAAAAGAGCCGACAATGGAAAGGTTGGCCATACGGATAATCTGGTTGTCGCCGTCACCGGAAACAATGGAAACTTTGGCCACTTTGGGAGAATCTGCCCCGAATTTTGATTTGGCAAATTCCACAAACCGGTTGTTGATTTCATAAATAATCTGTAAATGCCGCGGCAGCATTTTGCCCAAAATTCTGGTCGGCCAGGTTTCTAAAGCTTCCGGCAGCAGGGTATGGTTGGTATAAGCAAAAATTTTGGTTGTGACATTCCAGGACGTATCCCAGTCCTGCCCGTACTGGTCAATAAGCAGACGCATCATTTCGGCAATGGCCAGCGCCGGGTGTGTATCATTGAGCTGGATGCAGACAAATTCCGGCATGCGGTCAAAATCATTGCATTTTTCCAAAAAGCGGCGGATGATATCCTGAATGGCGCAGGAAACGAAGAAATATTGCTGTGTCAGACGAAGCTCTTTGCCGGATTCGACGGCATCGGACGGATACAAAACTTTGGAGATGGTTTCTGTTTTGATTTTGTCTTTAACCGCCTCCATATAACCGCCTTCATTAAAGACGTTAATATCCAGTTCTTCGTCGGTTTTGGCTGAAAACAATCTGAGATAGTTAACAGATTTTCCTTCATAGCCGACAATCGGAAAGTCATAAGGAACACCGTAAAGTGTCTGAGTGTTAATCCAGGTAAAATACGGTTTGCCGTCAGCACCCATATAACTTTCGACATTACCATATATAGGGATGGCAACTTTTCTGTCTTGGCGGGCAAACTGCCAGGGTGAATTTTCGCCAAGCCAGCTGTCGGCCTGTTCAATTTGCCAGCCGTCTTCAAATTTTTGTTTAAATAAACCGAACTGGTAGTTGATGCCATAGCCAAATCCGGCAATGCCCAAAGATGCCATTGAATCAAGATAACACGCGGCCAATCGCCCTAAACCGCCGTTACCCAGAGCCGGATCATATTCGGCATCAAAAATTTCCTGCATGGAAATATTCGGGAAACCGTCAATATGAATATCTTTAAGCAGATTAAATAATTCCAGGTTATGCAAATTATTTTCCAATGATTTACCGATAAGATATTCAATTGAAAGATAATAAACCCTTTTGCTGCCGGCGGCATTGTAACGGTGAATGGTTTTATACATCCGGTCCATGGCAAATTCGCGAACGGCCAGGGCGATGGCTTCAAAAGCTTCCTCTTTGGTCAGTTCGCAGGTTCTTTTGCCGATAAAATATTTAATATAATGTTCAATTGAAAGTTTAAGTCTTGCTTTATCAATTTCGCTGATAGCTCTGGATTCTTCTTTTTTCAAAATTTTTCCCCCTGTTTAAAATACCCAATTATCCAACTTGTATCACAAAATTGTTTGAAATTTGTTTAACGATATAAGATTATTTTAATTAATTTGAAATATAACCTAATTAATAAGGGTTGAAAAACAAATAAAAATATTGAATAATCCCTCATAACAAACAAAATGAAGACAGGAAGAAAAAATGAAAAAGACTTTTTTATTGACTTTATTGACGATAACGGCTTTGGCATCTCCGGCCGGCGCTGTTACAATTTTTGAGGCAATGGGCAGTGCTTATACCAACAACCCCACCTTGCAGGCGCAGCGGGCATACCTGCGTGCCGTGGATGAAAATGTGGCAATTGCCAAATCCGGTTTCCGCCCGACGATTGCTTTGGAAGGAAGTTATTCCGATTCGCATGTACATAATGATGTTCATCCGGTGACGACCGATGGTTATGACGAGTCTGTTTCCGCAGTTATCAGCCAGCCGATTTTTAACGGTTTTTCAACCTGGAATTCGGTGAAAGCTGCCGATAATACGGTTAAAGCCGAACAAAGCAATTTATATAATGTGGAACAACAGATTTTATTAGAAGCATCAACGGCTTATTTAAATGTTGTCCGTGATGAATCCATTGTTGAATTGCAGGTTAACAATGAAAAACTGTTAAAAAAACGTATGGAAGAAACCAAAGAACGTTTTAACGTCGGCGAAGTGACGCGTACGGACGTTTCTCAAGCCGAGGCCCGTTATTCTCAGGCGCGCTCCGACCGTATTGCCGCTGAGGGGAATTTGGCAGCCTCCAAAGCTGTTTATATCCAGGTTATCGGTTCTGAACCGAATAACTTAGAAGAGCCGGTCGGTATTGCGGAAATGTTTCCGAAATCAATTGAAGAGGCCATCAGTTATGCCCGCGAACACAACTATGCTTTAAAAGCGGCCAAAAGCAGTCTGAATGCCCAGGTGTATACTGTTTCAGCCAACACCGGTGCTTTACTGCCGCAGGTTAATTTTGAGGCTTCCGCTGTTCGTGGCCAGACCCGTGATTTGGAAACTCAAGATCCCGAAACCAACAGCTTTACCTGGGGGGTTAATATGACGGTTCCGTTGTATGATGCCGGTGAAAATCGTGCCCGTATCCGCCAGAGCAAATACCAGAAATGGCAGGCTCAGGAAGCCGTATTGGAGGCTGAACGCGAAATGATGTCTTCCGTTTCCAGCAACTGGGAATATATGGTGTCAAACCAGGCCAAAATTGCTTCGGTTAAAGACCAGATTAAAGCTTATGCCATTGCTTTGGACGGTGTTCAGCAGGAAGAAGCCTTAGGCAACCGTACGGTTTTGGATGTTTTGGACGCTTATCAATATTTACTTAACTCCAATGTGGAAGAAGTTGAAGCCCGCCGCGACTATTATGTTTCCGGCATGCAGTTGCTGCTTTCCATGGGAAAACTGACGGCAAAAGATTTGAACCTGTCGGTCAATTTGTATGATGCCGAAAAATATTCCAAGGAAACGCGCGGCAAATGGCTGTCATTATCTGTTGATAAATAAAAAATATCTGCTATGATGCAAGCAGCAGATTAATAAACAGGGAAAGCCATGGCTGACGAACAAGAAATGTCAATGGAAGAAATTCTGGCTTCAATCCGGAATATCTTATGGGATAAGGAGGTTGCCCAAAGCGCCTCCCGTTCCTGTATTCGTGACTATGCCAAAGAAAAAGAAGGCGATGTTTTTGAGTTAACCAAAGACATGCTGGTTAAAGGCTGGGCTTTGCCGTACGAATATTCCAATTGGAATTTTGATGATGTTTCCGCTAAAATTTTGCATAAATATGCCGAACTTTTTGCCAAAGAAGAGGCCTTAAAATATGAAGAAGATACAAAAACATCTTCCCGAGTGCGGGTAAAGGAAGGTTCTTAAAGCCCGGGTTTTAAGGTGAACCTTTCTTTATATTTTTTACCCTTGAAATATTTTATTTTGAGGGTTTTTGTTTGAATTGCGAATATAAATTAAAAATAGGAAATAACAATATGTTGGAAAAAAATTATAATCCGAAAGATTTTGAAGAAAAAATTTATCAGGATTGGGAACAATCGGGGGATTTTAAACCGGACATGCGTTCAAATAATGAAGCATTTTCAATTGTGATTCCGCCGCCGAACGTTACCGGTATTTTGCATATGGGCCATGCTTTGGATGAAACGCTGCAAGATATTTTAGTCCGTTATAATCGTATGCAGGGCAAAAAAGTTTTATGGCAGCCGGGTACGGATCATGCCGGCATTGCAACCCAGATGGTGGTTGAAAGAAATCTGGCAAAAGAGGGGCTGTCCCGTCATGATTTAGGCCGCGATAAGTTCATTGAAACCGTTTGGAAGTGGAAGGAACAATCCGGCGGAACAATTTGTAAACAATTGCGACGCTTAGGCGCGTCATGCGACTGGAGCCGTGAGCGCTTTACCATGGATGAAGGATTAAGCCGTGCCGTTCGTAAAATTTTTGTATCACTTTATAAAGACGGCCTGATTTTTAAGGCTAAAAAACTGGTAAACTGGGATCCGAAACTGGGAACGGCCGTTTCTGATTTGGAAGTTATTCAAAAAGAAACCGTCGGTAAGATGTATTATTACAAATATCCGATTGAAGGAAAAGAGGAAGAATATATCCATATTGCCACCACCCGTCCGGAAACCATGTTTGGTGATACGGCCGTGGCGGTTTCCAAAGAAAATGAGAAGTTAAAACATCTGATAGGCCAAAATTGTATTTTGCCGATTGTTAACCGTGTCATTCCGATAATCGGCGATGAGCATGCTGATCCGGAAAAAGGAACCGGTGCAGTTAAAATTACCCCGGCGCATGACTTTAATGACTTTGAGGTTGGAAGGCGCCATAATCTGCCGATGATTAATATCTTAAACGAAGATGCAACCTTAAATGAAAATACGCCGTTTCCAGGTATGAGTACGCAGGAAGCCCGCCAAAAGACAATCGAAAAGCTCACCGAACTCGGGCTGATGGAAAAAATTGAAGACCATCCGATGGTTATTCCTTATGGCGACCGTTCCGGTGTGGTGATTGAACCGTTAATGACTGACCAGTGGTTTGTTGATGCGCCCAAACTTGCGATGGAGGCGATTCGCGTTGTTGAAGAAGGCAAAATGCAGTTTGTGCCGAAGTCTTATGAGAAAACATATTTTGAATGGATGAGAAACATTCAGCCCTGGTGTATTTCCCGTCAGCTGTGGTGGGGACATCAGATGCCGATTTGGTACGGTTCGGATGGTGAAATTTTTTGCGAGGAAACCGAAGAAGAAGCTTATAAACAAGCAGAAAAGCACTATGGCAAAAAAGTTGAATTAACGCGTGAAACAGATGTTTTGGATACGTGGTTTTCATCAGGCCTTTGGGCATTTTCGACCCTGGGTTGGCCGGAAGCAGGTGAATATCTCAAAACGTTTTACCCGACTTCAGTATTGGTTACCGGTTTTGACATCATCTTTTTCTGGGTTGCCCGCATGATGATGATGAGCATGTATGCCATGAAAGAAGTGCCGTTTAAAAAATGTTATATGCACGGGCTGGTCAGAGATGAACAGGGCCGTAAAATGAGTAAATCAAAAGGCAATACGATTGACCCGATGGAAACAATCGAAAAATACGGGGCGGATGCTTTGCGCTTTTTTATGGCGGCGATGGAAACGCAAGGACGCGACATTAATGTGTCGGAAGCCCGTATCGCCGGATACCGCAATTTTGCTACAAAATTATGGAATGCCGCCCGTTTCTGTGAGATGAACGGTTGTGCTGAACCGGAAGGCTTTGATGCGCATGCGGTCAGGTCGGAGATTAATAAATGGATTGTAGCCAAAGCAGACATTGCGTCAGCAGAGGTTACGAAACACTTAAATGATTTCCGTTTTTCCGATGCCGCGAATGCGATTTATCAGTTTGTCTGGGGAACGTTTTGCGATTGGTATATTGAGCTGGTTAAACCGATTTTTTACGGCGATGATACACAGGCTGCTGCCGAAGCCAAAGCAACGGCTGCCTGGGTTTTGGATCGTATACTGATTGTTTTGCACCCGTTTATGCCGTTTATCACCACCGAGTTGTGGAACAATCTGGCAAAGCGCAATGTTAAGCTGATTCATGCACCATGGCCGAAAGTTGAAAATGTTCAACCGGCAGCGCCGGCAATTGATTGGGCGATTGATTTAATCAGCACGATTCGTTCGCTCCGTTCGGAAATGAATTTACCGGCAGCGGCCAAACTGCACATATATTTAAAAGGCTTGTCAGAAGAGTCGAAACAATATCTGGCAGGTATGGAAAATTTGGTCTGTTCGCTGGCGCGCCTGGAAAAGATTGAGCTTTTTGCCGATAATCAGGAAATTACCAAAGATATGGTTCAAAGCGTTTTCAAAGAAGGCGTTTTACTGTTGCCGTTAAAAGGCGTGGTTGATTTTGCTGCCGAGCGGGAACGTTTAAACAAAGAGCTGGAGAATTTAAACCGCAATTTGGAAAACTATGCCCGGAAGTTAAGCAATCAAAGCTTTATTGAACGTGCGCCGGCCAATATTGTGGCCGAAGAAAAACGCCGTCAGGCCGAAGCTTTGGAAAACAAAGCCAAAGTGGAGGAAGCCTTAGCCCGGATTGTCGGCCTTTAAGCATTATAAAAAACGCAAAACGCCGGAATTTACTTTCCGGCGTTTTCTGTTGAACGGTTGTTCAAAGTTGTTGCAACTTAAATTAAAACTGTCATAGTTAAAGCAGATAATATTTAAGGAGAAAATCTGATGAAAAAAATTTTGTTGTCATTAGTAGCTGTAAGCTTTTTAGCTGCCTGCGCCACAGACCCGTACACGGGTGAAAGCAAAGTTTCAAAAACCGCCTGGGGAACAGGCATCGGAACAGCATTAGGCGCCGGTGTCGGTGCTTTGGTCGGTGGTGAAAAGGGAGCCTTAATCGGCGCCGGTGTCGGTGCGGCAACCGGTGCGGCAACCGGCGGTTATATGGACATACAGGCCCGCAAACTCCGTCAGGAACTACAGGGAACCGGTGTCCAAGTGGCGCGCGACGGTGATAATATCCGTTTGATTATGCCTAATGCCATTACCTTTAATACCAATGAAGCGGTTATCAAAAGCAGCGCAAACAGAGTGTTGGATTCGGTAGCTAAAGTTGCCGATGAATATAACAAAACCACCTTGCAGGTTTTAGGTTATACCGACAGTACCGGTAATGATTCGATTAATATTCCGCTTTCGCAGCGCCGTGCAGTAGCGGTGGCGCAATATTTAGAGTTGCGGGGTGTTTCTGCCGGCCGTATCAGTGCAGCCGGTATGGGTGCTTCCAACCCGATTGCTTCCAACAGCACGGCGGCCGGAAGAGAGCAGAACCGCCGGGTGGAAATTTATTTGATTAATAATGCTCAATAAAAAAATTGCCGTAGACCCTGAAGCCGCCTTATAAAGGCGGCTTTTATGATTTTGTATTTCTAAAACAAAACTGGAAATAAACCTGTTTTTTATCCGTTAATGCCAGTTGTTGTTCACAAATATCTGTTATTTGTGCAACAGTCATATTGGCAAAATTATATTGACTTTTGATAAGATTAATGTACTTTCCGCCGCCGATCTGATTACGTAAATAAATATAACAACCCCTCCGACGTGCTTTAGCACGGAGGATTAGGGGTCCAGAAAAACAAGGCTTGGGTGTTTGATTCGTGGATGCCTAATCCAAAACGCTCCGCGTTTTGAAGGCATGACGGGGAGGGTGGATGCCTTGCACTCACTCGTTCACATTCGTTCGCTCTTAAGGCATGACAGAAAAGAAAAAAGGAGATTCTTGGCCTGGAAAGCAAAGAACAATGTTATATTTTTGCAATTTAAAGGGATAAAAAGGATGAATTTCCATAATTTGAAATTAAAAATAAAGCCCCGGAAGAGGGCTTTGTTCTAATCAATGTTTTCATCTTCGTAAACGCCGAATAAAATGTTTTTCGGCACCCAGCCTTCAACGGTTCCAAACTGAATAAGGCAAAAAGCATTTCCTTTCCGGCATTTTTTTATTTCACCGATAACGCCGTCTTCAACCTTGGCAATAACTTTTGACTGATAATCATCTTCATTATAAATATTATTTTCACCCGGTGTCATAACTCTGACAAAGCGTCTTCCGGTCAGCATGGATTTGTGTACCCACGATTCGGAACCTTCCCAGTCCTTGATTTTGCGCCAAAGCCCGAATTCATTGATAATTTCCACCGGGGCGCCTTTTTGTTTATAAACCCATTCAATCGGATATTTTGTATCCGGGCCCGAGCGCCCGTTAATCGTATTTGAACGCAAAGATACCATTCTCGGCAGCTGCAATCCGCTTTCACTTGCATCCGTTTCCTGAGCGGTTGCCGCCGTCAAAGGCATAAGAAGAGAAATTATTATAGTTAATAATGTTTTCATTTTATTTCCCTTTTCATGATTTGTATTATATTAAATATACCCTACCGCAAAGATGATAAAGAAAAGGTAAAAATTATGGATTTAATGAAAACCGTGGAAGATTTAATCCGTTTTCGCACCGAAACCGGAAATGAAATCGAAATTGAAAAATGTCTGAACTATCTTGAGCATAATCTGCAAGGAAGCGGCGCCATAGTTAAAATCTGCCGTTATGACGGCGTTTCGCCGGTGTTTTTTGCCGCCAATGTTATGGAAGATTATTTTGATGTGCTGGTGATAGGCCATATTGATGTGGTGCCGGCATCAGATGAAATGTTTGAGCCGCGTTATGAAAACGGAAAAATTTTTGGCCGCGGCACGCTTGACATGAAATCATTTGCAGCCGTGGCGCTTAACTCACTGCATTATGTTTTGGCACATAAACTACCGATAAAGTTCGGCGTTATTCTTTCAACCGATGAAGAAAAAGGAAGCAAAAGCACTGAAGCCTTTTTAAAAAATCATCCGGATTTAAATGCTAAAATCGTACTTGATAATGATGTCGGCGGCGATATCATGAAGATTGTGGCCCGCTGTAAAAATCCGGTTTTTGTGAAAATAACCGCCGAAGGCGAAGCGGCACACGGTTCAACCCCTTGGGACGGGCGCGACGCCAATGAAAACTTATTTAAGACCTGGAAAAATATCCGCAAAATTTATCCGGCATTTTCAATGGATGAGGCCAAACCGGAAAACACCTGGATTGATACGGTTCATTTTGCCAAAATAGAAGGCGGCGAAGTTTCCAACGTCATAGCCTCTCATGCCGAAGCGTTGCTGGATTTCAGACTGATAGAAACGTCCAATGTGGAAGCTTTAAGCGCTAATCTTGATAAATGCATGGAAAAAGGCGTGTCTTATAAAGTGGTTTCAGCTTCCACGCCGGTAGTCATGAAAGAAAATAATCCGCATATCGTCGCTTATAAAAATTTTGCCGAAGATATTTTAGGCCATTCGCTGGAATTTGAGTATATCGGCGGTGCAACCGATTCGCGTGAATTTGCCGTGCGCGGTGCAACGGTTATTATGCATTCGGGCAGCGGCGAGGGGATGCATGCTCCCGGCGAATATGCTGTTGTTGAGAGCATTAAACAGCTCGCCGACATTCAGATAAAATTTTTGGAAAAATTAGCCGGGGAAAAGAAAGACAATGAATAAAATAGCCAGTTTTACAATCGATCACTTAAGGCTTTTGCCGGGTCTTTATGTATCCCGTGTTGATAGTTTTGAAAATGCTCAGGTGACCACTTTTGATATCCGCATGACCCGTCCTAATTTTGAACCGGTCATGAACACTGCCGAAATTCATACCCTTGAACACTTAGGCGCGACATTCTTACGCAATCATAAAAAGTGGGGAAACAAGATTGTCTATTTCGGGCCGATGGGCTGCCGGACGGGGTTTTATCTGGTGGTTTCGGGAAAATATTCCTCAAAGGAAATTTTGCCGCTTGTAACCGAAATGTTTGAATTTATTAAAGATTATCAGGGAGATATTCCGGGTGCTTCCGCTAAAGACTGCGGTAATTTCCGCGATATGAACCTGCCGATGGCCAAATACTGGGCTGAAAAATATTTACAAGAAGTCTTGGAAAATATCAGCCCGGAACATCTTGTTTATCCGGAGTAGAAATGTTAAAGCGTTGTGCCTGGGTTGAAAACCAACCGGAAATTTATATCCGCTACCATGATGAAGAATGGGGCGTTGCCTGCCATGATGATAAGAAGTTGTTTGAACTTTTAATTTTAGAGATGTTTCAAACCGGGTTGTCCTGGCTGACGATTTTAAAAAAACGGGAAAATTTCCGGCAGGCTTTTGATGGTTTTTTAGTTGAAAAAGTAGCTGCTTATAAAGAAGATGATATCAACCGCCTGTTAAACAACGCCGGCATAATCCGTAACCGCGGCAAAATTGAAGCGGCTGTCAATAATGCCAAAATTTTTATTAAAATCCGTGAGGAATTTGGAACGTTTGACAAATATCTCTGGCATTTTACCGCTGGCAAAACCATCAAAGGCGACGGAAAAACCTTTCCGGCCCGTACGCCGCTTTCCGATAAAATTTCCAAAGACTTGAAAAAGCTCGGCATGAAATATACCGGCAGTGTTGTCATTTATTCTTATTTGCAGGCGGCGGGCATTGTTGATGATCATCAAGAGAATTGTTTTAAATATTGATAATGTCGAAAGTCAAGGTAATTTAAAAAAGGTATTAAAATGAGAAAGTTATTATGGCTGATTTTTTTGGCTGCCGTTTGTTTTGTAACCGGAAGCGCGGTTTATACCGGGTTTTATAAAAATTCACTGGATTATAAAATATCCCGCCTGCTGCAGGGAAAAGACGTTCATGCCGGCGTGGCGGTTGTTGAAGATGGCCGCTATTGGGCGGCCGGAAACATAAGGCAGCCTTTAATGAGCGTTTTTAAATTTTTTATTGCCCTGAAAGTCCTGGATAAAATTTATACGGATAAGACTGATTTGCAGACAAAAATAACCGTGCAAAAAAACATGGTTGAAAAAACGCTTTACAGTCCGATGTTAAAAAAATACCGGCATTTTCCGGCCGGGATCAGCCTGGCAGAATTGTTGGAATATATGCTTGCCCAAAGCGATAACAATGCGGCCGATATTTTGCTTGAATATGCAGGCGGGGCCAAAGAAGTGGAAGAATACTTAAAAACCATCGGTTTTAAAGAGATTACCGTTACGGTTAACGAACGGGAGATGAATGCCGATATTGAAAAACAGCTGCTTAATAAAGCATATCCTTTAGATGTTGCCCGGGTTATGCAAAAAGCATTTGACGGGAACATTCTGCCCTCGTATCAAAAAGATTTTCTTAAACAGATGTTGCTAAAAACCACAACCGGCAATGATAAAATTAAGGCCGGATTACCGCCGCAAACGGTTGTCGGCCATAAAACCGGTTCATCTTCGCGCCGGGAAAACGGGGTCAAAATCGCAGACAACGATGCCGGTTTTGTCGTTCTTCCCGACGGGCGGAAATATTATATCGTTGTCATGCTCTCTGATTCAAAAATGTCAGATGAAGAAAATGCCGGTCTGATAGCCGGGATATCATCGGTTGTTTATGCACATTTGTTAAGCGGTGTAAAATAAAAAAAATTAACGATTGCGGATGTTAAAATCGCGAATTAAAGCTTTCGCCAGACTGCGGCGGAAAAACTTTTCCCCTTCCGTGATGCAATCCGGGCAAATCGGCGGTAAATCGTGCGCTTTAAAGATTAAACGGCGGCGGGTAATGTCGCTAAAATCGCCGTCCAAACGCTGCTGCATAATACAGTTTTCATCGGCACAATGTGGACCGAGTTGTTCATAGGTATTGATTCTGCCTTCCCGGGTCAAGCCGATGGCATGTCCGAATTCATGCATGACAACGGTTTTAAATCCTTCCTGATCGAAAACGCCGTCAGGCCTGATAAAACGTGCAGTGGAAACAATGGAAAAAGCATCTTCTTTACTAACCCCTAGGCAAAAATTCAATAACCTGCCGTTGCTTTGGGTACCGTATAAATCGTGTTTGGTGAGCAAAATCTGAATTTGCGGGATTCTTTTGGCATAAGGGTCGCGTGATAAATTATCATAAAGCGAATCAATACTGATTTGTCCGTTTACTTTGATCTTTCTGTTGTTCAATTTTATGCCGGAAGCACGCCCGTCGCTTATGGCTTGTTGTGCCGCCTGGCCGATGTACCAGTTTGTACTTTCATAGGCTTCAAGGAGAAGTTTTCCATCGCTGGCCGTGCGTAAATGTTCGCTTTCCCAATTGCCGAGGACGGTTATCGGATATGCTTCTTTGAATGCGGGAAAACAGGACATAACTTCCTCAATGGCTTCTTTTGCTATTGGCGCCACCGGTTCCAGCCCTTTTTCATGTGCAATGTAAATATCTTTAATTTTTATCATCGGTATTGTCTTTCCCTATAAAGCAAAGTATACCATAAATGTTATTTTTGTCAATAAATGGGATAAAAACAAAAAAGAGCGGCGTTAAAAAACGCACGCTCTGAAATTTAAATTCATTCTGTTAATTCTTCCAACACCTCAAACATCACTGCGATGTGATGTTTGGTAGCAATCGTAACCACATGGCACATACCAGCTTCCGAAAGCGCTGAAAAATCATCAAATTCTTTTGATTTGACGAAATCTTCCAATTGCGTGTAGACCATCATCATCGCAAGTTTGTCGCGATAATGGCCTTTTTTCACCTGTTCCAAAGCCAAGATTATGCATCCGGCAATCTCATAGAGCTTAAATATGAGCATACCTGCACCGCTTATGCCGCATTGCCAGCCTTCACGGATATCATTGGCCCAACCGCTGCGGTATATGGTCAGGGCATTAATTGTTTCATCAATTTTTTCAGGTGTTGTAAGATACTTTTTGTTTTGCATAAAAAAACTGGGTTTGTTTAAAGAGGGCTTAAGTTACTCCCGTTCCCTCTTTTGGTTAAAGGATAAAAAAATGCTTTAAGCAAAAGAGATGTTATAAAAAAAGCCTCCGGTGCAAACCCGAAAAATTTCCAATAATATCCAAAATACTTAAAACATACTTGTAATATACATATGTTTTTGTCTAAAAGCAAGTTTTTTTAGAAAAAATATGTTGCATTTTATTAAAATTGGTTATAATCCGAATATATCTTATTTGTCGGCGTAGCTCATCAGGATAGAGCAACAGTTTCCTAAACTGTGGGTAGTGGGTTCGAGTCCCGCCGCTGACGCCAGTTGTAGTCTCCGCGAGTTTGAAATAATCCGCGGGGATTTTTTTGACTCCAGCCCGCCGCTGACGCCAATTAAAACACCTGCGCACTGTTTCAAGCCCGTGGGTGTTTTTTTAACAGCAGCGGAGATTTTTATTTAAAAAGGCTGCGGAAGATAAAAAAACATTAATGAAGCTTAAATTATTTTTTATTATAAATATATCATAAACAGTTTTTTAAGGAGAACATTATGGAAAACGGACGACAGCCCCTGATGGTCGGTATCGGCGAGCTTTTATGGGATGTTTTTTCCGACCATAAAAAAGCCGGCGGCGCCCCGATAAATTTTGTTTATCATGCGGCACAGCTTGGTGCCAAGGCGTATGCAATAAGCGCGGTCGGAAACGATGAAAACGGCGCCGAAATTTTAGCCGAACTCAAAAAGAGCGGTATAAACGGAATTATAGCCACCACAAATTTCCCGACCGGAACGGTCGAAGTTAAATTAAAAAACGGCATCCCGGATTATACAATTGTTGAAGATGTCGCCTGGGATCATATTCCGCTTGAGCCGGAAGCAGAAGAAATTTTAAGAAAAGCCGATGCCGTTTGTTACGGCACGTTGGCTTCCCGCCATGAAAACAGCCGGAAAAATATATTAAAAATGTTCTCATTCGTTCAGCCGGAAGCAATAAGGCTTTATGACATTAATCTGCGCCAAAGTTATTATTCGGCCGGTTTGATTGATACGCTTTTAACACATGCCAATGTTTTTAAAATTAATATTGATGAAATGGCCGTGCTGCGTCCGCTGCTGGATTTGAAAGGAAGCGATGAAGAAGTCTGCCGCATTTTAATGAAACGTTACGGCTTAAAATATCTTATTTTTACTGCCGGTGAAAAATTCAGCCGCATATATTCCACAACGGAAACCTCTTATTTTGAAACGCCACAGGTCAAAGTAGCCGATACCGTCGGCGCCGGCGATTCATTTTCCGGTGCTTTTGTTTATGCTCTTTTGAGCGGAAAATCCCTGAAAGAAGCACACCACACGGCCGTAAATGTATCGGCTTTTGTCTGTACCAGGGAAGGTGCCTGGCCCAAGTATGATAAAACATTTTAAATAAAGGAGAAAAGCAATGGTAAAACAATCTCAAAAATCAATGGTTGTCTGGCAGCTTGTTCCGGTCATGCTCGCTTTTTTTGCCATGGGGTTTGTGGATTCTGCCGGCATTGCCACCAATTATGTCAAAGCTGATTTCGGATTGTCGGATACGGTTGCCAACTTGTTTGCCTCAATGGTTTTTTTCTGGTTCTTTTTAGCTTCAGTGCCGACCGGAATGCTGATGAACAAAATCGGACGGCATAAAACCGTTTTATGGAGTTTGGTCGTTACCTTGCTGGCCGTTATTTTGCCGCTGATAGATTACAACCTGCCGTTAATGGTTGTGTCTTTTTCGCTTTTAGGGATAGGCAACACCATGATGCAGGTGTCAATTAATCCGCTGTTGTCAAACATTGTCAGTAAAAAGCGCCTTTCAAGCGCCGTAACCTTTGGCCAGTTTGTCAAGGCGGTGGCAGCTTTTGCCGGTCCGCTTTTGGCAAGCTGGATGGCGGTAAAATTCGGCAACTGGCGGCTGTTGTATGTCATCTTTTTGGCCGAAGGCGCCGTTGCTCTTGTAAGCCTGTATTTTGATAAAATTCCCGAAGAAAAGCTGGAAGGGAAAACCGCCGGTTTCAAGCAAAGTTTTGCTTTGTTGGGCGATAAACTGGTCTTCCTTTCCTTTATGGCCGTTTTATGCCATGTCGGTATTGATGTCGGCACCAATGTGACGGCACCTAAAATTTTTATGGAAAAACTTCCGGTTACATTGGAAACGGCGGCAATGGCCACCGGCGTTTATTTTCTTTTCCGGACTTTTGCCAGTCTGTTCGGGGCATATATCCTGGCCAAATATTCCAGCCGCCGCTTTTTCCTGATAAGTATGGTGATTTTGGCCACAGGTCTTGGCGGCCTGATTGTTTTTGACGATTTGAAAATGCTGTATGTCTGCATGGGACTGATCGGCTTTGGCAATGCCAACGTTTTCCCGATTGTTTTTTCACAGGCGATGTTATCAAAACCTGATAAGAAAAACGAAGTTTCGGCCTTGATGATTATGGGTATCTGCGGCGGCGCGGTTTTTCCGGTGTTGATGGGGGCAGCTTCCGATTTGCTCAAATCTCAGGATGGTGCCGTCATGATTATGGGCGTCTGCGTGGCTTATCTGTTGTTCATGACCGGAAAAATTAAAGACAAAGCCTGAGTTTAAGGGCGGTATTCTTTGCAGGTCCGGTTGCCGGGAATCATGGCGCGGTCGCTGTCGGGGAGGTTGTCCATTTCCCCGAAATTATACATGCTGCAGTTAAATTCTTCCGCGTCATCCAGTCCGCCGTTTTTTATGTCAATAATCGTATCATCGGACAAACCCGAAATGTGAAAGTCAGGCAGCGGCCTGTCTAAAATTTTTTTACGCCGGATGTTATGAATTTTTTTGTTTTTGATATCTTCCGTAATCATACATGTTCTCCTTGAAAATTTACACAGATATATATGCGTTTTAAAAAAATTAAACGGCAATGGCGGATAATTATGCCTTTATTAAGCATTTCCCGCTAGAAAGAAAACATAAGTGTTAAAAAAGGAAATAAAAATGTCTAAGAAAACCTGTTTTATGATTTTTGTTACCGCCGTAATAGCCTTAATTGCTGCCTATGTGTTAAGAGTTGGCGCAGTTACGTCACAGGCGGAAAATATTTTTGCCGCCATGCGCAGCCCGTATATAGCCGGAGCAGCGGTTGTTCTGGCACTGTTGTTAAACAAACAAAAGCATTATTGGCTTATTATGCTCGGTTGCGCGGTTTTAACGGCAGTTCTCATTCAGCTTTTCATTGCCGGCGGCAGCCTGACGGTTTGGGGTATTGTTTATAAAACTGCTGCCTTTTTGGTATATGCCTATCTGGTAACTTTGATAAGATTTATGATATAAGTTATTGCAGGCACCGGCGCACGGTATGGCTGCCGGTGCCGTAATTGCCGGTTATGGCACCTTCGGGGCTTCCGTTTGAGAGGTTGGAGCCGTTTGAAGCGGGTTTTGTTCTTCCCCTTCCTCTTCTGCCTCAAGCTCCCCTTCTTCCGGTTCGTATTGTTTCTCGTCTATCAATTTCACCGAAAACCATTTCCCGTAGAAATATAACAGTTTTGCCATATCAAACCACGGCAGATTCCCCGTACGCTCTGATTTTTTTATCCGACATTCCGGTATTAATGTTGCCGCCGATACCTTCGAGGCTGATATCCGGTGTTTCGTCCGATAGTCATGCATCCGGTGTAATAGTTGGACATTAAATGATTTTTTCACCACTTTCGCGTGGCAGCTTCTTTTGCTCATGTTTTTTAACTCCATCTTTGTTTATAAAATTAAAACAAAACCGCTTTGAAAAACAAAGCGGAGGAGCCAAACAACTGCCTAACATCAGTCCCCGTTATTCGCGCCAAGGACTTATATCGGGAACTCCCCTTTTCAAGGAGTTTTTTAGTGAAGATGTCTTGTGGACACCACCGTCACACGACGGCAGTGCTTATATTAAAGAATTATGTGATTTTTGCAAGCAGTTTCTTTGCCGAAAATAAAACCTTAAATAAAAAAATCCCCTCATCAGGTTGATGAGGGGAAAACGGGTATCAAAAACGATCTTATTTTGCGGTTTGAGCCGCCGGTGCTTTTGCGGTTTCAGCCGCCGGAGCTTTTGCAGTTTCAGCCGCCGGTGCGGTCTGTTTGCCGTTTTCGGTTTCTTTTTTATTTCCGGTTTGAGTTTCTGCCGCGTCATCTTTTTTGGTTTCCGGTGCGGCTTTCTTCGGGGCTATCGGAAAAATCTGCACGCCGTTATAAGTTTCAACCTTGGCTTTGGAAGGCTTTTTGTTTTTTGCTTTGGCCGGTGCAGATGTCTGCTGGGCCGGCATATTCGGCGTAACTTTTGCTTTAATCGGTTTATTTTCGGCAGCAGATGTCAGAATTGGTGCCAGCGGATAAGCGTCCTTGGGCAGCCGCATCAGCATATAGCCGGAACCGCCGCCGTATGCCGGGCCGGACAAGCCGATAGAGTAATATCCGCCGATATAGCCGTAATCCAAATCAATATAGTCAATGGCAAACAGGGTTTTAATGGTGGTGTTGCCGATGGTTGTCATTTTGCAGCTGTAACCGGCATCTTCCATGACAATGTTGCTGGCATTTTTTACATAGACGAGCGTTTCTGCCGGTTTGCATACCGGTGTCTGACCATTATAGGTAACGTTGTAGTTTAAAACCAGATTAAGCGACTTATTGCCCAAAGCTGCCGAAACGTCGGTAATTTTAACATCGTCAATATACATGTTAGCCGGTGTAACGCCGACGGTAATCGGAAGTGTTACATAATTTTCCGTGCAGACATGGCTGGCAGCATCGGCAGCGCAGAGCAGGGCTTTGCTTTGCGTGTTATTGTCCAAAAGGTGCAAAAGGGAATTATAAATATATTCTTTTGACATGGAAAGTTTTGCCGGGGCGCACTGTTTTGAACGGCAGACGACAACCGAACGCGGCAGGCTTATCTGCGGCTGCCAGACTTCTGCCCGCTGGCTGCCTGAATATCCCGGATTGCTGCTGCAGGAAACAATGGCGGCAAGAGCGCCGAAAGCCGATAAACTTAAACTGAATTTTTTCAACACGGTCAAACCCTCAATATTAAATCCTATAATGAAAAACTTAACGCAATAATATGAAAGAATCGTAAACAAAAATTTGGGTTGCGCAAATTTTATAAATCCTTATACTAAAGGAGGATTTTTAAAATGAAAACAAGTTTTTTGACATTTGCCGTCTTTTTGCTGGTTTTTGATGCCAATGCTCAAAATGCCGTTAAGGTTGTAGACGGTGACAGCCTGGAGATAAACGGCGCGTCGGTGCGTCTGGTCGGTATAGATTCGCCTGAATATCTGCAATTATGCGATGATGAAAGCGGTAATAAATATGAATGCGGACAACAAGCCTTGGAATATATGCAGGATATGGTGGCAGGATGTTTGGCCCGCAAAGAGGATATCCGGTGTGAAAAAAAGGGAACCGACCGCTATAAGCGCGATTTAAGTATCTGTTACTGCGGCGGGCTTAATCTTAATGAAGAAATGGTTAAAGCCGGCTGGGCCGTGACTTACCGTCATGAAATGTTTAAACCGGCCGAAGAAAAGGCAAAAAAGGCCAAAAGCGGAATTTGGCAGGGTCGTTTCATGCGTCCGGAACTGTACCGTGTTTTGAAAAGATATTCCAAAACGTAAATTTTTATTTAAAAATAACCGAAATTGTTGTTGACAGCTTTAAAAAGTTATGTATATTGCAAGTCAACGTTTTATGTTTAAATCAAAAAAATTAGGTGGAATAAAATGTACGCAGTAATTAAAACAGGCGGAAAACAATATAAAGTGGCAGCGGGTGACGTTGTCAAAATTGAAAAAATCGCCGGTGAAGAAGGCAAAGAAGTAATTTTTAACGAGGTTTTGGCTTTGGGTGAAACTGTCGGTACGCCGTTTGTTTCCGGCGCCAGCGTTAAAGCAACGGTGTTAAAACAGGCCAAAGATGCTAAAGTTATTATCTTTAAGAAAAAAAGAAGACAAAACTATCGTCGTAAGAACGGCCACAGACAACAGGTTACACTGGTCAAAATTACCGACGTCTGTGAGAAATAATAAGTTTTAAGGAGATATAGAAATGGCACATAAGAAATCAGGCGGTAGCTCATCCAACGGGCGCGATTCTATCGGACGTCGTTTGGGTGTTAAGAAGTTTGGTGGTGAAGCTGTTATTCCCGGCAACATTATCATCCGTCAGCGCGGCACGAAATATCATCCGGGTTCAAACGTTGATATGGGTAAAGATCATACGATTTTTGCCGTTGCCGAAGGCAAGGTTGAATTCAAGAAAAAAGACGATAAGGTTTTCGTTTCCGTCGTCAGTGAATAGTCTTTAAGTTTTAAGGCGGAGGGGGTGAACGTTCACCCCCTTTATTTTTCAAAGTTTGAACATTACCTCGGAAAGCAAAAGCAGGAAACGGCAGAAAGATGAAGTTTTTAGATCAGGCAAAAATTTTCGTAAAATCAGGCGACGGCGGCCGCGGCTGCGTTTCATTCCGGCGTGAAAAATACATTGAGTTCGGCGGCCCCAACGGCGGCGACGGCGGCAAGGGCGGCAGCGTCATATTTGAAGCGGTCGAAAACTTAAATACCCTGATAGATTTCCGTTATCGTCAGCATTTCAAAGCCCAGCGCGGCCAACACGGTATGGGTTCCGAGATGTATGGCGCCAAAGGCGAAGATTTGATTATCAAAGTACCGGTCGGCACTGAAATTGTTGCCGAAGACGGTGAAACGGTTTTGGCCGATATGACCGAACCCGGCCAGCGTTTTTTGATTGCCAAAGGCGGTGACGGCGGCCGCGGCAACATTCATTTTAAAAGTTCGACCAATCAGGCGCCGCGTTATGCCGAACCGGGTTGGCCCGGCGAAGAAAAATGGGTCTGGCTGAAATTAAAAATTATTGCCGATGTCGGCTTAATTGGTCTTCCCAATGCCGGAAAGTCAACTTTGTTAGCCGCCGTAACACGCGCCCGGCCAAAAATTGCCGATTATCCGTTTACCACCATTTACCCGAATTTAGGCGTTGCCTGGCTGGATAATCGTGAAATTGTGCTGGCGGATATTCCCGGCCTGATAGAGGGCGCGCATGAAGGTGTCGGCTTAGGTGACCGTTTTTTGAAACACGTTGAACGCTGTGCCTCTTTTTTGCATTTGATTGACGCTACGGCCGAAGATGTGGTAACGCCGTATAAAACCATACGCAAAGAGCTTGAATTGTATAAGAAAGATTTGCTTCAAAAGCCGGAAATTGTGGCGCTGAACAAATGCGACAGCTTAAGCGGCGATGAAATTAAAGCCAAAACCGCCGCGTTGGAAAAGGCGTGCGGGCATGAGGTTTTTGCAATTTCGGCCGTGGCCAAAACCGGGCTGACGGAAGCATTGCGAGCGGCGGCAAAATATGTTGTCCGTAACAAGAAAAAAGAAGATACAAATATAGAAATAAAGGAAGAACCAGTTAAAAAGCCCTGGTCACCGTTAGATTAAAGCGCTAAAATTGAAGGAGCATGAAACCGTGGAAAATACCGGAGATAAAATTTTAAATATCATTAAAAACACGTTGGAAAACAATAAAGCGGAAGATATCATTGCCATTGATCTGAAAGGCAAAACTTCCATAGCCGATTATATGGTGGTTGCCAGCGGCACCTCGCAGCGCCATGTTGCCTCTTTGGCAGAAAAAGTCTGTGAGGAATTGAAGAAATCCGGATTTCAGGTTTCCATGGAAGGCGAGGAAAAAGCCGACTGGGTGTTAATTGATGCCTTTGATGTGATTGTCCATATTTTTAAGCCCGAAGTGCGGGAGTTTTATAATATTGAAAAAATGTGGCAGTCGGCAGCTGTTGCCAGAAAGTAAATTTATAAAATAAAAAGCCTGATACCGCAGTATCAGGCTTTTTGATTGTTGCCGGTAAGTTAATCTAACATCAAGCGCTCAGATTATTTTAACGCTTCAATAATTTTAGCGGCAATCTGCTCATAGGCTTTGGTGTGCGGACTTTCCGGTTCTGCCATCACAATCGGAGTACCGTTATCGGCATTTTCCCGGATTTTAATATGCAGCGGAATTTCGCCCAGGAAAGTTTCGCCTAGTTTTCCGGCAGTTTCTTTCGCACCTTCATGGCCGAAAATGTCTGCCCGGTGGCCGCACTTTTCACAAATATAATAGCTCATATTTTCAACGATTCCCAAAATCTTAACCCCGATTTTTTTGAACATGTTAACACCTTTGACGGCGTCAATTAAAGCAATATCCTGCGGCGTGGAAACAATCACGATGCCGTCAAAATCAATCCGCTGCGAAAGCGTAATCTGAATATCACCGGTGCCGGGCGGCATATCAATAACCATAATATCAATCTCCCCCCAGTCAGTTTCGGTTAAAAGCTGTTCAATGGCACCGCAGGCTTTGGCGCCACGCCAGATAAGAGGTGTGTTGCGGTCAATCAGCGAACCGATAGACATGGCCTCAATGCCGAAATTGCGAAACGGCTCAAATAATTTTCCGTCATAGGAAACCGGCGGCGTATTTTCAAAGCCGAGCATGGTTGGCAGCGACGGACCGTAAATGTCGGCATCAAAAAGGGCAACTTTTTTTCCGAGGTTGGCAAGTGCCAAGCCTAAATTGACCGCAGTGGTCGATTTTCCGACCCCGCCTTTGCCCGAAGCCACGCCGATGATTTTTTTAACCCCGTTAATGCGCCACTTTTCAATTTCGGGGCCAAGACCGGTATTTTGGGAAGTCTGGCTGAAAATGACCGAAACCTTTTTAATGCCGTCCAAAGCGGAAAGTTCTGCTTTAAGTTGTTCGGCAAGAGCAGCCTGTTCGGGAATGTTTTTTAAGGTAACAATCAGCCGTCCGTTAAAATTTTTAACGCTTTCGATATTTTCGGCGGCAAAATATTTTCTGACAATGTTTTCTTCGTTCATCTTCAAGCCTTCCGGTGTGGATATTCTTGTTTGCGTAATTGTTTTTAAGATACATTTATATTATTTTATCAGAAGATGTAAATGCCTTTGTTATATATGCAAGGATAATTCAACTTTTTTTAAGGAAAAAAATATGGCACAGAAAAATAATCCCTGGGAAACAGATCTTCCGCCCGAAACACCGGATGCCGGTGGTGAAGCCGTCCGCCGCGCCAAGCCGGAACCGTTGCGTATTGCAAAATTTTCCGGTGTTAAAAATGATTTTAAATTTCCGGTCAAACTGGTTGCCGGCATTTTAGTTTTGTTGTGGCTGGCTTCCGGTTTTTACCAAATTCAGCCGAGTGACCAGGGCGTTATTTTGCGTTTTGGAAAATATGTTGATACCACGAGTGCCGGTTTGCATTATCATCTGCCGTATCCGGTTGAGAAAGTCATTAAGGTAAATGTAACCAAAGAACGCAGCATAAATTTGGGCGTAACCGAAACCGCCAATATTCCGGCACAATATTATAACAGCAACCAGTCCAGCGTTGCGCTTAATTCATTTACCGAAAGCCATATGCTGACCGGCGATGAAAATATCGTCGATATTAATCTGACGGTTGTCTGGCGCATTAAGGATGCAAAAGATTACCTGTTTAATGTCCGCAGCCCCGATGTAACGGTCCGTGTGGCGGCACAATCGGTTTTGCGCGAAATCGTCGGCCAGTCCGAAATGCAGCCGATTATCACCGGTGACCGCGGCCTGGTGGAAGAACAGACCAAAGCCGAGCTGCAAAAAGTTTTGGATGATTTTGGTGCCGGTATTGTGATTGTCCGCGTCAAATTGCAAAAGGCCGATCCGCCGAAGCAGGTTGTTGATGCGTTTAATGAGGTTCAGCGCGCCAAAGCCGATATGGAAAGGTTTAAAAACGAAGCAGAAGCCTACCGGAATGAAGTTATTCCCAAGGCCAGGGGTGAGGCGGCTAAACGCTTGCAGGAAGCAGAAGCCTATAAAGAAGCCGTTGTTAATAAAGCCAAAGGTGATGCTAAGCGTTTTACCTCGGTTTATAATGCCTATAAACAGGGAAAAAAGGTAACCTCGCAGCGTATGTATCTGGAAGCTTTGGAAGATGTTTTGGCTAAATCCGAAACGGTTGTGATTGATCCGTCGGCCAAAGGGGCAAATGTCTTACCTGTATTACCGGTCAAAAAATAAGGGAGAATAAGTAAATGAAAAATAATGTTAGATATTCCGTCTTGATAATCCTTGCTGTCGTCATTATGACGCTGGCGGGTTCCCTTTATGTTGTGGACCAGACCGAACAGGTTATAGTTTTGCAGTTTGGCGAGCCGGTGCGTGTGGTTAAAGAGCCGGGTTTAAAAGCAAAAATTCCTTTTATCCAGAAGGTGGTTTTTTATGACAAGCGCCTGCTTAATCTGGATCCGCCGGGGCAGGAAATCGTTTTAAACGATAAAAAGCGCTTGGATGTTGACAGCTTTACCCGTTATCAGATTGTTGACCCGCTAAAATTTTACCAGACTGTGCGTACGGAAATAATTGCCCGCAGCCGTCTGGAAGAAATTGTTAATTCTTCGGTCAGAAATGTTTTGGGCCGGGTAACGCTGCCGGAACTTTTATCTGAGAAGCGTTCGGAAATTATGGCCGAAATGAGCAGTCTGGTTAAAAAAGATGCGGAGCAGATAGGCGTAAATGTTGCGGAAGTCCGGATTCGCCGGGCTGATTTGCCGCTTGAGGTGCTGCAGGCAATTAATGACCGGATGAAAGCCGAACGTGAGCGCGATGCACGTGAAGCGCGCGCCGAAGGGCGGCAGGCCGCACAGCAGATTCGTTCAACGGCAGACAAAGAAAGCACCATCATTATAACCGAAGCCGAAAAACAGGCACAGATTATCCGGGGTGAAGGAGATCGTGAAGCAACCGAAATCTGGAACAAAGCGGCCGGAGCCGATCCGGAATTCTATGCTTTCTATCGTTCTTTGGAAGCTTATCGAAAGTCTTTGGGAAAAGAAAACAATTCGTTTATTCTTTCGCCGGAATCCGAATTTTTCAAATATTTTAACGGGACTAAAGGTTAGTTATGTCTTTTAGAAATTTTCTTGCCGCCGGTTTGGCTGTTTTAAGCAATGCCTTTCCGGCTTTTGCCCAAAATTCCTTTGCACCGCTGGTTGAGCGGGTGATACCTTCTGTGGTTAATATTTCAACTGAACTGGAAAAGACGGTCGATTCGCCGGGAGTGGCAAATGATTTGTTGTTTTCGGCAGACGGACGTGCTGCATTGGGTTCGGGTTTTATTATCAGTGAAGACGGTTATATTGCAACCAATTATCATGTGATTGAAAAAGCAAGTAAAATTTCGGTTGTAACGGCAAACGGTGCTGTTTATGAAGCCGTTTTGACCGGTAGTGATACCAAAACCGACATTGCCCTGGTTAAAATAGATACCAAAGAGAAACTGCAGCCGGTTGAGTTTGGGGATTCGGACAATATCCGCGTCGGCGACTGGATTTTGGCAGTCGGCAATCCGTTTGGATTGGGAAGCAGCGTTACGGCCGGGATTGTTTCTGCCAAGTCGCGGAATATAGAAGAGGGGCCCTATGATGACTATATCCAGACAGACGCTTCCATTAACCAGGGAAATTCCGGCGGTCCGATGTTTGATATGGAAGGGAAAGTTGTCGGCATCAATACGGTTATATTTTCCAAAACAGGCAACAGTACCGGTGTCGGTTTTGCCCTGCCTTCCAATCAGGCGGCATGGGTTATCGGGCAGCTGCGTGAAAAAGGTGAGGTCAAACGGCGCTGGCTGGGGCTGGAAATCAAACCGGCCAAACTGGAAGACGGCCGGCAGGGGCTAAGCATAACGGCGGTAAAAGACAGTACTCTGGCACAAAAAAACAATTTACAGGCCGGTGACGTTATTTTAAGTTATGACGGAATTACGGCAGCCTCAGGTAAAGACTTTTCTCTATATACATCAAAACTTCCGGCCGGACGGGATATCAGGCTTCAAATCTGGCGCGGTGGCGAAATTTTTAATTTGGATGTAAAGACAGTGCCGCTGCCGGAAAGTGATGTGCCGGACACAAAACAACCGGCAGAAGAAAATATTGAGCCTGAAAACAAATCCCTTCCGGGAACTTATTATGCCGGTTTGGGGCTGCGTTTGGATAATTTTCAGGTTGTTGACGTCGATATTAAAAGCGAAGCATCGCAAAAAGGGGTTAAAACCGGCGATGTGTTGCAAAAAGTTAACCATGCGCCGATATTCGTGATGGAAGAATTGAGCCGGCAAATTGAGGAGGCAGCTTTAAGCGGTGAACCGCTGCGGCTTGATTTTGCAAGCCCGGACGGTGAGGAATATTTTGTTGAATTGTTTGTTGCAAAAAAACAGGAATAACAGATATGAGCCGGATAGATTTTTACCATTTGCAAAAGCAGAATTTGGAGGCTGTTCTCCCGAAGTTGTTGGAAAAAGCATATGCGTCCGGCAAGAAAATCAAGGTAAAAGTTGGCAACGAACTCCGGGTAGAGTTTTTAAATGCACTTTTGTGGACATATAATGATGAAAGCTTTTTGCCGCACGGCAGCAAAAAAGACGGCAGCGGAGAACTGCAGCCGATATGGTTTTCTGCCGATGATGATAATCCGAACGGGGCGGAAATGCTGTTTTTAACAGATGGTGCGCAGCCGCCGGATGATATCGGGAATTTTGAACGTGTCTTTAACGTTTTTGACGGCAACAATGCCGAAGCGGTTGATGCAGCGCGAAATTTATGGCGCCGGCTTAAAGCCGGGGGCGGTGAGCTTCACTACTGGCAGCAGGATGCCTCCGGTCGTTGGACGGAAAAATAACCGGAAGCAAGGTTGACAACCGGGAAAAAAATCTTGCGAAAATATAAATAACATTATAGCTTAACTTATAATTTGATAAAAAGGAACTTTAGGAGATTATTTATGGCTGAAAATAAAGATATTGCCAACGCCAAACGGACAATTGACAAAGAAATAGAAGCTTTGAAATATATGGAAGCCGCACTGGATGAAAATTTAAGCAAGGCTTTGGATATGATGGAAAATTGCAAAGGCCGCATTGTTGTTACCGGTATGGGAAAATCCGGTCATGTCGGTCGCAAAATATCAGCAACTTTAGCCTCAACCGGCACACCGTCATTTTTCGTGCATCCGAGTGAAGCCAGCCACGGCGATTTGGGAATGTTGTCTACTGACGATGTTGTCATTGCTATTTCAAACAGTGGTGAAACGAAGGAACTTTCAGACATTTTGCTTTATTGCAAACGTTTCAATATTCCGCTGATTGCCATTACCAAAAATCCTAAAAGCGCCCTCGGGATAAACAGTGATTTGGTCTTAAAGCTCCCCGATGACGGCGAAGCTTGTCCTTTGGGGCTGGCACCGACCTCTTCCACGACGGCCACAATGGTTATGGGAGATATCCTGGCCGTTGATATGATGGAACGCAAAGGCTTTTCGGAAACGGATTACAAGCAGCGTCATCCGGGTGGAAAACTGGGTGCTATTTTGCGCAAAGTTTCAGACTTAATGCACAGCGGTGAAGATATGCCGGTGGTTGATGAAGACACATCAATGCAGGAAGCTTTAATCGTGATGACCTCCAAGATGCTGGGTTGCGTTGGTGTAACGGATAAAAACGGTGATTTAATCGGCATGATAACGGATGGTGATTTAAGACGTTGGATGTCACCGGAATTAATGACTCAAAAAGTTTCGGCGGTCATGACCAAAAATCCGAAGACAATTCGTCCGGATGCTTTGGCAATTGAAGCTTTGAAGACGATGAATACGACCGGCCGCGGTATTACCAACCTGTTTGTGGTTGAAGGTAAAAAACCGATAGGGCTTATCCACATCCATGATTGCCTGCGGGCGGGAGTTGCTTAAAACTTGGTTGATTTCCATAAAATTGACGCTTTTTTTAATGGGGAAACGGCTTTTGAAAATGAAAATCCGGTAAAATTGAGCCGTCGTGCCCGGGTTTTGCGCTGGGCAAAACTTTTGATGCCGTCGTTGGCCGCAGTTTTAATTGCACTTTTATTGCTGTTTCCTTCATTAAAAGACAACGATGTCGTAAACAGTCTGGATGTAACGCTGCCCAAGAAAGGCGAGCTTGAAAAGCTGCATATGGAACAGACGGAATTTTCCATTACTGATAAAGATAATAAAATCAGCACGTTTTTTGCCGACCAGGTTGATGAAACCAAAGCCGGATCCAAGCTGTTAAAAATTATCAATCCGGAAGGAAATATTCCGGCCGGGGATAACCGCTTTGTCAATATTGATTCCGACATCGGCTATTATAATCAGGAAACACAGGTTATAGAACTGGAAGAAAACGTCGTTGCCGTCTATGATGAAGGAACGACGGCTGAGACGGAATATGCCCGATATGATTTTAAAGCCAACTATGGCAACGGCAATCAACAAGTTTACGCCTATGGCGCATGGGGTAAACTTTGGGCGGAAGGTTTTAAGTATTATCAAGAAAAAGAACTGATTGTTTTGACCGGTAAATCAAAAGTCAAAAATGAAGATAACACGCTTTGGGCGGACAAAGAAATCCGCTATTATCGGACGGAAAACCGCTTGGAAGCGGAACAAAACGTCAAGGCGGTTAATCTTGAGAATACGATGTATGCTGATTTGATGAAAACTTTTTTTGTTGCCGGATCGCAAAAGGAAATTGAAAAAATAGAAGCCTACGGCAATGTTCGCATCATAGACGACGCTAATACAATATATGCCGATAAGATGATTGCTTTGATGCGGGCGGATAAGAAAAATACCATTGAAAAAATTGAAGCGTTTGATAACGTAAAGGTTGTTACCTCCGATGGTACAGCCAATGGTAATTACGGCCTATATTTTCCCGAAAAAAACGAGGTTGAACTGCGGCATAATGTCATCATCATACAAGACGGCAATGTTATTAAAGGTGATAAAGCCGTAACCAATTTAACCACATCGGTAAGTAAGGTTTTGGCAGATAAAACAAATAAGAAACGCGTCTCGGGCGTGATTACCGGCGCAACGGTCAAAGGTGAAAAACATGATGAAAAATAATTCAGAATCAATTTTAGAAATTTTTAACATCGGCAAAAAGTATAAAAATCGCGCGGTGTTAAAAAATGTTTCTCTACACGTCCGTCGTGGCGAGGCTGTCGGTTTGCTTGGTCCCAACGGTGCCGGCAAAACCACCTGTTTTTATTGTGTGATCGGTTTGATTACGCCGGACTATGGTGATGTGCATATTAACGGCGAAGACATTACCAATATGCCGATGTACCGCCGCGCTCGTATGGGGATCGGTTATTTGCCGCAGGAAGCTTCCATTTTCAGAAGTTTAAGCGTTGAAGATAACATTAAAGCGATTTTGGAAATTGTGGAAGAAGATGAAAGCAAGCGTGAAAACACGTTGGAAGAATTGTTAAACGAGTTTTCTATTGCCCATTTAAGAAAATCTCCGGCGATTGCCTTGTCCGGCGGCGAGCGTCGCCGTTTGGAAATTGCCCGTGCGCTGGCCAGCAATCCGGATTTTATTTTGCTTGACGAACCGTTGGCCGGTATTGACCCGATTGCGGTGGGCGAGATTCGTTCTTTGGTGTCGCAGCTTAAAAATCGCGGTTTAGGCGTGTTGATTACCGACCACAATGTCCGTGAAACGTTGGATATTATTGACCGTGCTTATATTTTGCATGGCGGATCGGTTTTAATGGAAGGAACACCTAAAGAAATTGTTGCCAGCAAAGAAGTCCGCAAAGTCTATTTAGGCGATAATTTTTCCATGTAAAATATGGAAAAGGAATTTTACTGCCACAAAATGTACAGTGTACATTGCTCTTCATCACAAATGTTACACAAGTTATCCAGATCATTTAAACTCAAATTGCGCAGACATTTATTACCGTTGCCGCAATAATTATCACCGTATAAATGTCCGTGCATGGTAAGGTCTTCTGAATCTGTATAATGTTTGTATGTTTCCACCAACCATAAGTTTTGAGCGTTTTCTTTAGCGACATTAGTGATGTTGCGGCAAGTTTCAAGACCATCCGGAGATGGATAAAAAGTATAACGGATGCCGCCAAAGTCATTTTGAAAGCTTCCGTTTTGTGCATTGTTATAATAGATGGTTATACTATTGTTGAAAATATCACGCATATCGGTATTGCTGATATAACGGATACCGTCGGGAATCAATCCCAGCTTTTTAAAAATAAGGTTGTAATATGTTGTTGTCCCTTTATTGTGTGGTAAATGGTCTTTGTATTGTAAACCATAATTAATTAAAATATTTGCAGCTTCAGCTTGTTTGTTGAGCTTGTATTTCATCATGGCTTTGGAATAACCGGAAATGGCACCGACGCTCAAAACGCCGATAATTGCTAAAACCCCCAACATCTCCACCATACTTCTACCGGAAGAAATTGCGTATAACGGCACATCTAAAGCCCTTTTACGCGAAGTCGGAAAATTCACGTACGCCTTTTGTACGCTGGAATTTTTCTCCCCGCTAGAAAGCACTTTATCTGCACCATTCTCCGCAATTTCAGAATGTGCATGAGA
>CALXUN010000019.1 GCA_944391705.1 uncultured Alphaproteobacteria bacterium
TGCCGGAGTTTCCTGAACCGGAGCCTCCTGTGCCGGAGCTTCTTGTGCCGGAGTTTCCTGAACCGGAGCCTCCTGTGTCGGAGCTTCTTGTGCCGGAGTTTCCTGAACCGGAGCCTCCTGTGCCGGAGTTTCCTGAACCGGAGCCTCCTGTGTCGGTGCTCTTTGTTCACTTAAAGACTGTTCGGTAGCATTTCTCATTTCCTGTAAAGCATTATAGCGTTCCTGATTACGGGCAAGCGCTTCCTGATTATTGTCAAGATTATTGTTAACGTAATCAAGCTCTTCTTTACTATAATGATGAGAACCGGAAGTAATACTTTGATAATGTCCGTCTTTATCAATTGTCGCATTAACCTGATGGCCGGTATCCGTATCAATCCGGATGGATATATCACCATTATCGTGAAACTTGATTTTATTATAATCCAGGTCATCCGGCATTTTTTGCAAAGTATCCGCACTTGTGCGCTCAACAAAGCGCCCGTCATCATCATGGCCGACAATTTTGATTTTATCGTCATTAATGTTGATTTTATTAATTTCAACATCAGGTTGTTGTTCGTGTGTCGGAATCCTGATGTCTTTCATTCTTAATTCAGCTTGTTGTAAAGTTTCGGCCTGCATTTTGTCAAGCATATCACCTAGGGGATTAATAGATTCTATCTCTATAGGTTCAATTCTGGCTCGTGGTTGGGTGTCAGGATTGTTCTGTCCGGCTTCCTGGGCGGCCTCGGCTTTTGCATTCTGGGCAGCTGTCCATTCTTTAGCCTCGGCTTCCATTTGAGCACTGGTTTTATAGCCTTCGACATCTTGGAAATTTCCGTGATCATCAAAACGCTGACCGCTGAATTCAACAAGTTGGGCTTTTTGTTCAGGCGTCAAAGTACCGTTATCCCAAGCTTCCTGAAGTTCTCTGGAGTTCATCCATTGTTCGCCCCCCTGACCGAGAATTTGGTTAGCTTCTGCCGGGTCACGCAAGAACAGCATTTTCAAATCATGCTGTTGTTCGGCAGATAAATTATTGACATCTATCGTCGGTGTATCACTCATGGTTGGATTATCCATCACCGAAGATTCGTTATTCGTACCGTTTATGCCGGCATGATCAACAGGAGTTGCGGCTGAAACATCGGCAAAAGCCTCACTGGCAATTTCGCCGGCCTCACGTCCGGCCAGCATACCTGCATAAAAGCTTGCGCCGGAAAATAAAGCTGTCTGAATGGCTTTCCAGGTTTTTTTACCTTTTGAGCCCTGTGTCGATTTATAAGCTTGGGCTGCCTGATGGATAGCACCGCTTGCGGCCAGCCCGATACCGGCAGCAGAACGGGCAATCTGTACAGCCGCATTCCCGCCGACACCGCCGATACCGATGGCAGCTGTCGCACCGCTCAAAAGCAAGCCGGCAGTTCTTAATTTGTTTTTCTTGATATATTGCCAGAAACTGGCGGGTTTTTCACCTTTGGCTTTGGCTGCCTCACGTTCTTTTTTGAAATTTTTTATAAAACCGTAAGCTTGGTTGGCAAAGGAGGCTGTTGCCACGGCGGCAATACCGGCCGGGCCGAATGCTGCACCGGCAATGCTGTAAGCAGCACCCCATCCGGCTGATTTCAAACAGCCTTTAAGCATTGAATAAGTTTTGCCGTATTTCTGAGTTAGCTTCTGGTCGGTTGTCTGAACCCGTTCGCCAAAGGAGTTTGATGCATTTTCATACCCCTGTTTTTGTCCCAGTTTGTTGACGGCTGTTTCTATCCGGTTGGTCCGGGCGGCCTGCCAGCCGATAAAGGAATCCTGATTTATGTTAATGCCTTTTTTGCTCTGGGCGGCTGCTGCCAGCTGATCAAACATGGCAGCATAGTCTTCTTTGCTGTTTTTGCCTTTGGAAAATTGGTCGGCATAAACCACCTCAACAAGGTTGTTTCTTAAACGGGTGGCATATTCCTGGTTAAAGGCCTCGGGTGTTACAGTTTTTCCGGTATTGGCCAGATACATTTCCGTTTCACGGCGGGTTTGATCCAAAAACATGGCAATGTCGCTGTCCATTCCGCCCTGATCCAGTTGCTCACGTCCGAAAGCTTTAAGTTTTCCGTTAACTTTGAGACTGCTTAAAACATTATAAATATCTTGAAATTCTTTATTCTTTAACGGTAATGATTTGGCATAAGCCTGACGGGCATCACTTAAAAGTTTTTCTTTTTTCTTTAAGGTTGAAGCAAGCTTATCTGCATTAGGAGATTCTTTTAATGCCGTCAGCAAATATTCAAAATTTTTAAAATCACCGAAACTTAAAGATTTGGTATCATTAACACGTCTTTCGGCAAGTTCCAGCAAAGTTTTTTTCTGATCTTCGGTAATGCCGTTGCATTGTAAAGCACCGGTCAGAACCGAAAGTTCCGGTGCATTACCGGTTTCTCTGGCCGTGTTAAGAATTTCAACGACATCTTGGTACTCCGTTGGCGGCTGCATTTTTTCTTCATGAACATCCAAAGCAAAGATATCTTTATCCTGCGGCAGGCCGTCCAGTTTTGCAATATTGCTTTCGACAATTTGAGGGCTTTGCAGATGGTCTTTGTCAAAGCCGTATTGTTCTTCGAAGTTTTGAATTTCAGCACCGGATTTTTCTATGGCTGCATTTAAGATTGTTTTGCCTTCTTCGCTTTTGGCATTATCATTGTTTGACTGATCGCGCACCGATGTTAACAAATCATTTAAAGCATAGACATCATTCATATCGGTTAAAGCCAGCTCGTCATTGGCATATTTTCCGGCCTGGGATACAATATGATCATCCAGCTTTGAAGCAGCCGCCGTTGTTTCCGCCGTCGGATCGGTAAGCAAAGCCTGCCGCACTGCGGCCAGTTCAGAAGGCTTCATTGAAGCGTATTGACCGCTGTCAACAGCTTTATAGGCATCTTCCTGACTCATGGCGGGTTTTGATGTTTCGGCTGCCTGATTATTATCAGCACGGGTTTCCACTGCTTCTACAGATGTATTTTCCTCATCATCGGCAAAAACCGTGTCCGTATCATTTCCAATGTTGTCTAAATTAAAGCTGCCGGGATCATTTGGGTCCGGTGCCGGTTGTTGTTCGGTATCGTTTAACGTTGTTCCCGCATTCGTCCGGAGTTCTTCCTGCCGGGCGGCAATTTTGGCACGCAACTCATCAGCTCCCGGAGTTCTGGCCCAGTTACTTGCCAGAGATTCCAATTCTTCGGCCGAGAGGTTGTCAAGATTTTCGGAGATTTCAGCGGCTTCACGAGTTAACCTTTGCCGTTCCGCACTTATCATGGCATTCAAAACGGTAGACACCTGCTCATCACTTAACTCATTGTTTTTCAGATAATCGTCTAAAACATCTTCTTCGACGGATTTACCTTCAGGTGCTTTATAATCTGGATTGTTGCGCCGTTTTCCAACTTCAATCAAAGCATCCAGAACAGCTGTTTTTTGTTCTTCTGTGAAATTTGCATCCTGAAGATATGTTTCAAAGATTTCTTCTTCGGGTGTCTTGTTTTCGTCAGCCATAATATTTCTCCTAAAAAGCTCAAATATTACCCCCATTATAGCGGTATTTTTTTAATTTTGCAATACAAAAGTAATTGTTTTTGTCAAAACAAAGGTGTTGTAATATGTTGATTTTTATTAATTTTTTAAATTTTAGTCTAAATTTTACAAAAATGTAACAATTTATAATATACAGGCAGCTAAACAAGTTGTTCCGATATGGCGACGTTCAAGCCATGTGTATTTTGCGAAAATCAAAGTCCGCCGGAAAGCTGGTAAAAAAAAGATTGACTTGGAAGAAAAAAGCTTGTATAAACGACGCCAAAGAAACAAAATTACTGTTAAAATTTTGGATAAAACATATACACTCCGAGGAGTGCCGCCAGTCAGCGAGGGTTCGCACACTGGCGTGCAATAGTTTGTATAAGCCTGTTTTGTTCTGAAATTTTAACCGGGATAAAGGATAATGTTATAAATGTTTGAAACATTGACCGATAAATTGAGCAGTGCTTTTGCCAGGATTACCTCAAGAGGGGTCTTAAGCGAAGCAGATATCGATTCGGCAATGCGTGAAATCCGCGTGGCGCTGTTAGAGGCCGATGTTTCATTGCCGGTTGTCAAAGAATTTATCGCTAAAGTGAAAGAGCAGGCTCTGGGTGAAAAGGTTGTTAAGTCAATCAAGCCCGGGCAAATGGTGGTCAAAATTGTTCATGATGAGCTGATTTCCCTGTTAGGTGATGAAAATACCGGTTTGAATCTGAATGCGGCGGCGCCGGTGGTCATTTTAATGGTTGGCCTGCAAGGGTCCGGTAAAACCACGACAACGGCCAAAATTGCCGGTCGTTTAAAGAAGCATAAACGGGTTTTGTTGGCATCTCTGGACGTATATCGTCCGGCGGCACAGGAACAGCTGGCGCAATTGGGCGCACAGGCAGGTGTTGATGTTTTACCGGTTGTTAAAGGTGAAAAACCTGTAGAAATCACCAAAAGAGCATTACAGACGGCGAAAACCGGTGTTTATGATATTTTGATTTTAGATACCGCCGGCCGGTTGCATATTGATGAAACCCTGATGCAGGAAGCCGCCGATGTCAAAAAGCTGGCAAATCCTGCGGAAACATTGCTGGTTGCCGATGCTCTTATCGGCCAGGATGCATGCAATGTTGCCAAAGAGTTTAATGAAAAAATAGGCATTACCGGGCTGGTTCTGACCCGCATTGACGGATCTTCGCGTGCCGGTGCGGCATTGTCAATGAAAATGGTATCAGGTGTTCCGATTAAATTTTTGGGTACCGGTGAAAAATTAGACGAGATTGAAGAGTTTCATGCTGACCGTATTGCTGGCCGCATTTTAGGGCAGGGCGACGTTGTTTCATTGGTAGAAAAAGCCATGGAAAACGTTGACCGTGAAGAAACTGAAAAAATGGCGGCAAAAATGATGAAAGGCCGTTTTGATTTGGAGGATATGTTAAGTCAGCTCCGCCAGATTCAAAAACTTGGCAGTATGGGCAGTATTATGGGTATGATTCCGGGGCTTTCCAAGTTTAAAGATCAGATTGAGCAAGCCGGCATCGGTGATAATCTGATTAAAAAACAGGAAGCGATGATTCTTTCCATGACCCGGGCGGAAAGGAAAAATCCGGAGATTATCAAGGCCTCACGCAAAAAAAGAATTGCGGCGGGCGCCGGGGTAGAAGTTCATGAAGTCAACAAGCTGCTCAAATCATATGAGCAGATGTCGACAATGATGAAAAGAATGGGAAAAATGGGCGGAATTTCCGGTTTTTCCCAAATGATGAAAAGAAATCCGGCAGGCGGAATGTTTGGCGGGTTCGGAAAACGGTTTTAAGCTTTCAGCCATAAGTTTAAAGCTTTGGAATATAACAATTTTTAGAAAGGAAAATAAAAAATGGCAGTTCGTATCAGACTTTCAAGAGGCGGTTCCAAAAAACGTCCGTTCTATCGTATTGTTGCCGCTGACCAGCGTGCACCGCGCGATGGAAGATTTATTGAAAAATTAGGCACCTACAATCCGCTGTTGCCCAAAGACCATGAACAGCGTCTGGTTGTTGATGCCGAGAAAGTTTCTGCATGGCTCAAAAAAGGCGCCCAGCCGACCGAGCGTTTGCAGAAATTGTTCGCAGGCCTTGGGCTGTGTGCTGCACCGGTTATTCATGAACAACCGAAAAAATCCGCACCGCGTCCCAAAACGGTTGAAAGAATGAAGGAAAAAGAAGAAAAGGCCAAAGCCGCTGCTGAAGCTGCTGCAGCCGCTGCTGCCGAAGCAGCTGCCGCTTCTGAAGCTGAAGCGCCTGTTGCCGAAGCTTCTGCCGAATAAGTTTTATTTAAGTTATTGTAAAAAGGCGGCCTGATGACAACAAAAGAAAAACAAGACCGGATTTGCTTAGGAGCCATTGTCGGTGTCCATGGTATCAGAGGCGAGCTTAAAGTTAAAAGCTGGACAGCCTCGGATCAGGATATCGGCAATTACGGCCTGCTTGAGAATGAAGACGGAACGCGTTCTTTTGAATTAAAAGTTGTCGGCCGGAGTAAAGAGCTGCTGCGCTGCAAAATCAAAGGCGTGGAAGACCGCAATGCTGCCGAAGCTTTAATCGGAACGGCGCTGTATGTAGAGCGCGCCGCTCTGCCGGCGTTGGAAGAAGAGGAATATTACCAGGCCGATTTAATCGGCTTGAAAGTAGTCGACCAATCTTCGGGCTGTGTGGCCGGAAAAGTTGTCGGGTTTTATAATTTCGGAGCAGGTGATATTTTGGAAATAGAACTTGCCGCAACCAAAAAAACCGAACTTATTCCGTTTACCCGGCAATATGTCCCGGATATTGACATTGAAGCAGGACAGATTACCGTTTCCGCAGCAATCATGAATTTTGCAGATGATGACACCGGTGAGAAGGAAACGGCTGATGAAAATTAAGTTTTTCACGCTGTATCCGGAGATTTTTCCGGGTTTTCTGGGATATTCCCTGACCGGGAAAGCTTTGGCCGAAGGCAAATGGTCGTATGAAACGGTTAACATCCGCGATTATGCTTTTGATAAGTATGGTTCGGTGGATGATACCCCCTGCGGCGGTGGTGCCGGTATGGTTATGCGCCCCGATGTTCTGGGGGCTGCCTTAAAAGCGTCATACACAGGCGGCCGGCTGGTTTATATGAGTCCGCGCGGAAAGCCGTTTAATCAGGCCAAAGCACATGAGCTGGCCGGAGAAACGGAAATTTCGGTTATCTGCGGCCGGTTTGAGGGTATTGATGAGCGGGTTTTGGAAGCCTATGCAATAGAAGAAATCAGTATCGGCGATTATGTCTTAACCGGCGGCGAACAAGCGGCGATGGTTATGTTTGATGCCGTTATCCGTTTACTTCCGGGGGTTTTGGGCAATGATGAATCCGCTTTGGAAGAAAGCTTTGAAGACGGTTTACTGGAATATCCGCAGTATACCCGCCCCATTGAGTGGGAAGGGCGCACGGTTCCGGAAATTCTTTTAAGCGGACACCATCAAAAGATAAACGATTGGCGCAAGGAGCAGTCTTTAACAATAACAAAAAACAAACGGCCGGACCTTTTTAAAAAATATCTTGATTCTAAAAAGGTTTAGGTATATAAGGAAACAAATTTTTTATAAAAGAAAAGGTAAAACTGATGAACATTATCGAAAATATTGAAAAAGAGCAGATTGCGAAGCTCACCGAAGGCAAAAACCTTCCTGATTTCAAAGCCGGCGATACCTTGAAAGTCCATACCAAGGTTAAAGAAGGCGACCGTGAACGTATTCAGGTTTATGAAGGTGTTTGCATTGCACGCAAAAATGACGGATTAAATTCTTCATTTACCGTCCGGAAGATTTCATTCGGCGAAGGCGTTGAACGCGTTTTCCCGCTGTATTCTCCGAATGTTGCCAAAATTGAAGTGGCGCGTATCGGTAAAATCCGCCGTGCCAAACTGTATTTCTTACGTGCTTTGCGCGGTCGTTCAGCCCGTATTGCCGATGATTTAACGGCAACATCCAAGGCTGCGGCAGCTTCAGAAAAAGCGGAATAAGTTTTTTGCTTATTGCATTGAAAAACGCCGCCTTAAATTCCGGCGGCGTTTTTGAATCTTACCTAAAAACTAGCAACCAAAGAATAGGTTTGTCCGCTTTCGGAAATATCTTCACAAGCATTTAAAATATCGGAAATCTTGACGTTTTTCAAACATTGTTTATCACCCACACATTGATTATCGCCATAATATATGTAAGGATAGGATTCTTCTCCTTCTTCTTCACTGCCGGCAGAGCCGCGCCAAATACCCACAGAACGAAGTGTGCTATGCAAAGGATAAAATAAGTTCTAAAATAAAGCTTTACAACTTATACCAAAGTTTTGCCTCGAGGGTCTGCTAAAGTATATTTCAACAACAATGCCGCTACTGTCTTTCCAAACGTTTAAATTTCCCCCCATGACATCCACAAAGTATGAACCGTTTTTATCGAAAGATTGTGGTATAAGATTTAACTTTTCCAAATACGGATTTAAACTGGTGCCGCGAGAAAGATTAGTGAAATCATTATAATATTCAAGAACACCGAAAATCAGATAATTATATTCGCTTACTAATTTATTTGTTTTATATTTCCTCATAGCGTTTGAATAGCCGCTCATAGCGCCGACCGATAAGACACCGATGATGGCCAAAACGCCTAACATCTCCACCATAGACCGACCGGAAGTAATCGCATCTGTCCGGTTCTGCGGCCGTTCACTTCTGCCGTTTTCACGCATAACAAACTCCTTAAAATGCAAAAAAACATATATTTTACGCGCTATTATAAACCGTTTTTTTTTTTGCAACTTTAAAGATTCTTTTGGCGCATATGTTCCCTCCACTTTGTCACCCCTATGAGCCGACAACGTCGGCGAATATTAGTGGTCCAGAAAAAATAAGGCTTGGTGTTTGATTTATGCATGCCTGATATTTAAGGCGTGGCAGCCTGAAAGGAATACAAATTTGGATAAAAAGAATTATCTGGGTTTGCAGCCGCAGTATGTTTGATTATAAAGTCCGAGTTCTTTAATCAGTTCTTCACGCAAGGCCTGCATACCGTTTTTGCGGCCTTCAATTTCTAAGTAAGGACACTTGGTCTCTCGCATGGCTTTATCGGCGGCGGCGTTTACCTGATTAAGGTCTTTGTATCTGGAAACTCCGAGTACGGAGGCAACCGAGGTGTATCCGTTTTGCTTGGCGTATTCCATAACTCTTTTTAGCCGCATTTCAAAACACAAACTGCATCTTTTGCCTCTTTCCGGCTCATTTTCCAAGCCTTTGATGATATTGCACCAATGCTCGTTGTCATATTCCAACTCAATAAAAGGTACATTGTAAATTTCGCATACTCTCCGGTTTTCATTGCGTCGTTTTTCGTATTCTTTAAAAGGCCTGATGTTAGGATTATAAAAAACTACGGCAAAATCTTTTTTCTGCTCGGCTAAAGTTTTGATTACGGCACAAGAGCAGGGAGCACAACAGGAAAGCAGTAAAAATTTTTCAGGCTCTGCCAAGTAAAATTTTCCGTTATCATAAATAACATGAAAAACCGCTCCGTTGGGTATGTCGTGTTGTTTTTTGCCCAAATGCAGTAAAATTACGCGTAACACCGCACTGTGCGAGGCAACGCCTATAACATTATAAGGCAGTTTGAGTAACTTATTTAAGCCGGTGAAGGCCCGATTTAAAATCTGCCGTTTACTTTCACCGTTTTTAAAATGGATGTCTAAAAATTGTTCATCAAGTTTAATCCATTCTTTGAAGGTGGCAATTTCATCTTCGGTAATTTCTTCTTTGGTTTTGCCTTCCACATCACCAAAGTTTCCTTCAATGAAGTGCTCATCAATTTCCACGGGCACACCAAGATGTTCGGCAACAATCTGGGCTGTTTCCAAGGCTCTTTTTAGGGGGCTTGAAACAATGAGCTCAATTCCTTTATCTTGGAGATCTTGAGCCAGATTTTGAGCTTGTTTTTTACCGGTTTCGTTCAAGCCGGCATTTAAGGTTTGCCCTTGAAAGCGGCCTAAAGCGTTAAAGTGAGTTTCACCGTGTCGGAACAGATAAAAGTGCTTCATTTAAGTTTTCCTTTTAAGTATTTTCCGGTATAAGAACCTTTAACCTTAACAATTTCTTCCGGCGTACCCTGAGCAATAATGCGTCCGCCGCCGTCACCGCCTTCGGGGCCGATATCTATAATATAATCAGCGGTTTTAATCACATCCAGATTATGTTCAATCACCAAAACACTGTTGCCCTGTTCCACAAATGTATGTAAAACTTTCAAAAGCTTGTTAATGTCTTCAAAATGAAGTCCGGTTGTCGGCTCGTCCAAAATATAAAGTGTTTTTCCGGTAGCTTTTTTGGAAAGCTCTTTGGAAAGTTTAATGCGTTGAGCCTCGCCGCCTGAAAGTGTGGTGGCCGGTTGTCCGAGTTTGATATAACCTAAGCCGACCTGCTGCAGTAAATTCAAACGGTTTTTAATAGCCGGAATGGCTTCAAAAAACTTATAAGCCTCGTCAACCGTCATATCCAGGACATCGGCAATGGATTTATCTTTATATTTGACTTCCAATGTTTCACGGTTAAAGCGCTTACCTTTGCAAACCTCGCATTCAACATAAACATCGGGCAGAAAATGCATCTCTATTTTGGTAACGCCGTCGCCTTTGCAGGCTTCACAGCGGCCGCCGGCAACATTAAAGGAAAATCTTCCGGCCGAATAGCCTCTGGCTTTGGCTTCCGGCAGCCCGGCAAACCAATCGCGGATATAGGTAAACAGGCCGGTATATGTTGCCGGGTTGGAACGCGGCGTCCGGCCGATGGGGGATTGGTCAATATCAATAATCTTATCAATATTTTCAGCCCCTTTTATCTTATCATAAAAACCGGCCGGTTCGCGCGAACCATTGATTTCACGGTTTAGAGCTTTATAAAGAGTTTCCAGCACCAGGGAAGATTTTCCGCTGCCTGAAACTCCGGTAACACAAGTCAGAGTCCCGAGAGGAAGCTTAAAGTTTACACCTTTAAGATTATTGGTTTTAACACCGTCAAGCTCTAAAAATTTACCATTGCCTTTGCGGCGTTTGGCCGGAACTTCAATTTTTTTCTCGCCATTTAAATATTGTGCGGTCAGGCTGTTTTTGCTTTTAAGAACTTCGGCCACTGTTCCGCACGCGGTAACCCGTCCGCCGTTATCGCCGGCGGCAGGCCCCATATCTACCAGAAAATCAGCTGCCCGGATGGCATCTTCATCATGCTCGACCACGATGACGGTATTGCCGATGTCGCGAAGCCGGGTAAGCGTTTCCAAAAGCTTGTCATTATCGCGCTGGTGCAGGCCGATGGAAGGTTCGTCCAAAACATACATAACCCCGGTTAACCCTGAACCGATTTGCGATGCCAGGCGGATTCTTTGCGATTCGCCGCCCGAAAGCGTACCGGACTGGCGGGAAAGGTTTAAGTAGTCCAACCCGACATTATTTAAAAAATGCAGCCGCTCAATAATTTCTTTTAATATTTTATGGGCAATTTCCCGTTTTTGCGTTGAAAGCTGTTCTTCCACGCCCGAAAACCATTGAAGCGCGTTTTTAATGGACATCTCGGAAGCTTCCATAATATCCAGTCCGCAGATTTTAACCGCCAGAGCTTCCGGTTTTAAGCGCTTGCCTTTACAAAATTCACATGGTGCGGCAGACTGATAATGCGAGAGTTCTTCACGTGTTGCCGGTGAATCGGTTTCCAGAAACCGCCGCTCCATGTTAGGAATAACGCCTTCAAAGGGTTTATCGGTGACAAAGCGGGAATAATACATCGGAATCGATTCGTTTCCCGAACCGTATAAAATAATCTGTTTGGCGCGCTCGGGCAAATCCTTCCAGGGTGTTTTGGTAGAAACACCCAGATAATCACATAAAGAATTAACGGTTTGGGCATAAAAAGAAGTCCTGAAACCGTACCACGGAGCAATAGCGCCTTTATCAATGCTTAAGTTTTCATTGGGAACAATCAGGTTCGGATCCATATAAAGCCGTGCGCCGATGCCGTCACAATGCGGGCAGGCGCCGTACGGGTTGTTAAAAGAAAACAGCCGGGGCTCGATTTCTTCAATGGTAAAGCCGGACACAGGGCAGGCGAATTTGGATGAAAAAATTTTGCGCTCGCCGCCGATAATATCAACAAACAACAATCCGTCGCTTAATTTTAAGACCGTTTCAATGGACTGGCTCAAACGGTCTGCAATGCCTGGTTTAACCACCAGTCGGTCTACCACCACTTCAATATCATGTTTTTGGTTTTTATTAAGGCTTGGAACATCTTCAATATTATACATTTGTCCGTCAATATTAAGGCGCTGGTAGCCTTGCTTTTGTAGACTTTCAAACTCTTTTTTAAATTCACCTTTTTTACCGCGGGCAATTGGCGCCAGTAAAATAATTTTTGTTCCTTCCGGATATTCCGTAATTTTATCAACCATCTGTGAGACTGTCTGCTGTTCAATCGGCAGGCCGGTGGCCGGCGAATAAGGCGTGCCGGCACGAGCCCATAACAGACGCATGTAATCATAAATTTCGGTAACGGTTCCGACCGTGGAACGCGGATTGTGCGAGGTCGTTTTTTGTTCAATGGATATGGCCGGCGATAACCCTTCAATCGAATCAACATCCGGTTTTTTCATCAAATCCAGAAACTGACGGGCATAGGAAGAGAGGCTTTCAACATAGCGGCGCTGGCCTTCGGCATATATTGTATCAAAGGCAAGCGAAGATTTTCCCGAACCGGACAAACCGGTAATAACCGTCAGTTTATCCTTGGGGATATTGATGTCAACGTTTTTAAGGTTGTGTTCCCGGGCACCTTTGATTTCAATATATTTATCTTCTGCCATTTTTTTAGATTCTCCTAACCGGCTCACAATATAATAAAATCGGCAAAAGAAAACAATAAAAAATTTACATCGGATAAATAGCCTTAAAATATAAAAAATATCCGGCAAAAATTTTTTGCCGGATAAAGAGATATACCATAAAGCTTATAATTCGTTGCCCCAGGATTCAAGCAGGCCTTCAACCCGGCTGGATTCTGCCTCATGACGGGCGGCAGATTCCTGTTTGGCACGCCAGGCAGATTTAACGACACCGTTGTTTAGGGTAAGCTGGCGTTCGGCTTTGGACAAAGGTGCTTTACCGCTTGAAGAACGTTCTTCTTCGGCGGTCCGCAATCTTAGCAGCTCTTCCGTTGCATTACGGGTAAACATTTCTTTACGGCCGCCGGTACCGATAATTTTAGCATTTTGTTTCAAGAAATTATTTAATTCTACTTTTTCCTGAGTGGTTAAGGTAATTTTTTTTGTTTCATCCATTATATTTCTCCTTAAATGAACGGAAGATTAAGATATTCAGCCCAAAAACACAAATTAGTTGATTCTTGGTCACAATTGATGTAAGTTCCCTTACGTTGCAATAATATAAGTTACACGAAATGCTTAAAGAAATCGTAAAAACAGCCTGTGCTTTTTTGATATTCTGGCCGGTCTTATGCACTGCTGAAGTCAAAATTGCCGTTATTGCCCCGAAATCAGGCGAATATCAGGTCTGGGGCAATGAATTGATACAGGGAGCCCGGATTGCCATTGATGAAATCAACCATAACGGTGGTGTTTTGGGTAAAAAACTGGAACTGATGAGCATTGACGATGCCTGCAGCGACAATTTAGCCGTTTCGACCGCAGAAATGCTTTCTATCGGGTTGGAAAATAAACCTTCTTTGGTGGTTGGGCCATATTGTTCCAATGCATTTGAAACGATTTCAAAAATATATTCAAGGTCCAAGATATTCCAGATTGTTCCGACAACCTTAAATTATCAGGATGCGGATAAAGGACATGGCGGCATGATTAAAATGGTTGGTTTCAAAGAACAGGCCAGTCGTGATTTTTTTAAGGTTTATAATAAGCATTTTGCCGGTCGTAAAACGGCTCTGGTGTTTGACGGTGAGACCGGCGGCGGATTTTCGGTAGTGCAGGATGAATTCCGCAAATACGGGAAATCATCTATGCTGAAACAGTATAATTTTAACGATTATATGGATACGGACACTTTGGCACGAGCCATTGTTTCGGCCGGAGAGGATGTGGTTGTTGTTGTCGGACGGTCAAAAAAAATAGCCAAGTTAATTCGTGATGTCGTGCAATTAAATGAAAATACGGTTTTCTTTACCAGTAAATATGCCGTGAGCGATTCTTTTTTTGAGTATGCCGGAGATTACCTTGATTCGGTATATTTTGTTGCTTTGCCGTCTTTTGAAGATAATCCCGGATTTGCTGAAACATTGGTAAAACTCCGTTTGCGCGGGGTGGAACTGGAAGGTTTGAATGTGTACGGTTATGCGGCGGTTAAAATGTGGTTTGAACTGGTTGAAAAAGCCCAAACGATGCAATACGATGCTTTGGCCGCCGTGATTGGTAAAGGGGGTTTTCAAACGTCATGGGGCGTATCTTTTTTTAACAACGGCAATGTTAAAGAACCGGTTCACTATGAATTTTATCAATATAAAAATGGCGAATATATCCCGGCAGGGTTATAAAAAAACCGCTTAAGAAAGCGGTTTTTTTATAATTCCAAAGTCTAAAACGGAATATCATCGTCCAAATCGGAAGATGCCGCCGGAGAACTGTCCCAGCCGGAACTTTGGCCGCTGAAGACATCATCGGCACCTGCCGGAGCACTGCCTTCTCCCGAACGGGAATCAAGCATGACCAGAACACCGCTGAAGTTTTGTAAAACAATCTCCGTCGTATAACGTTCCTGACCGTTTTGATCTTCCCATTTTCGGGTTTGAAGTTGTCCTTCAATATAAACTTTTGAACCTTTGCGTAAATACCGTTCGGCAGTATCTGCCAATTGCGGATTAAAAATAACCACCCGGTGCCATTCGGTACGCTCTTTCCATTCGCCGGAAAGCTTATCTTTCCAGCGATCGGAAGTGGCAACGTTAAGATTGACGATTTTTGTGCCGTTTTGAGTGTTGCTTACACGCGGGTCAGCACCAAGATTGCCGACCAGAATAACTTTATTTATGCTTCCTGCCATGTTTTTTTCCTAAAAAATTGTTTATCTGACAGTCAATATAAAGACATTTTTTGAAATAGCCAAGCTTAAACCGGGGTTTTACACACATATAATAAGTTGACAATTCTCTTTAAAGTGCTATTTCATATAACATAAAACAAATTATTAAATAAACTTATTATGAAAAAATACCAAAGAATTATTTACATTTTGTTGGCATTGTTGGCTTTGTTAACTTTAACGGCATGTTCCCCGGAAGAAGAACCTTCTGACAATTTGTATTTTGAAGGCCCGAATTTAAGCGATATTCTTTTTAATTATTACGCTGACCATTATACGGATACATATACCGTACAGGATGGAAAAGTCGAAATTCGCGCTGAATATGAATTTTACAGCTCCTGGGGATGTTTGTCTTACTATCTGGCAGTTGAAAATGCCATTGCTAAGACGGTTGAAAACCTGACAATTGCCGAGATTTGGGCAGCGCCGGATGAAACGGCATCATCTGCTGAAGCCTGTTTTTTTGAAAAGTATGACTGGCTGAAGCTTAAAATCCGTTCTCTGCAATTTACAAAGATAACACGGATTGAATAAAAGAACCCCCCGGTAAAACCCGGGCGTTTTATAAAAATTCCCTTTGTGTAAAACACAAGGGGAATTTTTATAAGCAGAAGAACAAAAGCCGATTTGTAAAAGTTGCTTTTTTGCCATGATTGCGGAAATGCTGGTGCGGTACTTAAAGTGGCATTGCTTCATGCATAATTTACATGGCGGCAGAAATAATCAAAACAGCCTTGAACCCTGTCCATATAACAATGCCTCTGACACGCGTCAGCGTGGAAGATTAGGGGCCAAAAACATAAGGCTTGGGTGTTTGATTTATGAATGCCTGGTACTTAGGGCATGACAAAAAGGAAAAGCACTTTTGGTCTGACGGCCGGAAAGTAAAATGCTTACCGCCTTAATCATTATAAAAGAAATCATACAGATGCATAAAAACGATAATTTGAAAAACTGTCAACAAAGCATATAAAATGCCTAAAACAACCGAGCCGGAAGTCAGACCGATATAACTTATAATAAGCGGAAGAATTCCAAACATAATCACAAAAACAGCAACGGTTTTTATTAAATTTCCCCCCGTTTTGATATAAGCACTGATAATGGAGGTATCCTTGCCGCTAATCGTCGAAACCCAGGCAAATCCGGGAATGAAAAACGAAAACGTCAATAAGGTAATAACTCCGAGATATAAAATAATTTTGCCGAAGGGATTAAGTAAAATAAAAATATAAATTTTTCGTAAAAGAGAATATATGTCAGGAAAGCCGATAAGATAGCGGCTTAAATAATGCAAAATATTAATTCCGATTTTTCCGCAGATAAGCACAAACATGGAAAAAGCAAAAATCGTAATCATTTTTATAAATGAATCCACGAATTTTTCTTTGGTTATTATGGGGTGTTGCTCATAATACAAACTGACAAAGAAAAAATAAAAGAAATAAATATAAAGACCGTAAAGCAATAAAAACAGAAAGTTGTGATAAATGCCAATCTTGACCGCTAAATAAGAGCCGGCAAAAGAAAGAAATGTCAAAACCGTAAGCAGCGGTATGTTTTTCCCGATAAAAGAAAGGGAATCAACAAAAAGCTGACGAATTGACAGTTCTTTCTTCATACGAGTCCTTTATTTATAATGTTTTTCCATAAAATGCTCCAGCCAGTGAATATTATACTGTCCGTCAATAAATTCGGCCTGGGATATAATTTCCTGGTGCAGCGGAATGGTGGTTTTAACGCCGATAATGACAAACTCTTCCAAAGCACGGCGTAAACGCATTAAAGCCGCATTACGGGTTTTGCCGTGAATAATGAGTTTTGCAATCATGCTGTCATAATAAGGCGGGATTGTATAACCGGAATAAATTTCCGAATCAACACGAACGCCTAAACCGCCCGGAGCATGCCATTCGGTAATTTTACCCGGACAAGGTGTAAAAGTTTCCGGATCTTCGGCATTAATCCGGCATTCAATGGCATGACCGCTGAAAGTAATATCATCTTGCGTGTATCCCAAAGCAGCACCGCTGGCAATCCGGATCTGTTCACGCACGATATCAATGCCGGTAATAGCTTCCGTAATCGGGTGTTCAACCTGCAGACGTGTATTCATTTCCATAAAATAAAATTTTCCGTCTTCGTACAAAAACTCTAAGGTTCCGGCATTCTGATAACCGATTTTCTGAATGGCTTTACGGACAATTTCGCCGATTTCCCGGCGCTGGGTATCATTTAAGGCCGGTGACGGGCATTCTTCAATAACTTTTTGGTTATTGCGCTGAATGGAACAGTCACGTTCGCCTAAGTGGACGACGTTCCCATATTTATCGGCCAAAATCTGCATTTCAATATGGCGCGGTTTTTGTAAATATTTTTCCATATAAACGACATCGCTTGTAAAAGCTGCTTTAGCTTCGGCACGTGCCATCGTATAAGCTTCGGTCATTTCGGCATCGTTAAAGGCAATTTTCATTCCCTTGCCGCCGCCGCCGTCTTTGGCTTTGACAATAACCGGATAGCCGATTTTATTGGCCCAGGCAATGGCATCTTCAACGCTTTCCAAAGCAGGAGAACCCGGCGTAATCGGCAGACCGGCGTCAACAGCGGCCTTACGCGCCATGATTTTGTCGCCCATCAGACGCATTTGCGCCGAAGTCGGGCCGATAAACGTAATGCCGTGTTTTTCAACCATTTCGGCAAAATCCGCATTTTCTGACAGAAAACCAAAACCCGGGTGGATGGCATCAGCGCCTGTAATTAAAGCTGCTGATATAATTGCCGGTTTGTTTAAATAAGAATCAGATGAGCGGGCAGGGCCGATACAAACAGCTTCGTCAGCCAAACGGACGTGCATGGCATTGGCATCAGCTTCCGAATGCACGGCCACGGTGCGGATACCCATCTCCCGGCAGGCGCGATGGATACGTAATGCCACTTCACCCCGATTCGCAATTAATACTTTTCCAAACATATAAAATTCCTAAATTTTATGAGTTAAGTTTTATGCGTTATTCAATGACGACCAAAGGAGCGCCGTATTCAACAGGATCACCGCTTTCGACCAAAATTTTTGAAACGCGGCCGCCTTTGTGCGCCTTAACCGGATTGAAAGTTTTCATAGCTTCAATCAAACAAACTGTGTCACCGGCAGCAACCGTATCGCCGACATTGACATAATTTGGCGAATTGGGGTCGCTGGCAAGGTAAACAACGCCAACCATCGGGGACTTGACGGCATTCGGGCTGTTGGAATAATCAGCTTCGGCAGCAGGCATTTCTGTCGGAACAGATTCCTGTTGAGCCGGAAGCAGCGGTGCCGGTTGAGCTGATACGGAAACCGGTGCGGGAGTATAAGCAACGGGTGCGGTGCCGGTCAATTGCCGGGATAATGTAATCCGGCAGCCCTCATCTTCGTATTCCAGCTCGGTTAAGTTCGTTTTATCCAAGATTTCAGCCAGTTTGCTGATAATTTTTGTATCAATGGGATTAGACATTATTTACTCTCTTCAAAAAATTATAAAAATCAACTTAAATTCATAGTACGAAACAGAATAAAAAACAACAAATTTTAACAAGTTTTTAAAAAAATACACAATTTTTATCTTTAATATAATAAAAATATTTTTTGTAAATTTTTACCGGATATGCTTTTTTACTCAAAAGCAAATTAAGTCTTGATTTTTCTGTAGGAATTGTTACTGTCGAGGCATACATTTTATATAAATAAAATCAGGAGTTAAAAAATAATGTCAAGAAAATTAAAAGTTATGTTCTCCACGCACGGTCTGGTGGAGGGGGATTTCGGCTACGCATTGGATGAGAATGGTTTCCCTACCGAAGAAATTATTGCCAAGAAGGTAATTACCGGTCAGGATACCGGTGGGCAGGTATATTATGTTAAAGCGCTGGCTTCAAGTTCTACAAATTATGATGTTGATCTCGTAACCCGGCGGGTTGATCCGCGCATTTGTCCGCAGTTTGGCGGAACACAGGCCGATTCTGTTCATAATCAATGTTATGAAATTGAAGTGCAGTGGCATGAAAGTCCGGTTATCCGCAGCCGTGTGTTAAGAGTTCCGGCCGGCGGAAAATTCGACTTTGTTCCTAAAGAAGAAATTGTACCGCTTTTGCCGGAATTGATTGATAATCTGTATGAATTTTATAAAAAAGAAAATGCCATAGAAGATATAGAAGTCGTTGAAGGCCATTACCGTGACGGTATGCTGGCTGCCGATATGCTTTGCACTAAAATAGAGCAGGAAACGGGGCGTCGCCCGATTATGCTCGTGACCAGCCATTCTCTCGGACATAAAAAATATGAGCGCAATCTGCCGCAGTATCAGGCCGGATTGATTAGCCAGGAAGAATGGAACTGGCATAATTTTGAGCAGCGTATTGCGCATGAAAAATATGCTTTTGATAAAGCCGACATTATTATTGCCACATCACCGGATGAACAGCGCCGGCTGGTGGCAGAGCCGTATTCGGTTGATGCAGAAAAAATTACGATTATTCCGCCCGGGTATAATGACAAAATATTTACACCGCTCAGCCCCCAGGAGCTGCACAAGCTGAAATATCGTTTTGTTTACAACGATTTAGACGGCAGAGAACAGGTGGTTGATTTATCGGACAAAAAGGTGGTTTCTTCTTTGGGACGCGTTGTTCGTGATAAAGGTTTCTGTGAATTGGCTCGTTCAATGGTTGAGGTTATCAAAAATAATCCGGCAGCCGTTTATATGGTCAGCGGTGAAAAAGGAAACCCAATTACCGATGAATGCCGTGAAATATTTAAAGGTCATGAAGATCAGATTATTTTTATGCCATCGCTCAATCAGAAAGAAATGGCCAGAGTATATAATATTTCATCTGTCTTTGTGATGTCCAGCTTGAACGAGGCGTTTGGCATGGTTCCGATTGAAGCAATGGGCTGCAAAACGGCAGTGGTTGTCGGCCGGAGCGGTTTTAATGATTTTGCTCATTGTGCGGATATCCGTGATGAAAATCAGGATTTAAGCAAAGCTATCGGTTTGTATGCACCTTCTCAGGAAGCAGACCGCTGGCGTCAGATTAAGGCTTTAGACGTACTTCTCAAAAATGAAGAGCTGCGTCGGCAAATTGCCGAAAACGGATATAATTATGTCCGTAGTAATCTGACATGGGAGAAAATTTCCGAACAGAAGGATAAAATTGTACAGGAAGTTTTAAATAAGCGGGAAAAAGGCAGCCATCAAAAAAGAAATGGCAATATAAACATTATATCAGCCAAAAGCGGAAAAGATATCTAGACGATATCAGAAAACGAAAGCAGCCGTTAAACGGCTGCTTTCATAAAATAAAAAATATGGAAAATTTATAAATTTATACTGGACAATTAAAAAAATATCTATTATAAAACTTTTCGTTGACTTGCTCGGGTAGCTCAGTCGGTAGAGCAGAGGACTGAAAATCCTCGTGTCGGCGGTTCGATCCCGTCCCCGAGCACCATTTAAAAGCCCCTGTATAAAGGGGCTTTAATGTTATAAAAGCGGCGGATCGAACCGTCCGACACGAAAAGTGGAGGCGTCGAAACAAAAAAAACAATCCGGAGAATTGTTTTTTTGTTTCGATTACGGAAATATTAGCGCGGCGCTCAAGCGACAGCGTAGAGCGCGGAGGTTAGATTTCCGGTGACCGAAGCGAGTTAATGAGCCGTTAGACGGCGAATTTAGGAGCAAGAGAAGAAAAAAACAATCCGGAGAATTGTTTTTTTTGTTTCGATTACGGAAATATTAGCGCGGCGCTCAAGCGACAGCGTAGAGCGCGGAGGTTAGATTTCCGGTGACCGAAGCGAGTTAATGAGCCGTTAGACGGCGAATTTAGGAGCAAGAACGATCCCGTCCCCGAGCACCATTTAAAAGCCCCTGTATAAAGGGGCTTTAATGTTATAAAAGCGGCGGATTGAACCGTCCGACACTTTGAAGTCATATATAAATAAGTTTTTTACTCCATCCAAACCAGTTTTAAATGGGGAGAATTAGGCTTACCAAAATTATAACGACAAAAAGTATCAATTTGCTCAACAGTCATGTCCTTAAGGCAATTATTGCCGCTGGAGCAGTAAGCATCACCAAAATAAGAGGCCTCGTCCCACGAATCTTCATCACCGTTCCACGTTTCATCGCTGCCGTGACTGACAATGGTCATGTGCCATAAATTGGCATGAAATTCTTTGGCGACATTAACAACATTGCGGCAGATATCCAAACTTTGATTGCTGTTGCTGCTTGTATCTAATTGGATAACAAACTGTGTATAATGCAAGCCATTATATATTATATAAGTCATTTGTATGGCCGTATTAAAGACATCATAAATGGTAACTTGGTTTTGTGATTTAATCATTTCTTTCGGAACTTCATTTAGTTTAATCAGGTAGGGTATCAAAGAAGCAGATTCTGAAAGATTCCATTGCCCTGCATAATACAAACCTGCGTTAACAAGAGTGCTTAACTGCTCGGCTTGCTTATTGAGCTTATATTTCATCATAGCCTTGGAATATCCGGCAATGGCGCCAACCGATAGAACCCCGATAATAGCCAATACACCTAACATTTCCACCATAGAACGACCACATTCACGCATAGTTTTTCCCCTAAATTGCAAATAAAACGAATAAAACACGGTTTACACGCTATTCTAAACTGTTTTTTTTTTGCAATTTTAAATATCGTTTTCGGGATATATATTTTCCTGAGTGGAACTTTGGGAACCGGAAGAAAGCAAGATTACGGTGGATTAGCGGTTTGCAAACTTGTTTAAATCATCGACATCCAGCTCCCGACAGGAATCCGCAAACCAGTATCCATAACGTTTCGCCAGTTGCTGAAGCAATTTTGATTTGGCTAATTCATAGCCGGCAAAGCTTTTGGCAGCTGGTTCTATTTTTCCCGTCAACATAAGTTTTTCATTTTCCAGAGCTTGCAATTCAATCAGGTGCTGATGATAAAGCGGTGAAATATAATAAGAATCATCGCCGTTTTCATGGCGGAAAATTTCCTCTTTTATTTTTTTTATTTTAGCTTCAATTTCTGTAAAGCTGTCAGTCATTACTTATCTCCGTGCATAATATGGTACGAAGTATAATATAATTATATAAATATATCAATATTAATATTTGGCAGATGGTGATAAATATATGTAATATAATATTTTACTTTGTGGATAACTTAAAGTTTTTGGGTCAAGGCGATTATTCTGCCAAGAGTTTTGACATTTCCGGGTTTTGAGGCCGTATAAGTCTTATAAGCCGTATTATCACAGCTTATTTCAACCGAATTATCCAAAGGAGAAATCTCTACCCTTCGAACCGTAAATTCCCGCCCGTTCAAAAACAAATAGAGGCCGTCGCTGTCCGGGATACGGCAAGAAGAATCAAGCCAGGCATAATCGCCCGGATTAATGAAAGGCTTCATTGAATCGCTGGTGATTTTAACCATTTTAACGGTTTGTGCATTGCTGATGCCCAGATCGTTTAACATAATTCGGGCAATAAAATTTTTCCCCGTTACTTGCGACAAAATGTCCGGATTTTCCGGTTGCGGGTTGAGAATATCCAGAACCTCAAGATTAGATTCGGGTAAATCATTGTTTATAATATCGGAAATTATATTATATTTTCCGGAAGCAATTGAGTTTGCCTTTGTTGCAATGATTTCGTCATCCATAAGCTCAGAATCGTCTACATTTAAAATTTTTGCCAGACGGATGCGGTCTATTTCCTTTAACCGGCGCGGATAACCGTATTTGACATATTGTTGTATATATGAGTCCTTACGCCCAATTTTTAAGGAAAGTTCTCTGTAATTAAAACCGCCTTCCGTAATCAGTTTATCGACTTTTTTTCTGATTTCTTCAATATCTGCCATAACTTTTCTCCTAAATCAATGATACTGTATATTAAAAACAATATCTGTGCAAATATTATTTTTAATATTGACTTATGCTTTATAATACATAATTTATTATTTATAATACGTAAGGAGGGCAACATGAAAAATATTGCAACAATAGAAGATGTCGAAATAGAAATTCGCCGGGCAATTTTGATTTTAAAAACGCTTCCCAAAGAGGGACCACGAAAACCGTTTGCCAGCTGGCCGGAATTTCTTAATGTAATTGAAGAAGATGAAAAAAATAACACAATTTATGTTAAACCGCTGCCTGATGAAATTGATGATATGAATACGGTTTTTGAAACATGGATGAAGGTTCTGGACTTTGATGAACGCCGTCTCATATTAAACAGAATATCGGGATGGGGGTGGAAAAAATTGTCCTATCAACTTAAAATTTCCCGTAATACCTTGTATAGACATTACAAAAAAGGATTAAAGAAAATCTTGGAATATGTATTGGAAATGCAGCGTATACAGGAAAACACGGCAGCAGAAAGAAATAATTTCCTGGAAACTGAATTTTGGACAGATGAAGCATGATTTTCTACGAAAAGTATATGCCTCTTTTATATATGGACAACAAAGAGTTTGATACGTTTGTTTTTACCGGCGGCAGAGGTTCCATGAAGACCGGCCATGTATGCCGCGGTGTGCTGTTGGCTATGCTCCGTTCCCCAAAGCGGGTGGCGGTTTTCAGAGAAACTAAAATTTCAACCGAAGAAAGTCTGTATATAGAGTTAACGACTCTGATTAATTCCGAATTTAAAGACAGAGGATTTGAATATACTAAAAACCGGATATGGCATAAAAGCATGGGATCTGAATTGTTTTTTTTAGGTTTACAGGATAAAAATCAAAACGCCAGGGAAGCCTTGAAAGGATTGGCTCAAGTTGATATTTTGGTAATAGACGAGGCGCAGGCCGTGTCGGCCGCGGTTTGGGATGTGTTATTAAAAACCATCCGTAAAGAGGGCGCGGTTCTGATTGCGATTTATAACCGTATTGAAGAAGACCTGCCGGTCGAAAGTGCGTTGTTCCTGGATTATGACAATATGAGCGCGCCGGATAAAACTTATTTTGTTGAGGTTAATTATCCGGAGCTCATACATTTAGGCGTCTTAAGCGAGAAGTTTTTAAGTTATGCCGAACTGGTCAAAGTAAACAAGCCGGAAGAATATGAACGGGATTATCTAAACAAGCCTAAAGGCGCCAACGTGGCCAAGGTGGTTAAATACTGGAGCAAGGACAACATTAACGAGGATATCCGCTATTGTAATGATCTGGATATTTACTGGAGCCTGGATTTTAACGTTAATCCGGCGATGTCAACGCTTGCTCATTTTGACGGTAAAAAGTTTTTTATTTTTGATGAACTGGTTCTAAACAATGTCATCACTCAGGATGTGGTGGACGAATTTATCAGGCGTTATCCGCCGGAAAATGTTAAAGGTGTGGTGCAAATCTGCGGCGACGCGTCGGGAAAGTACCGCAAAACCCAGAGCCGGTATTCTGATTATGCGATAATTGTCAATACGTTGGCTAAGGCCGGTTACCATTACAACCTGAATTTACGGCCGTTCAATCCGCCGATATTGGCGCGGATAAACGCGTTTAACAAGCAGGTTCTAACCGATGCCGGCGAGCGTAATGTTTTGGTACATCCGAGATGTAAATGGCTGATTTACAATATGCGGAAATTAAAGTTCAAAGAAGGGACTTCATTAATTGACGCCCCGACGCCGGCACAAATCGAAGATGACGATGATAAACTTTATTTGGGCCATATCTTTGACGCGGTCAGCTATATGGTGGAATTCTTTAAACCCGTGGTAAAAGTATAAAATTTTTATATTTTTAATTTTATTTATATTCAGAGAGCCGGGATAGAAAGCGATACAAAACGATACAATTTGATACAAATTAGGGCAACAAAGTGCAACAAGGGGGGTTACATTTTTTGTAAAAAATGATATAAAAAAAAGTATAGTCGGGAGAGAGGCAGGTTATTAAAGCTTAATTTCCCGGCTATTTTTTTATTAACGGTAAACCGTTCCTTTTAAATAAAGGAGCGGTTTTAATTTTTTAACGAAAGGAAAAAAAGAATGAATAATTTGTTTAATAACTATGACAGTGAAAATGATGAAAGACTGGATAAGAAATTCAGCTACAATTATCAGGTGATAAAGAACATATATCCTTTCAAAAGCCAAATTATCGGGCATATTACTATAAAGATAAAACAAATTTAAGCATACCGATGGATTATTGCTATCAATTATTAGATGAAGGGATAAAAAGCCGGGATGCCGAACTCAGGAAGGGTATTCCAAATTATGACAAGATGAGTGAGAATATGAAAAATGCCCTGTTGGAAACACATTATACATCTAATATTTTGCCGTGGCCACACCTGAAAGATGGAGCAAGAAGTATGGATCAGGAATATTTATGCGGAGAATTAGAGCGAGAGACCGAAGGTCGGCCGGATATGATAGAGAGGAATGCATGGGCAAAGGAGCAGTGCTTAAAGGGATATTTTATCAAATAAAGCCTTGTCAAAGAGATTAGGGTTAATTATGATTAAAGAGAAATGAAAAAACAAGCGGAGGTATAATGAAAAAGCACATAATACCGGCTATTGGCATTATTGTCATGGGTATAAGCATAAGCGCATGTAAGAAAGAAGTAAAATTTGTGGATGAAATATTTTACAATCCGCTGGTATCTCTTTCCGGAGACGGAACAGACATATTAACGCCGACGCGGATAACGGCCTATCTTGCTAACAATATATTTTATGAAGATTGCAATTTATTGGAGAACAGAAAAGGATATTTGAAGTTTGAATGCGGACCGGTTTACGAACATCGAGAGCCTAAACCACAAAACGCCCGGATGGATTTTGTAGTTTATGAAAATGTTCCGCCAACTTTAGGGTTGTGCCGTTACGAAATCAGACGGACAGATATCTGGCGAAATAGCGGGAAACCATCTCTTATCAGTTATTACTGTATTAAATGATGTTATTTAGATATCTGGGCAGAATAAAATAGTCGGGAGAGAGGCAGGTTATTAAAGCTTAGTATCCCGGCTGTTTTTTTATTAACGGTAAACCGTTCCTTTTAAATAAAGGAGCGGTTTTAATTTTTTAACGAAAGGAAAAAAAGAATGAATAATTTGTTTAATAACTATGACAGTGAAAATGATGAAAGACTGGATAAAAAGTTTAGCTACAATTATCAGGTGATAAAGAACGTGTATGAGAAACAATTGGGAGGGTTTGAATTGGGGCTTGAACAATCCTGATGAAAATTGTAGAATATGACTAAATGATTTAGATTATCAAACAAATAGATGGAGAAAATAATGTTTCATTTTTGGAAACAAGTTAAAAATAATAAAAGATACTTGAACATCATGGAGAAAGTAACATTTATCGTACGCATTTTGTTTGCGCTGCTGTTTTTTTGGTTTCTAGCCGCCTTTATTTATTCTGCTTATAAAATATAGGATTTTGACATAAAAACAGGTTACAAACAGGCAATATCTTCGTAAGTAAAAATTACCATTAGTGAACAAAGCGATACAAAACGATACAATTTGATACAAATTAGGGCAACAAAGTGCAACAAGGGGGGTTACATTTTTTGTAAAAAATGATATAAAAAAAAGTATAGTCGGGAGAGAGGCAGGTTATTAAAGCTTAATTTCCCGGCTATTTTTTTATTAACGGTAAACCGTTCCTTTTAAATAAAGGAGCGGTTTTAATTTTTTAACGAAAGGAAAAAAAGAATGAATAATTTGTTTAATAGCTATGACAGTGAAAATGATGAAAGACTGGATAAGAAATTCAGCTACAATTATCAGGTGATTAAGAATGCGTATCCGCAAGTAAGTAAATTGCCGGAAGATGAGGTAAGAGAAATTATCCGAAAATATTATGACGCGACCGGCACGCATGAGGATAGTATGCAGGCGGTGATGAATTATATCCGTGAGAAAGAACCCGAATGGAAAAGACAAGGTTTGCTTTCAAAAACGACAGACGATTCTTCGGAACCTTATCTGGAATTCAACGGACGGAATTTGCGTTGGATGGAAAATGGCGAAGAAAAATACAGCTGGCCGGCTATGTCCGGGTCTCCGGAGTATCAAGACAGAATGTATCAGGCACGCAGAAATGAGGGTCCGCTTCCTGAAGGAGAATGGAATGTAGAACAAAATCGTTTACAACATTATGATAATTTGGGAAACACCCAAAAATGGCTGGCTTCCAAAGGACGAGGAAAATGGCCGAACGGAACTTCCAGCTGGGGTAACCATAGAGTCTGGATAGAGCCCTCTGAAAATACATACACATACGGTCGCAGTGGTTTGGCGATTCATGGCGGTGATAGCTTTGGTTCTAACGGTTGTATTGATTTAAGCACCGGTATGGATGACTTTAATGATAAATATTCAAATTATGGCCGGAATATGAAACTTAAAGTCCGCTATGACAAAGATAATTGGTAATTTGTAAGTTTGTTATAGAAAAATTCAACAGATAGATTCCACCGTCTGTCGGCAGGCGGTGGAATCTTGATTGAGTGATTATAAAATTACAATTTTTGATTGACATCTAATATACTCTGTTGTATAACATTAATAAAACAACCGGAGGTTAAAATGAAAATAGTTAAATGCTTGTTTCCATATTTACGTTTATATTTTTTTATTATCCTGAACGTTTTTTTTATGTTATATATTGCAACTTCTTATGCAGATGCTTATGAAATTAATTTTTGGGGTGCGGAAGGGCTGCCGTGGTATTACGAAAGCCGGCGGGCTTATTTGCTCTTAGTCTCGGTAGAGAGCGCTTTTTTGGCAATATGTGTTTGTCTGAATATCATGTTTTATATGAAAAGAAAATACCGGCCGGCTTTGTTATGGGTGCTGCTTCCCTGTTTTGTCGGCGAGGTTTTGACATTAACTATAATGTAAACGGCATAAAAAAAGGAGATTCGTAAAATGATGCGGGAAGATAATAAAAATTCATTTTTAAGTTTTGATATAAAATTGTTTTTGTTTGAGCTGTTTACGGCGGCAAATTTAATCAGTTGCTTGTCTTATATTTGGATGTCTTTTGTTTCCGGAGCGGAAAATATTTCTTTATTACAGTATTTGTTTCCGTTTTCCGTAAAAGGTTGGTTTTCATTATTTGTGTTGAGCTTTTATATCTTATGCCTGATTGTTTCGTTTGAAGAGTATATAAAAAAGCAAAATTACAAGAAAGGGATTAGTTTTTCTCTGGTGCCTTTGTTTATAAATATTGCTTTTGGTTTGATATTTTATTTTGGTTAATATTTTACAATGAGAGGAGAATAGCCATATGTATGAAAAAATAAAACAAACAGGGGCCGTATTGCTTAAAATAATATGGGGTCTGGCAATGTTGATGATTGTGGCCGATATAATCGGCGGCGCGGCAGAATTATTACTGCCGGGTCATTTTGAATATTTTGGGTATTTAAATTGGTCGTGGATATACCAAAGCCCGGTAAGTTTTTGGAGCTTTATCCTGGCAGGAGATATCGTGGCGGTTGTATGTATATATTATTCATACCGTTTTATCCGCCGGGGAAATACCGGGGCAGCATTATTGACAGGGCTTTTGCCGCTTTTGATTAACAATGCGGTGGTCTGGATAAATATCTGATTTAAAAAATTAAATAGCGGAGAAGTGGTTATGAAAACAAATGTTAAAAAATGGATGATAAACGGTGTATATGTTATAAGCGCTGTTTTGGCAGGAATATACATTTTGATTAACATATTGACGCTGGCCGGAACATATGGGTTTGAGTATTATGGTTATGACCAGTGGCCGTGGTTTTATCAAAGTCCGGTAACATTAGTGCGTTTTACTTTTACCGAAATTGTTGTAATGGTTTTATGTCTGTATGCTATGAAAAAATATCATAAAACGAATATGCCCATAGCGCTTCTGGCAAGTCTGGTTCCGCTGGCTTTGTTTGCTTTCTCGGCACTTATGTCATCAGGTAGTTATTAAGAAAATAAAGTTTGAAGGTAACCGGATATATCCGGATATTTGCAAGATGTAATAGTCTTTGTCCATAAGGTTTTAAGGGATAATATTTTATTTATATTCAGAGAGCCGGGATAGAAAGCGATACAAAACGATACAATTTGATACAAATTAGGGCAACAAAGTGCAACAAGGGGGGTTACATTTTTTGTAAAAAATGATATAAAAAAAAGTATAGTCGGGAGAGAGGCAGGTTATTAAAGCTTAATTTCCCGGCTATTTTTTTATTAACGGTAAACCGTTCCTTTTAAATAAAGGAGCGGTTTTAATTTTTTAACGAAAGGAAAAAAGAATGAATAATTTGTTTAATAACTATGACAGTGAAAATGATGAAAGACTGGATAAGAAATTCAGCTACAATTATCAGGTGATAAAGAACGTGTATCCTTTGGGTAAGTAAATTGCCGGAAGATGAGGTAAGAGAAATTATCCGAAAATATTATGACGCGACCGGCACGCATGAAGAGAGTATACAGGCGGTGATGAATTATATCCATGAAAAAGAACCGGAATGGAAGATGAAGTATTTTTATAACAATGCAGATAATGTTTCCGGGAATGCCTTTAACGGAACCAGTACAATCAGTGCCTCATCACCGATGACGCCCAATTGGCAGGGTAACCAAAATTGGCAGGATGAATATGATGAAGAACTGATTGATACCTTTTATAATCATCTAAAACAAGACGGTATAGAGGGCTATAAAAATTTTATATATTGCGATTCGGGTGGTCTGAACACCACCGGTAACGGTTTACGAGTTCCGACCTTAAAAAGTTTGTCCGGTTATACAATGACGATGAACAATGCGCCGGTCAGTGCGCAAAATCCGGCATTAACCATGGCACAAAAGGCAGCTTATCTGCAAAGGCAGAATGATTTTTGCAAAACCTACAGCTACATTGATCAAAACGGTCAGAAGGCGTGGGATGTACCGTTGGCAGAAACTCAAGAAGATGAATATAAAGAGCTTTATGGCGAGCATCAACCGTATTTTCAGGATGATGAATTGGAAGCGGCCGGCAAAGAATATATCCGTCGGGTAGTTCTGCCGGTATTAAAAGAAAAATTAGAAAAACATAACATCGACTTTTATGATACATTTAATCAGAAGGGACAAATTGCGTTAATGGATCTTTTGTATAATCTGGGCGAGAATAAATTCAAGCTTGATGAAGGTCCGATAGACGAAGGGTATTGGCCGGGGTTGACCAAGGCATTGATTGCCAGCAGCGCAAAAGATGCCGCCAAGAACACTCATCGTAAAAACATCGGAGACAATCGGAATAAATTAATCTATAATTATATGCTGGAAGGATTCAGGTAATAAAAAGATACACAGGCGGGATAAGAGATATTGCAACATCAGGAAGAACAGGTAAGATAAATATATAAAGTCAAATAAGGAGAAAGAAAGATGAAGGGATATCTGTTAGCCTGCCTGATAAGTGTTTTAAGCTTGCCGGCCTGGTCGGCCGAAGCGCCTAAGGAATTTAAGAACCCGATATTTAATGACATTTTATGGGCATACAATTGGAACGATGCGCGGGATATGCGAATAACCCCAACCTATATTGACACCTCTCACTCTAATTTATTAGGCCCCCGGGATATACCTTATGAAGAGAAGTTTTCCCGAAGCCATGAATGTGAATATATCACAGAAGATGAGAAGGGATTATTATTAAAATGCAAAAGGATGTTTCCATTATGGATTAAAAATAAAGGTGGCCATATTAATTATGAGTTTGTTTTCATTCGATATCGAGATTTTTACATACCGTGGCAAAAAGAGTATTGTTTTGTCTGGGAGTGTTCTTTTGGTGTCGAAAACGGCAAGATACAACTTTGGGGACAGGAAAGGAAACACAAACCAGGTTCATTATATAGCAAAATCTATAAATGCGATGATGAAGAATTAGATTCATTTGAATCCCCCAAAGAACCGCCGGAGTGTTATGATGAATTGATAAAACGCGGCTGGGACAAATACATCCCCGGAGAACTTCCGGACTTTGCCGATTGACAAGTGTAAGACATTAATAAAGATTTCAGCTCTTAACAAGCCGGGGTAAACTTAGTCTCCCGGCTATTTTTTTATTAACGGTAAACCGTTCCTTTTAAATAAAGGAGCGGTTTTAATTTTTTAACGAAAGGAAAAAAGAATGAATAATTTGTTTAATAACTATGACAGTGAAAATGATGAAAGACTGGATAAGAAGTTTAGCTACAATTATCAGGTCATCAAGAACGTGTACCCGCAAGTAAGGGAGTTGCCGGAAGATGAGGTAAGAGAGATTATCCGAAAATATTATGACGCAACCGGCACGCATGAGGATAGTATGCAGGCGGTGATGAATTATATCCATGAAAAAGAGCCGGAATGGAAGATGAAGTATTTTTATAACAATGCAGATAATGTTTCCGGGAATGCCTATGCCGGCATTGCTATAAACAACACCTTATCACCAGTGACTGAAAAAGAGAAAGCAAAAGATAATATTGTTGATAATATTGGGGCGTATCCTACTTTGCAAAAAGCAATTAGGCAAGAAGGAAATGTAACGCAAGAAGATTTAAAAAATCTTGCGAGAAGAGGCGGTTTCACCCCTCTATTAGCACCTTTCCCAATCGTAAAAGACGTTGCGAGCTTATATAACAATAAAGATGTAACGGATAAATATAAACATGCTTATATAAATTGTCTTAATGCACAAAGAGGGCTAATGAGTTCTGTATGGGCTGATGATTTTT
>CALXUN010000020.1 GCA_944391705.1 uncultured Alphaproteobacteria bacterium
AAAAAACAAAGACGCAAGCTAACATTTTAAATACGATGAAAACAAAGGAAATAACAAAATAGAAATAAACCAACTCGGAAACCGTGAGATAAGCATCACCAATTTGAAAAGAGGTTGCATTTTTAGATGTAACCTCTTGATTTTTATCTAAAATTTGCGGTGTCGTTCCACACTAATGAGCGTGTTCAAACCGCAGGTTTGTATCCTTAATAGACCCCACGGTTTACCGGGGGATTTATTAGTTGCCTTACAGAAAACCCCGAGTTTACTCGGGGCTGAATGCCAAGGTGTTGGAACAACACCGCTCCACGCCAACGAGCGTGGTCAAACCGTAAGGTTTGTAGCTGTTATAGAACCCCCAGTTTACTGGGGGATATCTATTTTGACCGTTCTTATTTAATAAATTTCAGCATCTCTTGCTGTGCGGCAGGTGAAACCTCATGGCGCATGCGGTTGATGACGACAGTTTGCGGCGTCAGGCCTAAGCTTTCCAGCGTATTTTTGGTCATTTCAAGACTATCCGCCGGTATAACACTGTCATTGTCGCCCTGAATGAGCAAAATTTCCGGCCGGGCGACAATTAAATCCGTATCAAAATTATCGGTTATAATAAACGGTACGCCGGAAAAGGAAACCGAGCGTCCGAGCGGATTAGGGTTGGTTAAGGCCGTTAAGACGGTCATTAAACCGCCTTGGGAGAAACCGGCAACGTGAATATTCTCATACGAGATGTTTAAATCATCATGAATGTCATCAATAAGTTCATGTAAAACATCAACATTACTGAGAGCATCATCTAACATTTGTTCATAAGTTTTTATGTTTGCCATATCGTTGCCGAAAGCCGGAATGACAAACCATTGATATCCCTGATGCGGTGCACGGTCGGGAGCCGTCGGATAAAAAACGGCTGTATCAGGCAGTTTGTCTTTAAAAGAGGCCGCCAGTTTCTGCATGGCTGCACCGTCCTGGCCGAAGCCGTGAATAAAGACCAGGGCACTGTGCGGATTTTCCGGGATGTCGGATAAAACATCTGCGGCACGGCCGCCGTGTATATTAAGGCCGATGATGAGAGCGGCGCTGAGAAAGATAATGGCTGTCAATTTTTTCATGATTTACTCTCCTGAAATTTTTAATCAGTTTATGATAATTTTCTTAATAACGAATTAAAATCGGCAAGCGGTATTGTTTGCGTTAGTATTTTGTTTCCTAACATTCATAACTGAAAGGAAAACAAATGATTTACGGATATATTCGCGTAAGTTCCGACAAACAGACGGTTGAAAACCAGCGATTTGAAATTAACGGATTTATTAAAAAAAATGATTTACAAATTAACCGCTGGGTGCATGAAGTTATCAGCGGTACCAAAAATTTTGAAGAACGCAAGTTGGGAAAGCTGCTTAAAAAACTGAAAAAAGGTGATATCCTTTTATGTTCCGAATTATCGAGGCTCGGACGCAATCTGCTGCAGATTATGACAATCCTAAATATATGTATGCAAAAGGAAGTGCAGGTCTGGACAATTAAAGACAACTACCGTCTGGGAAGGGATATCCAGAGTAAAGTTCTGGCTTTTGCATTCGGGTTGTCTGCCGAAATTGAACGTAACCTTATTTCCCAGCGTACCAAAGAAGCTCTGGCACGTTTGAAAGCAGAAGGCAAAAAACTCGGACGAGCTAAGGGAACAAAGATTATCAATAAAAAAATCCAGGGACGGGAACAGTGGATATATCAAATGCTGGCGCAGAAAATGCCTAAGGTACAAATTGCCAAAATATTAGGGATTTCAAGAATTACGCTGTATAATTTTTTGAAGAAATATTATAAAGGTATTTAAAAGATAAAAGCAGATTGAAAAATAAACAGAAATGTCATATTTTTTGAAAATATATTATTAAAACAGGAGAGAACAAAATGTTTAAATATTTATTGTACGGACTTGTGGTCATTGTCACTGCCGGCTTGTTTGCCACTACCTGGCATTTGTACAAGGTGGCACAAAAAAATAAAAAGGAAATGGCGCCGTACCAGGGCGAAGCCGTGTCGGTTGACGGCAGTTTCGGAAAGGTTCTGGTCGTTTATTATTCTTTGACCGGTCATACCAAAGATATTGCCGAACGCATCGCTTCCAAAACGCAGGCGGATTTGTATGAGATTAAAACCGCTGACAAAATAGATACAACCCCTTGGTTTTATCTTAAAGTGCGTTCCCAGCTCAAAAACGGAAAGTATCCGGCATTAATCGGAGATATGCCTGATTTTTTGAAATATGACTGGGTTTTTGTAGGATTTCCGGTCTGGTGGTATACGGCGGCAACTCCGGGACTTTCTTTTTTGGAGAAGGCCGATTTTAAAGGTCGGAAAGTTGTACCGTTTTCAACTCAAGGCAGCAATCCGGGAACATTTTTTAAAGATTTTGCCGCACGGGCAAAAAATGCCGATTTGCAACCGTATGCTTCGTTTAATAATCTGCCGGAAAAATATAATGCCGCGGTTGATAACAAAATTGCAGTCTGGCTGAACAATCTGTTAAAATAATAGGATTTAAAAAAAAACCGGAAAACTTCCGGTTTTTTTAATGGAACGGCTGTGAATTTATTTAACGTAGCCCAAGTCTTCAAGCCAGCTGGTGATGCCCATGGTGCGGCTGCCGTAACCGACCCATGGTTCGGAAGCGACTTTACAGTTTTTGCATTGGGCTGTCAGATCTTTGACCGTATTCTGTACGCCTCCGCCGCCGTGCGTGATAAACGGAATGACTGTTTTGCCGGAAAGATTATAATCGGCTAAAAACGAACTCACAGCCGGGGCAATTGTTCCCCACCAGTTCGGCGAGCCGATGAAAACGACGTCATATTGAGCGATATCATCAACTTTAGTTTTCAATTCCGGGCGGTAGCCTTCGTTGATTTCCTGTTTGGCCTGGGTTGTGGTGGCACGGTATTCTTCAGGATAAGACTGGACGGTCTGGATTTCAAAAATATCGCCGCCGACCTTTTCATGAATGTCTTCGGCAACTTCTTTGGTGTTTCCGGACCAGGAATAATATGCAACCAGAATTTTAGGGGCAGTTTGAGCCATTGTTGTTTCCTCCGTATTGTTATTGGCGGCGTCCGTGTTGTTTGTTTGTGCAGCCTGAACATTGGCGGCAGTAAACAGGGCACAGGCAAAAGCCATTAATTTTTTCATGTTTTTCTCCTTGTTAAAAATTTCAGTCTGTCGTTTTTATTATTATTTTGTTTTAAACTAGTGTTTAGAGCTTACTCTAAGTCAAGAGTTATTTTTAAAATATGTGAATTTTTTTATAATACAATATCAGGGTTAATAAAACAAACATTAGAGTTTACTTTAGGTTAAACAATTAATTGACAAAAAATACGAATCGCGTTAAATTATGCATCAGGAGGAAAAAATGGGATATACAATCGGTCAGGTCGCCGGGAGGATGGGGCTGACGGCGCATACGTTAAGGTATTATGACAAAGAAGGCTTATTGCCTTCCATGCGCAAAAGCAGCTCAGGACTGCGCGTCTTTACGGAAGAGGACATTGAGTGGCTGATTATCATTGAATGTCTTAAAGGCTGCGGTATGCACTTAAAGGATATTAAGCATTATATTGATATGTGTCTTCAAGGTGATGCAACAATTTCAGAAAGGCTTGAATTGTTTAAAAAACAAAAAGAACGTTTGGAAGAACAGATGGCGCAGCTTAAAAAGCACATGGAAAAAGTGGATTATAAAATTGCACTTTATACCGAAGCTCTTAAAAAAGGCAGTATAGATTCGGCGCGGCGCAACCAGTATCTGGCCTCGGAAAAAGAAAGAATTTTCGGTTCGGAAATTAAATCCATTACCAGGCCATAATTTTTTTATAAAAAAATAATTTTAGAAAAAGCGGCTGTTTTCTGCCGTTTTTTCTTTTTTAAAAATAAAAAAACGGGGGTAAAATGAAAAAAAATATTTCCTTAAGCGTTCCTTAAGTTTGTAATGTTGAATTAAGGATGTAAACAAAATAACATTCATTTTTATTTATAAGGAGAAAAGTTATGAAAAATGTTTTATCTGTTGCAGCAATGGCCGTTGTATTAGGTTTTGCTTCCGCCTCTATGGCTCAAGGGTTTAACGGTCCGGCTCAGACCGGCGGTTTCCAGGGACCTGGTTTGTCTTCTACCACGGTTGCCGAAGCGTTGAAAATGGGTGATGATACGGCCGTTGTTTTGGAAGGTAAAATTGAAAAGAGCCTTGGTAAAGAACAGTATCTGTTTTCCGATAACACCGGTTCGGTAACGGTTGAGATTGATAACGATGACTGGCGCGGTATGACGGTTACGCCGAATGATACGGTTATTTTACGCGGTGAGGTTGAAAAGGATTTCTTTAAAACCGAAATTGACGTTGATGTTATCGAACTCAAAAAATAAGTTGGTTTCAGGATGCGTATATTACTGATTGAGGATGACAATTTAATTGGCGACGGTATCAAAACCGGACTTGAAAAAAGCGGTTTTAAGGTCGACTGGTTTGATAACGGAACCGATGGCGAAGAGGCGCTTTTCCAAGCGCCTTATGCCGCTGTCATCCTTGATTTGGGACTGCCGGAAACAGACGGGTTGACGATTTTGAAACACTGGAGGGATAAGGCTAAAACCGAGCCGGTGTTGATTTTGACGGCCAGAGGCGATGTCGACAGCCGCATTTTGGGCTTAAACAAGGGAGCGGATGACTATCTGGCAAAACCTTTTTCGCTTAAAGAAGTTATTGCCCGTTTAAATGCGCTTATCCGCCGGCAGAGCGGCTATGCCGCTGCCGAGCTTTCGTTTAAGGATATCCGTTTTAACCCGGCAACCAAACAGGTCAGCAAAGACGGTGTTTTGGTCGAATTGGCACCCAGAGAGACAGCGCTTTTGGAACTTTTGCTTTTAAATAAAAACCGTGTTCTTTCCAAAGCCGTTATTGAAGAAAAGCTTTATTCCTGGGATGATGACGTGCAAAGCAATGCGGTTGAAGTACATGTTCATCATTTGCGTAAAAAACTTGGCAAAGATGTGGTTAAGACCATTAATAAAATCGGTTATGTCATGGAGGAATAAGTCAAAGCCTTTAAGGGGAAAAATATGAAGAAGTTTAGTCTTAAAACCCGTCTGATGATAGTTTTTACGGTCGTTTTTGCCGTTGTCGGCATATTGGCCGGCGCTTTGTCATGGAAAGAAACTAAAGAATCTGTTGATGAGTTTTTTGACACTTATCAAATGGCTTTGGCACGCAGCCTGGCTTCAGCGGACTGGCGGCATGCCGATTCCGAAATACAGGCACAAACAAATAAGGTTTTGAAAGATATCCGCCACGCTGATGATGATGACGATGCCATCGGATTTGCCGTATTTGATTTGCAGGGGCGGCGGATTTTTGATGATAACGAAGAAGGAAAGCATTTTGCTTTCAATACCCGGACCGGTGCATTTTTTAATGAAAAAAACGATGATGACTGGTGGCGGATAATCCGGGTTTTATCAGCTGACGGCCGTTTTATTATTGCTGTCGGGCAGGAGGTTGAATATCGTAACGATGTTTCCTGGGATATGATGGAAGAATTTATGACACCGTGGATCGGCGGATTGTTGGTGCTCTTAATTTTGATGCTTTTGGTTATTATCCGCGAATTCAGACCGCTGCGAAGACTGGTCGGCGATATCAAACAGCGACGGCCGGAAGATTTATCGCCGCTTGCCGCCGACGGGTTGCCCAGTGAAATTACCCCGCTGGTTAATGCGGTCAACGGACTTCTTTTCCGGATTGAAAGCACGTTTCAGCGTGAACGCCGTTTTGTGGCTGACGCCGCACATGAACTGCGCACACCGTTGACGGCGCTGCAGGTTCAATTGGAAGTCTTAGAAATGTCAGATGACGATAAACAAGCCCGGGAAAAGGCAGTACAAAATCTTTCGCAGGGGCTGCAAAGGGCTGTTCACCTGGTTGAACAACTTCTGGCTTTGTCGCGTTTGGATGTTTCTCTGGCTGCCGATGAACAGGAAAAAAATGCTTTGAACTGGGCGGATATAGCTAAGACGGTTTGCAGCGAATATGAAACTGCCGCGATGGCCAAAAATATCCGGATTTTTTGTGATGTCACTGAACAGGGACCGGTGGCTTCCGGAAGTCCGGCTTTGATTGCCACTTTAATCCGCAATTTGGTGGAAAATGCCGTTAAATACAGCCCTGAAGGTGCTGAAATAAGATTAAAAACAGAGCAAAACCTGTTTGAAATCATTAACAGCGGCGTTCATTTAAATGAAGAACATCTTTCCAAATTCGGACAACGTTTCTACCGGCCTTCGGGACAAAACGAAAAAGGCAGCGGCATCGGACTTTCCATCGTAAAACTGATAGCTGATTATTATCATTGCAGTCTGCAATTTAAAAATACCGAAGGCGGATTTTGTGTTATCCTTTCTAAATAAATGTTAAAATTCTTTTATTTTCCGGTGTTTATGAACGTCTGTATTTTTAAGCGCAGCGGCAGGCTTACGGTAAAGGTGCTGCCCTGTCCGGAGGTGCTTTCGACATTGATTTTTCCCCGGTGCAGGCGGGTAATCAGCCAGGCCATGGAAAGTCCCAGGCCAAGTCCTTGTCCGGCATTATGGCTACGGGCTTCATCGGCGCGGTAAAAACGTTCAAAAATATGTTCAATGTCTTTGGGAGCAATACCGCAGCCATGGTCTTTAATGCGTATTATTGCCGTCGTTTTGTTCTTTTTTGCCGATAATTGAATTTCAGTATTTTCAGGACTGTATTTTAAGGCATTGTCCAAAAGAATGTAGAGCAGGCGTTTTATTTGCAATTTATCGGCCCCGATTTCAATGTTGTCTTCAATATCGGTTTTTATGGATATGTTCTTTTTTTGAGCCAGCAGGCTTGTATCCTGACAAACGGTGTTTAAAAATTGACTTAGATTAAACTTTTCAATTTCAAGCGGTACCTGGGCGTTATCAAACCGGGCAAATTGAAGCAGCTTGCCGGTTAATTCGGCCATGGATGAAATTTCCTCTTTTAGTTTTTGTAAGGTTTTTTTAGAATGCTTGTGTTCCAGAAGTTCAGTATATGCCAGCATAATACTAAGCGGGGTGCGCAATTCGTGCGAGGCATCGGAAACAAAACGTTTCTGTCGGTCTAAAATAATGTTAATCTGCCTGATGGCGCGGGCGGCAAAAAAGTTTCCCAGGAAAAATGAAAGGATAATCAGAAGTAAAACGGCTGTCGCAAAATAAATAAAGAAACTGGAAAGCCAGCGTTCCATTTTTGAAATATTGCTGATGACGACAACTTTTCCGATTTGACCATTTTTGCTTTTAATATTCTGGCTCATCAGCAAAAACGACCATTCATCATTGATGTTTTCTTTATAAATGGTTTTCTCTTTATATTTTCTGTTATTTATCCTTTCCAATAATTTTTGGCTTAAAGCCGGATTATCTAAAATTTCCGCATGGGTTATCTGATTTTTATAATACCAAATGCTCATCATGGCATTGGAATTTGAATTGATATATTGAGGTGGTTCTATGCTGATGTGCGGACGTTGCAAATCGCGTTCCGCTTCCCGGACTTCTTCGTTTAAATAGTCGGCAAGAGTTTCTTCAATGGCAGTGTATATGGTGCGAAGGTGCATATAAGAACTGATGCACAGCACGCTGATAAGCATTAAAGTGATGACAACCGTATATTTTAAAACCAGGTGTCTGCGAATTTTATCAAATTCCATTTTTTATCTCCAGACAATATCCGACATTTTTGATGGATTTTATACGAATATCATCTCCGAATAAAGATAATTTTTTACGCAGCAGGTATATATAAGAATCAACAGACGAATCAGAAATGTCCAAATTATCGGGCCAGACTTTTTCCAAAATTGCCGTGCGCAGGATAGTGCGGCCCTGATTAATAAACAGAATCCGGAACAGTTCAAATTCTCTTTTTGTTAGTTGCAGCGTTGTTTCGTTGCGGGAAACCGTCAGCAGGCTGTTGTTAATGGCAAAAATTCCTTTCTGGTATATATCGTCAACAAAGGGTTTGGCTTTGCGCCGGTTAACGGCCTTGATTCTGGCTACCAGCTCTTTGTTTTCAAAAGGTTTGACAATGTAATCATCAGCGCCGGTTTCCAATCCTTTAAGACAGTTATCCAGACTGTCTTTTGCTGTTACAAAAATAATACCGCCCTGATAATTAAACTTCGGACTTCTTAAAACTTTGCAGATTTCAATGCCGGAAATTTCGGGCAGCATCCAGTCTAAGACAATGACATCAAAACTGTTGCTGTCAGAGGTTTTAAATTCTTCCAAAGCTTGTTTGCCATCAGTTGCCCATCTTACTTCAAAACTGGCAATTTCCAGGAGTTCTTTTTGCAAACGTCCCAGTTTTAAGTCATCTTCTACCAGTAATATCCTCATGTTTTTTCCTTTCTTGTTTGGAACATAGTTTATTCATGTGAGCTTTGGAATGCAATTGAATTATTTTGATTTTTTTTTAAAATTTTGAGTTTCTTTTGAGATTGAGAGTGTAACGGAGAAAAAACATAAATAAACAACGAGGGAAAAATGATTTATGAAAAGTTGAAAAAAATATGGCACAGTCAGTGGGAAATATCTTCAGGGAAACTGATTTTTATCCTTTCTTTGTATTTTGCCACGGTTTTGGATTTAAGCTTTTGGCGTTTTGTCTGGAATATCGTGGAAATTAACAGCATTGCCGTTGCCGTATTTGCTTTTTCTCTGCCATTTTTTATTTTCCTGACTTTATGGATGTTTTTTAATCTGATATACGTTAAATATGTTTTTAAATCGCTTACCGGTTTGCTGCTTCTTGTTTCGGCAGCTGCCAATTATGCCATGTTTACGTTTGGTATTTTTATTGATTCGGATATGTACCGGAATGTTATTGAAACAGATGTACAGGAAACCTTGGCGCTTATTACGCCGATAAGCTGTTTGTGGGTGTTTGTAACCGGTGTTTTGCCGCTGCTTTTGTTATTGAAGACCAAAATCAAATATGATCATTTCGGCCGGGAATTAAAGAAACGGCTGTTTAATATTGTTTTGAGCCTTTTGATTCTGGCTGCTTTTGCCGCCGTTTCTTACAAGGAATATGTGTCTTTCGGACGCAATCATAATGAAGTACGCAAACTTATCAATACATTTAACTATATTTATGCCACCGGAAGGTATTATCAGAAAGAAGCACGGCGCAACCGTGAATTCGTTATCTTGGATCAGGCACCGGAATTTATGCCGGCAGCCGATGCCCCTAAAAAGCTTATTGTTCTGGTGGTGGGTGAAACGGCACGGGCAGCCAACTTCTCTTTGTACGGATATGAGCGTGAAACTAATCCGCTTTTACAAAAAGAAGATTTAATTGTCTTTGGTAATGTCGAGGCCTGCGGGACTTCGACGGCTGTTTCCGTGCCGTGCATGTTCTCACATATGACAAGAGATGATCTGGATGTTACGGATGCCAAGTTTACGCAAAATGTGCTTGATATTGCAAAGTTGGCAGGGTATCAGGTCTTGTGGCGCGAAAATGACGGCGGCTGCAAGGGCGTTTGCGACCGGGTGCCGACTGAAGACATGCGGGCAACAAAGGATGAAAAGTTTTGTAAAAACGGTTCGTGTTTTGATGAAATTTTATTGGAAGGACTGGATGATAAACTGAAAAATCTGGAAAGCGATACGCTTTTGGTTCTGCATACGATGGGCAGTCACGGGCCGACGTATTTTGAACGTTATCCCGATGAATTTAAAAAATTTCGCCCGAGCTGTGACACGGCTGATTTACAGAACTGTTCTCAAGAAGAAATCATCAGTACCTATGATAATACGATTTTATATACGGATTATGTTTTAGCGCAGTTAATCGGCATTTTGAAGAAATATCCTCAATATCAGACGGTTATGCTCTATGTTTCGGATCATGGCGAATCTTTGGGTGAGAACAACATATATCTTCACGGTCTGCCTTATGCCATAGCTCCAGATTATCAGACCAAAGTGCCGATGTTTATGTGGATGTCTGATGTTTATGCTAAGTATAACGGCGTAGATGTCGGGGCTTTGAAAGAAAAAGCGTCAAAAGAAAATTTCAGTCATGACAATCTGTTTCATACACTGCTGAATTTGACCGATATAAAAACAACGGTTTATGATCAGCATCTGGATATCTTAAAATAATATTTCGGTCAGGTTGATTGTTCTTGCAAACGGCTTATATTTTCGGGGTCGATTGAGATGTCATAAAGGAGAAAGACAATGGAAATGTATGAAAAACTCAAGGAAAAAATCAGCGAGCTTGAAAAGGATCATAAACAAATTATGAAAGACCACAAAGAGCTTAAAAAAGAACATGAAAAACTGATGAGCTTTTTTAAAAAGCATGAGGATTGAAATTAAAAAATTCCCCTGGTTACAGGGGAATTTTTTTTTGCCATTTTAAAATCAGATTTCAAGCGCCGGCGGGGTTTGAGCACGTTTAAATGCCGTTGCCCGGTAGCGCTTGATGACCCAGTCGACGATTGGCGCTTCTTCGCCGGCGGCAATTATTTCTTCTTTTGTTTTGTGTTCATCAAGATAAAGTTTTAAAATCTTATCCAAAACCGGGTAGGGCGGCAGTGTGTTTTCGTCTTTTTGGTTTAAGGCCAGTTCGGCGCTCGGGGCACGCACGATGACCTCGCTTGGCAGAACTCTGGCTTGAGTGTTGCGCCATTTGGCCAGTTCGAAAACCTGCGTTTTATATAAGCTGCCGATTGGCGCCAGACCGCCGCAGGTATCGCCATAAAGAGTGCAGTATCCGGTTGCGGCCTCGGATTTGTTGCCGCAGGCCAAAACCAGACTGCCGTATTGGTTGGACCAGGCCATCAGGATTTTTCCGCGGGCGCGGGCCTGCAGATTTTCCAAAACAATACCTTTCGGTTCTTCATTAAATGCCTGTTTGAGGAATTTTGTTTCCGTTTCGATTAAGGGTTCAATATCAAGTTCATGGTATTGAAGTCCGTTTAATTTGGCAATTTCGCGAGCGATTTCCAGGCTTAAAGGTGAAGTATATCTGGTACGCATCATGACAGCGGTTACGTTTTTTCCGCCCAGTGCATCGGCGGCGAGTACGGCCGTTAACGCGGAATCTATGCCGCCGGACAAGCCCAGTACTACCGTTTCAAAACCATTATCCGCACAATAGCTTTTAAGTCCGCTTTTAAGCTTTTCCCATATTTGTTCGTTCATTTTAACGCTCCTGATGCTGTTTGATTAAATTTTGCCGTAAATTATATAAATTCTGTTCCAATCCTACGCCGTAAAGGTGCGGGTTGGCAAGACGTTTGTATGCCTTATCCAAACGGTTGAGGTTTTGCGCAGCACCGGTTTGTATATCACCAAGAGAGCGGCTGATATCCGTTGTGATTACTTCTCCGTTTGTCATGACCGGTTTTAACAGGCCGTAAGCTTCTTCACCGGCGGCAAAAGAAACACGTTCGCCGGTTGTGGAGTTTAAGCGCCATGAGGTAAGCGAATGTTTTAACTTTCCGTTTTCAAGCAGATTATCTTCACGGCGGGTGATAACATCGCCTTCAAACATGCCGTTTTTTATGATACGGATGACATTTGTGGCACCCGGAATGGTGGTTTTACCTTCGGCAATTTTGATTTTGGGTATCCCGTTATACTGCTTTGTTTTATAAACTCCGCCCAAAGCCGGCGTATCATAGGCGGTTACCAGTTTGGTGCCGGCGGCAAATGCGTTATAAGGCGCATGTTGTACCATAATCAGATTTTCAATTAAATGTTCGTCCAAATCATTGGAGGCCAGAAGCTCCACCTGCGGCATACCGGCTTTATCCAGCAAATACCGGGCTTCTTTTGCCCAATAGGCCAAATCGCCGGAATCAATACGAAGTCCCTGCAGCTCTATGCCGGTTTCCTTAGCGGCTTTAATGGCGTTTTTTATGCCTTGTCTGGTGTCATAGGTATCCACGAGCAAAACGGTGTTGCCGGCAGAAGCGCGCATATAGGCTTTAAAAGCATCCAGCTCATCGGCGTAGCTCATGACAAACGAGTGCGCCATGGTGCCTTTGGGCGGGATACCGTAATATTGCGCGGCTTTTACGTTTGAAGTGCCTGAGCAGCCGCCGATAAATGCGGCGCGGGTCGGTAAAAAACATCCCAAATCCTGTGCGCGGCGAAGGCCGAACTCCATAACCGGGCGTTTGATGCCGTCGGCAGAAGCTGAGGTGACCATGCGGGAGGCTTTAGTGGCTATCAGGCTTTGGGCGTTAAAGATGTTTAAAAATGCCGATTCAACCATATCAACCTGCCAACAGGGGCCGCTGACGCTTAAGACCGGCTCATCAGGGAAAACGATTTCCCCTTCGGGGACGGCCCGGATATCAAGTTCCAGGCGCTGCCCTTTTAAAAATTCCAAAAAGTCCTTGGCAAACAGCGGTGTACCGTTCCGGTTTGATAGGGAGGCCAGATAATCAATATCGCCGGTGCTGATTTTCCAGTTGTCCGCCCATTGCAAAAATTCGCCCAGACCGGCGCTTAAAAGATAGCTGCCGCCGAACGGGCATTTACGGAAAAACGCTTCGGAAGTTTTGGGTTCTGAATGCTTACCGCTTTTGAACCAGGCCTGAGCCATGGTTAAATGATATAAATCGCAAAAGAAGGGCGTTCCGGATGGTAAAATGTCGTTTCTCATTGGTTAATCTCCTGATTTGAATGAACGAAGTGATGTTGTTTTTTCTTTTGAAGCAGTACGGCGCGGAAAAACTGGGCGCTGGTGATACTGCGCAGTTTTCCGGCGGTAACGGCTCTTCGGTAAGGGGCATCGTTTAAAATATCGGTTATCTGCCGGTTCAGGCCTAAGCATAAATCTTCCAGCACACTGACTTTGGCACCGCGTTTAAGAAGGCCGTCCATGGCCTGTTTGACGCAGACATCGCTTAAAACGCCGCATAAATAAACTTCTTTATCATGCCAATCATCGTTTAAGACGGGGTAGGCATGTTTTTCATGCCAGATGTCGGTGGTGCTTTTAAAAATTTTAACAACCGGAATATTGTTTTTAAATGGTGCGGCCGACTGCCAGCCTTCGGTGCCGAAAATGCAATGCGGCGGATAGCTTTCGGCTTCTTTGGTATCCAGATAGGTTTCAAGAAAATGCGTATCGTATGAATCAATGATGAGCTCAAACATATCGCTTTGCAGATTAGCGGCAAATTTTTGGTGGCGGCTGATTAAGTCCGGTGCGTTAACGGACAGGCGTCCGTGAGGGTGCACGAAGTCATTTTGAAAATCTATCCGCATTAAAACGGTTTTGTTCATGATATTTTCCCTTTCAGGCTTGTTTTAAGGGTTGAGTTTAAGCCTGTCTTGCATAAGCCCTTCGCAAGACGCAGGCAGCGGGCGCGGCAGGCGCCGGGTTGTGTTATTTATATAATCGCTTTTTTGCGGTTAAAGTACTCCTCGATGATATGGTGGTTTTCGGGGTGGATGAAATTTTTCCAGCGTTCATCGCCGAATTTTATCATGTCGCGGATCATGGAGCCGCTGACAAACGGAAAAGAAGGATCGGTTCTGTCAACAAGTTCAATATGTTCAAAACATTCTTTGAACCAGTGGGCATCATAAGTGCTTCCGGCGTAATACACGTCAGGTTTGGGCAGATCCGGAAAAGTTTCACTGATAAAATCCAAAACATATTCGCCCCATTCGGCCGGATTATTGATATCAAACAGGCCGATGATTTTTAAGCGTTCATATTCCGGGCGGTGGCGGTAGATGTTTTGAATCATTTTTTTGCGGGTGGTGTAATTGAGTGGATTGCGGGAAGTTCCCTGTTCCTGGATGGAACCCAGAACAACGGTGGCCCGTTTGCATTCTTCAAGCATACGGTCAATCAGTTTGGCATGCCCGATGTGAAACGGCTGTGCCCGCATAATGGTTAAACCATGTTGATATTTAAATTCAGACATTAAAAAAACTCCTTTATCTAAGGAGCCGGCAGATTAAAAAAGGATACGGTATTTCCTTTATCAAACAACCTGGCTCGGGTTAATGTTCTCTGCTTATAAGCCCTGCAAGCACCAAGAACAATTTTAAGATAACAATTCCGGGAAAAAAGTCAAGTACAAAAAAAACACCACCTGTGAAAACAGACGGTGTTTTTTAGAAGAAAGCTTTTGACATCAGCTTTGGGAGACCAGATATTTTTCGGCCTCCATGGCAGCCATGGCGCCGCTTCCGGCAGAAGTTATGGCCTGGCGGAATTTGGCATCCTGCACATCGCCGGCGGCAAAAACGCCTTCAACATTGGTGGCGGTGCCATCAGGTGCGGTAATGATATAACCGTTGCTGTCAAGCTTGATATAATCTTTGAAAACATCGGTGTTCGGATGATGACCGATGGCAATGAACAACCCGTCCAGTACAAGTTCCGAAACGGCATCGGTTTTAACATTACGGACTTTAAGCCCGGTTACGCCCAAAGGCTGTTCAATGCCCAAAACTTCGTCAATAACGCTGTCCCAGATGATTTCGATTTTGGGGTTTTCCTTTAAGCGTTTTTGCATGACGGCATCAGCACGCAAAGAATCGCGGCGGTGGATGAGGTAAACTTTGGCAGCAAAATTAGTTAAATAAATTGCTTCTTCGGCAGCCGTGTTGCCGCCGCCGACAACGGCCACGGTTTTACCGCGATAGAAAAATCCGTCGCAGGTGGCGCAGGCCGAAACGCCGAATCCGATATATTTTTTCTCGGATTCCAACCCCAGCCAGCGGGCCGACGAACCGGTGGAAATGATGACGGTTTCGGCTCTGAATTCATTACCGTTTTCGGAGCTGCAGACAAACGGGCGGTTTTTAAAATCAACTTCGGTGATTTTATCATCTATAATCCTGACACCGACGTTTTGTGCCTGCAAACGCATATTTTCCATCAGCTGCGGACCGGAAACCGGCTCCGGGAAACCCGGAAAATTTTCAATATCCGTGGTCATGGTTAATTGACCGCCTACTTGCGGACCGGAAACCAAAACCGGATTTAACCCGGCCCGGGCGGCGTAAATGCCGGCGGTATATCCGGCAGGTCCGGAACCGATAATTAAAACTTTTGATTTGTATTCAGCCATATCTTTTCTCCTTTGTCCTATAACATAAGGGTTTGAATATTTTTTGCAAGGAAATAAATCTCCTTATGAAAAACTTTGTTTTGAGTGCATTTTGGCGGGGAATTTTCACACAAAATAAATCTTTGGTTGTATTTTTAAAGAAAATCAGCGACTGAGGTTCAGTTTTTTTGCTGCCGGCAGACAATGTCGGCTAAGTTAATAATTGTTTTGTTGCAACGGGCAGCGATGCGTAACGCCTCATAGGCACCGCCGTATTTACTTAAAACGCAGGCAATGACAAAATCCGTGTTCTGTGCCATATAGCGGTTACGGGCGGAAATGGCGAATCTGTATGGCGCGGCTTCGGCAGCGGGCGGATAGTCAAACCCGTCAAAGGGGAGTTCAGTGCCGTACCGGTGCAGTTGACTGACGTAGGCAATGACTAAAATGATTTTTATGTGCGGATATTCATGCTGCAGATTTCTTAATGCGGAAATTGCCTGACTGTCAAATTTTCCGTGTCCGCCGACCCAAAACGTATCGACATTTTCTTCAGTTATCAACCGCCGGGCTTGTTCTTTGATGAAAGGTATGAGTTCGTAATATATATCCCGGTGTCCGAAAAAAGTGCATATTTTTCCCATACGAAACTCCCAAATAAAAAAGCCACCTCAAGCACTAAGGTGGCCGGAGAGTTCGTAATAATCATACAGCTAGTGATGATTTTTTAGCCTTTAGAGCTTAAGCTCCTGAACATGCGCTAAAAGCTCCCCGACCATTGTCGGGGATATATTTACTGCCGGCTGCTATAAACAGCTGACAATATGACGGTGTTATATCCGACACCGCTAGCTGTAAAAGAGCTTACGAATGCTCCGCACCGAAGTGCTAAACGGCAAACCACTGCCGTCTGTTTTCACTATAAAGCGCTTATCTTAATTTTCAACTAAAAAAATGATTTTTAAAATTGTAGCCGGGTACAAAAAATGCCCGCCGTTTCCATCCCATCCGCCCCGATTTTCGGGGCTTTATTTTTGATTATTTTTGATTAACTTTTATCAAAAATTAGGGGTAAATTAGGGGTAAAACCTGTTTTGGGGTAAAAAACAAGACCTTGCTAATTCTTTGCAAAGCCTTGGAAACTCAATGGTGCCGACAGAGAGACGAAATTTTCTTGTTTAGAAAATTTCAAGCTTGGACTGTAACGTTTGTATCGCGCGCTGTCGCGGCATCACAAACTAACAGTCACACGCCCGTTGTTGAAAAACAAGCCATTCAAGGCTTGTTTTTCTGCCGCCGGCCCATTGGGAGTTCAAGTCTCTCACTGGCAAAAAAAAACGCCTTTAGAGGCGCTTAAACAAATGGTGCCGACAGAGAGACTTGAACTCCCGACCCGCTGATTACAAATCAGCTGCTCTACCAACTGAGCTATGTCGGCTTATGACGGGTTTCCTTATAACGTAAGGTTGTTTTATTGTCAATAAAAATTTTTTTATATCATTTCGGTTTATAACCGGTGAAAAATAAAATCCGTATCTTATATTGTTGTTGTCAGAAAGATAAAGGATTTTTAGAAAGTACAAAAGTCAGTTTTTGATTTCTTAAGCCAATATCTTGAAGACGCCAGATAAAACACCGTATTATTGTATTGGCAGAAGAAATTAAAAATTACTTTTGTAAAAAATGCAATTTAGGTGTTTTTTTAGTAAGGGAGGATATATTTTCCTCCCTTTTTGATGTGTTTGATGCTTGTCTTTCGGCAGCAATTTACCAGCTGAAAAATTTTTTAACCGGGTGTTCGGGGTCGGTTGAATTCAGTTCTATGGCGGCAAGCATAATCTGTTTCCAGATTTCTGCCGGAAGCGTGCTGCCGCCGATTTTATCCATCGGCGAATTGTCATCGTTGCCGACCCAGACGGCAGCAACGTATTGATCTGTCCAGCCGACAAACCAGGCATCACGGAAATCCTGCGAAGTTCCGGTCTTTCCGGCAGCAAATACCGGTAATCCGGCGCGCCGTCCCGTTCCGTTGTTGATAACGTTTTCAAGTATGGAAGTTATTTTTTCAACCGTATCGCCATCCAAAATCCGTGACGGTTCGCTCATATCACGCTGGTAAAGCTGAATGCCGCTTTTGGAATAAATTTCGGTAATGGCATAAGGCCAGGCGGCATAACCGCCGTTGGCAATGGCTGTATAAGCGGCCGCCATATCCAAAACTTTTACTTCTGCCGTGCCGAGTGCCAGTGACGGCGTGTTGGGCATTTCGGTTGTAATTCCCATTTTACGGGCATTGCGGATGATGTCGCGGCGGTTTAAACGCTCTGCCAAGTTGACGGTTGCCAGATTGTAAGACTTTGTCAGAGCTTCGGTTAACGTGACGCGTCCGTGCGTTTTTCTGTCAGCATTTTCCGGCTGCCATTTGCCGATTTTGACCGGAATGTCATCAATCAGGTCGTTCGGCTGCCAGCCCTGCTGTAGTGCGGTGATGTAGACAAACGGCTTGAATGCCGAGCCGGGTTGGCGCAAGGCCTGTGTGGCACGGTTGAACTGGCTTTTGTCGTAATCCAGGCCGCCGACAAGCGCTTTGACGGCGCCTTGATGATCAAGAACAACAACCGCGCCCTGAGTGACGTTACGATCCTGATATTTTTTTATCATTTCATGTAAAATTTGTTCGGCTTTTTGCTGCAGTTCCTGATCAAGCGTGGTGCTGACATAAACGTCCTGATCGCGCTCGCCGATGTAGGCGTTAACCTCGTTATATACCATATCGGCAAAGTGGCGCGCGCCTTCAACTTTATATTTGGCAACATTTTCCAAAGGCTCGTTAATTGCCTGTTCCATTTCGGTTTCGGTGATGGTTCCGTGTTCAAACATTAAACGCAGAACAACCTTGGCCCGGGTCTGGGCTCTTTCCGGACTGGCCGACGGATTGTAGCGGGAAGGGGCTTTAAGCATGCCGGCGATAATGGCTGCTTCCTTTAGGGTCAAATCGCGCGAACTTTTTCCGAAATATTTGTTGGCAGCTGCCTCAATGCCGTAGGTTCCGGCACCCAAATAAACGCGGTTTAAGTAAAGGGTCAAAATCTGTTCTTTGCTGAATTTGTATTCCAGCCAGAAGGCAAGAAGCAGTTCCTGAACTTTGCGGCGGATGCTTTTTTCAGAGGTCAGAAAAAGATTTTTTGCAACCTGCTGGGTGATTGTGCTGGCACCCTGGGCATAGCGCATTTTAATCAAGTTTACCGCCATGGCACGGGTAAAACCGATAATATCAAAGCCAAAATGCGAATAAAAACGGTGATCTTCCACATCTACCACAGCTGCCGGTACATAATAAGGCAGGTCTTCCAAATAAATTACCTCGGCAAAACTGTTGCCATAAGTGGTGATTTCATTGCCGTTTTCGGCAATAATGGTGGTCGACGGCTGCCGGGTGCGGGAAACGGCCGTTTCAATATCCGGCAGGGTCAAATAACAATAACCAGTGTAAATGGCTGCTACCAAACCAATGACGGCAGCGAAGACGAATAAAAATTTAAACAGCAAATGTCCGTTTTTTTTCTTTTTTCGGGATGTCTTGCGCGTCTTTTTGGTATTGTTTTTTGCTTTGGATGCCTTTTTAGCCATTTTTGTTTCCTCTGTAACAGATATCTGTTTCGTATCTTAAAAGAAAATACGTTAAAATTTTTTATACGGCATAAAATTTTTATTTGCTTGGCGCGGTAGAAAATATGGTTTATATATGAAAAAAATGCAACTTTCGGAAAGGGATTTTTTATAAATGGCAAAAAAAGTTTGTCTGATTGACGGTTCGGGTTATATTTTCAGAGCCTTTTACGCACTACCGCCGCTTAGCACGCAGAACGGTACGCCGGTTAATGCGGTACTGGGCTTTTTGAATATGTTTATGCGCCTGACTGCTAAAATCCGCTGTGATTATTGTCTGGTGCTGTTTGATGCCAAACGGCAAAATTTCCGTAATGAAATTTTTGCCGATTATAAAGGGACGCGTAAAGAAATTCCTGAAGAACTTATTCCGCAGTTTCCGATTATTCATCAGGCAGTTGAAGTTTTGAATCTTAACCATTTGGAAATGGAGGGTTTTGAAGCAGATGACCTGATAGCCACTTATGCCCGCAAAGCGCTTGAAGACGGCGATGAAGTGGTGGTGGTATCCGCTGATAAGGATTTGATGCAGCTTATTCGTCCCGGCGTAGAGTTTTATGATAGTATGAAAGACAAGTTTTTTACCCCCGATGACGTTAAAGAAAAATTCGGGGTGTATCCGGATAAAGTGGTTGACGTGCAGGCTTTGGCCGGCGATTCAACCGATAATGTGCCCGGTGTTCCCGGTATCGGCTTAAAAACGGCGGCCGAACTTGTCAATCAGTTTGGTTCGCTGGAAGCGGTTTTGGAACATGCGGCGGAAATTAAACAAAATAAACGGCGCGAAACGTTGTTAAATAATATTGAAAATGCAAAAATATCACATAAACTCGTTAAGTTAAAAGATGATATTAATGTAACACATCAACTTGAAGAATATACCTGTAAAGCACCTTGTCTGGATGATGTTCTGGCTTTTGTGGATAAATATGAGTTGAAAAGCGTCCGGCCGCGAATTGAAAAATGGGTGGCCGAACAAAGCGAACGTTGCGGCGGTCCGTCTGTTTCCCGCCCGCGCGAGGTGGTAAAAAAATACGAACTGGTGCAGGATGAAGAGGCTTTACGCCGTTGGTGTGAGATGGCCAAAACCGCCGGGCGTTTTGCCCTGGACACGGAAACAACCGGGCTTGATCCGTTTCATGATAAGATTGTCGGTTTTTCCCTGGCAGTAGCTCCCGGTGTTGCCTGCTATGTGCCTTTGGCTCATCAAAGCGGGGGAGCTTCGCAGGATTTATTTGCTGTTCCGGCTGCCGAAGATGTTAAACAAATACATGAAGATGTAGTATTTAAGTATTTGAAAGAACTGTTTGAAATGAAATCGGTTTTGAAAATCGGCCATAATATTAAGTTTGATATGCATTTTCTGGCACAAATTGTAGGATTGGAAACGGAAATTTTCCCGATTGAAGACACGGCAGTCCTTTCATATGTGTTGGACAGCTCCGAACACGGGCACAGCTTGGATGAACTGGCAGAATTGTTTTTGGACTATCAAACCATCAAATATGAAGATGTATGCGGCAGCGGACGCAATAAAATTACTTTTGACCGGGTACCGCTTGACAAGGCGCTTGACTATGCCGCCGAAGATGCCGACATAACGCTCAGGCTTTATGATGTTTTAAAACCGAGGCTGACGGCAGAAAAAAAGGCTGCTGTTTATGAAGATTTCGACCGGCCGCTTATCTCTATTTTGAAAAACATGGAAGATATGGGCATTATGCTTGATACTAAAGCTTTAATGCAGCTTGATACGACGTTTGACCAGCGGATTAAGGCTTTGGAAAAAGAAATTTATGCATTGGCCGGTGAAGAATTCAATTTGGGTTCCCCTAAGCAAATCGGCGAGATTTTATATGTTAAACAAGGCCTTAAAGGTAAGAAAAACGCCTCGGGCAGTTTTCAGACCGGAGCCGATGTTTTGGAACAATTGGCCGAAGAACATGAACTTCCGGCTAAAATTTTGGAGTGGCGCGGTTTTGCCAAGTTGAAATCCACTTATACCAGTGCGCTTTTGGCTTTGATGGACAAGAACAACCGTGTGCATACCACATTTAGCCAAACGGTGGTCAATACCGGGCGGCTGGCTTCGTCCAACCCTAATTTACAGAATATTCCGGTGCGCACCGATGAAGGAAGGTTAATCCGCCGTTGTTTTATTGCTCAACCGGGGTGTAAGCTGATTTCGGCCGATTACAGCCAGGTTGAGCTGCGTTTGTTGGCGGCCGTGGCTGATGTGAAGGCCTTAAAAGAAGCATTCCGGCACGGGGTTGACGTGCATGCATCAACCGCTTCAAGAGTGTTCGGCGTGCCTTTGGAAGAAGTGGATGCCAACTTAAGACGTCATGCCAAAGCCATTAATTTCGGCATTGTTTACGGCATTTCGCAATACGGGCTGGCCCGTCAGATTGACACAACGCCCGATGTGGCTAAACGCTATATTGATTCTTATTTTGATACAATGCCGGAAATAAAGGATTATATGGAAAAAACCATCGCTTTTGCTCATAAAAACGGTTATGTTTTGACCCCGTACGGACGGAAATGCTCGGTTTCGGGCATTAACGACAAGAACAAGCGGATTGTTTCTTTTGCCGAGCGGGCGGCTATCAATGCCCCGATTCAGGGCGGTGCGGCAGATATTATCAAACTTGCGATGCAAAAGGTCTTTTATTTGCTGCAAGAGGGCGGATATAAAACGCGGATGCTGTTGCAGGTGCATGATGAACTGGTGTTTGAAGCACCTGTCGATGAGGTGGAAAAAGTTAAAGTTTTAATTAAAGAGGCGATGGAAAGTGTTGTTAATTTCGATATTCCGTTCGTGGCGGAAGTCGGTGTCGGCGATAACTGGACGGAAGCGCATTAAGAAGGATTTTTAATAATGAAAGTGGCTTTTCAGGGTGTTTTGGGGGCATATTCGCACATGGCGGCACAGCATATTTATCCCAAAGCCGAATATATCGGTTGTGAGACATTTGCCAAAGTTTTGGAACTGACCGCTAACGGAACGGTTGATTATGCCGTGGTGCCGATTGAAAATTCCAAAGCGGGCCGGGTGGCGGATATTCATTTTTTACTGCCCGGAACCGGGTTGTATGTTATCGGCGAGTATTATTTGCGGGTGCGGCATCAATTATGGGGACTTCCCGGGGCAAGGCTTGAAAATATTACGGAAGCTTATTCTCATCCTCAGGCTTTGGCACAATGCGCCGGGTTTTTAAACAGTCATGGCATCAAGCCTTTTTCGGCTTTGGATACGGCCTTGTCCTGTAAGCAGATTGCCGGGATGAAAGATATCACGGCTGCTGCGATTGCTTCGGAAACAGCCGGAAAAATTTATGGTTTGGAGAAACTTGCCGCCGATATTGAAGATTCTCATCAGAATACGACGCGTTTTTTGGTTATGAGCCGTGAACCGCTGGCAAAAGAGCCGAAAAACGGTGAAAAATTTAAAACAGCCATGGTTTTCCGGGTGAAAAATATTCCTTCGGCCCTGTTTTGGGCGTTAGGGTGTTTTGCCCGGGAAGGTCTTAATCTGACCAAAATCGAGAGTTATCTGGTTGACGGCGGATTTATAACGGCGCAATTTTATGCCGAGGTGGAAGCACATCAAAACCAGGAGGCATTTAAACAAGCGCTGGCAAATTTGAAAAGCATGTGTGAAACCATTCATGTTTTAGGCAGCTATCCGGCCGGTCTTCCGGCAGTTTAACTCTTGGTTAAAAAGCAGCAACCGGACGAACATAAGGAGAATCGTTATTACCAAATTATACAGCAAAGTATTACGCAGCTTTGGCCGGAGCGTTAAGACCCAATTCTTCCATAACCATTTTTTTCAAAGTTACGTTGTCGGTTTTGCCGGTAGCCAGTAACGGAATGGTGTCATGATAAAGGATAACGCGCGGTAAAAACAGCTCGGACATGCCGTTGTTTTTAATATATTCATGCAATCCGTCCTGTTTGACCTGATGATTGTTGGTTACCAGGACAATTTGTTCGCCTTTGCTTTCATGCGGAACGGCTACCACCCCGTAATTAAAGTCAGCTCCCATCCATTCATAAGCACGGACGACCATTTCCTGTACGGCATTTAATGAAACCATTTCGCCGCCGATTTTGGCAAAGCGCTTAATACGGTCTTTAATGTAAACAAAGCCGATTTCATCAATGTCTACCACATCACCGGTATGATACCAGCCGTCTTCAAGCGGAACCAGGACGCCGGGGTTGTCAGGCATGATATAGCCTAACATAATGTTCGGGCCTTTGACAACCAGTTCACCGCCTTTTTCAATGCCCGGAACCGGTTCAATTTTGTACTGAATGGCCGGCAGAATTTTACCAATGGAATTGAAACGGTTGAAAATACTGTTGTTGGCACACACAACCGGTGAACATTCGGTGGCGCCGTATGCTTCCATCATGCGGATGCCCATCCGTTCCATCCACATATTCCGGGTATCCAGTTTAACCGCTTCAGCGCCGCCGTACATAAAGCGAATATTGTGAAAATCGTACGGGTGGGCAATTTTACCGTAGCCGCGGAAAAATGTATCGGTTCCGAACATAATCGTTGCTCCCAGTTCGTAAACCAGTTCGGCAACAACGCGGTAATGCAGCGGTGACGGATATAAAAACAGGCGTGAGCCTTCAAGCAGCGGAAACAGTGTGCCGACCGTCAAACCAAAACTGTGGAACATCGGCAGGGCATTGAAAACCAGATCCGTCATGTTGATTGTTTCCAAAGCTGACATCTGTTTGATGTTGGACATAATATTGGCATGGCTTAAAACTACGGCTTTGGGTGCACCTTCAGATCCTGAGGTAAACAAAATGACCGCTTTTTTGTTTCCGCCGTCTTTATGCGGCACACGTTTGATTTTGTAACGTATGAAAGCGCCGATTTTATCAAAAATGTTGATATGTCTGGCCAGCGATTCAAGATAAAAAATTTCAATGCCGTTGGCTTTTAAAATTTCCACCACCGATTCAAGTTTGGCGGTTTTAATAAAGGTCATGGAGGTAATAATCATTTTAACCTGTGCGGTTTTACACATGGAAACCATGTTTTTGGCACCAACCGAGAAATTGACCATAACCGGTACGCGCTCATAAGCAGACAGGCCAAAAAAAGTACACACGGCGGCAATGGTGTTGGGAAGCATTAAGCCGACATGTTCGAAATGCGAGGTTCGTTTTTTAAAAAAGCGTCCCAAAACAAATGATTTTATAATGATATCTTTATAAGAATTCGTTTTTCGTCCGATGTCTTCAATCACCTGCGGGCGTTTAAAGAAAAAGCCCTTTTTGGAATGCACTTTGCCGGTTTTCATCAATTGGGCAAACAAAGAAATGTTCGGGTTATAAATGAAGTTGAAATGCATTTCGCGCAAAATCTGATAAACTTCATTGCTGATGTGGTCGCGCTGGCGGCGCAGCTCGTCTTTTAATTTGAAAGGACGCGGTTTGCCGACGGTAATGCGCATTTTGGGCAGCGGCCGGTGCGGCAGTTTGCCTTTGGTTTTGGAGAAATAACCGTATTGCGGGCCGTCAATCCATATCGGGATAATCGGCGCTCTTGATTTATCGGCAACTAACCCCGGAGCTTCGTAAATTTTCATCAAGCCACCGCTTTCGGTGATGCGTCCTTCGGCAAAAATCATGACCAGACGGCCGCTGTCGACCTTGGCAATCAGTTCTTTGATATCCCCCGGTTCAATCGGGTTAAAAGGCATGATATCGGCAAATTTCATCAAAAAACGGATGCCGCGGCGGCGGTATAAATGACCGTTTAAGGCAAAAACTGGGTTCCCGGGCAGAAAAGCATACAACAAAATCGGGTCCAGATAGGAAACGTGATTGGAAACATAAACGCCTTTTTTAGGCAGCTGCCGGCTCTTAAATTCAATGATGCATCTGGTTTTGAAAATATAAAAGAAAGTCCGCAGGCACCACTTGACAAAGTTATTCAAAATTTTTACTCCGAAGTTAAAACAATATAAATTTTTGTATACAAAAAGCGCTTTTTTGTAAAGATAAAAAATGGTTTAGTGGACAGTTGCCAAAAAAATATATCTAACATACTGATATTTTGTATAATTTAAAAACTTATCCAACTCCAAAATGTCAACGCCTTGCTATATTGCAAAATTTTATGTATAAACAGCGACGTAACATATTATGTGTTTTTATCAATCTGCCGCAAATGTTACAAAAAAAATAAAAAATAAATAAGGCATCGGGCATATTATGTTGCTTTGGATTAACTACAGAAGTGAAAAAACTAATGAAAAATAATATAGCTTTAACAATGACGGCATTGGGTACAATTTTATTGGCGGCCAATGCCCAGGCGGCAGGTTTTCATTTAAGGGAACAGTCTGCTGCCGCACAAGGCAACGCTTTTGCCGGTGCAACAGCCGGTGCCGAAAATGGTTCTTATTCTTATTTTAACGTTGCAGGCTTAACCCGCCAGAAAGGGACGCAGCTTAATATCGGCGGTACATATATTGCGCCGAGAGCAGAAGCTTCAAACGTGCGGGCTTCAGACGGCTCGCGCGGTGCCGATGTCAACAATATTGTGCATGCCGCCGTGGCGCCGAATGCAACGTTTTCCCATCAATTGAACGAAAAAGCCTTTTTGGGCGTGGCTTTAAACGTGCCTTACGGGATGATTACCAAATATGACCGGGATTGGCCGGGCTCCGACCATGGCATTACCTCCAAAGTGATGACCGCGACCGTTACGCCGATGTTTGCTTATAAAGTTACGGATAAATTGTCTTTAGGCGCCGGTTTGCAAATGCAATATGTTAAGGCGCGTTTGACAGGCACAACGCCTAATCCCATGGGTGGAAAAATTGGAACTGCCATGGAAGGTGATGCTTTTGATATTGGTTATCAGCTGGGTGCGATGTATGAGTTTAACGAAAATACCCGCGTCGGCGTGGCTTACCGCAGCCAGGTAAAGCATAAACTTACCGGTGATTTAACGGCATCAATGCCGCTTCCTTCTCTCAATCAAGATATTTTTGCCAAACTGAACACGCCGGAAATGTTATCAATGGGGGTTTTCCATCAGATAAATGATAAATGGTCGGTCATGGCTGAATATCAACGGGTGTTTTGGAGTTCGTTTAAAACATTGGATATTCACGGACAGGAGTATCCTTTCCTTAGCCGCACCAAAGAACACTGGCGTGATACCAATTTCTTTGCGATTGGTGCCAGCTACCAAATTGACCACCAGTGGAAGTGGCGCTTAGGCTTGGCTTATGACCAAAGTGCTGTCAGGGTGCAGCACCGGACGCCGCGTATTCCGGATTCTGACCGTATCTGGTATTCCACCGGTTTGAACTATCAGTATAACGACCGCTTGAGCTTTGATTTGGCTTATACCTACATCAAAGCCCATGACGCTCACTTGGATACTAAATTAACCGGCAACGTCGGTAGCCGTGTGACGGCTGAATATACCAACTCGGTTCAGTTGTTCGGCTTGTCGTTGAATTATAAATTTTAATTCGGTTCAATTTTGAAAGCTCCGTTTCTACGGAGCTTTCTTTTTAACCTTTTTTAAAGCCCGGGAAGTTATGTTATATATGTATGTATAATTTCGGGAGTTTAATATGGATTATCTTCAAATCCGGGCATTTGCACTGGCTACGCCGCGCACCGGTTATCAAAACCAGATAACGGGTGCTTTACGCTCGCTTTCTGATTTATACGGACAAGAATTTGACGGGGAGAATTCTTTTTTATTACCGGAAGGATGTCGCCGGCCGGATGATATGTCGGATACCATAGCTTATGGCAAATTTTCCGGTTATGCAGAATTTCGTGATTATATCTACCGGTTGTTGGACGCATATCTTAAAAAAGTTATTTTTCCGCCCCGGATTTTTGTAACGGCTTATGATATGACGGAAAGTTTTCCGGCTGCCGTTAATGCCGATATGCTTTGCCGGGCTATAAAAGAGTTTTATAAAGAAAGAAACCTCGGTTTTGTACTGACGTCGGTTATTAACGGACGGATTTATGCTTATGAATATGTCGACTTGATTAATGTCCCTAAACATCTGCTGACTTTACGTTCAAGAGTCCGGCTTTTGCAAAACAGGGAATTGCGGCACAAAATTCTGTTTACGCAGGGAACAATCAATAATTTCAACCGAAAAACGGTATCCGATAAACAGCAGGAGCTGCTTGCAAAATCCTCGTTTTTAAAAGGGGAGGCGTATAAGCCGTTTTGGGAAAAATTTGAGCGCTTCCGCGCTGCCGAGAAAAAAGCGGTCTTTTGTCTGGGCGGTCTGGTTGACGGAGCCGAGATTGTTTTTGATGTCGGTTACGCTAAGCACTTGTATAATCAGGCCGAACGACTGGTTAAAAACGGATACCGGGTTATCTTTGTTAACGGCCCGCGGACTCCTGACGATGTGACGGATTTTTTGTATGAACAGGCATTGGATAATCCAGATATCCTGTTTCAAAATTGTAAACCGATTTCCGTTAATGATGAAGAATGTCGTAAATGGCGCTTTTATTCCGGAAAATATAAAGAAGATTTCAGCCTGTTACAGGATATCGGCAATATTTATCCGGCTGTTTTGGGATTTGGCAATACGATTGTCGTACATACGGCAGATTCTTATTCCGGATGTGAAACTGCCGGAGCTGCTATTCCGACGGCTATCAGCCGTGAAGGGCTTTATATTGATTTTAAAACCCGTTATGATTGCTTGAATTTGTATAAAATTTTATGCCCGGTATATGCTGTTGATTTTGATGAATTTGTCGATATGGTTGACAAGGATGATTTAGCACCGGATGATTTGAAATTGCAGGTTTTGCCCAATTCTCTGCGGGTGTTTGCCGAAACAGCCGTTAATATGTATAATCGGCTAAGGATTTTACCTGAAAAGCGCTAATGTATCCAGGGGCTGACATTGTCCATAATCCGACAGATGATTTTATTTTCATCAAGGACAAAATCCTGCCGGTTAATATTGATTTCGGCACTGACAGAAGCCCCAAGTTTTGCCAAAGACAAGGCTTTTAAAGTGGCTGCAACAGCAATGGCTTCAGGCGTTGTATATGTGATAAAGCGGTGAGTGAGACCTTTTCCCGGAAGAGAAGAAAATATTTTTTTATTTATATAATCTATCTGAATTTCAAGTCCGAGGTATTGCATGTTTTCAAGTTCACGGTATATGCCATCAGCCGTCTGTCTGAATAAACGTAAAGCCAGACGGAATGCTATACTTAAAGCTATGTACGGTTTGTATTCGGCTAAAGCTTTTTCATAATTTTTTACTTTTATGACGACACAGTCTATCAAATTATCCGTCCGGCAGGATTCTATAAACAGGGCCAGTGCCAGCATATTACGATTACAGGCAGGTGTTTTGATACGAAGGATAAGAATTGATTCGTTACCGAAACGGCTGATGATTTGTTTAGCCAGTTGTAAATATGCAAGGATATCCTTTCCGCTAAAGTTATCAACACAAAAAACTTTTCTTTTTTCACCGCGGAATGTATCGGTATCATAATTTTTATCCAAAGCTATTTCTATCATTTTTTATAATTCCTGTCTGTTCAAGCGTTTTAAGGCATAGATTGCAGCTTTTAATTCTTCCAGATTGTTGTTGCACAACAGAGGAATTAAACCTTCAATTTCCTGTTCGGAGCGGCTGTATATTTTTAAGTTTAATAATTCCGCGATTGTGTTTTCATCAAAGCGGTATTTAATAAGTTGCGCGGGGTTGCCGCCGACGATGCAATATGGCTCGACATCTTTGGTTACTACGGAACCGGCGGCGATAACCGCGCCTTCGCCGATTTTTATTCCCGACATTAACACGGCGCGCATGCCAATCCAGGCTCCGTTGTCGATAACCGTATCGCCAAGCTGTTGATATGATTCATTGATTTTGTCGGTAAACGGGTAACAGGAAAACCAATCCGTGCGGTGGGTGTTGTTGCCGCCCATGAGAATGACGGCCTCGGCGCCGATACATACATAGTTGCCGATGTAGAGTTTGTCATACTGGAAGGGAGCCTCAAAATGTTCACGGCTGTATTTGTCACCATATAAATAACGGACGACATAGTCTTCAAAATTTTCGGTATAAGCATTGGAGTAATAACTGTGCGTTCCTTTAATGATAATGTTGGGATTTGTTACGCTTTGGTGCAGGTATTCTACATTTGACCAGTGTTTTTCCATGTTAAAAAATCTCCTTGCTAAAAGTTATTTTTAAAGATACAATCGAGTTGTTAAAAAATTATTGAGATATGGGAAAACATGTATTGCCACAGATTGACAAGCCAGAATTCCTCAGGCTTTGGAATGAGGCCGAAAACAATCAGGAATGTTGGTTTTGTGCCAAGAATAAGAATCCGAGAGCTTATTTTGGCAAAAACTATGAAGAAGACTGTTTCTTCATCTGGAATGGTTCGTCCTGTATGTATGACGGCAGAATGCTTATTATGGGCGCAACGCTGGTATACGGGGATAAAAATGAACCTCAGTTTATTTCGCCGCGGGAGTTTTTGAGAAATTTCGTTTTTACCGACAGAAACCCGCACACCGGCGAAGTGGAACCCAAAGGCACGCTTTATCGGGTGGCTCTGCAGGAAATCAAGCAACATATTGCAACTCTTGCAAGTCGCAGTTAAAGCCGGCTGTATTTGATGAAGACTTTGCTTTGCATCAGGGCAGGCAAAGTCTTTTTTTGTAAAAAAAATCTGCCTTTGCCCGCGACCGGGGCCGCAGTTTCGGAGCGCGTCTTCCGGCAATTAAAAAAATCCCCGTCCAAAGGACAGG
>CALXUN010000021.1 GCA_944391705.1 uncultured Alphaproteobacteria bacterium
TCCTTAACTATATGCTGCCCGTATATCCTCTTCTCTTCTTACTTCTTCACTCTCTCTTATAACTACCAACTCCCCGTCGGTGCTGCTGTGTATAATGCACCTTTTATCAATTGTCAATAAGAAAAAATATATTTTTTTTGTTTTTTTTATTCGACAGCTCCAACTTATTAAAATTACGTCATAAAAATTTTCATATTTTATTTTGTCTGACGAACAACATTTGATTAGTAACATAAACACCTATGTTTGGCAATATAAAATTTAAGTTATAACTTTTAGGCGAATCTCAAATCTTAATAATAAAACTTTTATATTTATTTGTAATTTTTCTTGATAATCTTTATTTGTTCTATATTATATGTAGAGTGAATTTTAACTTTTATGGAGGGTACAATAGCTATTGAATTACGCAATGCGCCAGTACGGGAAGATGACGGACCGCGCATTAATGATGCCATCAAGGCAAAACAAGTCCGGTTAATTGACGAATCGGGAGAAAACCGGGGAATCGTTTCAATTATGGAAGCTTTGCACATCGCTGAAGAAGCAGGGCTGGATTTAATTGAAATTTCACCCCAGGCCAACCCGCCGGTATGTAAGGTTTTAGATTACGGAAAATATAAATATGAAGTACAAAAACGTAAGAACGAAGCCAAAAAAAACCAAAAAGTTGTTAATATTAAAGAATTAAAAATCCGGCCGGCTATTGATGTTCATGATTATGAAGTTAAAATCAAACAGGCTAAAAAGTTTTTAAGTCAAGGTGATAAAGTTAAATTTACCATGCGGTTTAAAGGCCGCGAAATGAGCGCTAACGATTTGGGAAAAGAAGTCTTAAATAAAATTATTGATGATTTGGATTTAATCGGTAAAGTCGACTCGGCACCTAAGCTTGAAGGGCGACAGATGACGATGATGATTGTTCCTGTTTAGTTTTCCATAACGAATGCCATAAAAAACCGAAAACTTGTTGTTTTTCGGTTTTTTTATTAATGATTTTTACAGATTATAAATGTCCTTAACAGGTAAAACCATCTAACACCGGTTTAAATAATTCAACAACCTGTCGATATACATCTTTTTTAAAGTAAATTATCCGTTCCGGCGCCTCATCTATATCTATCCATTCCCATGCCTTAAACTCAGGCTGTTTGGTTTGGACATTGATTTCCGAATCGTCTCCGTAAAAATATAAAAGACTCCAAAACATATCCTGTCCCAGACTGTCTATGCCGCGGCGCAGCATCCGACGGCGCACGGATCCCGGAAAACTATACCGCAGCGGTTCGGTTAAGGTTTTAACTACCTTAACCGAACGAATCGAGGTTTCTTCAAAAAGTTCACGAACTGCTGCCGCTTCGTTTTTTTCTTTTTTCATAATTCCCCCTTGTGGAAACTGCCATTGATTATCGCGGTTTCCGACACGGGCACAAACCAGCACTTTTTTATCGTGGTTAAAAACAACAACTCCGGCACATTTTCGATAATAAGACATTATTTATCTTCTTCCTTTGCAGTATCTGCCTCTGAAACAGGCTGCTGATTATTATAAAGCTTAAGAGCTTTAACCAAATCCAGCGCACGGATTAACTGATAGTCGCTGATTTTTTCGGCATTGTCATTATTGTCATTTTTATCTGCCTTTTTACCGGCCTCCTCTTCTTCATTTTTTAAGGCACCCTGTAAATCCGCCTCGGTAATATTTAAACCATAAGATTCCAACAATTCCACTTTTGCCGGTTTGACAACAATATCAGGTTCAATCCCTTTGGCCTGAATGGAACGACCCGACGGCGTATAATAGCGCGCCGTGGTAATCCGCATGGCGCCATATTCTCCCAGCGGAATAACCGTTTGTACCGAACCTTTGCCAAATGATTTTTGGCCGATAACCACTGCCCGGTGATGATCCTGCAAAGCTCCGGCCAAAATCTCCGATGCCGAGGCCGAACCTTCATTGATTATCACGACAATCGGCAGACCTCGGGCAATATCTCCCGGCTCCGCCGTATATTTTACCGTATCTTCTTCATTGCGGGAACGGGTCGAAACAATTTCGCCTTTATCCAAAAACAAATCGGAAACAGTTACTGCCTGATCCAAAAGTCCGCCGGGATTGTTACGGACATCAATAACGATACCCATAAATTTATCCTTCAGTTTCTTTTGGGCATCTTCGACAGCTTTGGCTATTTCTTTGTCATTTTCTTCGGCAAAAGAAGATATGCGGATATACAAAATGTCATCATTTTTAATTTCGGTTTTAACAGAACGGATTTTGATTTCTTCCCGCTTTAATGTTACATCAAACGGCTTGGCATTAGCCCGGCGAATCGATAATTTTATTTTAGTACCGATTTTGCCGCGCATTTTACTGACCGCATCGTTTAATGTCATACCGATAACCGTTTCACCGTCAATATGGGTAATATAATCCCCGGCTTTGATACCGGCTTTATAAGCCGGCGTGTCGTCAATCGGGGAGACAACCAGTACCAGACCGTTATCCATTGTCACTTCTATACCTAAACCGCCAAACTTGCCTTTGGTTTGCTCACTCATATATGAAAAGTCATCTTCATCCAGGTAACTGCTGTGCGGATCCAAAGACGTCAACATACCGTTAATGGCTGATTCTATCAGTTTTTTATCGGAAACTTCTTCGACATATGTTGCTTTTGCCCGTTCCATAACTTCACCAAACAGGTTAAGCATTTCATAAGTATCCGCCTCTTTTTCTTTTTTCGGTGCCCCGACAGCCGTGCCGGCAACAACACATAAAAACGATAAAGTAAAAATTGCTTTTTTTAACATCTTTGTCTTCCATTCAAAAAAGTTTGCCTTTACCCGCCCAGCCATGGCGCCGGATTGACCGGACGCTGATTTTTGCGGATTTCCATATATAATTTTGCCGAATCCGTATCTGGCATAATGCCAACCGGTTCACCGGCCAATACCATCTGCCCGATTTCGGCATCTACCGAGCGCATGCCCGCCAAAAGCGAAACATAACCCTGGCCGTGATCAATAATAATCAAATTGCCGTATCCTTTAAACGGACCCGAAAAGATAACCGAGCCGTCATACGGGGCAATAATTTGTGCCGAACCTCGGGTTTTAAACACAATTCCTTTAGATGTGACGCCTTTGGATAATTCCTGCCCGTATGCGGTGACAATCTGTCCGCGCGCGGGGCGCGTCAATCGTCCTTTAGCGCCGGCAAAATTCAGACTATTTCTTTTTATACTCTCTGGATTTATATTTATCAAGTCCACATTTTCCATTTCATCATCAGAGGGAGCAAACTCTTCTCCGGCAGCAAGCCCTGTTCCTTCCCGGGCTGCAGCAATCCGGCGTTTTTGTTCTTCTTCCAACCGGCGCTGTTCTTCGGCCGCACGTTCACGGGCGGCACGGCGGATTTCCTCTTCGCGACGCCGCTTTATTTCTTTGTCATGCTCCAGTTTTTCCATTAAATCCCTTAAATCAGAAGCCTGCAGCGCCAGTTTTTGTGCTTCCTGCTGCGCTTTAGCGCTCTTCCCTTCAATTTTTTTACGCATGGCAGCCTTTTCAGCCGTCATTTTTTTGATGTTTTGTTGTTGTTTTAACAACTGTTTTTTCTGTGTATCCAATTCAGCGATTTTTTGTTCCACCTGTTTTTTTTGGGCCGCGATATTTTCCAAATCTTTCTTTATTGATTCTGCTTTATCATTTAAATAAGGAACACTTTCGCGCAACAAAATCGCGCTGCGGATAATTTCAACCGGTGACAACGGCTGCACCAGCAAAGATTCTGTCGGACGGAGCGCCATATTTTCCAGAGAAGCCAAAATCTGCGCCAGATTATCATGCTCGCGGGAGAAATCTTCTCTGGCAACATTAAGTTTGTCTTCCAAAAGCTTTAACTCTTCTTCCATACGGGTGGTTTTATCTTCATCTTCCTGCAAACGACGGGCTGCCTCTATCATTTTCTTGTTCATTTTGGCCATTTCAAGACTTAACTGAACAGCCTGTGCCTGCAGTTTTTTATGCGCCATCCGTTGTTCCCGCGCTTTTTGTTCGGCAGCCTCCACCTGCTTGGCGGAAATTTCGGCAGCGCATACGGGAAAAACGGCCGCCAGCAAAAGCGACAAAACAATTCCGATATACGCTGCCGATTTGTACATTATTTCTCCAACAGAGATTTTCCGGTCATTTCTGCCGGTTGTTTAATACCAAGCAAGTCAAGCAGTGTCGGCGAGATATCTGCCAGACGTCCGTCTTTTAAGCCCTTAACTTCTTTTGGTGCATTATAAAGCACGGCCCGAACTTTGCCGACCGTATGCGCGGTATAAGGCTCGCCGGTTTTTTCATCAACCATCTTCTCGACATTGCCGTGGTCTGCCGTTACCAGCAGTACGCCATCAACATCTTTAATGGCTTTCATAACCCGGCCGAGATTTTCATCAACCGCCGCCACGGCTTTCAATGCTGCTTCCATAATACCGGTGTGGCCGACCATGTCGCCGTTGGCAAAATTACAGATAATGACGTCGAATCGTTTGTTTTCAATAGCATCTACCAAATTGTCCGTTACTTCATAGACGCTCATCTCCGGCTTCAAATCATAAGTGGCAACTTTCGGGCTCGGTATAAGAATCCGGCTCTCACCTTTAAATTCGCGTTCTTCTCCGCCGTTAAAGAAAAATGTTACATGGGCATATTTCTCGGTTTCGGCAATACGCAGCTGGGTTAAGCCGTGTTCGGAAACCACTTCGCCGAAAATGTTGGTTAATGCCTCGGGGGCAAACAATGTTTTCATAAAGCGGTTATGATCAACCGAGTATTCCGCCATGCCGACGGAAATAGCAAAATTAATCGTCTTTTTACGTTCAAAACCGTTAAATTCTTTATCAGATAATGCATAAAGAATCTCCCGGGCGCGATCGGCGCGGAAATTAGCCATTAAAACGGCATCGCCGTCTGCGGCGCCCTGATAATCCCCGATAACACACGGAACAACAAACTCATCGGTAACTCCAGCCGCATAAGATGCTTTAATTGCTTCATCTGTCGTGGCATAACGTTTGCCGGAAGCCGATACAATATTGTTGTATGCCGCTTCGACCCTGTCCCAGCGTTTATCACGGTCCATGGCATAAAACCGGCCTGACAATGTAGCAATTTTAACGTTTTCCAAACCACGGACAGCGCCTTCAAACTCTTTTAAAAAGCCTTCAGCCGATGACGGCGGCGTGTCGCGGCCGTCCAAAAAGGCATGTACGGCTACCGGAATTTTGTGTCCGCTTAAAATTTTTGCCAAGGCAATAATATGATTTTGATGCGAATGAACGCCGCCGGGCGACATTAAACCCATTAAGTGGCAGGTGCCACCGGTTTTTTTCAGGGCATCAATCAATTCTAAAAGTACCGGATTAGAATCCAGCGTATGATCAGCTATGGCCTGGTCGATTTTGGGCAAGTCCTGCATAACGACCCGGCCGGCACCCAAATTCATGTGTCCGACTTCGGAATTTCCCATCTGACCATCCGGCAGACCGACGTTCAGGCCGGAGGTTTCCACAAACGAATGCGGACAATTTTTCAACAGTTCGTGCCAGTTCGGCGTATGCCCTTCTTCAATTGCATTGTCTTTGGTAATTTTTTCCCGATAGCCCCAGCCATCAAGAATTAAAAGCATGACAGGTTTTTGCATTCTTTTTTTCCTCTTATAATATCCTATTTTAAACTTCTTCTCATTATATATAATAAAACTTAACAGAAAAGTACTATTTTTTATGAATTTTTTTTGTGTGGAAAGTTTTACGTTGACATCACGGCGGCAAAAATTTAAACTTTGCGCAGTTTGGTGTTTTTTGGAAATTCCCGATGAAAATAAAAGCCTTTGTCTTAGTTTTTTTCCTGCTGGCGTCCTTTAATGCCGCGGCAGAAAAGTTTGAATATGAATACGGCGGAACCTTACGTGGTCTGGCCGGTTATAATTTTTTGGCACAAACATATCAAAGCGGGCAAAATCGTTTCCATGCACCGCTTTACGGAGATGTAAAAAATGCGTTTTCATATCATTTTAATGAAGATATGTTTTTAAAAATATCTGCCGGTCTTAAAGCCAAAACCGGCAGTAATCTTGATAACTTTAACCAAGGACGCTGGGGCGAAGAGGTTTACGGGCAGTTTTCATCCGCATACGGCGATTTTTATATCGGGCAGATGCCCAATACCGCCACCATGCTCGGGGTTACCCGCCCCAATCTTCCGATTTGGCAGCCGGCGCCTGCCGAACTGGTGGATTTTATCAACAATCCCAACTGGCAGCAGCATAACCGCCGCAAATATTACAATACGCTAACCTCCACCGCCGTTGATACCGACGGAAGCTCATTTAAATTTTCCTATCTGACGCCGGAATTTGCCGGAACAACCCTGGCTGTCACTTACACGCCGGAAAACAACACTAACGACAGTTTAACCAGCAAATTTTCACCTTATTATAAAGAAAGCGCTTACAGCATCACGCTTTATAATCAGCATTCTTTTGATTTCGGCGACACTGAAATTTATTTTACCTTTGCCGATTTTGAAAAAAGCCACCAGGAATATGCCGGCGGAATTTCTTTTTATCGCAAGGGGTGGACAGCTTTTGCCTCTTACCGGCAAACCGAAATAACCGGCCATGATTTTCCGATTGCCACACAAAACGTTTCTGCCAATATGCCTGCTTATTTTGACGGTTTCCGTAATGGTTATGCCTGGAATGCCGGCCTGGCTTATGAGTGGGCGCTTGTGACATCCACAATCTCTTACTTTGAATCCCAAAGTGATGATACGCAAGCCGCGAATCGGATTATCAACTGGCATACCAGCATTAAACCCTATAAACACCTCGGCTTTTATTTCGGAATGGGCTATGCCGATTTCAGGGCAGGAAAAATGCAAAACGAAAGCGGTAACCGGGGCGGTTTCGGGTATGCCGGCGCAGAAATAAGTTTTTAGGAGAAAAACATGCCGAATATGATTATTTTATCCGACAATGAAAAGTTTTTAGAGGACTTAACGGAACAAATTACCATTTATGCGCCGGAATATGCCGGAAATATAAATGTTGCCGAAACCGTGCCGGATGTTATTATTATTGACGGACGACGGGAAAAAGATGCCGTTTTAAAAAACAATTATCCGCATACGCCGATTTTTGTTTTGGAACCGAAAGGAAGCGATAAACCGAAAGATACGGGATTAATCAGACATGAAATAAAACCCTTGGTTTTAAGTTCTTTTATCAATAAGCTGCGTTCAGCCGTCAACCTGGCTGCCAACTCCGATGCCGGACGCTTAAAATTTAATAAATATGAGTTGCGCCCGGTCAATAAAGAAATTTTAAACCTGCGCAACAATGAGGTCATCAAACTGACGGAAAAAGAAGTGGCAATTATCCAATATCTTTATAAAATAAAAGACCGAATCGTTTCTAAAAACGAACTGCTGCAGGAAGTCTGGGGTTATCGTCCGGATGTTACGACACATACAATCGAAACCCACATTTACCGCCTGCGGCAAAAAGTCGAACAAGACAACGCAGACGCCCAGCTCATTATCACCGAAGACGGCGGATATATCTTGAAAAGATAGTTTTAGCGAAAACTGATTTTCTTGACAGCTTAAAAGATAAAGTTATAATAAAAAAAAGAGAGGTCCTAATGGCTGTTTCCATAAATTTCGGCGCCGACTATTCGCCTAATAAAACAATTTTTACTGTCGCCTCCGAGCACGCCCAAAAAATCGAACTGTGTCTGTTCTCTCCTGATGAAAAAAAAGAAATCCGTATTCCGATGCTACGCGATGGCGATGTCTGGGTGGCTGAAGTCAAGGGCATTAAGCCGGGGCAAAAGTATGGTTACCGCGCTTACGGCGATTATAATCCGGCTGCCGGCTTGTTCTTTAATCCGCATAAACTGGCCATGGACCCGTACGCTTTAGAAGTTTCTTCAACTTTTAAGCATTGGCAGGCCGAAGATTTAAGCGTTGAGAATAATATCGATACGGCTCCCATTATGCCTAAGGCCGTGGTGGTTGACCGTGCGGCGGTTTTTGATGCCACAAAATATCCGGACCTGATGCGGCGGCCGCAATTTTCAATCGGCAGTAATATCATTTATGAAACGCATATTAAAAATTTTTCTCATCTAAATCCGAACATTCCGGCGTATAAAAGAGGACAACTTACTGCACTTGCCGATGACTGGACGATTGAATATTTTCAGAAACTGGGCGTTAATAACATTGAACTGATGCCGATTACGCCAACCTGCCCGGGACGGCAAATTCCCGAAATTGAAGGACGCTTTGACAGCTGGGGTTATAATCCTTATTGTTATTTTGCCGTTGACCCGCGTTACGGAAACTTATCAGACCTGGTTGCAGTTATCAATAAACTTCATGCTGCCGGCATGAAAGTAACGGTTGATGCCGTCTTAAACCATACCGGTGAACATGCCGCACGCGGCTATTGGAACCGGGCTCTTTCTTTCAAGCTGTTGGACAGCCCGAATTATTATCGTCCGAATGGTGATAATAAGGCAGATTATATGAACACCACCGGCTGCCATAATAATTTTAATCTGGATTCAAAATTCGGCCGCCAGCTGCTGCATGATTATATTAAACATATGCACCGTTTAGGTTTTGACGGCATCCGCTGGGATTTGGCCGGCGATAACGCCTTAAACCAATACGGGCAATTCCAGGACAATGGCGCCTTTATTCAGGAATTACGCTTTGCCGTCAATGATTTAAAAATGGAAATGTTTGTTGAACCATGGAGCGCTATGGGCGGAAATTATACCGGCCGCTTTGCCGCACTGGTGCCGGGTGTTAAAGAATGGAGCGACAAGCGCCGCGATTTTACGGCAGATTTTTTCAGTGCACGGGAAAACATGGCCGGCGAATTCGGCCAGCAAGTTTCCGGCTCATCAATTACCGATTTCCAAAAACAGGAATCGGCCATGGTCGGAACTGCTTTTACCCATGACGGCTTCAGCCTGGTCGGGGCATTTAAATATCCCAAAGATACCTGGGATAACGGCGAGGAAGGACGCGACGGAAGCGCTGACCGCTACGCCAAATCTTACAATAATGATGAGCTTTACCGGCGTTCAGCCACGGCAGCAGCTTTAAATATTTTAAGCAAAGGCATTCCGCTTTTACGCAACGGCGATGAATTAAGCTATGCCAGTCCGAACAATAATCCGTATTGCATTGATGACCATACCGTCTGGCTGCAGTGGAAGGACATGGATGACCATGAAAAGAAATTATTTAAACAAATCTGCCGTTTGAATGCCTTGCGCCGTGAACATCCTGTTTTTACCGATTTAAGCTTGTTTACCGGGAAAGAAAACCCGGAAAACGGCGTTAAAGATATTACCTGGCTGCGGCCTGATGCCAGCGAAATGACCGCTGCCGAATGGAACCAGCCTTATCATAAAACCGGCGCTTATATGTTAAACGGTGCGGCAACCGATAAACGCTCCGCCGATGATGATTTTTTGATTATGGTATCGGGTGATAACTACTACACGATAAATTATAAACTTCCGACCCCACCAAGCGGCGGCAAATGGCAGCTGGTCTTAGACACCTCAGAAGGAGAATTTTCTAAGGGAATACGACAATTTGAACCGGGAACGGAATATGCCTTAAAGCCGTATTCATATGTTATTTTTACCAGAAAGCGTGAAAAAACAAGCAGCCGTGAACAAGACCTGTCTGCCATGCTTGCAGTCAAAAAGCAATTATCAAAAGAATAATTTTATTTAATGCATTTTAGCCATTCTTTTAATTCGAAAGCCCTCGTACAGAGGGCTTGGGGTTTATTTATTCAGCACGCAATCTTCCAAAAACAAATGTCTTTCATTCGGACAAAAGCGTTTGCATAAAGACGTGTTCCATCTCACGCCAACTTTTACCGGTGTGTCGCAGGGGAAACAAAAGCCCTCGTCATCCATTAACGGCCTGTCAGGCGGACAATTCGGAACACTCGGGACACTGCCGCCAATATCGTATAAAATGGTGCGGTTGGGGCAAAACTCGCAGTCGTTTTCCAGATTACAATGCGTCTTTAAAAGGATGACATCCGGCTCATCACATGAAAAACATGCGCCATCCCATCTTTGAAGTGGCTTATCGGGCGGACAGGGAATTTCACAAGAAGCGGTACCCCAATTGGGATAGACACGGTAAACACGATTGGGACATTTTTGACATTCTTCTTCCGAGATACTCAAATCATCAATTGCCTGACAGGAAAAACATCTTTTTGAGTATAGTAACGGCCGTTCCGGCGGGCATTTGTCGTCAACGGCTAAAGGTGCCGTGGGGTATTCATCTTTTAAATACTTTTCTTTTTTCGATTCTCTATGATCATAATAAAAATTCTCTTCAGCTTCTTGTTTTGTTTTATAGCAGCTGCCATAATCGGTTCGATAAGGAAACTCCGGCGGACATTCTTTAAGCACGCAATTATAATTTATCACCGCCGAACCGCTTCCCTTATAATTTACTTCACGATTTGGGCAAAAAAAGGTGCAAATTTCTTCACTGCTGACCGAAAAAGCAAACCGGCTGTCGCAGGAAAGACATTCGTTAAATTTTATAAAATCACACTTCTCAGCCGCCGATAGTGAAAAAAACGGCAATAAAATCAACAAAATGGTTAAAACAATTTTCATGCCTCTGCTCCCTTTATGATAGAATTATGCATTATATTTTCAGCAGTTCCAGCGGTATTTTTTTATATCCACATGGTCATCATCAATAAAACCCACGCCTTCTTGTTTCAACAAATCTTTTTGTTCATAAAAACCAGGGGCTAAACGGCCGGCATGGTTCGCAACCCGATGGCAGGGATAATCTCCGTAAAATTGCGCGCGGCTTAAAACATTGCCGACCAACCGGGCATTTTTTTCACGGTTTATCAATCGGGCAATTTGGCCGTAAGTTGCCACTTTCCCTTCCGGAATTTCTTCCACCACGGACAGGATTTCATATATCAGATTTTCAGTTATGACTTTAGACATTTTATTGAATTTCTTTTTTATAACGCCGTTCCTTTTTGAGGGCTAAAAAAACCGGACATATCGACGCCTTCAAGTGCTAACAGCTTTATCTTAACATCAAGACCCGCCGCATAGCCGGTTAAACTGCCCCGTGCACCGACCACCCGGTGACAGGGAATAATGATTGAAACCGGATTATGCCCGACGGCGCCGCCGACGGCTTGAGCCGATGCCCGTTTTCCGCTTATTTCAGTTATCTTCCGGGCAATATTGCCGTAGGTTATCGTCTGCCCATAAGGAATTTCACATAAAATTTTCCATACGCTTTGCCGAAACTTCCCGCCATAAGGCACGAGCGGAAGCTCTTCTGTTTTTGGTTTTTGACCCTGAAAATAGCGTACCAGCCAATCTTCTGTTTTTTTAAAAACCGGCAAATCGTCGTTTTCCATCGCATCTGCCGGCAGTGTATCGGCATAGTATTTTTGGTTTTTAATCCATAAACCCGTCAGATTCATTCCATCGCTTGCCAACAGCAGGCGCCCGACGGGAGATGGGCAACAGGTGAAATAAAACATCTTATATCCTTATTCATTCTCGGGACTTTTTGACTGGCATATCTTTAAGCCGTTTCTTTCATAACAGTATTGATTATATTCCGTTTTACGCTACATGGCAACGATAATTTATCAAAAAGGGGACTTGCTAAAGCGTCAGCGGTTTCGAACTGGCAATGCCGCGAAATCTCAGAAAACAATTGCAAAATACGAATTTTCGTTTTTGCTTGGCTTAGGAATGATTCTGTGTTATTATTTTATTGTAAACATAGAAAAGACTAAACAAATGAAGAAAAACACAATTAAAAAAGTCGGTTTATTTACCGGGTTGCTTTTATGCAGCGTTTCCGGCGTTGTTTTAATGCATCAGGTCGCAAAAGAAAACGCGCCCGAATTTAACCAAACCAAAGTTGTTATTGATAATAAAACAATTTCAATTCAGGACTTTTACGACAATCTGCATTTTGGTTCCGAAGGTTGGATTTATACTACCCCAGAAGGAAAGAAACTTAATGTCGACAGCTTGTGCAATTTTCATCATAAAGAACAAAGAAAACAGGACGCCTTAAAAAATCTAAAATTAAAAAAACAAATTGACACCATCTATGTTTCTTATGCTCAGAATGAATTAAAAACCTTGAACAAACCCAATATTATATTTACAAAAGCTCCAGCTGATACCCTTGCCAATATGCCGGCCATGGGACGATGCAATTATGATGTTATTGTAATCCGTGAATTTAAGGCCGACAATCAGGAACTTCAAGAAAAAATGAACCGCTATAACGATTGTCTTAACGGTACTTACGTTCATGAAGAACAACATTTTTTTAATGCACAAAACGGCATACGTACCTGGAACAGCTATCCGCTCAAATATGCCGAATGCTGTTTTGATGAAATTTCAGCCAACATCCGCCAATGCCTCAAACAAAGGCAAAACTATCTCAATCATGGCCGAGATCTTAAATATATTACCAACCGTTTCAGTTTTTACCGGGAGGCTCTTGAAACCGGAAAATTTTACCCGCAACCGGGAAAAATCTCCGAAGAAGAAGCCGGTTTTATTGCCAATGCCGTCTTTGATTCGTGGATGAAAGAAAAATATGATATGTATTCAAAACAAGTTTATTCACGCTCAAAATATTTTTTAAAAGACGCCCCTTATCCGGCCATTTTGGAAGATAAAGATAAGCACAATGACATTATGAAAATGATTTTTACCATTGACGGTGTTGATTTTTGGAAAACTTTATCAAAACGCGAAGCTGAAATTTTTGCCAGAATAACCCCGGAGATGAAAAAGAACTGGGAAAATTTGAGCAATGAAAAATTTCAAAAGATGGGATATCTTGAAAAACTGGAATATAAAAAAATAACCGAAGGCAACCAGACTTATCAAAACACTTTAAATAAAAATGTCTTGAAAGCCAAACTGATTTCCATGTTCAACATGGATAAATAATGAGGAATGCGCAAATGAATGCTTTAATAAACAAAGAAACTTCTGATGAACAGGCAAAAGATATTTTAATCAAGATGTCTGATGAAAACCTTTTGCCTTTTAGAATGACGCAGAAAAGCATCGTTAAAAGATTTACAAACGGCAATCAATCTCTTCCCCTCGCTGTTTATCCCGACGGAAAACAAGATAATGAATTTGTTGTCAGAATGCCAAGAAGTCAAGGTGCTGCCGAGGAAATGAAACAAGACAGTCTTTTTTCACAATTTTTGAATAAACACATAAAACAAACCCGAATTCCACAAGTGCTTTATATTGAGGCCAACGGTAATATTCCTATTGCCGTACACCGTTCCATTCAAGGTAAAACCATGAATTTTGCCGGTCAGAATGATACTCTACATTATACTGATTTATCCCCAAAGCAAAAGCAGTTATTAGCAAAAGATTTGGCTGTGTTTTTTATGGAATTACATAAAATTCCTATTGATGAACAATCTCCCATAGGCTCCAGTTCCTTAAAATATTATCATCCAGAACATGCCGACAGGTATAAAACCCTTATGGCCGATTTGGGCATTAATATGGATAATTTCAAAACAGATACAAAAGATGATCTTGTTTGCTGTCATAATGACTGTCACGGCGGAAACATGGCTTTTGATATAAATAAAGAACATGTTTTACAGGGAGTCTTTGATTTTGGAATGTGCGGCGTTAACAATCGCAGTTCAGATTTTGTAAAATTATATCAAATTGACCGAGAGCTCGCCCGCTTAACCATAAATGAATATAATAAAATATCTTCCAAACCCGTTAATATTAAAGATGTTGACCGGCAATATCTGGCTTGGCAGGCGGAAAATTTAATGCTCCCCGACAAAGCCCCCGAGCAGTGGAATGATGACGCCAAACAAAAATTGTTTATGGCCGTTAGTAAGACTTTGATTAAATTTAAAAAAGATCTAAACCGGGAAAGGCAGGAAAATCTTGATGCATCTCTTTATCATCATAATTCAATAACAGAAGTTCAACCTATATGCGCTAATATCAACAATTCCGTAAATATTCGTCCGAAAGATAATATGACACGGTAATTTTAATGAAGCAAAACGTTATGCCGAAAAGTTTTTTTCGGATTTTATAGAAAACAACGCTTTTGTATCAAGGGAAGTTTGCTTTTTATTGTAATAGTCTTTTACTTTTATTTTTTGGAGATTGCCGTTTTCAGCGGCATAAGTTTTATCCGGATGAGCTGCCATCTCTTCAAACAAGCGGATTTGCTCGTCAATTGTTTTACCGGCCATTAAATTTTTAACTAATGGTAATGCGGAAATCTTAAAAATGGTGCCGCTAGATGAAAGTGTGCGCGCTTCGCACGGCACACCCACCGGGCAGCGCTGTCGCGCCTCATCTTGAAACGCACTTCGTTCGTTTCTGCAATTCCGGATATTACTTCGTAAGTCCGCTTCTAACTGCGTCTTATACCATTTAACCCAAAACCCTCCTGTTCGGAGGGTTTTGGGTTAAATGGTGCGCGTGACTTAAGCATTTATCGGACTAAAAATTATGAGAATTTTAAAGACTTGGGTAAGAAAATCGAGCTGTTTGAGGATAATATTTTAAATCAACAATCTTATCTTTAACTTTCTTTTGGAGAAAATTAAAGTTAGCAGCTTATCTTTAACTTTCTTTAGTAAAAAATTAAACTTAATGCTTTATCGTTAACTTATTATAAGTGGAATTTTATAAAACAGAGGCCAAAATGAAAAGAGGTATGCAAGGAAAATTAGTTAAATGCTCTATAATATCAGAAAGTTATAATGCTTTTATTCCAAATGATTTGCCACCCAAACCAGAAATTGAAACGATGGCAGTTTCTTCTCTTTTAGAAAAAGCCAACCAAGCCATTGGGGCGTTAAATGGTGTTATTTCAACCGTTCCTAACTCTGCAATTATAAATTATATGTATGTCCGTAAAGAAGCACTACTATCATCACAAATTGAGGGAACGCAATCGACACTTGATGATTTATTAAAATATGAGGCACAGCAAACACAAGGAATTCCTGTTGAGGACGCTTCTGAGGTATCTTCTTATGTTGCTGCTCTTAATCATGGCATAAAAAGAATAAATGAAGGGTTTCCTCTGGCTTTGCGTTTAATTAAAGAAATTCATGCAATTTTGCTAAAAAACTCGCGAGGAAAAACAAAATCTCCGGGAGAATTCCGCACTTCGCAAAATTGGATTGGCGGAACGCGTCCGGGAAATGCTCGCTTTGTTCCTTGTCCACCAGATAAATTGTTAGATATTTTAAGTAGGTTGGAAAAATTTATAAATGCAGAAGATAATATACCATCTTTAATCAAAGCAGCACTTATTCATGTTCAGTTTGAAACAATACACCCGTTTTTAGATGGAAATGGCAGATTGGGACGGTTGTTAATAACGTTTTTCCTTTGTGTAAAAGGACTTCTTAAATCTCCATTTTTATATTTAAGTCTGTTTTTCAAGAAAAATCGTACGTTGTATTATGAACATTTAAACAATGTCCGTTACCAAGGAGATTGGGAAGGCTGGATACAATTCTTTTTAGAAGGTGTTATTGAAACATCTGATGACGCAAGAGAAACAATTATTCTTATCCATAAATTGTTTGCCGATGATGAACAAAAATTAGAAACTTTAGGAAAAGCGAAAACATCTGCAAAAATCGTTTTTGAACAATTTGAGCAGAAGCCTATTTTAACGGTTGCAGAAATTGAAGATAAAATAAAATTATCGCGCCCAACAATTATTAGCACGATAAACAAATTGATAAGTTTAGGAATTTTAACCAATACATCTGAGAAAAAATGGGGACAAACTTACGCATATACAGGATATATTGATTTGTTAAATCCTGAAAGCAGCCCTCTATAATGATTTCTTACTTGTTAATAAGATAATGTCACTAATTCATAAAATCTCGGTAAACCGGAAAATGAGTTAATCCTCTTTGCTCTCTCCAATCAAAGCGGCTAGAAGTAAAATTAACCAAATTATAGGAATCCAGCCAAGAAATAAATTAACATGGTATATTTTATTTGCATTTTTATTGTCAGCCGCGACTCTAGATGGAAGAAAATACATGAAAAATAAAAACCACAATCCTAAAATAATAAGTATAAAAACGCCAATTACAGAAAGGATTGAGGCATCGTCAGCTAAGGCTTTTTTTATAACATAGCCTGAACCATTTTCTGTTTTTATTTCAACCCATTCACCATTATCTTGGATAACTTCGACGGTCTTTCCTTCCAGTAGTTTTCCAATTATTTTACAATTTGTTCCAGCGCAAGAACGGACATTTAATACAGGAGTATCAACAATATAACTCTCTGCATATGCTGTTCGACAAACTGTTATAATTAAAAGGACAACAATTAATTCTAAATATTTCATCACAAATTCCAATCAATTATTGAAAAATTCTATCGGTTCCCAACATATCTTTAATATTTTCTATATGTTTTGTTTCTGTTTCCGTGCTACTTCCATTATTGACAGCTTCTTTTAGTACTTTAATAACATTATGTTTATTTTTATAATTAGCTAAAGGATTGTGCCACATTATTATATATGGCAAACGAAACAACAGCAATTATTATAATCAAAACTTCCATAATCAAAATGTTATGCTGAATCAATTAAATTTTCAATCATTTTTATCGGACTGGGATTTTAGAGGATAAGATACTTGGTTTTCTTAGATTTTCATCAAAAAGTCTGATAAGTCGGCTTAAAAACGCCTTTATAAAAACACTTAAAATCGGACTAAATAAGTGTTTGTTTAAAAATAAAAAATCCGCCACTTGGGCGGAAATCTTAAAAATGGTGCGCGTGACTTAAGCATTTATCGGACTAATAATTATGAGGATTTTAAGGAATTATCAAGACAAATTAAGATGTTTGAGGACAGCTAAAAATTACACCTCATACATAGTACATTGAATTCAGCCATATTATGTTGAATAGAAAGGGTTACCTAATTTTTTGTACCATTAATTGTTTGCAATATGCCAAATGATTAGCTTTTGCTTTTGAAACTGCATTCTGCAACAAATCCGTATAATTAGGTTCGTTATACAGACGATATTTAAAATCAGCCTTTTCTGACTCTTTTTCTGCAGCAATTGCTTCTTGAGATTGTACTTTTTTTATTCCAAATTTAAAAGCCGGTTTAGAAGGAGCAGCTGACTGAACAATTTCTTCCTTTTGAATATCTTTTAATTTATTCCACGCATCTTTTCTAGCTTCCAGAGAAGAGTAATTACAAATTTTATCTTCTTGTCCGGTAATTTTGTACCACATATCTCGCAAATTATATTTTGTAAGTAAAACGCAAGAATTATCATTTTCTTCAGAAACAAAAGGATTAATAACATCCTCTTGTTGTTTTGAATGATTAATGTCAATTTTATATTCCGGCAACAATAAGCCTAAAAAATCTTTCATTTCTTTACGCATATCTACACCATGAGAGTCATGATAATAAATTGTTTTATTTTTATTATCAACAGCCATAGCCACGGCATGAGAACCACAAAAACATTCTTGTGAAGGAAGAAGCAGTGAGTAATAATTTTGATTGGTATTTTGGTCATTCAATAATCTTGTACCAAAATTTGCTAAAGCATCTACATCAATTTTACTTTGAGCACCATGGATACAAGATTCAACACTCAATCTTTTTACTGAAATACCATTTTGTTTAAATAAAATATTATCCAAATCATCAGATTTTTCATTCCACGTAAGGCGAGTATTTAAAACATCTTCTTCTTTATATTTTGCAACCATGGTAACATCCTTATAATTTATAATACTAAATAATAACATATATTTATTGATAAGAAAACATTAAAATAAATATAAAGTCCGATAAATTGTTAAAATTTACCCTTTTCGAAATTGTGTAAATCGGACTAAATAAACATTTGTTTAAAAATAAAAAATCCGCCACTTGGGCTGAAATATCAAAAATGGTGCGCGTGACTTAAGCATTTATCGGACTAATGATTATGAGGATTTTAAGGAATTGAGCAGAGTAATAAATATTTTGCATTCAAAGTATTAATCCTTTAATTATTAACAGGATTATCTTTGTTCTCTCTTTGAACTCTCGTATGCTCTATTTATAAGTGCATTGGAATTATTTACTTTTTCGAGATTATATTTTTCCCCTCTATATGGAAAATTTTGTATTAAATCAGAACTTATAAATTCGTTCCATTTTTTGACTTGGAAGTTGTCAGATATAATTCCTGTTTTTTGCATATCAAATATTTGCTTTGCAATATTGTACCTTTCTTGTGAAAACGTATAATTATTCCGTTCGGGAGGTGTGTTTTTATCTGCTCCTCGTTTTAAAGCATAATCTAAATATTCCATCATACCAGAAAATGCTAAAGGATGTTCCCCTTCAAATTGAACATTTTTTCTTAGCTCTTGCGCTATAATCTGCACCACGGGCAGACATTCGCTAAGAGTTTCATCAATATTCTTATTTGTTGTTTTTCTCAAATTATCTTTAATCTTATTCTTTTGCTCATCCGAGAGATTATATATATCATAAGTCGCTTTTAAACCAAAGTGCATTATTACATCTTTTTCAATTTGTTGCATTCCTTTTTTTATCTTTTTTCTATAACTTGATTTTCTTTCTTCATAAACGTCATCTGTTCTATTTTCTTTTAAAAATTTACTGCCAACTTGGGCAAAATATTCACTGGCTGGTTCTATTTCCGGATACATTCCGGTTATTACAGCAGCGTGAAATTCGAGGCTATTTTTATCTACTCCACCTGTTAACTCTTTTATATGTTCATACCAAGGACTAACTGAAGAATGATAATTCCATTGGGCTGCTAGGTACAATAATACAGGTGTTGGACATGCCATCTCATTCTTTTTTAAAAACCGTTCTTTTAAAGATCTAATTTTATCTTTTATGTCCATCGTTACTCTCTTTTCTTTTTTTATAAACTTTACTTATTTTAATGTATTTTTTTGTTTAATCAAGTTTTTCTAAAAGTAGCACCCAGGTAATACTGAATATAAAAAGTCCGATAAGCAGGCTTAAAAGTTCCATTATAAAAACACTTAAAATCGGACTAAATAAGTGTTTGTTTAAAAATAAAAAATCCGCCACTTGGGCGGAAATATCAAAAATGGTGCGCGATAGTTTGCGAGTATCGGACTAGGAATTATAAGGATTTTAAATACTTGGGCAGAAAAATTGAGTCGTTTGAAAACAAAGAATATATTTGAAAATCAAAATTTATTTTTGTAATATACTTTTGTAAAGAGAGGTTGCTATGAAAAAGTTTTATTTACTGTTTTTAATTTGTCTATTATCAGGCTGTAATAGTTTTAGATGTGAATTTACTCATCCTGATGATATGTCTCCGGCTTTGTTAGAATATTGTAAAGCAGAAGCAAGTTCATCAGATGTCTATATAACAAAATAATATAAAGGATGAAACTTTTATGAAAAAATACATTTTATTTACATTTCTTGTTTTATTTGGGTGTTCTCAAGTGCCATCTATGGAGGTTTTGCCTGTATCTAGAGAACGCAATGAAATTTGTATGGATATGAAACGTTTTCAGGTGTTTCAAGTTTTTGATGATAGTTACGCTTTAGCTAATGCCTGTACCGCTGATTGGGATTCTTCTTACTGTAATGGTGCTGTAGTTTTATTAACACCTCAACGTGATATAGAATATTATGATGAAATGTATGTTTCAGCTCCTAAAAACAAATGTGCCATTCAAGATGGTGTTTTCAAGTATGAAACTAAGAATAAAACACGTAAAACTGTTCCTGTAATACGTTTTGATTATGAATTCAGTTCGTCATCAGAAAAGGAAGCTTTAGAACGCTTTTATGATAAAATAGAAGATGCTCGATATGAGTGTAAATTATCTGTAGTTAATAATAAAAAGCAAAAAACGAAAGCCAATATAACTAAATGTGATTGTATTGTTGATTTTATTACAAATGAATTTTTGAATTTAAAAGATAAAACAGATACAGATAAATTTGAAAAAGAACTTCCTAAAAAAATAGAAAAGAAATGCGGGAAAATTCCTGATTTTATGAAGAAATAAAGATGTTTTCAGACTATGATTGATACTAACAAAGACTATAACGAAGAAAAACAATGTATTTATAAGGATGAAACATACATTGTAAGAGATAATGGTGCCGCTTTAAGACTTCCGAAAAATCCTAATAAAGTTCGTCCATTAGATAATAAGTGGACTTTTGGAATCCAAGGAGATAAAGGGTATTCATATATAGCTGGTGTACAAGTTCATAGGATAGTGGCTACAGCATTTCATGGAGAAGCACCATCTTCGCAACATATTGTTGATCATATAGATACTAATAGGCAAAATAATCGCCCTGAAAATTTACATTGGGTAACTAAACTGGAAAATGTACTTAATAATCCAATAACACGTAAGAGAGTTATTGCCATTTGTGGTAGTATTGAAGCATTTTTGAAAAATCCCTCACTGCTAGGTGAAAGTGCTTTAGATAAAAATTTTTCGTGGATGCGAAGGGTTACCGCAGAAGAAGCAAAAATTAGTAGAGAAAGACTTGAAGAATGGGCAAAGAATGATACTCCTCCATCTGGAGGTACATTAGGACAATGGATATATGAAAAACAAACTTTTGCATCAAAACAAGATGGTAAAAAATTACCAGACGAATATTATAACAATTACAGCGAAAATAATTACACTGAACCAGAATTTATAGATTCTTTAACTCTTTATGCTCGGCAGAAATATGACCGTTGGAGAACACCAACAGAATTTCCTTGCGTTCCAACAGAGGAAGAAGAAAAAACATTAGAGAACTATTTAAAAAAATTAAAACAGGGTTGTGTTTTTTCTAAAAATCAATATGGGGTATCTATTGTTGATAAAGCAGCATTTAATAAAGATAAAAATGCCTTAATTGTAAAAACATTTAATGATTCAAAGGAAAATGTAAAATCGGGAGGACATAATTCAAAAATAACTTTACAAAATGGATATTTTATACATGAAACAATAGGTTCATATTTTGATCCAGAAGGAGCTGAAAAATATTTTACTCTAGCTATAGGTGAAGAGTGGACCGGTGGAGATGTATTTGACGATTATTGTTAGAAATTTATCGGACTGGGTTTATTTCCCTAAAAATGCTTGATTTTATTGGCTTTTGCTTAAAAAGTCCGATAATTCCTTCAAAATCATCATTATAAAAACCTCAAAAATCGGACTGGCGGAAAGCCTTAGTTTACATAACAAAAAAGCACCTCGAAAGGTACATTTCAACAAATGGTGCCGCTAGTAAGAATCGGACTTACGACCCCGTCATTACCAATGACGTGCTCTACCACTGAGCTATAGCGGCATAAATCTGCCTATAACATAATTCTTAACAATGACGGGGTCTACTCCCCCGCCTCGATGCCTCCGGTTCGCTTCGGTCGCTCTCGCCTCCCTTGCTTACCGGTCATCTTCGGGCGTTTCAGACAAAAATGACATTAAAAGTCATTTTTGCTTAGCCGCTACCAATGACGTGCTCTACTCTAAAGCTATAGCGGCATAAATCTGCCTATAACATAATTTTTTACAATGACGGGGTCTACTCCCCTGCCTCGATGCCTCCGGTTCGCTTCGGTCGCTCTCGCCTCCCTTGCTTACCGGTCATCTTCTTTAATTTTGCCTAAACATACACAATGGATTTTATAAAATCAACTCTTTTTTTATGTTTTTTTATACTTTTTGCAAAACATCGGTTATTAAAAGCTGTGGATTGTCATTTATCTGTTTAAAATAAATCAAAAATCCTTATAATGTGTCTAGTTGTTTTTATGATAATTTAAGGTTTTGGCCATGCAAGATGAAAATAAAAATATACCGGATTTTTTAAAAAATACGACGCCACAGGCTTTGAACTTTCCCGAAGATAAGGACTCGACCGCAGTCCATCCTTTAAGGATGCCTTTTGTTTTGATTTCCGTATTATGGTTTGTTCTGGTTCTGGCTTATATCCACTTTTTTCTGGGCTGGAGCAGTTTATCGGCACTGTTACCTGGTGAATTTATAACTTTTCTGGCCGGAATTTTCCTGTCACTGGCTGCCATTTTATTATTAACAGCGTGGGTTTTCCGATTTTCAGCAACCGTTAATCAGTCGGTACAAACAGAAAAACTGGTTAACAGAGTCTTGGATTCAAAAAACAACGGCCTGATTGCCGGCATGATTTCACAGGCTTTGCAAAAACAAATCCAGGAATTGACGGCCGCTGCTTCACAAATGTCCCAGCAGACAATTGTTTTAAAGCAAACCCTGGAAACAAAAGCTGAAGATTTTTCCAAAATAAGCGATGCTTTAAATGACTGTTTTTCCACCAACCTCAATAAGCTTAACGACAGTTCGGCGCAACTGGTCGCACAATGCCAGACGGCTGCGGAAACGGCTGAAAAATCAATCTCGCAGTTTTCCGCCCAAAGTGAATTTTTACGCAATGATGCCAAAGCACTGGTAGACGAGTTGAACCCCCTTATCAATGAAACGCTTGCAACTGCCGAACACTTGAAAAATATTACCCTGGAAAGCAAAGCCCAAATTTCCCAGATTAATGGCGACATGGCTCAATTTGCCGACAGCAACAAAAAATATTTATCCGGGTTGACCGATATGCTTCATGACAATAATTCCCGTCTGGAAAAAACGCTTTTGCAAACTGCCGATAACTGTGAAGAAATATACAAAAGACTGGATACCGGTATTTCACATATTGAAAACAGCCTGAAAACCCACAAAGAACTGGCTGCCGAGCAATCAGCCCTGTTGGATAAAAATTCGGCTTATCTTGACGGCAAACTCGGTGAATACGGACGCCTTATCAGCCTGGAGGTTGAAGCGATGATTGAACGTTCGTCCACATTAGATATGAATGTCAAAAACCAGTTGAACACTTTGACTGCCGCCCGGGAAAATATCGACCGGATATTAAACGGGGCCAACAGCAGTCTGGAGCAAAAATCAGCCAAAGCAATCAAAAATATTGAAAAAATTATTGAAGGACTGGATGGTGAACTTTCCAAATTAAACGATTTTATCAAGAAAACCGAAAATAAAAACAGCGAGGTACAGGCTGCGGCTGAAAAAATTACCCGCAAAATCGGCGATATCAGTTCTGATCTGGGTCAAAAAGTTGATGATCTGAAAACACGGGCGGTTGAGGCTATTGACAAGTTTAATGAAGTCAGCGGCGTGGTACAGAAAAACACTTCCCAGCTTTCGGAAACGGCAAACGTTATTGTTACCAAAGGCCGGGAAGGCGCCGAATCGTTAAAAGAGCAAAAGGACAATATTCTGCTTGCCGTTGAAGCTTTGGAAGATGTTAAAACACGGATTGCCGAAATCAGACAGGCTTTAAAAACCACTTCCGGCGATACCGGCAAAGTTTTTGATGCTTACAAAAGCCAAATCGGTGATTTTGGCAGCCTGATTAACCGTCAGGTTGAACTCTTAAACGAAAGCCGGACACATTCCGAACAACAGTTTTATGCCTTAAAACGCCGGTATGAAGAACTAAGCGTGGATAATTTCATTGATGAATCTGCGGCTTTAATTCAAAGCTTGGAAAACATTTCGGTTGACATTAACCGGCTGTTTAACAAAGACGATGATGACGATTTATGGAAAAAGTTCTATGGCGGTGACCATGCCGTTTTTGCCCGGCATGTGGTTAAGAATCTTAACCGCAAACAAATTGTCAAAATCCGGGAAGAGTATGAGAAAGATGAAAAATTCCGGCAGCTGACCGATCGTTATATCCGCGAGTTTGAAAGTTTGCTTGAGGCAGCACGCGGCAGCGAGCGTCCGGAAATGCTTCTTTCCATTTTTTCCAATGCCGATGTCGGAAAAATATATTATGTTTTGGCCCGGGCGCTTGACAGGCTGAATTAAAAAACAAAGGAAAATGTTGATGAATCTGCCTGCAAATTTGCCCAGCAATGTTTTTCTGGCGCCGATGGCCGGGATTACCGACCGGCCGATGCGGCAGATTGTCAACAAAAAAAGCAACGGGTATGTGGCGTTGGTGTCCGAAATGGTCGCCATTAACGCTTTATCCCGTAAAAATCCGAAAACTTATCGCATTGCCGATGTCAGAGAAGAAAAATATCCGGTTATCGTGCAGCTGGTTGGCAGCAATCCGGCTTTGTTTGCCGATGCGGCACAACTGGCTCAAGAGCTGGGTGCTGCCGGCATAGACATTAATATGGGCTGTCCGGTGCGCAAAATTACCGCAGGCGGCGCCGGTTCCGCTTTAATGAAAAATATGACACTGGCCTCTGAAATTATCCGCACCGTTGTCAATGCCGTCAGCCTTAAAGTCAGCGTTAAATTCCGTAAAGGCTGGGATGCCGACAGCGTCAACGCCGCAGACTTTGCCAAAATGTGCGAAGACAACGGGGCGGCTTTTATTACCGTTCACGGCCGGACGCGGGCTCAAGGGTACTCCGGCACGGCTGATTGGAAAATTATTGCCGATGTTAAAAATGCCGTTCGTATTCCGGTGATTGGCAACGGTGATGTCAACTCCCCCGAAAGTGCCAAAAAAATGATAGCAGAAACCGGGGTCGACGGCGTTATGATTGGCAGAGCCGCGTTGGGTTCTCCCTGGCTTCCCGGACAAATTGATGCCGCGCTGCACGGAAGGGAACTTTTAGGTTTAGCACCCGGTGAAATCCGGCAGACTTTGCTGGAACATATTGATCTTCTTAAAAATTATTACGGTGAAAAGCTGGCAGTTGCTTTGTCCCGGAAATATGTCTGCTGGTATTCTAAAAACTTTTATGATGCCAAACGTTTCCGTGAGAATTATATGAAAATCAGCGATTATCAGGAAGCTCTGACAGCCATTGAAAATTATTTTAACCAAAATGAAGGAAGGACGGAATAAATGAAAATCATCGTCGGCGGCGCCGGAAGCGTCGGAAGAAGTATTGTCGGTTATTTAAGCCGAGGAAACAATGATATTGTGGTGGTCGATACCAACACCGACCGTTTAAATGAAATTGCCCGGGAATTTGACATACAACCTGTTACCGGCTCTATTTCATATCCGGAAATTCAGGAAAAAATAGGGGCAGATAAGGCAGATATCCTGATTGCGGCAACTGATAACGATGAAGCCAACATGGTTGCCTGTGAGGTGGCTTATTCATTGTTTAACGTTCCTAAAAGAATCGCCCGGATTGATTCGGAACATTTTTTGAGCCCTGTATGGAATACGCTGTTTAATGAAAAAAGTCTGCCGGTTGATTTGGTTATTTCGCCTGATGCCGACATTGCCGAAGCCATTTTACGAATTATTGACGTGCCCGGCAGTCAGGAAGTTTTTCCGCTGGCCGATGACCGGCTTTATCTGGTTAGTTTTAAATGCCGGGACAGCTGCCAGCTGTTTAATTTTACCATCTCTGAAATTTATGAAAATTTTAAGGATATTAATTTTTTAATTTTACAAATTTTGCGTGACGGGCAGAATTTTTATCCCAAACCCGAGGAATCTGTCCGGTGCGGCGATGAAATTTATCTGCTGGCCGGGAAAGAAGATTTGTTTGATTTGCTGCATGTTTTCGGCGTTGACCAAAAAATAAACGAACGAATTGTCATTTTTGGTGGTAACACCATTGCTTATGATATCGCCAAAACTTTTGATGAAAACGACAATATTTTAAGCTGCAAAATTATAACCAATGACGCCGCTGCCGCACAAAATCTGGCAGAACGCCTTGATAAAGCCGATGTTATTCAGGGTGAGATGATGAGCGATATCATTTTAAAAGATGCCGGTATTGATACTGCGGATATAACCATTGCCGTTACCATGCAGGACAAAGACAATCTGCTGGCCTCGCTTTTAGCCAAACATAACCATATTTGTTCAACCGTATCGCTTGTCAACTCACGCGCTTATGATAATTTAATTGATAATATCGGTGACAATATCATTGTTGACCGTTCGACCATTACAATTTCCAAAATTTTACAGGATATCCGTAAAGCAAATTTACGCAATGCTTATTCTTTAGGACGTGGTTTTGGAGAAATCTGGGAACTCAAAATCAGCGAAGACAGTCCGTTGGCCGGGAAAAAAATATCCGAGCTTCCTTTGCCGGAGCGATGTCGGATTGCCGCCCTTTTGCGCGGTGACTGCATAATTTTTGCCCCTGCGGCCGAAATTATTGCCGAAAAAGATATTTTTATCGTTTTTGTGGCACCGGCCGGAATTAAAAAGATGGAACAGATTTTCAGTTACTAGCTCTTGACGATTGAGAAAAAATCAGATAATATGATAGGTATAGAGATCTTTATATTGGGAGAATTATCATGAAAAAGGTACCCGCCTTATGCTTTGCTTTAGCCGCATTTTTTTACGCTTCAGCAGCAAACTGCCGTATTTGTTTTCTAGGTGACACTGCCTGCCAGGCAGGACAATTTCTACCTGAGGAGGGGAAGCCCTGTGCTAATCAAAACAGCGACTGGGTTCATGAATACGACAGGTGCGAAAGGCTGGTTTACAATTCTGCCGTTTGTAACGACTCTACCGGAAACTATTATGAAAAAGGTACCTGCCCTGCCGGTTATACAGACATGAATACTCTGGAAGATAAGATCTGTATAGGTGATACTTTTGGCGAAGAGTGCGGCGTCAGCTGTTGTAATGACGAGGATATCAGATGTAATGATGATTATCATCTCTGTATTAATAACAGTAAAGGCGAGGGCAAGAGTTGCACTGATTCAGAAGGTACCAAATGGACAAAGTGTACGTGTTCGACAAATAATTATCCAATCAAATCTTCAGAATGTGAAAAAACCGGCCTTCAGGGTGATTATTCCCAAACCTGTACAGACAGTGACGGTAATATATGGCTTAAAAGCTGTTCTTGTGCAAGTGGCTGGATGCAAACATCTTTGGTTAATATCAAGTGCTCGACCGATGGCGATTGCTGCGCCTGCACGGTCGGTGATTACACAAAACTCCCCGGCACTTCCTATTATTGCTGGGAAGGCTCTGAATGTACCGATTATGAGAGCTGTAAAAAGCAAAAATGTGCCATTGCTTCTCAAAGCGATTTTGACAAATACTGGAGCGGTTATGATATCGCAGGCACTTGCAAGAACCTGACTGTTGACTGCGCAGCGCTCGGCTATGATACCTGCACAGCCGGAACAGGCGTTACTTGTAAAGACGGTACAGAGCCTTACCGCTGTCCGTTTGATCACACAAAGGTTTATTGTGAAAGCGGCTGTTCCAGTTCTTGCGAATTCATTACAAAAGCAGACTGCGAACTGATTTATTTCGGGTCAAACTGCACCAAAGACAGTGCCGGCTGCTATAAACCGACTTCCTGTAAGACCGGTTACGGCAAAACAACCGCTCAATGTTCTAATGGTGAAGCCGGTAACTGGACTTTGGGTTCTG
>CALXUN010000022.1 GCA_944391705.1 uncultured Alphaproteobacteria bacterium
AAAGATTCTTTTAAGGAATATGTTACATTCTCTCCGTCACCCCTATGAACGGGCAAGCCGTTCTCTCCGTCACCCCTTCCGACGTGCACCCCTCATATTGTTACTTCTCGAACAGGCTTTAGCGCCCATCCGGTCACCCCTCTGACACGCATCAGCGTGGAGGATAAGGGACCCCAAAAAAACGCCTCTCTAATCAAAAATTAAGAGAGGCGCTTAAAAATAGAAATCTCCAAGAGCTTATTTAATGCCCAGAGAGCAGATTTCAAAACCGGCTTCTTTAGCAGCTTCACGATTGATAATGTGGCGTAAATCCACAATTTTTGGTGTTTTCATCAAGTTTTTAAGCCGGATCAAATCAAGTGATTTAAAATCTTCCCATTCTGTCAGGACGGCCAGAACATCGGCATTTTGGGCAACATCATGCATGTTGGAAGCATAAATCACGCCATCACCTAATATTTTATGGGCATTTTCCATCGCTTTAGGGTCATAAACGGCAATTTTAGCACCCTGCTGCAGCAATATCTGTATAATCTGCATGGCAGGAGATTCGCGGCAGTCGTCCGTTCCGCCTTTAAAAGCCGTGCCCAAAACAGCAATTTTCGGGTTTGATATGCCTTTAACGGCGGATAATATCCGTTCGGCCATATTGATTTTGCGTTTGTCATTGCCGCGGATGGTTGCTTCAATCAAAGATAAATCAACACCGTATGTGCGTCCCATGTAGGCCATGGCATTGGTATCTTTCGGAAAACAAAAACCGCCGTATCCAGGGCCGGGATTTAAAAACTTGTTGCCGATACGGGTATCCAGTCCCATGCCTTGGGCAACTTCATAAATATCAGCGCCTGATTTTTCGCAGAAATCAGCCATTTCGTTAATATATTGAATTTTCATGGCCAGAAAAGCATTGGAAGCATATTTGATTGTTTCCGACGAACGGCGATGGACATACAAGATGTTGGTTTTACCGGCGAAAGGCTCATAAAGTTTGGCAATCAAGGCCTTGGCACGTTCGCTGTTAGCACCGACAATAATCCGGTCCGGATTAAAAAAGTCGTGAATGGCAAACCCTTCGCGCAAAAATTCCGGTAAGGATACAACATCAAATTCACCTTTCGGGTGTTGCCCGGCAATAATATTTTCCACGCTGTCGCCGGTATTGACAGGAACAGTCGATTTAACGGCAATGACGGTATAACCCGTAATGTAATGTGCCAGTTCTTCGGCAGCGGCATGAATGTACTTCATGTCAGCTTCTTTGGTTACCGGGTTTGGCGGCGTGCCAACGGCCAAAATAACCACATCGGCATTTTCAACGCCTTCCTGCATGGATGTCGTGAAACGGATACGTCCGTTTGTAACATTTTTGACAAACAGTTCTTCCAGGCCGTCTTCAAAGATAGTCAGTTTTCCTTCGTTTAAGCTGGAAATTTTATTTTCGTCTTTATCAATACAAATGACTTCATTACCAAGTTCTGCCAGACCGACGCCGGTCGGCAGACCGACATATCCGGTTCCCACAACTCCGATTTTCATATTGCACTCCACTTTGATTTATATATTTTTCACAGTTTTACGCTGAATTTTAAAAAGTGCAAGAGTGTATATAGAGTTATCTACTTTTATCTGTCTGTTTAGTCCGGAAATTTGGCAGGATAATCATCAAAACGCCGATACAAACAATGCCCATGCCTAAAATTTTAGCGGTATCAGGCTTATCACCCAGGAAAAGATAAGAAAAAAGCATGGTAAACACCGGCATGGTATAATATAAAGCGCCGGCAGACACGGCACCGATTTTAACCATGGCCTTATCCCAGCATAAATAAGCCAGAAACGAATTAACCACGCCTAAAATAATCAAAATTGTCCGGATTTCGGCTGAATAAGCCGCAATATTCATAAAAGAACCATTGACAAGCACGGGCACACCAAATCCGGCGGCACATAAAAAGATTGCGGTAAAGAGCATCAAAAGCGGCGGCATGTTTTTGGGGGCATGTTGTTGGAAAAGGGAATACAACGCAAATAAAAATGCTGAGCCAAGCATAAAAACATCACCGGAAACAAAATGGAAAGCGGATAGGGAATTGAAACGTCCGTTTAAGATAATCATAACCACGCCAAAGATTGTTATAAAGATACCGACGGTCTGCAAAAAGCTGACCCGCTGGTGCGAAAGCAAAACCAAAAATACCGGTCCTAAAATGCTGATTAAGGACATGTCGGTTGCCGAGGCCGTATAACCGGCATGATAAACCAGAAGGTTAAGCCCGCCGATGCCGCTTAAGGCCATAATAAAGATAAATTTAAGATGTTTGAAAATCAGGCGGAAATTATTTTTAAGCTCGTGAAAAACAAACGGAAACATGGCGATGACGGCAATTGCCCAACGGTAAAAAGATATTTCTTCCGGCGTTAGTCTGCCGGCCAGATATTTGGCATAAATCAGATTCATGCTCCACATCATGACAGTAAAAACAGCAAGCAGGTATCCGGTCAATTTCATATGGTTCTCCGCTAAAAATTCGAAATTTTTGATAATGTATGCTTAAAAAAAATCATTTAAAGTGTGAACTTTATTTTAAAAGTTTTCGTTATACCTTAGTACAAGGAGGAATAAATGGAAGATATTTCAAAAATATTACGCGAGGCGCGGCCTTTGTATTTTGCCAGAAAACGCCGTCGTCGGATTATGGTAGCATCAGCAAGCCTTGCGGCGGTTTTTGCTATTATACTGAATGCAGTGTTCGTATCTTCCTCAAACGAGCCGTTATATGACTTATGGTCTGAGCAGATTTATATGACAGAAAATGGTTCCGTGATTGAAGATATGGGGCTTCCGGTTGACGAATATGGATTATTGATGGTCGGATAATGAAAGATATCATAAACGAAAATAAAAAATATGTCCGTGCCGTAATCCGTAAATTAACCGGCAGCAGCAATGAGGATATAGAACAGGAAGTTTATATCAAAACATGGCAAAAACTGCCAAAATATAAAGAGCAGGGCAAATTCAGGCAATGGCTTTGCACTTTAACGGCCAACCTCTGCCGCGATTATTTCCGTTCCGGAAGTTACCAGACGCGACAAAAGGAAAACGGAGATGAGGCCATATCGGAAATAGCCGCTCCGTTTGAAACGCCGGAAGAAAAACTGGATCGCAAAACGCGCCAAAAAATTATTTTGAAGGCCGTGGACGATTTGCCGCGCATTTATCGGGAAGTTATTGTGTTATTTGAGTTTGAGGAGTACTCTCTTGATGAAATAGCCAAACGCTTGAAAATTCCTTCAGGCACCGTTAAATCAAGATTATCAAATGCTCGTAAAATTTTAAGTAAAGAATTGAGTTTTTTGAAAGGAGAAGACCAATGAATAAAAAACTTTTATCAATATTGCTGGCAACAACGATTTTGTCTGCCGGTGCCGTTATGGCACAGACGCCTGCGCCGGAAACGCAAGATGTGGCGGAAACGGTAAAGGTTGAAAAAAGGCGTATGCCTAAACGCTTTGACCGTGAGCATCACGAAAGAATGGCCAAAAAAATGGCCAGAGATTTAAATTTAACGCCGGAACAACAGGAACAGGCCGATAAAATTCGCAAAGAAGGCATAGAAAAAGTTGAACCATTGATGGAAGAAATGAAGGCACTGCGTGAAAAAATCGATGCCGAACGCCGGGCAAATATGACAGAATTTGAAAACATTCTGACACCGGAACAAAAAACAAAGCTCAAAGAAATGCAAAGACGAGGCGTTGAAGAGTTCAAACGCCGCATGAATGAAAGACGCGGCCCGGGAATGCGAGGCATGCACCGTCCGGGACGTCAGGTACCGGGACATCATATAGATGACGACATGCTTCCGCCTCCGCCGGAAGGAGAAATGTTACCGCCCCCGCCAATGGATGAGGGTATGCTTCCGCCGCCGGAGTTTGAGGAAATTGTGGTGGAAGAAGAAGCCTCTAAAGCAGACTGACTTTTCTTTTATACAAAACTTCTTTAATAAGGCCGGAAAATTTCCGGCCTTTTGCAACGAGTAAAAAAAACTTGACTTTGGACAAAAAATAACGCAAAATAAATTAAACTTAAAATTATTATAAATTATGGATATGTATAATGAAATTTCCGCATCTTGCAAAAAAACAGTGGCAGAATTAAAAAACATGCCGTGGAAAAAATGTGTTATTGATGTTATGCTGCCGACAATGGCCGGGCATCAGAACAACCGTTGGCGGATAGCAGATCCCTTCATGAAGTTTATGGCACGCTATGCAAAAGAGGTTGTCATGGAAGATTTCCGAGTAGGTATAAATCTGCTTGAAATAGCCATGCAAAGGCTCTCAAACGGCGCTGTTCTGCATGAAGCGGCCAGCTGGCCGGAACCGCTTGAAAAAGAATACTGGTCGTATTCTTCCAGGTGGGATGAGCCGGGGCTGATGAGTGAAGGCTGTTATCAGTTTATTGTTTCCGGGCTTCCGGTTTGTCTGCAATATAATGAAACACGCGGACATGCCTTGAAAATCTTGTTTGGGCTGATTTCACATCTGGATGCTGACGGCAATATAAAAAGTAATTATCTGCTGCCGGATGAGTTCAAAAGGGAAGGAGCATTCCTTTACGGATTTGCTAAAACTCAGATTGAGAAAAATGCAAAGATGGAAGAAGTGTATAGGCACTATGCTCAGCCGGAGGAGTGGAAAAAACACAAAAGTTGGTTTGCGGAACATGCAAAGGAAATGAACTGGAAAGAGTTCTTTTCTAAAATCAGGGTTAAAGGTTTCTTTAACAAGAGAAGAATTAAAAAAGAAATTCTGGCTCTGGCCGCGTAACACTGAAACAAAAAAACAACCTGACATACAGGTTGTTTTTTTGTTTTTTAAAGCATTCCCGTCCGCAAGCAATAAAAAAGCGCCACTATAAGGCATTTTGTTTATTAAAGACCGGCGGGTAAGGGGAACGCTAAGCAAAAAGGCAAGCAACCTTGCCTTTTTGTCTGCAAGTTCTTTGTAACATCTTAATGAGCCAGGGAAGCGGTAGCGACCGCAGCGAATTTAGATGCCAAAGGGGTATTCCCGTCCGCAAGCAATAAAAAAGCGCCACTATAAGGCGCTTTTTTATTGGAGCGGGTAACGGGAATCGAACCCGCATTAAAAGCTTGGGAAGCTCTCATTCTACCATTGAATTATACCCGCTTGGGTGTTCTTATATAATCTTTTTTCAAAACAGAAATCAAGCTTTTTTTATCAATTAACCAATTAATTTACAATAATTGAATGATTTCGGCCATAACCTCAAGTTTATATATACGGGCAATGTCATTATTGACCGGGTAAAACGGACGCAGTTCAAGAGCAAAAATATTGGCTTGCTGCATGGCAAATTCATGTCCGTGGGCAATGGTCTGCGCATGTGTTTCGAGATAACGACGAAGTTCCTCGCAGTCTTTTGTTCTGGCTTTCATCAAACCGCTGCGTTTACTGAATAATTCGGAGTATTCAAAAATCGTATAAACGGCACCGGCCAGAAAAAGAGCACTGATGAGTTTGATATAAATTCCCATCAATAAAACAGCAAACAAAATAAAAATGCTGCCAAAAATTTTAACGGCATAGTTTATGGGTTTGGATTTAAACCGGCGTTTCATAACCCAAATATAAAAAGCAATTGTTAAAGTTCCGGAAAAAAGGACCAAAGCGGTTTGCAGCGGATTAATTCCAAGCATGGCGATGGCGATTTCGGTTAAAAGCAGCATACCGATACTAAACAGCAGGTAACCGATATTAAGCTGCAAAGAAAGCAGTTTTAAGAGAATTTTTGTACCCTTTTCCAAAGAAGCATATGCCCGTTTAAATTTCAGGGCATTCGGGGACGTCGCGGCAATAACGGAATCTTTACCGGCAAACAAATGATTGACAGCTTTCTTTTCACTCCGGCTTAAAGTTGACAGATTATCGGTCTTTTTGATTAAAAGGATAGTTTGTTCCTGCTTTTCTATATCAATGATATTCTTACGGTACAAATCCAGCAAACCGGCACCGAAAGCCGTTTTATCAAAAGTGTTTTTAACCAAATAGCGCAAAACGGAAGCCGTTAATTTAAATGAATGACGGGATTTAATCCGGTTGCGTTTAAGATATTGCCAGGACAATATATAAGAAATCAAAATGGCTGCCAGTCCGGCCAGAGAAAACAAAATGTCGCCGTAATCGGTTACAAACCAGACAAAGCGGCGGCCGATACCGGGTTCCAGAAAAACATTTTTATCAAGCGAAATCAAAAGGTGCATGCCTTCACCCGGCAGGATAGGTGTTGTGGATGCAAATCCCAAGGCGTTGTTATCCAAAGAGGCAATAACGGCCCGGTTGGGCGTCAGCCGGCTGGAGTATCCGACCATAACATTTTGGGTTAAAAAATTCTTGCCGTCGGGAATAGATACAATGGCATTGGCCGAAGTAATAACAAGATTAAAATAGCTGCCGGAAACATCCCAGTAAAATTCCGTGAAATCATCATAATACCAGAGTTTACGGTCAAGGAGGTATTTAAAGGAATAATTATAAACGCCGGGCTGTAAAATATATTTTTGTACGGGTTTTATAATGATATTGTTTCCAAGCTCTTCTAAGGTATAAGGAATTTCTTTGCCGTTAACGGTAACGGACAAAAGTTGGATATCAAGTTTTTTACGAATCCCGGCTCTTGATTTTGAATACTTTGGAATAACTTTAATAACCCCGTTTTTAAGTTTTTCCCCGTTGGCCACAACCGTCATATCTTCAGTTACCTGAATAAGTCCGGTGGGCAGGATATTAAATGAAGACAACAGATACGGGATATGTTCCCTGGCCGGCACCAATATTTTCCGTCCGGTCGGCAAAACGGCATTAACAACCGGAATATTCGGACGCTGTAATTCTGTGGCGGCCTCCTGATTTTTTTCCGGTGCCAGTTCAAAAAAACGTGTGCCGGTTACAACAGCCTCATTTTGAGCAGTATCACTGATTCGGCCCATGGCCTGATCATAAATTTTTTCAAAAGTTGATTTTTTTTCTTCCTGCATCTGCCGGATATATTCGGCACTATGCTGAATATTTACGGCATTAGATTGATTTATGTCATCAAAATCCTCAATCCGGCTGACACTGGCATTTTTAAACCTTTCCCGGAAAAATTCAATGACTTCTTCTGTATTGTCGGGGTCCGGTAGTCCGTCAGGGGCCGGAAGATTAAGAGGAGCAGGATTCCTGGGAACTCTGTCAATATCTTTCATTTCAACAATACGTGCATATCCTGAGGTTGCTCCAAGACAGACCAGACTGAAACAAATGGTAAGAAAAAGTTTTTTCATAAAAACAATCCCGATGTTAACAATTCAAATATAATTTGTATGATACATAACAGATATTAAAAGATAATGAAAAATTTTTTTAAATTCTAAGGAGAATAAAATATGAAACAAAAGGTGGCGGCAATTATTTTAGGCGCCGGAAAAGGCACCCGGATGAAATCGGATTTACCCAAAGTTATGATGCCGGTGTGTGGCAAACCGATGATTAAACATATCATCGAAACATTGGAAAAAATGAATGTCGATGAAATTGTAACGGTTGTTGCCCCCGATGGTGATTTGGTTAAAAAAGAAGTTGCACCGCATAAAACCTGTGTACAGGACAGGCAGCTCGGTACCGGTCATGCCGTTAAGTGCGCCGAGCCGCTTTTAAGAGGTTTTGACGGAGCGGTTATGGTTATTTTTGGCGATACGCCGCTGATAACTCAAAAAACTTTTGAGCGTTCGGTTAATAAGGTTGCCGAAGGTTATGGCGTCGTAGTCTTAGGTTTTAAGCCGGAAGATCCGGCACGTTACGGACGTCTTAAGATGAATGGTAACGAGCTGGAAAGCATTGTTGAATATAAAGATGCCACGGAAGCCGAACGGGCTATTAATTTTTGCAATTCGGGTTTTATGGCATTTGACGGTAAATATTTGTTTGAAATATTGGATAAAATCGGCAATGAAAATGCCGCCGGCGAATATTATTTAACAGATGCAGTTAAAGTCGCGCGTAATATGGGCTTAAAATGTACGGCTTTTGAAGGCGATGCGGAAGAAGTCGCCAGTGCCAACACGCGAGAAGAACTGGCTTTGCTTGAACAATATTTGAAGAAAAGAAAAAATGCGTAATTTTGTTAAAATTCACTGGTTCGGATTGATGATGTCCGTATTTGCCGTATTTTATCTGACGGTTTTTTTGCTTGTTTTGTTTGCACCGCGTGAGGACAAGTTAAACCGCGGGTTTATACCATGTACGAAACAACTGGCTGAGGAGATTTTCTCCTGTGCGGAAAATAAAACCTGGTGTATGTCAAAAGCAATTGTCAAAAACACCTGGTGCGATACGCTGGTGGTTTTGGACGGCTTTGGCGCCTGGGTTCGCGGCCGTCAGGAAACACCGTGGGCAAATTATTTGTTTACCCCTGAACCGCTTGATGCCGCTCAAAATGAACCGGATGCGGCATTAACGGAGTTTTATGCCGAAAACCCGGATATTGCAGGGGATATGGAAAAATTGCACCAAGACCGTCAAAAGCTTGAACAGGATATTAAAGCGGCAACCGAGCAGGATTTAGCCGGTAAGAATAAAGCAGCCGAAAGTTTGAAAGCCGAGATAGAAGCACTGGCTGCCGGAGATGTCAAATCAACAGAAAACGAAAAGGAAAGTCAAGATGAGTAAAAAAGAAATTTTGCCGGCATGGGATTTGTCGGATTTATATAAGGGAATAAAAGACCCTGAAATTTCCAAAGATATGGAAACTTATCGTAAAAGCGCCCTGGCTTTTGCCCGTAAATATAAGGGAAAAATTACTTCGCTTGATGCAAAAGATTTTCTGACATTGCTGAAAGCCGAAGAAAAAATGTCTAAGCTCAGTGCGCGTTTGGGCGGATTTGCTTATTTGAATATGTCCACGCAGATGAAAAATCCGGAAGCAATGGCTTTTTATCAGAATACTTCCGAAAAACTGACTGCGTATGCCCGGCCGCTGGTTTTTTTCAGCCTTGAATTAAACCGCGTTCCGGAAGCAAAAATCAAAGAATGGCTCAAAGATAAACACGTGGCTTTTTACAAGCCGTTCATTGAGCGTGTCCGTAAATATAAAAAATACGAATTGTCCGAAGCCGTGGAAGAAATTTTATTGGAAAAATCCGTAACATCTTCGGAAGCGTGGGTGCGTCTGTATGAAGAAACGTCATCCCGGCTGGTTTACACGGTTGACGGTAAAAATTATAATGATGCCGAAATCAGTAAATTAACCTTAGATAAAGATGCTAAACTGCGCCATAAAGCCGGCGCGGAAATCAACCGCGTTGCCAAAGAAAATGCACCGCTGTTTACACTTGTTTACAATATGGTTATGAAAGATAAAGCCATAGAAGATGAAAAACGCGGTTTTAAAGCACCGATTTCGGCGCGCAATCTGGCAGAAGACGTTCCGGATACGTCCGTTGAAGCATTGGCCGAAACCGTTCGTGCTAATTATAAGAATATTGCCCATCGTTTTTATAAATTAAAAGCCAAATGGTTGGGCGTGAAAAAAATCAGCTACTGGGACAGAAACGCACCGCTGCCGTTTTCATCAGACCGGAATTATACCTGGGACGAAGCGGTTAAAACAGTCTTAAAAGGTTACAATGAGTTTTCGCCCAAACTTGGTAAAATAGCTGAGGACTTTTTTACCCATAACTGGATTGATGTTCCGCCGCGGGACGGTAAGCGGAGCGGGGCCTATTGCAGCGGACCGTTGGCAAGCGAACATCCGTATTTGTTTTTAAATTTTACCGGCAAACAGAATGATGTCTTAACACTTGCCCATGAGCTCGGACACGGCTGCCATCATCAACTGCGTTTGAAAAACGGCGAATTAAATGAACATTCCCGCATGACCACCGAAGAGCTGGCATCGGTTTTTGCCGAAATGCTGGTGTTTCAGGATATGTTAAACAGCCTTAATGATGATAAAGCCAAACTCTGCCTGTTGGCTTCCAAAGTCAATGACATGATTAATACGGCCATTCGCCAGATAGCTTTTCACTTTTTTGAAACCCGCGCTCATGATGAACGCAAAAACGGCGAAGTTTCCGAAGAACGTTTGTCGGAAATCTGGCTTGAGGAAATGAAGGAGAGTTTGGGTGGTTATGTGGAAGTCGGTGAAGATTGCCGCTATATCTGGTCGCAAGTCGGTCATTTCTTCTTTTTGCCGTTTTATGTGTACGCTTATTCATATGCCGATTGTCTGGTCAACTCGCTTTATCAGGTGAAACTTGAAGGAAAAGTTAAAGATTTTGCCGATAAATATTTAGAGCTGTTATCACAGACCGCATTAGGTGATTATGAAAAAATCTTTAAGCCGTTCGGTCTTAATCCGAACGAAGCCTCATTCTGGCAGAAAGGTTTAAATCTGATTTCTTCATATATTGACGAGCTGGAAAGACTGGATAAAAAATTAAAACTGTAAGAAAAGACATTAAAATGCGGGGAAAATATAAAAAACCCGCATTTTTAAAAAAGTAAAAATACTTTCAGTTTGCAGTCTGATTTGTGGGCATCCACATAAAATGTTTTCCGTCTTTCGAAAATATCTGCTTCATATCTTTTGCATCAGGCACGGGCATTAAGTTTTCATAAAAGCGCCTGTATGGTAAAAGCTGACGGAAAGCCTTTTGAGCTTCTTTGGTGACGACTTTGTCGTAGCCTGAAGCGCAAAATCTGATATTAAGCCCGATATTTGGAGACATCAGCAATTCTGAACGGCGTTTGACACATTTTGATATTTTTTTATGCCATTTCTGGTTGTCAAAGCGGGAAATGGCAATTAATTTGGCCGCATTCTTCATCGGAAGAGGCGCATTTTTATCAAATACGGCGTCATCAATTTGTGGATGAAACAAATAATAATCAATCATGGCATCACCTAAATACAACGGTGTTTCAGGCGTGAAGGCTTTCAAAATGCCTTCAATTTGCAAATCGTAATAACGCATGGCCTCATGAACTTTTTCCGGTGGCATTGTAAAGGAAAACACGCTTATGCTATGTTCTTGAAGATCTTTAATAACCTGTTTCTTAACCTCTGGCAGATTGAGTGAACCTTTCAAAAACGAAGCGCGTAATTCGGCATCCCAAACGGCCTCGGGATACTTTTTCCGTATTTTCTCAATTTGTCCGAACTGATCAGGCTCGAACTGTTTAACATGGAGCAAAGAAAGGACAATAGAATTTTGGGTATCATAAATTAAAACATTATAAGTATCTTCATACTCAATATCATATTGATTTTTATCAAGATAATCGTTTTGGAAAATATTGTCACAGGCGCATAAAAACAATAAGCAACACAGTGAAAATTTTTTTAACATTTAACTTTATCCTTTCTATCGGTTACATTTGCGTAAATAAAATTCAAGCCTCTTGTCATTAAAATCAAGAGGCTTGAAGTTATTATCCGAAAACTTTAAGATAATTGTAAACTTCCCGGTAAAAGGGGCTTTCTTTGGCTTTTTCTTCGGCGTCATTTAATGAAATACCGGAAAGCTCGACAGCTTCTTCGGTGGCAACGGTGCAGGCATTGTTGGCAATATCTGCCACGCCGCCATTGATAAACCAGCGTTTAACCGGTTTGTTATTCTTATCCAGAAGCTGTACGACACCGGATTTTAGTAAAAGCATTGTCGGCGCCCGGTCATCAATAACCGTCAAAGTGCCGTTTATAATCGGCAAAACAACCTTATCATTGTTTTCTTCATCAAATGCTTTATCCGGCAGGCATATTTTCAAATTAATAGCCATTTCAAACCTCCATAAAAATTCTTTTTTAAGCGCTTTCTTTCATTTGGGCTGCTTTTTCCAAAGCCTGTTCAATGGTTCCGACCATAAAGAACGCTTGCTCCGGAATATCATCGTGTTTACCTTCCAAAATTTCTTTAAAACCTTTAATGGTATCTTCCAGTTGGACAAACACGCCCGGCGTTCCGGTAAAGACTTCAGCCACATGGAACGGCTGTGACAGGAAACGCTGGATTTTACGGGCTCTTGCCACGGTCAGACGGTCTTCATCGGAAAGTTCGTCCATACCCAAAATGGCAATGATATCTTGTAGCGAATTGTATTTTTGCAAAATTTCCTGTACACCGCGGGCAACGTTATAATGTTCTTCACCGACCACATCGGGTGATAATACCCGGCTGGTGGAATCCAGCGGATCAACAGCCGGATAAATACCAAGTTCGGAAATTTTACGCGACAAAACCGTCGTGGCATCCAGGTGTGCAAAAGTTGTTGCCGGTGCCGGGTCGGTCAAATCGTCGGCCGGTACATATACAGCCTGAACGGAAGTAATGGAACCGTTTTTGGTTGAGGTGATGCGCTCTTGCATGGCGCCCATGTCCGTACCAAGCGTCGGTTGGTAGCCAACGGCGGAAGGAATGCGGCCCAACAGGGCGGAAACTTCCGATCCGGCTTGCGTAAAGCGGAAAATGTTATCAACAAAGAATAACACGTCCTGGTGTGCTTCATCACGGAAATATTCAGCCTGGGTCAGTCCGGTCAAAGCCACACGGGCGCGGGCTCCCGGCGGTTCGTTCATCTGGCCGTAAACCAGCACGGTTTTAGAATCATCGCCGTTTAAGTCAATAATACCGGAATCAATCATTTCATGATAAAGGTCATTGCCTTCACGGGTTCTTTCACCCACACCGGCAAAAACCGAATATCCGCCGTGTCCTTTGGCAACATTATGGATTAATTCCTGGATAAGCACTGTTTTGCCGACACCGGCACCGCCAAACAATCCGATTTTTCCGCCTTTGGCATAAGGTTCCAATAAATCGATAACTTTAATGCCGGTTACCAAAATTTCCGTCTCTGTTGACTGATCGGTAAAAGCCGGCGCTTCGCGGTGGATGGGGTAATAAAGTTTGCTTTTGACAGCGCCCCGGCCGTCCACCGGTTCCCCGATGACGTTAATAATACGGCCGAGCATTTCCGGGCCGACCGGAACTTCAATCGGTTTTCCGGTATTGGTAACTTCCTGACCGCGCATCAGGCCGTCGGTAGAGTCCATGGCAATACAGCGTACCACGTTTTCGCCGATATGCTGTGCAACTTCTAAAACCAGACGCTTGCCATGATTATCACACTCAAGTGCAGTCTGGATATTCGGCAGCATGGATACGTCGTCAAATTTCACGTCGACAATAGCGCCGGTAATCTGTGAAATGTGTCCCAAAGGTGAAATTGCCGGTTTTGTAACGGCGCTTTTTTTCAGTCTTTTGGTAGTTTTTTTCTCGCTATCATTCTCTTTTTTCGTCATTTCATGCTCCTCATTTTAAAGTGCTTCCGCACCGGAAATAATTTCTGTTAATTCGGTTGTAATGGCCGATTGACGGATGCTGTTGTATTTTAAGGTCAAATCGCTGATAATGTCTTTGGCATTACGGGTGGCATTATCCATGGAGGCCATGCGTGCGCCATGTTGAGAGGCTTGCGCATTAACCATGGTCAGAAAAATTTCATTAACGGCCAGTTTAGGCAACAAGCCTTCCAGTAAAGCCAGTTTGTCCGGATGATAATCATAAAACGCATTGCCGATTTTTAACAGTTCGTTATCTTCTTCTGTTAACCCGGCAATATCAGGACTAAGCGGATATACCTGCCTGGAAACCATTTCGCGGCTTAAAGCCGAGTGGTAAATACTGTACACAACCTCGCATACATCACACAAACCGTTTTGGATATTCTCCCGGATTTTTTTATGAATATCAACGGCTTCACTGTAAAACAGCCCTTGGCCCGCCACATCCGGATAATGACCGATAATCATGTCGGCATATTTCTTTTTTAAGATATCAAAAGCTTTTTTACCGTAACAAACCAGCCGGACATTCTTACCGGCAGCAGTCAGCTCCTTAATCCTGGCCATGGTTGTTTTGGCCGTATTATGATTATAACTGCCGCATAAGCCTCTGTCGGAAGAAAAAACCAACAGCAGGTAATTCCGGGCTTGAGGATTTTGTCGCAACAACGCCGGCCGCATGTAAACGATGTTTTTTTCGGCTTCCTCAGCTTTAATGGCGGCTAATGTCCTTTTGACCGCCGTGTTGAGAATACCGGAATAAAGCCGGCTGCGCTCCAGCATAGTTTCCGCTTTACGCAGGCGGGAGGCAGCCACCATTTTCATCGCCGAAGTAATTTTCTGGGTCGATTTAATGCTTTCCAGCCGGTTGCGTAATTCTTTCAAGCCTGCCATTTACGCCGCCTTTTCCTTCTGATTGAAAGCATCCAGCTGTTCGCTATAAAAGGCTTTAAGATTTTCTTCCAATTCCGGAGAGATAACTTTTTTCTCACGGATTTCTTTAAGCCATTCCGGATGATTAACCTTCATTGCTTTTAAGGTTTCCTCTTCAAACGCCTTGATTTCCTTAATTTCGATTTTATCAAGAAAACCTTTCACACCTGAAAAAATGGAAACAATCTCGTCTTCCACTGCCATCGGATGATAAACCGGCTGTTTTAACAATTCTGTCAAACGGGCGCCGCGTTCCAGCAGACGTTTGGTGGAAGCTTCCAGATCCGAAGCAAATTGTGCAAAAGAGGCCATTTCGCGGTATTGCGCCAATTCAAGCTTCATGCTTCCGGCCACCTGCTTCATGGCTTTGATTTGCGCAGCCGATCCCACGCGGCTGACCGATATACCGACATTCACGGCCGGGCGTATGCCTTGGTAAAACAAGCTGTTTTCCAAAAATATCTGTCCGTCGGTAATGGAAATGACGTTGGTCGGAATATAGGCCGAAATATCACCGGCTTGTGTTTCAATAACAGGAAGTGCAGTTAATGATCCGGCGCCTTCTTCATCACTCATTTTTGCGGCACGTTCCAATAAACGGGAGTGCAGATAAAACACATCGCCCGGATAAGCCTCACGCCCTGGCGGACGACGCAACAGCAAAGACATCTGACGATATGCCGTTGCCTGTTTGGACAAGTCATCATAAAAGATAACCGCGTGCATACCGTTGTCGCGGAAATATTCACCCATGGCACATCCGGCATAAGGTGCAATATACTGCAGCGGCGCGGATTCGGAAGCAGTTGCTGCCACCACGATGGTATAATCCATGGCACCATGATCTTTTAAGGTTTTAACCACTTGGGCCACGGTAGAGCGTTTTTGCCCGATGGCAACATAAATACAATATAATTTTTCTTTTTCACTTTTGGCTGTATCATTAACCCGCTTTTGATTGATGATGGTATCCAAAATAATGGATGTTTTGCCGGTTTGCCGGTCACCGATAATCAGTTCACGCTGACCTCGGCCGATAGGTATCAGGGAGTCGATGATTTTTAACCCTGTCTGCACCGGTTCATGCACGCTGCGCCGCTCAATAATGCCCGGTGCTTTAACTTCGGCGTTGCTGAACTGTTTGGTATTAATTTTGCCCAAACCGTCAATCGGTTCACCCAGGGCATTAACCACGCGGCCCAAAAGTTCCTTGCCGACCGGTACGCTGACAATGGTGTCCGTACGTTTAACCAAATCACCTTCTTTAATACTTTCATCCGAACCGAAGATAACCACGCCGACATTATTTTCCTCCAAATTAAGGGCCATGCCTTTAACCCCGGAGGCAAACTCGACCATTTCGTTGGACTGGACATTGTCCAGGCCGTAAACCTGGGCAATACCGTCGCCGACCGACAGCACGCGGCCAACCTCGCTCATGTCGGTTTCCAAACCGTAATCGGCAATTTTTTGTTCTAAGATTGATGATATTTCGTCAGCTTGTATCGACATCTATGCCTTACCTTTCATAATTTGTTCCAGACGATTTAATTTTCCTAAAAGAGAGTCGTCAATGCGTACGGAACCATATTGCACGACAAGCCCGCCTAAAATTTCCGGGTTGATATTATAATAAATAACTGTTTTCTGTCCCAGTTTTTTTTCCAGTCCCTGCTGCAGCTTCTTTTCTTGCGCAGCCGAAAGTTTCTGGACGCATTCAACGTTAATTTCCATAATGCCGTTTTCATTAAGATAAATATGCTCAAATTGTTCTAATGCATCATTAAAATCATTTAGACGGCGGTTTTGAGCCATCAGTTCCAAAAAATTTGTCGTCGGTTCGGACAAGTCCAAAGCTTTGGCAATTTCCCGGACGGTTTCTTTTTTTTCGGATTCTCGCCAGGCCGGATTGTTAAGCGTTTTTATTTCAGAAGCGGTAAACGTCCCCGAAAGCTTACGGCAATCATGATATACGATATCTGCCAACCCTTTGCTTTGGGCAGCATCATACAAGGCTTGCGCATAATTTTTTGCCACGGTGGTTTTAGAAACTTTTTTCATTTAATCTCCAGTATTTTATAACGCTTTTTTAATCCAATAAAATCCTTTACATAAACGAATAAGGGTCAATATCGGCTTCAACCCGAACATTTTTGGGAATATTTAACCTCCCGAACCATTTTTTTAATACCACCTGAATATTTATATTTCGTAAAGTTTTTAATAACAGGCGATAACGAAATTTGCCTCGTAGCATAAAAATCGGTGCCGGAGCCGGACCCAAAACTTCAATGCCGTTGCCGCTTGGTGCGCACTTTGCCAGGTCTGTTGCAATTTTTCCGGCTGATTCGGAGTTATTTCCGGAAACAATAAGGGCGGCAAGTTTTCCGTATGGAGGAAGGTTAAGCTTCTGTCTGGAGTTTTTTTCAAGATTGATAAACTGTTCGCGGTTACCTTCGGCCAATGCTTTTAAAACGGCATTTTCCGGATACAGGGTTTGCAGATAAACCGTGCCTTTTTTTTCGGCTCTGCCGGCGCGTCCGGCCACTTGCGACAACAATTGAAATGTTTGCTCCGAAGCACGTAAATCGCTTCCCATCAGGCCCAAATCGGCATCAACGATTCCCACGAGCGTTAAGGCCGGAAAATGGTGCCCTTTGGCCAAAATCTGGGTGCCGATGATAATGTCTGTTTCACCTTTTTCCATACGGTTAATGGCAGCCGAAATTTCAGCAAAAGAACCTGCCGTGTCGCTGGAAAGAATTTCAATCCGGGCATCGGGAAACCGCCCTTTAACTTCCTCGGCGATTCGCTCCACGCCGGGACCGCAGGCAGTCAGACCGGTTTCCGAGCCGCATTCCGGGCAGCATTTGGGAATTGCCGTTGTATAACCGCAGTGGTGGCAGATAAGTTTGCCTGATTTAAGGTGTTCTGTCAGCCAGGCCGTACAGTTCGGACACTGGATTCTGTGTCCGCAGTCACGGCAAATCAGCAGCGGGGCATAGCCGCGGCGGTTTAAAAACAGCATGGATTGTTCGCCTTTTTTTAAGTTTTCTTCCAGGGCGGTACACAATGAAGGCGCCAGCCAGGCCATTTTCGGCTTAGGCGGAGTGCTTTGCTCGGCATTAGCCGATTCGCTTCCAGATTTAACCGGCGGCAGCCATTTGACAGGCTTGTCTTTTCTTAAATCTATGATTTTGATTTCCGGAAGTTCCGCAGCAGCATAACGGCTGTTAAGCTTAACGCAGCCGTATTTTTTATTTTCGACGTTGACAATGGTTTCCAAATCCGGTGTGGCGGTGGAAAGAATAATCGGGATGTTTTCAAATTTGGCGCGCACAACCGCCATATCACGTGCCTGATAATTAACCACATCTTCCTGTTTAAAAGAATGATCATGGCTTTCATCAACAACAATTAAACCTAAATCGGCATAAGGCAGAAACAAAGCGCTGCGGGCGCCGACCACGACCTTTGCCCGGTTTTGGGTAACGGCTTTCCAGGTTTCGGTGCGTTCGGCCGGACTTAAAGAAGAATGCCATTTGGCAGGTTTAACGCCGAAACGCTTTTCAAAACGGGCAAGCCATTGCGTGGTTAAAGAAATTTCCGGTACCAGAATAAGTACTTGCTTTCCGGATTCCAGAACTTTGGCGGCGGCTTCAAAATAGACTTCGGTTTTGCCCGAACCGGTTACACCGTCTAAGAGCGTTACGGAAAAGCCGGTTTCGCATCTTTGGCACAAATAATCGGCAGCAGCCTGTTGTTCGGCAGTCAGCTTTACCTGATGAAAATCAGGTTTTGGCGGTAAAAATTCTTTCTGTTTTTTAACCGGCAGAGGTTCAAGCATGCCGCTTTCTATCATGGTTTTAATCACGCTCTGGCTGACACCGGCACCTTTCATGATTTCTGCGCGCGAGTAGGGGCCGTGGCGTAAAAGTTCAATAACCCGCCAGCGGGCGGAAGAATTTTTAAGTCTGGCCTCGGCAAGTGTTTTACCGGTTAATTTATATAAGATATTGACTTTCGGATCTTCAAATACTCCCTTGGCGCATAGGACCATTTTTAAGACCAGTCCTTTATAAGCCAGATTATATTCGGCGACCCATTCAACCAGTTTCATCAGCTCAGGACGCAAAAGCGGAAGATTAAAAGTTTCGGTAATACTTTTTATTTTTGAATCGTCAAGATTGGAAGATTTGCCGGTTTTCCACACCACCCCGATTTGCTGCTCACGGCCGAAAGACACACGGACAATTTGTCCGGGAACAACTTCATCCGGGATTTTATAATCAAATACATCATTAAAAGGCAGCGGCAGCAAAATGCCGGCAATTTTTTCCATCGGTTTACCTCATCTGAGAACAGATGTTATTTAATTTAAGCGCCGATTTCCACAAATATACCTTTTTTCCCACAGATATATTTTAATACCTTACCCAAATCTGACTTAACCGTTATAACCAAATAAAATACCGAGATAACATTTATCTTGTTGGCAATAACGGCAAAAGTTGTCAATTTCCATGATGCCCATATGCCGCAGACAGGGTTTATCCGGATCGCTCGGATTGCAATACCTGTCGCCGTATGTTTGCCCTTCAATATTAGTTGCACCGTCTTCAAGGGTTTTATACATGTTGATATGCCATAGGTCAGCAGCGTTTTCTTTGACCGCTGTTACAACATTGCGGCAAACATCCAAATTATAATTAGAATTGTCTATCACATACTGAATGGCGTAAAATCTGATGTTTCCATCAATGTAATAATTAACACTTAATCTGTTATTAAAAACATCAAAAAGAGTAGGATTGTCGTTAGTACCGTGTATCATATTTTCGGGGATGGCGCCGAGTTTTATGAGCGGAACGACAATGGAGCCGGAGGCAGCGTTAAATTCGCCGACATAAAGCAGAGCATTGTTTAAAACGGTGGAAATCTGTTCAATTTGCTTGTTAAGCTTATATTTCATCATGGCTTTGGAGTAACCGGCGATAGCCCCGACCGATAAGACACCGATGATGGCGAGCACACCAAGCATTTCGACCATAGAGCGCCCGCATAGCGCTGCATCTGCTTTTCTTCTTTTCGTTTGCTTGTTTTGGCTGATTTTTTCCATAAAATACTCCCAAATTACAACATAAATACAATTTACGCGCTATTCTAAACCGTTTTTTTTTTTTTTTTCAACTTTAAAGTTTCCGGCAAAAA
>CALXUN010000023.1 GCA_944391705.1 uncultured Alphaproteobacteria bacterium
TCTATAGTTCGCTTTTTCATCAGAGCGGATAAGGTTTTGTTTTGGTGTGAAAGGAGGACGATATGTCACCAATAACCACCAAGTAATATGAGCTTCCGCGATTATATAGATGCATGAACAAGCCTCCGATGATTTAAGGCTAATTCCAATGAGATTTATTAGCAGAAGTTATTAGCAGTTATTGACTTATAAAAAGAAAAAGCCTTGTAAAAACAAGGCTTTAGACCGATAATGGCTGGGGTGGCTGGATTCGAACCAACGAATGTCGGCACCAAAAGCCGATGCCTTACCACTTGGCGACACCCCAATCTTTTAAGGCAATGCGCTATATGTAGAATAAAAAAACAATAATTGCAAGAACTTTTTTAGTATATTTATGGCTTTTCTTTTGTACTCAGGATAAAATTATAGAGTTTATGCTATGCTTAATACATATTTTTGTTTTTATCAGGTAGATTATATCGGCACGTGTTTTTTTTCTTTAGAAAACTTGAAAAATATTATTGATATGTAGAGCTAAAAAATGTATAAGAAAGTGCATTATTTACCAATAAGGTATGATGATATGGATAATAATGCAAATAATCCGACCAGTGCGGTCGTTAAACAGTTTATGAAAATTACCGAAACTTCCGAAGTTTTTCTTTATGGCGGGGCTGCTATTGACCGTTATATCAATCATGATGCGAAAATTATGGATTACGATATCGCCATTGCTGATCCGGCACAATATGCCAAAGCAATTAATCGGTTACGGAGTTTAGGGTTCGAGGTTTCCAATCCTCGTGTTGCCCATAATTTATCTACGGTCGCCAAACATCCGGATTACGGCGTTTTTGACTTGGCGTGTATGGATATTGAGAAAAACGGCATATATAATTTGGAAAAATTTTATATTCATTTTTCACCGGATTATCCTGACGGTAAAGCCGTGGATAAATATCATACAGTTCGAGCCTTAAGAGAAGGGCGTGTGGAAATTGCCAATGACCCGGATCAGGAGCCGGCTTATCATTTGTTGCGGCGTTTTACGGTACTGGCCGGAAAATATAATTTGTCTTTGGCACGTGACGGTATCAATAAAAAAACAATTGATATTATTGAACGTCGCTTGCAGGAAACGCTATTGACCAAAGAAAATGAGCATGACCGGGTGCGCTGTCTGTCCAGATTTTTAGGGGCCGTATTGCGAGCTAAAGACCATTCCCGTTATTTGCGGGAAATCGGCCGGACCGGGTTGATGCGTTTTGCTTATCCGGAAATTAATAATCTGCTTGTCGACAGGAATTTTACGGAATGTCAAGAGGTTAAAGAATGTAAAACCAAATTCAATTTGGTGCAGCTGATGTTTGACAAGACACAAAATAAAGATGCTTTGATTGATGAAATCGGCCTTTTAGCTAAACGGGAGGCAGACAGAGAAGAGCCAAGACTTCTTAATAAAATTAAAGCGGCTATCAACTCCCCGGCATCTACAAAACGTCTGGAACGTTTGCTCTGTCCGGTTTTTGCTTATATTCAGAACAAGGGAAATCATAAATCATGAAAATTACGATTTTGGGTTCGGGCTCTGCATACGGAACGCCGATGATTTTTAACGACTGGGGGCGGGCAATCTCATCGAATCCGCTTAATATGCGGTTGAGGGCCTCCATTTTTCTGGAAGATGAAAATAAACGTCTGCTGGTTGATGCCGGTCCGGATTTGCGCGAACAGATTAACCGTGAAAATATTACGGATTTTGATGCGGTTTTTTTGACACATCCGCATTATGATCATATCGGCGGTGTTCCGGAACTGCCTCGTGCCAGTAAAATTCTGGGACATAAGATAGATGTTTTTGCTTCAAACGAAACGCTTGAAGAATTAAAAAAATGCTATGCTTATTTATTTACCGGCGGCGGTGAACCTGACAGCGGCGGTTTGGTTTGGCACCCTTTGGATGAAGGAACGGAAAATATTGCCGGGTTAGAGTTGAATGTTTTTTTTGTACCGCACCATCATCTAAAAAGCAGCGCCTTCCGGTATAAAAATTTTGCTTATGTAACAGATTGGCAAGACCTTTCGGAATATGCCAAGGCACAAATTGACGGGGTTGATTTGCTGCTGGCAGAATGTAATAACGGTATGGTTCCGATGCAAAACGGCCACAGCAGCTGGCCGGAGATTGTCGAACGCTTGGAAGGCTTAAAAATCGGTCGTATGGTTTTAACCCATCTGTCGGCAAGGGTTGATTATCAGGCTTTGCAAAATCAGTTGCCTGAAAATGTTTGGGTTGCTTATGACAGGATGGTTTTGGATGTCTAAAAGTTTTTTTGATATAGAAATAAAGAAAGCGGATTAAAGGGTATGCCCTTTAATCCGCTTCTTTCAGATGCCAAAAACGATGATATACGCTTTATTATCCTTGTGAGAGAAAACGTATTTTACTTTTGTATCGTTTTTCCACGGTTGGACACAGGTTGCCCAACCGGCAATTCCATCTTCTCCCAAGAACTCTTTTTTAGTGAGTTCCTGATACGTTGTGAAAGTTACTTCTTCGTTGTTAAAGAAAGCATTAAAACCTTCATAACTTATTCCGAAAGTTCCGTCGGCATAGGAAAAGACGGTTGCCCAATCTGAACCTCCGCTGCGGGCAACTTCAAAAACATAGGCATATTGAGCAGATTTAAACTCATCTACCTTTTCAACCGGGTAAGAAATGCCATCAAGAACGACTTGTGAATTTTCTACCCTGATGTCTTTGATTGCCGGTGCGGCAGTAGCTGCTGTAAGACATATCACTGTCAGACAGCAAATCATAATGATTTTTTTCATAAATAATAATTTTGTTCACTATTTAGTATGGCATATTTGTAAGGAAAATTCAATAGATTTTATATATAATAATGTTGTTAAATTAAAAAAGATACCCTCCGGCATGGACGGGCGGAATATAAAAAAAACCGCCCTTTAGGGAACGGTCTTTTTTAATTGGTGAAAGTTTTCTCAATCCAAATTCCTGATTAAACAGGGGCTTGATATGTTTACTTTCTATTCTTTTTTTCCGAAGATTTTGAATTTTCGCTGCCGACAGAGGAGCTGCTTGAAGCTTCGGAAGATGAAGATTTATTGGTAGAACATCCACAACTCATATTTTTTCTCCTAAATATTTTATATTAATCTGTGCCGTTATGGCAGCTTTTGATATAGTTTCGGATTTTTTTAAGGCCAAGCTGTCCATTGGTTGATATGATGCTGTTTTTTTTTACGAAAAATAAAGAATGATTTTATACTCTTAATTAAAAGTATATTTTATAAGGAAAACAAAATGCTGCTTTTAAAACGTCTGCCGGTACACTCATTTAATGAAAATATTGCTTATGTTAACAGAGAATGCACGGCCTATAAAGTCGATGATATCTGCGATGTAACCCGGGTTGAGATTCATGGCGGTTCCTCGCCGGTATATGCTTTTTTGAATGTGGTTGATGATAACCGGCTGGTTAAACCGGGAGAACTGGCTTTGAATATGGAGGCTTTCCGGGCAATGGCTCTGCCTGAAGGAGCCAGAGTTTCTATGGTTTTGACTGAAGCCCCGCAAAGTTTGTCTGCCGTACATAAAAAAATTCGCGGCGGGGTTTTGACATTAAATGAATATCTGTCAATTGTAAATGATATCCGGATGCGTAAATATGCTAATATGGATATTGCGGCGCTTTTAACGGCATGTCATTCGTTTTTTACACCGACAGAAGCGGTCAATCTGGTTAAGGCTTTGACAGCAGAAAAAAATCTGTATTGGGATGAAGAAGATATTGTGGTTGATACTTACAGCCTGGGCAATATTCCCGGCAATAATACGGATATTATTGTTATGGCAATTGTGGCTGCTTATGGTTTGCCAATTCCTAAGGCGGTTTCCTTTAACAGCGGAACGGGATATGGCGTGGCTAATACGATGGCCATTTTTGCCGATATAAACCAAACGGCAGTTGAGGTGCAAAAAATTGTTAAAGAGAACCGCGGCGTTATTTTTAATTATGACGTTCTTCCGGTTTTTAAAACTTTATCGGTTTTACAGGAAGTCAGTCGGTATTTGAATTTTGGCGATGAAATGTTTGCTATTGTTGAAATGCTGGCAGAAAAGATTTCTGCCGGGGTAACGCATTTGGTGGTTGATATTCCGGTCGGCGTGAAATCATTGGTCAAAACGGCACAACAGGCTGTTTTTGTACGGAAGTTTTTAGAATATGCCGGAGATTTGCTGGGGATACATATTGATGCGGTGGTTACCGATGGCCGTGAACCGGTCGGTGCCGGAATAGGTGCCATGCTGGAAGCCCGGGATGTGATGCAGATTTTGCACGGCAAGGAGAATGCTCCGAAAGATTTGCGTGAGAAAGCTTTGTTTTTGGCCGGAAGAGTTTTGGAATTTGATCCCAAATTGCGTGGCGGGCAGGGATATAATGCTGCCAAGGAGATTCTTTCATCAGGACGGGCGTTGGAGGCCTTTAACCGGATTACGACCGTTCAGGGCGCGGGCCGGCAGGTTGATTTGGGCGTTTTAACGCGCGATGTACTGGCTTTAAACAGTGGCAGAGTAACGGCGGTGGATAATCAGGTTATTGCTAAAATAAGCCTTTTGGCAGGTGTTGCCCAGTATCCGGGGTCGGGGTTGTATTTGATGAAAAAAACCGGAGATAAAGTGACAAAAGGTGACGTTTTATACCGGATATATGCTCATGACGCCGGAGATTTTTCCACGGCAAACTCTTTTGCCGAAGGGGATAACGGTTATGAAATCGGCTAAATTTTATATTTTAGGAATTTAATATCGGTAATAGAAACTGATTCTGCATTAACAAATTTGTTCCAGCGATATTTTTCCATGGCTTTGGAATAGCCGGAAATAGCACCAACGCTTAAAACGCCGATGATGGCTAAAACACCAAGCATTTCAACCATACTTCTTCCGGAAAAAGTCGCATCTGCTTGTAATTTTGCTCCTTGTGTACTTTTTTGTGTACACGTCGTCGCAAAATTATGTCGTATCTGCACCTTTTTACGGAAGAATGACCGTCCGGATAACCGAACATCTGTTTGCCTTCTTTTCGCTCGTGTACACTCTTTGTACACGTCGCTCAAACAAGGCTTCGCATCTGTCCGGTTCTGCGGTCGTTCACGTCTACCGTTTTCACGCATAACAAACTCCTAAAAAAGCAAAAAAAGACATTGTTTGCCCGCCATACTAAACCGTTTTTTTTTTTTGCAATTTTAAAGAGTCGTATGTGGATAAGTTACGGGAATGAGTATTTGATTTTAGAAATAAAAAAGGCCTCCTTAAAGGAGGCCCGAAACTATTGATGATTTAGAAATTACTTCAAAGCGTCAATAGCAGCCTGAATACCTTCAGGATCAATGGTCTGAAGAGGTTGTCCGTTCAAAACCAATGACGGAACGCCATGAATTTGAACTCTCTGAGCCAAAGCGGCAACATTTTGAATGGTGTCTTTTACTTCTTTGGAGTTGACATCTTCTTCATATTTGTCCATATCCAGACCGGCTTTTTTAGCCAACTCATTGATTTTGTCTTCTGTCAACAGCTGCGGGTTAGCCAGCATGGAGGTATATACTTCCATAAACTTACCTTGTTCGTTGGCAGCCAAAGCAGCCTGAGCCGCATACTTGGAAATCGGCGCAACGAAAGTAATCGGCTTGAACACGACTTTGACGTCCGGGTTGGCTTTAACAATCTGTTCAATTGTCGGTGCCAGTCTCTTGCAGTAGCCGCAGGAGAAGTCAAAAAATTCAACCAAAACAACTTTGGCATCTTCCGGACCGACAAACGGTGTGTTCGGATCATTGTTGATTTCTTCCAGGTTTTCCGTAAACAGTCTGGCAGCCTCTTTAACCTGAGCTTCACGCTGTACTTCTTCGTATTTCTGCAAAGCATCAATAATGATTTGCGGGTTTTCGTTTAATACGTTGGAAAGTTCATTGCTGTTAATGGAAGCTGCGGCAACGGCCGGCTGTTCTGCTTTTTTGGTGGCCATAACAATGGCTACGGCAGAAACGACCAGTGCCAGAAGTGATAAGTATAAAGAACTTTTATTCATGTTATTATCCTTACAAATAATTTGCGTTTAAAACAAATATAATCTAGACAATTATTTATTCATTTACAAGCATAATTTTATGTTTTATGTTAACAAGTAAGTTTTTATAACAGAGGTTGAAAATGTTTAATGTAAAAATTTCTTTGTTCTCTCATACCAAGGAACTGGAGCAGAAAATTGATATGCTCCATGATAAAATTATTGAGGTGGCAATGGTTTTTAAAAAAGCCGTTGATGTTTATCTTAAGGAAAAGAGAAGTACGGATTACCGTAAATTGAGCAAAGAAATAAAAATAATCGAACATGATGCCGACACGCTGCGGCGTGATATTGAGAATCGTCTGTATTCGCAAAACCTTATTCCGGATTTTCGGGGAAATATCTTGGAATTGGTGGAGAACCTGGATAAGGTTATTAATGAATTTGATGAAGTGGCACATAAATTTTATATTGAGCAGCCGGAAATTCCTGAAAAATATTATGAAAGATTTAAGGAGCTGGTCAGTCAGGTTTGTGAATGTGCCGAGAATCTGGCCATGGCTTCGCGCGCATTTTTCTACGACTTGTCCGCGGTCAGGGATTATTCCAAAAAAGTTTATTTTCTGGAACATGAGAGCGATAAAACGACGGCCTCTTTAAAAGAAGGGGTGTTTGCTTCCGATATGGAGCTTGCTCATAAGCTGCAGTTGAATTCTTTTTTGACCGAAGTGGCCGACATCGCCGATTTGGCCGAAAACTGCATTGACCAGCTGTTAATTTATGTGATTAAGAGAGATATCTGATGGATTTTGGATATTTGTTTTTTTTAAGCAGCGGTTTGTTTTTGGGCTGGTCTTTGGGTGCAAATGATGCAGCCAATATTTTTGGTACGGCGGTCGGAACCAAAATGGTGCGTTTTAATACCGCAGCTGTGATTGCTTCAATTTTTATTATCCTTGGTGCGGTGTTTGGCGGCGCCGGCACAACCGAAACTCTGGATACGCTTGGTTCGGTTAACACGCTGCCGGGTGCTTTTATGGTTGCATTGGCAGCTGCTGTAACAGTTTATTGGATGTCGCGTACGGGGATAAGTGTTTCAACCTCGCAGGCAATTGTCGGCTCAATTATCGGCTGGAACTGTTATTGCGGCGAATCGACAGATGTTGCCGTATTCGGTAAAATTTTCGGAACCTGGGTACTGTGTCCGCTTTTAGCGGCTGCAACCGCTGTTCTTCTATATTTTTTATTGCGCCGTTTTATCCGTTATTCACATGTACATCTGCTGCGCCAGGACAGTTATGTCCGTGCCGGTCTGATTATAACCGGGGCAGTATGTGCTTATGCCTTGGGCGCAAACAATATTGCCAATATTATGGGGGTCTTTGTTGACTCGTCACCGTTTTCGGATTTTAAGATAGATAATGCCGTTTATCTGACACATGTCCAGATTTTGTTTTTATTGGGCGGCATGGCTATTGCAACGGGAATTGTCACTTATTCGCACAATGTGATTAATACGGTGGGAAACAATATGCTTAAAATGACACCGTTGGCCGCTTTGACGGTTGTGATGGCTCAGGCTGTCGTTTTGTTGTTGTTTTCATCGCAAAATTTGAGAAATTTTCTTCTTTCGCACTCTTTGCCCGCATTCCCGCTGGTTCCGGTTTCCAGTACACAGGCGGTTATCGGGGCTATTTTGGGAATCGGGTTGTTAAAAGGCGGAAGGGGGGTTAACTGGGGAATTGTCGGCAGAATCGTTGTCGGCTGGGTTGTTACCCCGTTGATTGCCCTGATTATTTGTTTCGTATCTTTGTTTTTTCTGGAAAATGTTTTTAATCAGGCGGTTTATCAGCCGGAACTTGAGATGTTTTAATCTCTTGACAAAAAATATACAGATGATAATGTATTGATTGTAAAACCAATTATATACATATATTTATGAATACTAAAAAAGAAATTAAGGAAAAGGTCAAGCATTATCTGGCTGTTTCCGAAGTCTGGGAAAATACGCCCAAAGTACAAAAATGCCGCAAAGCAGTTGTTCGCCGTCAGGGAAGCGATGGTAATACCGATATTATATTGTATCGGGATGTTGCTGCTTCCTATTCTGACCAGACAACGCCCGAGTCTGTCGGTGTAAAAAACTTTTGCCGGAGTATGGCAATTTACATGCCTCAATACCGCAAAGTTTTTTATCAGGACAATCAGACCATTAATGAAATTGTCGAGCTCTACTGGAAAGAGGAACAAAAACATTCAATCGTGAAAATACGATTGCAAGGGTTTTGGGAGTTTGTTGCCAAAGCGTTTGCTAAGGCTGAAATCGAACAGGACACGCCAAAAGCGCGTTATTTTATGGCTCCTTATCTGAAAGAGAGAATTATTGATTCTTTAAGCGCCGAAGAGCTGGATTTGATTGCTGATGAAATTTCTTTGCACTATAACGGGCAGGAAAAAGCCGGAGCGCGCCTTCAGGCTGCTGCTTTCAAAAAATTTCAGAGGCAAATCAGTACGGAATTTGATGTTCTGATTGAAGCGGAAGATACGCTGCAACAGGCGGCTGCCAAGGTTTACAATGCTGCTCGTAAAGCAAGGATTGAAAAAATCCGTGCAGAACTGGCGGAATGGAACATATCCAAGACGGATTTGTTTCCGGATATGGTCCATTACGGGCATTAAAGTAAAACAGACATTAAAAAGAGCGCTTTTAAAGCGCTCTTTTTTGTTATTGCCTGTTTTTTATGCTTGAAGTTTGATGAAAATAGCGTACAATCGGCTCAAAATCAAATTAATTGAAGGAGTAAACGCGTCTATGTCAAAAGTTCTTGTCACTTCCGCATTGCCATATATCAACGGTGTTCCACATTTGGGACACATGGTCGGCTGTCTGCTGCCGTCAGATGTTTATGCCAGGTTTATGCGTATGATGGGAAACGAGGTGCTTTATATCGTCGGTACCGATGAGCACGGCACAACCTCGGAAGTCGGCGCTTTGAAAGCCGGTATGGATGTGCAGGCCTATTGTGATATGAATCATGAACGTCACTACCGGACGTATAAAGATTTTGAACTTTCTTTTGATTATTTCGGGCGCACGTCTTCCGAACAAAACAAAGAAATGACGTATCATATTTTTGAGCAACTGGATAAAAACGGCTATATTGAAGAAAGAGCAGTCAAGCAGGTTTATTCGGTTGATGATAAAATGTTTTTGGCAGACCGGTATATTACCGGTACTTGCCCGTATTGCGGTTATGACAAAGCCAGAGGCGACCAATGCGAAAATTGCACCAAGGTTTTGGAACCGGCCGAATTGATTGATGCCCGCAGCACGATTTCCGGCAGCAAGAACTTGGAAATTCGCGAGTCAAAACATTTGTTTTTAAATCTGCCGAAGATTGAAAATAAATTGCGCGAATGGCTGAAAACCAAAGAAGCTTTTTGGCCGGAAGTAGCCTATTCCATTGCGCTGAAATGGCTCAAAGAAGGCTTGCAGCCGCGCTGCATCACCCGCGATTTGAAATGGGGTTTCCCGGTAAACAAACCCGGTTATGAAGACAAAGTCTTTTATGTGTGGTTTGACGCGCCGATTGGCTATATCGGCATTACCAAACAATGGTCTGATGAAAAACCCGAAGAAAGAAACTGGAAAGACTGGTGGTATGATGCCAAAGACGTCCGCCATGTTGAATTTATGGGCAAAGATAACGTGCCGTTTCATGCCATCACGTTTCCCGCCACGTTGCTTGGCACCAATGAGCCATGGACGCAGGTGGATTATCTGAAAGGTTCCAGCTATTTGACTTTTGAGGGCGGCAAATTCTCAAAGTCGGAAAAGCGCGGTATTTTTGCTGAAGATGCCGTTAAAGAATTCCCGGCGGACTATTGGCGCTATTGGTTGATGAGCAACGCGCCGGAAGCCTCGGATTCAAGCTTTACGTTTGATTTGTTTGCCGGCACCGTTAATAAAGATTTAAACGGCGTGTTGGGTAATTTTGTTTCCCGTGTTTTGAAAATGACGGCTTCGAAATTTGGGGATGAAATTCCGTCCGGCGGTGAAATGACGGTTTTGGAAAATGAGCTGATTGCCGTTTTGCAAAAACGTGTTGATGATTATTTCAAATACATGAAAGATATGGAGTTTCGCAAAGCCTTAAATGAACTGCGTGCCATTTGGGTGGAAGGCAACAATTATATTTCAACGGCTGAGCCGTGGAACGTGATTAAAGAAAATCAGGATCAGGCGGCGATGATTTTGCGGGTATGCATCAATCTTATTCGGATTTTTGCAATTTTGAGTGCCCCGGTTATGCCGGTTACATCAGAAAAGATGATGGAAAAGTTTGGTTTAAGTACAAAGGATATGCCTTCTTTGGCCGGGTTTGATATTAAAAAAGAAATTGAATTTTTACAGCCGGGGCATAAATTTGAAGTCGGTGAAACTTTGTTTGAACGGATTTTACCGGAACGTCTGGAAGAGTTGAAACAAAAATACGGGAGCAGCAAATAATGGAGTTGGATCGGTTAAAAGATATCAAACTGCATGGCGCGGGAAAGGTATTTCATATGTTGGTGATGATTATTACCTATCCGTTGCGTCACTTTTTTAAGTTTTTGGCGTTTTTGATTGTCTTTGTTGTTATTCTGGCGGCTATTCCGATGATGAAGGGGGTGCGTTATACCGATATTCCGGACTGGTATATGCTGCGCTATGATGAGATTGAAAAAAACACGGTTGAAAATGTAATAAAACCGGCAAAAGTTCCGCCGCAGCATCCGGCAGAAGAAGAGCTCAAAGAAGTTTCGGCGCCGAAAATCATCAAGCAAGAACCATCGCCGGCAGCAGAGCCGGGCCCCGGAAGGCGCCAGGCTTTCAAGCGGGCAGGGGGACAGAAACCGCAGACAGATAATGATATAAAAGCTCCGCGCCAGTATCCGGTTATGAAGATAAAACCGGCAGAAAATGCTATCCGGCCGCAGCAACCGTCGCCTTTCCCGTCATCGGCAAAGAATAATGCCGGTGCTTTGGTATCTTCAGAAATCCGCAAAGATGCTTCCGTACTGCATCCGGAGGATAATCTGCACTACCGGAAAGATGAAAATCTTCCCCTGGTTTATGAAGAGGAGCCAGCCAAAGTTTCAGGGCAGGCGTTTGTATTCAGCGCCAATGAATTGTCGGTCGGTAATACCTACATTATTTTGTATGGTATTTTTACGGATCCCCGCAAATATGATCAGGAAAAGGCGCATCAGTATATGAAAGAGCTGGCAGACGGAAAAATGCTGGTGTGCCGTATTGTGGCTTATACATATCAAAACATTGCCACCGGTATTTGTTTCCTTGACGGACAAAATATTAATCAGAATCTGGTTGATGCCGGTTTTGCGGATAATGTTGCTTTATAGGGATAAATAATATGTGGCAGCCGGTCTTGATGATTAACGGCTTTGTATTAGCTGTCCTGGGTGTTAGTATGATTGTTCCGGTTGGTTTTGATTTTTATAACAATCCGGAACAATGGTCGCCTTTCTTAACCTCAATGCTGATAACAATGTTTATTGGCTTGTCTTTGTTTTTATCCAATCGTGTAAAAATAGAATCTATTACATTGCGTCAGGGGTATCTGATTACGTTTTTATCCTGGGTGTTGGTCGCTTTTTTTGCCGCATCTCCGTTTTTTATATCAGGTGCCGTAACAGATTGGGCTTCGGCTGTTTTTGAAAGTGTGTCCGGACTTTCCGGAGCAGGATCAACGGTTTTGACCGATGTCGAAACTCAGCCGCGTTCAATTTTAATGTGGCGCTCAATTCTAAATGGTTTTGGCGGAATAGGAATTGTTATTTTTGCCGTTGCTTTGCTGCCGTTTTTAGGCATCGGCGGTATGCAAATGTTCCAGCGGGAAAACAGTGACAGCGGTGATAAGTTTATGCCGAAATTTATTGATATTGCTAAATGGATTATTATTGTTTATCTTGGTTTGGTGCTGTTGTGTGCCGTTTTGCTGCATATTTTCGGAATGAGCCGTTTTGATGCCATTAATCATGCTTTGGCAGCTGTTTCAACAGCAGGTTTTTCCACCAAAAATTCTTCAATTGCCTATTTTGACAGTGTCGCGGTAGAGGTTGTCTTGTCTTCGTTTATGATACTGGGTGCTTTGCCGATGACTTTTTATATTATGTTATTGCGAAAACATGAGGTTGATGCTTTTCGTTTCGGTCAGGTCAAATATTTTCTTAAAACGGTGCTGACACTGATAATCATCATTTCGCTTTGGATGAGCTGGAAAAATGATATGCATTTTTTGACGGCTTTGCGGCAGAGTTCTTTTAACATTATTTCGGTTATTACCACAACGGGATTCGGCTCTACGGAATTTTTAGACTGGGGTGTTTGGACAATGGTGTTCTTTACACTTCTGTCTTTGCATGGCGGATGTATCGGTTCAACCACAGGTGCTATTAAAGTTATGCGCTGGCAGGTTTTGTCTTCTTACTTTCATAAAGTTATGATATCGGCGATTGATGCAAACAGGGTGGTTCCGGTACGCGTCGGGGAACAGCCGGTTAGCGATAAAGTCGTCACTTCTGTTTTGATGTATATTTTATTGTTTTTATTATCAACGGCGGTGTGTGCCCTTATTTTAAATTTTATGGGTTATGATTTTACATTATCTGTTTCCGCAGTGGTAGCCAGTATTACCAATACCGGACCGGGGGTTTTAAAATCAATCGGTTCAATGGGAAATTACGCTTTTTTCTCACCGGCGGCAAAATATGTTTTAAGTTTTGCCATGCTTTTGGGAAGGCTGGAAATTATCACGATACTGGTGGTCTTTACGCGTTCGTTTTGGAAACGTTAAGCTCTTTTTTTAATTCGGTTAAAATATAAATGCGTACGGCGGAAGACAGATTTTTGATTGTCCGCTCAGAATCGATTTTTGTGATTAGTTCATTAATGCCGCATTTTTTTTGGCCGGCGATGCGTAAAAGTTCTTCATAAAATTCATCTTCCAGAGTAAGGCTGGTACTGTGGCGTTTGGCAATGACAACCGATATTTTTTTCATGTTATTTTTTGCGGAAACTGTCAATGGATATTACTTCGGCCGAAGTTGTGCCGTTGTCGGAAGAACTTTCCCGTATTTCATCTTCCATATCTTCCAGGCTGGAGGCTCTGGACTGATTATCAAGGTTAAAACTTAATCCGAATTTGGCATACGGGTCGGCAAAATATGTAATGGAAACAAACGGAATGACCAGCCGGTGGGGAACACCGCCGAAAACCAAGACAACTGAAAATTTATCCGTTCCGACTTCCAAATCCGAAAACTGATGCTGGAGAACAATCGTCATGTTTTCAGGATACTGAATTTTTAGCATCTGTGGAATTTCAACGCCGGGAAGATCCGTCCGAAATGTAATGTAAAAATGATTATCTCCGGGAAGTCCTTGTTCGGCGGCAATCTTTAATGCATCGACGACCACGCCGTGCAAATGGTTGTTAATAAGCTCATCATAATTGATTTCAGTTAGAAATTCCTGCATTGTTCTTCTCTTTTTAGTTATTGCTGACGGCTTATTATAAAAGTTTTTATACCAGAATCAACTTTAAAAAACAAATGAGCCGTTCTGTTGCTGGGTGGCTCCTTCCCCACTTTTGACAAACCAAAGTCAAAAGAATTTGATTTTGTTGCTATCGCTTAAATTAAGCAGCTACGGCAACAGGTGCAAAATTATCATTTGCATTCATTTTTTTTGAACCGATAACGGTGGTATCCCGCCGGACACAGCAAAGCATCTTTACTATATACTGTCAAACCTGTTTCACCCCCGTAAAAGAAACGTATAACGGCGCATCTGCTTGCTTTCTTTTCGCTCGTGTACCGTTTTTGTACACGTCGCTCAAACAAAGCAGCGCATCTGCACCGTTCTCCGCTTTTTATTGCGACTGTGTACTATTTTTGTACACATTGCTTAAAAAACAACGGCGCAGCAACCGCGTTATCCGCTTTTTTATCCGCAATAATTCGGATTTTTTGGGCTTATTTACAATTTTTTGGTATAAAATGGTGGAGGTGCCGGGTACTGCCCCCGGGTCCAATATACCTATTTCATACCGCCTCTAGTGTCATAGCTGATTTCTCAGCAAATGGAAGTATAGTTTTTTTGCCGGAAAAATTCAAGTGAAAATTAGGATATATGGTGTTGTTTATTTAAATAATGTTTTAAGCGTTATAATCTGCAAAGCAATCATTATCAGAAAAAATACGGGCAGTGTAAGGTTAATGCCGGCAATTTTTAAAATAAAAGATATCAGGCAGACCAAAATAAACAACACGCTGTTTAGACGCAGTTTTGTATCAAAACCAAGTGTCTTACCGGTGATGGTTGCAGAAAAACCGCTGCAAAAAGCATATATGACGACCAGCATAAAGTATATCAAGAAAAAAATGATGGTGCCGGCCGCTGCGGCAATAAGCGTAAACCATACGACAGATGTTTTCATGGAATCCGTATAATCTTGCCGCGGTAATTGAAAAGAATCGGTCAGTTTTACTGATTTGACCTGGGTAGAGCTGACCGTGTATAAATAAGAGCGGCTTAAATAAATTCCCTCCGTTAATTTTTCGGTCGGCAGTTTGTCCCGGGTGGTGTCAATGATAAAGGGAAAATTTTTTGAAGTATCTTGTCCTAAAAGGTTAATTTCTTTAATGGTGTTTTGCGGTGTTATAACCCGGCCGTCTTTAATTTCAATCGGCAAAATATCGTCAAGCATCTCCTGTATGTAAGGAATAGATGCCGTTAAGGTGATTTTGGCGCTGATACTGTAATAAAGCGCAGTTACAAAAGCCAGTACGAAAATTAAAAAAGCGCCGGTACCCCGGCCGTAACGAATATAGTTTTTAATTTTATCCATATATTTATGCTCCGTTTGGGGGTTTGAGTTTATAATACTATAATCCTCTTTTTTTATTTTGTGAATCCGAATCAATAAGACTCGTTTCCGGATTATAATTATAAATAAAGGAAAAAGGCGTTTTATAAAGGGTTAAAAGGTAAAAATTCTGTGGAAAAGCGCAATAAAAGGCGTCAAAAGCATGTTTTTTGTAAAAAAAGTGTTTTTTTTGTTTGACTTAAACAAAAAAAGTCGTTTCAATTTAAGTGTGAAAAGCAGAAATGCTCACAATATCGTTAACAATTTTATTAGAGGGAGTCCTCACCGTGAATAAAAATGAACTCATTTCTAGCGTAGCTAGCGCAACTGGTCTTACAAAAACTGATGCAGCCAAAGCTGTTGATGCTTTTGTAGCTTCTGTTACAACTGCTTTGAAGAAAGGTGACGAAGTTCGCTTGGTTGGTTTTGGTACATTTGCTGTTGCCAAACGTGCCGCTACGACCGGCCGCAATCCGCGCACTGGTGCTGAAATTAAAATTGCAGCTCGTAAACAGGCTAAGTTTAAAGCTGGTAAAGCTCTGCAGGAAGCTGTCAATAAATAAGTTGGTGCTTTTTTGATAATAGGGCAAGACAATGTGTTTTGCCTTATTTTTTATTTTAAAAATATGACGGATGGTAAAAAGGAACATTTTTTGCTTGATTTCTGAAAATTAATTAGGTATAAGTCATCCGTACCTGATGTGACGGGCGCTTAGCTCAGCTGGAAGAGCATCTCGTTTACACCGAGAGGGTCGGGAGTTCGAACCTCTCAGCGCCCACCAATCAAAAGCCTCCTGTAAAGGAGGCTTTTTTGGACATGGGCGCCAGGTGAGAACTCCCGAAGAAGGGAGTTCGACTACAAATGAAAGGTACGCGGGAGCGTACCGGTGAGCCCTTTAAGGGCGAATGAATGCCGTGAACGGAGCGTAAGCGAAGTAGCCTCTCAGCGCCCACCAATTAAAAACCTCCTTTTAAGGAGGTTTTTTTGGTATGGGTGCTTAGGTTCGAACTCCCGAAGGATGGAGTAGCTTTCTTCCGGCCGCCTCTCATCAGGGAGATTTTTTGTTGAATGAGATAAGGAACGACATCTATGAGAAAACTCTTAAATCTTTTTATTAAAGTACTTTTCCGAAAGTTAAAAAAATCTAAAAAAGCGCTTGACAGCGGGAAGGGATGAGGCTAGTATGCGCACACTTGCTCTAAAAGAGAATCTCTTTTGGGCAGGTGTTTTGTGTAATAAATAACTAACTTTTAAGGAAATTTGTGATGCCTACAATTAATCAGTTAATTCGTAACTCACGAACACCAAAAGTGAAGAGAAACAAAGTTCCGGCTTTGAAAGCTTGTCCACAAAAACGCGGTGTTTGCACAAGGGTTTATACAACAACCCCGAAAAAGCCTAACTCGGCTTTGCGTAAAGTGGCGCGCGTTCGCTTGACAAACGGCTTTGAAGTAATCAGCTATATCCCTGGTGAAGGTCATAATCTTCAAGAACACTCAGTGGTGCTGATTAGAGGAGGCCGTGTCAAAGACTTGCCTGGTGTTCGCTATCATATCATTCGCGGTACCTTGGATACGCAAGGTGTGTCTAAACGTCGTCAACGTCGTTCTTTATACGGCGCTAAGAGACCTAAATAGGAGAATGCCAGATGTCACGTCGTCATAGTGCTGTAAAAAGAAATGTACTGCCTGATGCAAAGTTTAATGATAAGGTAGTTGCGAAATTTATTAATAATGTTATGGAAGATGGTAAAAAAGCCGTTGCCGAAAAGATTGTTTATTCGGCTTTTGATATCATTGCTTCCAAATCCAAACAAGATGCTTTAAGCGTCTTTTCAGAAGCAATTGAGAATGTTAAACCTATGGTTGAGGTTCGTTCACGCCGCGTCGGCGGTGCCACATATCAGGTACCGTGCGAAGTTCGTGCCGACCGTCGTCAGGCTTTGGCAATCCGCTGGATTATCGCTGCAGCCAAAAAGCGTTCGGAAACGACCATGACCGACAGACTTGCCAATGAATTGCTGGATGCTTATGCCAATAAAGGTACGGCTGTTAAAAAACGTGAAGACACGCATAAAATGGCCGAGGCCAACAAAGCATTCTCCCATTATAAATTCTAAGCAAAGAGGTTTAAAAACATGGCTCGTACACATAAATTGGAAATGTATAGAAACATCGGCATCATGGCACATATTGATGCCGGTAAAACCACAACAACCGAGCGTATTTTATATTATACCGGACAGTCTCACAAAATCGGTGAGGTGCATGATGGTGCAGCTACGATGGACTGGATGGAACAGGAACAGGAACGCGGTATTACGATTACGTCTGCTGCAACAACCTGTTTCTGGAAAGGTCATCGTATTAACATCATTGATACGCCGGGCCACGTTGACTTTACGGTCGAAGTGGAACGCTCTTTGCGTGTTCTGGACGGTGCAATTACGGTATTTGATTCGGTTGCCGGTGTCGAACCGCAGTCTGAAACTGTTTGGCGCCAGGCTGATAAATATGGTGTGCCGCGTATTTGTTTCTGCAACAAGATGGACAGAATCGGCGCTAATTTCTACCGCTGCCTGGATATGATTGTTGATCGTCTGGGGGCCCGTCCGTTGGCAATGCAGTTGCCGATCGGTGCTGAAGCCGAATTTAAAGGTATGGTCGATTTGATTAAGATGAAGGCCATTATTTATACCGGCGATACGGCAGATTCCCCGATTGAAGAACGTGAAATTCCGGCTGATTTGAAAGATAAGGCCGAAGAATATCATGCACAGTTGGTTGAAATGGCCGTTGAGCAAGACGAACAGGCCATGGAAGACTATCTGGAAGGCAAGGAAGTTTCGGTTGAAACTTTGAAAAAATGCATCCGCAAAGGTACGCTGGCTCAGGATTTTGTGCCGGTATTTTGTGGTACGGCATTTAAAAACAAAGGCGTACAACCGCTTTTGGATGCCGTTATTGATTATCTGCCTTCACCGATGGATATTCCGGCAATTGAAGGTGTCAAACCGGGTACGGACGAAGTCATTGCCCGTCATCCGAATGACTCGGAACCTTTGGCAGCCTTGGCTTTCAAAATTATGAACGACCCGTTTGTCGGTTCTTTGACCTTTACCCGTATTTATTCAGGTGTGATGAATGCCGGTTCGTATATTTACAATTCGGTTAAAGACAAGAAAGAACGCGTCGGACGTATGCTTTTGATGCATGCCAATAAACGTGAAGACCTGAAAGAAGCTTATGCCGGTGACATTATCGCTTTGGCCGGTTTGAAAGATACAACAACCGGTGACACATTGTGTGATGCCGCTCATCCGATTATCCTGGAAAATATGGAATTCCCGGATCCGGTTATTGAATTGGCAGTTGAGCCGAAAACCAAGGCGGATGTTGAAAAAATGGGCTTGGCTTTGTCGCGTCTGGCGATGGAAGATCCCTCATTTAAGGTTTCTTCCGATCCGGAAAGCGGTCAGACCATCATTAAAGGTATGGGCGAGCTGCATTTGGAAATCATCGTTGATCGCTTAAAGCGTGAATTTAAAGTTGATGCCAATGTCGGCGAACCGCAGGTTGCTTATCGTGAAACGATTACCAAACCTTGTGATATTGAATATACTCACAAGAAACAATCCGGTGGTGCCGGCCAGTTTGCAAGGGTTAAAATCAAATTTGAGCCGACTGAAGATCATACCGGGTTTGAGTTTGTCAACACAGTTGTCGGTGGTAATGTTCCGAAGGAATATATCCCCGGTGTTGAAAAAGGTTTGAAAAGCGCCATGGAAAGCGGTGTTATTGCCGGTTATCCGGTTACAGGTGTTAAATGTAATCTGTATGACGGTGCTTACCATGAAGTCGACTCAAACGTTATGTGCTTTGAAATCGCAGCCCGGGCGGCATTCCGCGAAGGTATGCGTCAGGCTGAACCGAGACTGTTGGAACCGATTATGAAGGTTGAAGTTGTTACCCCGGAAGAATATATGGGTGACATCATCGGTGATTTGAATTCACGCCGCGGTTTGGTAAACGGTATGGATCAGAGGGGTAATGCCCGTGTGGTTGACGCCTTTGTTCCTTTGGCAAACATGTTTGGTTATGTCAACACGTTGCGTTCACTTTCTCAGGGACGTGCTCAGTTTACGATGATTTTTGATCATTATTCTGAGGTTCCGAGAGAAATTGCGGAAACGATTAAGAGCAAGAATGCTTAAAAACTAGAACCTTAAAGGGCGGGTTGCCCGCCCTTTAAAATTTTTTAATTTTAATTTGGAGTAATTTTAAATGGCGAAAGAGAAATTTGAGCGGAGCAAGCCGCACTGCAACATCGGGACGATCGGTCACGTGGACCACGGAAAGA
>CALXUN010000024.1 GCA_944391705.1 uncultured Alphaproteobacteria bacterium
TTGTTCAATTTTTTCAAATCCTCTTCACCTGCTCACAATGAAATTGCGGAGAATGGTGCAGATAAAGTGCTTTCTAGGGGTGAGGAAAATTCCAGCGTACATATGACGTACGTGAATTTTCCAAAACCCCGTAAAAGTGCTTTAGATGTGCCGTTATACGCATCTTCTTCCGGTCGTTCTATGGTGGAGATGCTTGGGGTACTTGCTATTATAGGCGTACTTTCCGTAGGTGCTATCGCCGGTTACTCCAAGGCCATGATGAAATATAAACTCAATAAACAGGCAGAGGCAATAAATCTGCTTTTAAATAATGCCATACAAAACACCAAACGTTTCCAAAATAATTCAACCTCGGATAATCCGGAAATGTATGCTCAAATTATGGATAAGCTCGGACTTTTGCCCGACGGTATTGAATTAAGTTCCTCCAACGCCACTTATTTGACAGACAAAATGTTTGGAAATTCACTCTGGATTTATGCTTATCCTTTTCAATACGGAATGGGATATGAATTCAGCCGGCACAGCGACAAAAAAGAAATTTGCCGCAATCTCTTAAACGTTTATAAAGCTAACAGTTCAGAATTATATTACGTTGTTTCCGACCGTCATTATCAGCCGGACGAGGGAGATTCTTCAGAAGAAAATTCCTCCAAAAGCGGCTATTATTACGGTGATGCTTATTGCAAAGAAGGGAATAATTGCCTCCACAGTATATCCCTTAACGATATCGACCTGCTTTGCCACCAATGTGCCGAAGATTCTACACAGTGTAGATTTTATGTAACCTGGAAATAAAAAAAGGAACCCGCCGGCCTAGCCGGTGGTTTTCTGGTTACAAAAATTCCCGTGTTAAGCACGGGAAATATAAAAATAGTAATCTGCCAAATTTTACATTACAGTATGCTTATTACCACTTTTCCCAATGGACTTTGGTCGGGTTATAGCGGTTTTCCGGCTGTTTTGGGGATTCTGCCGGATAGCCGACCGGAATAATGGCCAGCGGGCGGATGTTTTCAGGCAGGCCTAAATACTGGCGGACGCCGTCAATTACCAGCGGCATCGGCGCCGCACCGCAAAAACAGGCGCCTAAGCCTTTGGCATGGCAGGCAAGCAAAATATTCTGCGCAGCCAAAGCACAATCAACATCGGCAAAGTTCCAGGTTTCATTTTCCTTTTCACGATGAAAGGCTTCATCCGTGTTACCGCAGACAACAATAACGCAGGATGCATTCTTGGCAAAACTTGTCCATGGCTGAACCGAACGAAATCCGGCCAGTTTTTCGGGATTTTCAATCACGACAAACTCCCACGGCTGTTTGTTGTGCGCCGACGGGGCATAAGATGCGGCTTTTAAAATTTCTTCAATATCCTGTTTGCTGACTTTTTTAAGTGTGTCATACTGACGTACGGAGCGTCTGGTTAAAAGTCCTTCTAAAAGTTCCATTATACTAACTCCTTTTATTTAATTTACTGTTCTGTGCAACTCTTCAATCCGCGGCAAAACGGAATTTTCAATAATAAACCCGATTGCCCGTTCCGCCGTTTTGTCGGTATGGGCAACCGTCTTGGTTAATTCAGCGCTTTTTTCATTGGAATCTGCTTTTTTGCCAAGCGTTAAATATACATCGGCCAGTTCGGATAAAGAATCCAAAATTTCAGCAAGATATGCCGGAATTTTCAAATCATCACGGCCGCCCCAGAAACCTTCAAGATAACCCTGCTCTATTTCTTCATAACGATTGCGGCACCAAATCGGAAGATTTTTCTTGTCTGCCGGCGGAAGATGCAGCCTGTTGTGTTTGATATCTTCAAAAACATTATCCCACAACCCCATGAAAAACTTGAAAAAAAGCTCTGCTTCTTTTTTGGTTTCAAGGCGCGGCTGGCGGTTTTCATCCCAAAACGAAGAGATGACATCGGTGGGGCGCAAGTTTAAATTCGGGCTGCATATGGCACCGGCAAAACGCATTCTGACCACATTTAAGGGTACCGGACATTCGTAATGTTCCAAAAATTTTTTGAACTTATCGTCACCTATATATTCATTTTCGCTTTGCATTTAAAATCTTCTTTGTATATTATGTGAACATTGTCATTAATTTAATGGAGTTTTTGAAATTGTCCAGCCCTAAAATCATCCTTTCGGTTTTAATTTTATGCGGGCTTACCGCCTGTTCGGTTTTTGAACCGTTTGTTGACCGCCGGCGCAATGCCGGAGCGCAGGATATCAGCCGTCTTTATGTCGGAAAATCAAAAACCGACGCACCGGCCGTCTGTTATAACGGCTTGTGGACAGATGAACAAACTTTGCAGGCTCTGGCCGATGCCGAATGTCAAAAGCACAACACCGGGACACGGGCAGAATGGGTGAAAAAAACTTCATTTTCATGCAAACTGCTTTTGCCTTCACATGCCTATTACAAATGCGTTAAATAATTTTAGAACAAGGAACGATTTATGAGCTCATCTATTGAACAAACCCTTAATCAAAAATTGGAAAAAATCTTTCAACGGCTTAAATTGGATACAAAATTTGCTTTTGTTAAAAATTCCGACCGCCCGGATTTAAGCGACTTTCAATGTAACGGCGCCCTGGCACTGGCAAAACCTTTGCATAAAAATCCGCGGGAAATTGCCGGAAACATTGCCGCGCTTTTGGAGCAGGATACCGATATTGCCGCAGTTTCCGTAGATGGTCCGGGATTTATCAACATCAGCCTTGACAACGGCTTTATCGCCCGCATTGCCGGTTCTTTGGCCGGTGATGAGCGTTTCGGCTGTAAAAAGGTTGAAAAGCCTCATAAAATCGTGATGGATTTTGGCGGCCCGAACGTGGCTAAGGCTCTTCATGTCGGCCATTTGCGGTCGGCGGTTATCGGCGAATCCATACGCCGGATTGAAACTTTTGTCGGCAACACGGTTATTTCTGATGTGCATTTTGGCGACTGGGGCACGCCGATGGGTATGATTATTGCTGAAATCATCCGTCAGGACGGCAGCCTTGACAAAGTGGAAACCTATGATGTCGGCGCCATATCCGCTTTTTACAAACAGGCGAATGCCCGCTGCAAAGAAGATGAAGCCGCCAAAGAAACCGCACGCCAGATTACGGCGGATTTGCAAAACGGCAATCCCGAATACCGCAAAGCCTGGAAATATTTGCGCGACGTTTCGGTTGCCGATGTCAAAAAGATTTATGCCGAACTCGGCGCCCACTTTGATTTATGGCTTGGTGAAAGCGATGCGCATGCTGCCTGCGGTGAAGTTATTGAACTGGCTAAAGACAAAGGTGTTTCCGAAGTTGACGACGGCGCCACGATTATCCGTCTGCCGGAAACCAACAAACCCATGCCGCCGGTTATTCTGGTAAAATCCGACGGCGGCGTCGGCTATCAGGTAACCGACATTGCCACCATTAAAATGCGGGTGAATGACTTAAAGGCCGAAGAAATCATTTATGTGGTTGACAAGCGCCAGACGCTGCATTTTGAACAGGTTTTTCAGGTGGTGCAGATGCTTGGCATTGCCCCTGACGTCAAGCTTTCCCATATTGGTTTCGGCACGGTTAACGGCGCCGACGGCAAACCTTTCAAAACCCGCGACGGCGGCGTGATGAATCTGGCGGATTTGATTAACCTAAGCAAGGAAAAAGTTCGACAGTCAATGCCCAAGCCCGGAGAAGTTGAGGGTTACGGCGAGCCGGAAATTGAAAAACTGGTTTCCGAAATTGCTTTTGGCGCCATTAAATTTCAAGATTTAAAAAATAACATCGGCTCCGGATATGTTTTTGAACTGGATGATTTTGCCAAATTTGACGGCAAGACCGGTCCTTATATTCAATACGCCATTGCCCGGATTAATTCGATTTTGCGTAAAGCGCAAGCTCAGAACCTGACGGAAGGCGATGTTATTATTGAAAATGCCGACGAGCGCAATCTGGCTTTGAAACTCATGCAGTTTGAAAATGTTGTTTTCCGGGCGCATGAAGAAAAGGAACCGAGCATTATTGCCGATTATGCTTATACGCTGGCGCAGAATTTCAGCAATTTTTACAACACCTGCCCGATTATGACGGCGGATGAGGTTCAAATTTCCGCTTCGCGTCTGAAACTGGCGCGGCTGGTACGCGACGTATTAAAACAGTTGTTGTATCTTCTGGGCATTGAAGCGCCGGAGGTTATGCTTAAAGCTTAAATCCGGCCTTCTTCCAAATGAAAGCCCTGAAAAATTTTTCAGGGTTTTCATTTAATTTTAGAGATTATTTTTTTGCCATAACCGAATTGCTTTTTCCCATATCCCGTACAAGATTAAAAATATGCCGGGAAAGCCTCCGGTTGTGTATCTTATAATAGTTCTTGATAAGCTCCAGCGTTTCCGTCTTCTTTAACGGATCTTCTTCCCTTATTTCTGCTATTTCTTCTGCTTCCGCTTCCGGCGGGTTCACCAGACGCATCGGACTGTTCTCGGCTGTTTTCTTATCCATCCCGTCCCGGAAATAATCCAACGTCGTCCCTAAAACGTCGGCAATGTCGCATATCCGGCTGAAACCAATCCGGTTTTCTCCTTTCTCGTATTTTTGTACCTGCTGAAACGTTAAGCCCAGTTTCCGCGCCAAGCTCTGCTGGCTCATCTTTAACATAACCCGCCTGAGGCGCATTCTTTGTCCGGCATACACATCTACCGGGTTGGGCTCACTGTCTTTCATCCGCCCGCGCACGTTCTTACCCTTTCCGGCCGTTACAGACGGAACCTTTTGTTTCTTATTCTCCATTGATTACTTCCTCTTTTTTTTGATGATGATAAAAAAGAAAGCCTCTCTTCAAAATGAAGTGAGGCGGAGTTAAGCACTGTCACACACAGCCCGGCTTATTTGGCCAAGCCTTATTCGGCCGGCATCCGCCTCGGAATATATACCAAGACATTTGCCAGCATATTATTCTCAAGTCGGTGTCGGCCGACCGTGTGACGGATGCTTAAATCCGTGAGCAATATGCTCTCAGGCCCTATGGCTTTACATAAGGCAATTATTCAGTCCTTCAATGCTACCATAGGATAGTTAAAAATCAAGCTAATAATTCTCGCAATAAAAAAGCCGCTTAAAGCGACTGAGAGTTGAAGACTATCCACAAGAATAGTATGCTTATTCGACGTTTCTGAAGAAACACTTATTTCGCATCTCTCAGTCAACGACTGAGAGCGCAAAATTATCGCTAACATTCTAGCGCTTGTGGTAGGGTCTTCAAATCCCAGAAAGAGCGCGCTACTCTCTTTCCGCTTTTGATTATAACGGAGAAAAAATATTTGTAAAGAAAAAATTTTAAAATCTGAAAAATTAAACCCTAAGTTGTTAAATGCTTTTTAGCGGCGTTTCCTTGCCCTGACATAAGCAATGACAAGCGATATCATGAAAGCTGACAGGCTTATAAATACCAGTCCAAACACAAAATGTCTGAATATAACCTCATCAAAACCGATATAATATAAACATCCGACAAACAAACAAAAAGAAATTATCATAAAATACGGTATCCAGCCGATTGCCGTTAAATAATAAGATGTTTTCGGATATTTATTCATCATAAACGAAATGAACTTCGGCGTCTTGTTGAAGCAAAGCATGATGATACAAATAATAAATAAACCAAACAAAATCTCGGAAATAATTTCCAACCCCGACAGTGCAAAAGGAGTATCTAAAACGCCATATGCTCCACCCAGAACGAGGGACTCTTTTGACCATAATTTCATTATTTTGCCTTTCTAAAGCTCTGATATGTTGCCCATACCAAAGAAAGTAGTAAAATACCCCAGTATACATAAGCTGTCGTTTCTAAATACCCGACCGGTGCCTCAGGCATTTCATGGCCGTTATATAAAGCTTTGCTTGCTTTATAGCCGTAAACAATTCCAGGAACCGTTACAAAGACAATCCCGAACCATTGGGTTAAACCAAGTGCTGCCATATAATTGGCTGTTCTTGTAAATTTATCCTGAAAACGAGTTAAAAAAACATACTTTCTTTTAATGCACAACACTATAAATAATGCGAAGAACACCACAAGCACGGCCATATTAACAATTTCAAAAAAGCTGCCACTTCCCCATGAAAATAACAAGGAGACAATAAAATAAAAGCCGCCTAAGATTAAAATCTGCCAAACAAAAGTTTTCATCAAAATTGTCTCCTTTATTATTTAATTGCCTTATTCCTTACCCTGACGTAAGCAATGACAAGCGAAACTAGGGCGCCCCAACTGCAAATTAAATTAAATATATTTGTTGTCGTTTCTATGGTGTTATCTTGCCAAGAAAAGACAACGATAAATATAAAAAGCACAACCATCCCGATAATAACAAAATAAGGTATCCAGCCGATAGACATCAGATAATATAAAATCCGGGGAAATTTTTTTGTTTGATTGCTCACGACCAAAGAAAATTTAGGCCAATAAAGCATAAACATACTGATAATAAATATTGAAAACAAGAACATATTAATTTGTTCTGTTACAGGCGTTTGCCATATAAGAAAAGGCGTGCTTAAAACACTGTAAATTCCCCCGATTGCCAGGGCTTCCTTTGACCATAATTTCATTGTTTAGCCTCTTTTTTCTTCCTTTAAACAATTTTAGTTTACTTAATTATTTATTATAATCAATTATTTTTTTTGCATACTTCTTTGTATGCGACTCTTGCTCTGGCAATATTTGCTCCGCCTTTTTCAATATATGGGTATGCTTTTTTGCTATATTCTACAGCGATTTTTCCCCTAGGGGTTTTAATAATTTTATTAGCAAATTTTGCGCCATATTTTGCTATAGCTTTATCAATAATTTTATTTCCTGTAGAGATTGTATGTGGGATATCCGTCATATATTCAAGTTCCTTAAATTTATTGACGAATTTACTCATAGAACAGTTATTATTTCTTTTTTTAGGCATTTTAGTCTCCTTTATATTAAAATTAATCCAAACGATAGTGCTATCATTATTTTTATAATATTAATAATATATTAATGTCAATATATTTTTTAAAACAGTGCACAAAAAAATCCCCGCCGGCGGGGACTTTTTATAATTTATCAGACGTCTTGAGCTTAATTTTCCACGAAACCGCCGGTGGCGGAAGTTGGAGATGAAGATGTGTTTTTCATCTCAGAATCCGGCGTTTCTTCCAGCTGCGGCGTTGTTTTTTCTTCTTTCCTGTCGTTTTCGTATTCTTCTATTTTATCTTTGGTGGCTTCATAACCGTCTTTAACCGTTTCTTTGGTTGAATCATAACCGTCGCGGATAATGCGCTTTGTGCCTTGCGCCACATCGGAAGAAATTTCCCCGACCGTGGAATCTTTATTGAACGTTCCTTCATAAAAACCAACGCCTAACAGATAAATGACAATGATAATCAGCGCATAGAGCAGATATTTCAGCAATGTTCCCATAACCTAAACTCCTTTAATAAAAACTTATCTCAGGGGTTTAGATAATCCCGCATGAAAATATTTCAAGGCAGATAACAAAACTAGCGCCGGGAAAACAGTTTTTCGATATCGCTTAATTTTAACTCAACATAAGTCGGGCGGCCGTGGTTGCATTGTCCGGAATGTTCGGTCTTTTCCATATCACGCAACAGACGGTTCATCTCATCAATGTTCAGCCGGCGGCCGGCGCGTACCGACCCGTGGCAGGCAATAGTGGCGCAAATGTGGTGCAGTTTGTCGGTTAAGGAAAACTCCCCGCCCCATTCGGCAATTTCAGCGGCCAGATCCATAATCAGCCGGCGGACATCGGCACCGGATATAAGTGCCGGAATTTCCCGGACGATAACCGCACCCGGCCCGAACTCTTCAACAACCAGTCCCAGTTTTTCCAGATTTTCCGCCTGGGAAAGAATATGCTCTTTCTCAGCGGCGCTTAAATCTATAATCTCCGGAATTAAGAGCATCTGGGTGACGACTTTATGCTCGGAAGCCAATGCGGTTTTCAGCCTTTCCATGACAATTCGTTCATGGGCGGCATGCTGGTCAATAATAATAATACTATCTGGTGTCTGCGAAATAATGTAGGTGTCATGAAACTGGGCTTTGGCCAAACCCAGCGGTCCGATTTCATCTGCCGGCGGGCTCGACAGTGCTTGGGCAGACTTTTCGGTTTCCTCGGTTCTGACCGAATACAACCGTTCCAATTCAGGCAGCGTGTCGCGGTAGTGCCGCGGTGCCGAAAACGGCGGCAGGGTTTTAAATGTCGGCGGCACCGGCGAGGCCGGCATTTTCATTTCATAAACTTCTTCAGATAAAGACATCCGCTCAGGCACGGATGCCGGCGGTACCGTTTCCGGCGCAGCAAAATCCGGAATGTTGTCATGAACAAACGCTGACAAATCCAACGTGTTGGCCACGGCTTTATCGCCCAAAGACAACCCATGGCGGATAGAACCGACTAAAAGCCCCCTTACCGCTCCGCTGTCATAAAAACGCACTTCGGCCTTAGCCGGATGAACGTTGACATCGACATAAGCCGGATCTACATCAATAAACAAAGCGCACAACGGGTAGCGGTTTGAAGCCAGAACATCCTGATAAGCGCCTTTAATTGCCCCTAAAAGCAATTTATCACGCACCGGACGGCTGTTAACAAACAAATACTGGGACAGCGAATTTGCCTTGTTTAATGTCGGCAGGCTGACATAGCCGCTTATTTGTATATGCTCGCGGGAGGCATCAATCAAAATTGAATTCTCGGCAAACTCCTTGCCCATAACCTCACTTAAGCGTTTTAACCGGGCGTCAAACAATTCGCCCTGACAGGCGTTTAGGGACACTCTCCGACGCCCTTCGCTCGTCAGATAAAAGGAAACGTGCGGATTGGCCATCGCAATACGGTTTAAAATATCCACACATTGAGCCGCTTCAGCACTGTCGGCTTTTAAAAATTTCAGACGCGCCGGCGTGGCATAAAACAAATCATGAACTTCAATCCGGGTTCCTTTGGATAAAGCTGCCGGCATAATTTCCGACTTACGGCCGCCGTTAATTTCCAGCTTCCACCCGTTTTCGGCATCAGCCTGCCGGGTGGTGATAACCATGCGCGATACGGCGGCAATTGAAGGCAATGCCTCGCCTCTGAACCCCAAATGTTTGATGTTAAACAAATCATCATCCGGAAGTTTGGAAGTGGCGTGGCGCTCAACCGCCAAAGTCAATTCATCTTTTGACATCCCTTTTCCGTCATCGCTGACGATTATCAGATTTTTTCCGCCGCCGGCAAGTGTTACTTCAATGGTTTCGGCACCGGCATCAATGGCATTTTCCACCAACTCCTTGATAACCGATGCCGGCCGTTCAATAACTTCGCCGGCAGCAATCTGGTTTATCAGGTTATCGGGCAAAATGCGGATTGTCATGGTCTGAAGTCCCCTGTTTTTATTTTCTGAATTTTTTGACTGCCCTGATTAAAGACAAAGTGGAAGAATCGTGGTTGAGCGCAAAGGCCGTCCCTTCCAGTTCGGGCAGGATATTTAACGCCAGCTGTTTACCCAGTTCAACCCCCATCTGATCAAAGGAATTGATATCCCAGATTATACCCTGCACAAAAACTTTATGCTCATATAAGGAAATCAGCATTCCGAGCGTGAAAGCGTCGATTTTTTTGCACAGCAGCGTATTGGACGGACGGTTGCCGCTAAAACTTTTATATTTTTTCAAAAATTCGACGTCATCTTTGCTTTTTCCGGATTTACGCAGCTCTTCGGCGGCTTCGGCGACGGTTTTTCCTTTCATTAAAGCCTCGCCTTGAGCCAAAACATTGGAAAGTAAAATCTGGTGGTGGTTGCCGATTTCATTATGTGAAATCGCCGGGACGATAAAATCAACCGGAACCATTTCCGTGCCCTGGTGCAACAGCTGGAAAAACGAATGCTGGACATTGGTGCCCGCACCGCCGAACAAAACCGGCCCGGTGGCGTATCTGACAAAGTTATTGCCCCGGTCAACCGATTTGCCGTTGCTTTCCATGTCAAGCTGCTGCAAATATGCCGGCAGATACTGCAGATACTGGTCATACGGGATGACCGCATAACGGTGGATGTTAAAGAAATTATTATACCAGATGCCCAAAAGCGCCATAATGACCGGCATGTTTTCTTCCAAAGGCGCCGTACGGAAATGTTCATCCATGGCATAAGCACCTTCCAAAAGCTTTTCAAAATTTTCAAAACCGGCGGCAATGCAGATTATCAAGCCGATAGCTGACCACAAAGAATAACGCCCGCCGACAAAATCCCAGAATTCAAACATATTTTCGGGGTTAATGCCGAATTTGATAACTTCTTCCCGGTTGGTTGAGAGCGCAACAAAGTGTTTATCAACCGCATGTTCACCCAAAGCGTTAACCAGCCATTTACGACAGGTTCTGGCATTGGTTAAGGTTTCAATCGTGGTAAAGGTTTTGGAAGCAACAATAAACAAAGTTGTTTCCGGATCAAGTTTGTTTAATACCTCGGCGCAGGCCGTGCCGTCAATATTCGAGATAAAATAACAATTTATGTCCTTGGCCCAATATTTGCGCAAAGCTTCGCAAACCATTACCGGCCCCAGATCCGAGCCGCCGATGCCGATATTAACGATATTGGTCAGTTTTTTACCGGTATAGCCTTTAAATTCGCCGAAACGGACGGCATCGGAAAAGTTTTTCATCTTCAACAGCACTTCATTAATCTGCGGCATAACATCTTTTCCGTCGCTTAAAACTGGGCGGCCGGAACGGTTGCGCAGCGCAATATGCAAAACCGAACGGTTTTCGGTGTTGTTGATTTTTTTGCCCTCAAACATGGCTGCTGTTTTTTCCGGGATACGGCGTTCATGCGCCAAGGCAAACAAAGCTGTTAAGACTTTGTCATCAAAACGGTTTTTGGAATAATCCAGTATCAAATCCTCCAGACGGAGGGTATATTTTGACGCCCGTTTGTCATCGGCGTCAAACAAATCGCGCATTTGAATTTTTTTGAAACGTTTATATTCGCTTTCCAGCTTTTTCCATGCTTTGGTTTTTTGTTTGTTTTTATTAAGTCCGAACATTCTTTTACTCCTGATTATCAATTTTGCCGATATTTACTTCCATCGGCATAACAGAATAATACCTGGCTGCCGCCGTATTGACTTCTTCTAAGGTTACGGCATTAACATAATCATTTCTTTTTTGCAGAAAATCCAGCCCCAGATTATATTTTTGCATCGCAGCAAGCATATCGGCCAACCCGGCAACCGAATCAAAACGCAAGTTATAAGAAGCCAGCAGATAGCTGCGGGCGGTTTCAAGCTCTTCGGCCGTTGCGCCTTTATCGGCAAAGCGACGCCATTCATCGGTTATAATTTTACGCATAGCCGGATAATTTTCCGGCGTTGAAGAAAACTGCCCCAGTATCAGCGGCGTTTTTTCATCGGTTGACAAATAAGTGTAAACCCCGTAAGTCAGCCCTTCTTTTTCCCGGGCTTTAAGCGAAAGGCGCGACGTTAAGCCCGAACCGCCGAATATGTGGTTGGCAATATATAACGGATAAAAATCGGCAGCCGTCCGACTGGTTCCGGCAGCAGCAAACGTGCTGACAACCTGAGCCGTATCCCTCTCCACGTTTCTGGTATGCGGCTTTAAGTTCATCTTTGGCGCTTCTATGTCCCGGTTGGCATTATGCGCCGGTAAAGCAGAAAAAATTTCTTCAACCGCTGCCGTTGCCTCATCAGGGGTAACATCACCGGCCATACCGATTATCAAATTATCTTTAGCCAGAGAACTTTGAAGCCAGGTTTTCAAATCTTCCGAATCTAATGACATGATATCCGCCTCATCGCCCAGCGGATTGCGGCCATATGGATGTTCCGCCCCGAACAATTCCCCGGCAAAAGCCAGGCTCAAAACCGACTCCGGCCGCTCTTTCTGGATTTTTAAAGCTTCAATATTCTGTGCCTGTTCAACCGACAAATCCTGACTGTTGAAACGGGGTTCGGTTAAGGCGGTACGCAACAGCGCATAAGCCGTTTTTTTATTTTCGGACGGCGTTACCAACATACCGGAAAAATCTTCCCGGCCGGCTGAAAAAGCCATCTGAATGCCGTTTAGTTCCAACTCGTCCTGAAACTGCCGGCGGTTGTAAGTTCCCGCACCGTAAAGCAGCATATTGGCCGCAATTCCCGCCCGGCCGTTTTGACCATCTGGATCATAGGCCCGGCCGGCATGTTCGAAAATAAAGCTCAATGCAATAATCGGCACGGTATGGTCTTCAATCAGCCAGACTTTCAGCCCCGACGGCGTGCTGACTTCAACCGGCATTTTATCAAACTTTTTTTCTTTCAAGACAGAGTTGGCATTAATTCTGCCGTCGTCAAAACCGGAAAAGGCATAATTTTTATACCCCGTCCAGACGGCATAAACAAAAATTCCGGCAACTAAAAAATTTAATACGGCAGTAGAAAACTTATGGCGGCGATAATGGCGATGCATTTACTGTTCCTCCTTTACGGCCGGCAGTAAAAAGCCGGTTATCGAACTTGATGAAGAAAGCATGTCCGAAACCGCTTCTTTTATGTCGGCAAGCGAGACTTTTTTGATGTTTTCCTCATAGTTGTCAATTTCTTCCAAATCAAAGCCCAAAGCGGCCATCTGCCCGACCAGCAGGGCGGCATCCGACGGATTATCGCGGATATACACCAAACCGGCCGTCATTTTCTTTTTTTCTCTTTCAATATCGTCTTGCGTTAAACCGGAAAGCGCCTGTTTTAACCCGTTGTCTAACAAAGTTTCGGTTTCTTCAGGCGTCCGGCCGTCAGCGGGAACGGCCGAAAGCGAAAAAACCCCGGCACCGCGCGACAATGAATCATAAAAAGAACCGGCGGCCGCAGTTTTTCCATTTAAGACCAGTTCCCGATTTAAAAAAGAAGAATCGCCTTCGCCCAGATATTTGGAAAAAACCATCAGGGCATAAGCTTTGTTAGAATTTTCTTTTAATGACGGTACAAGATAGCGGCGGATAACCCGCGGCGTCTTTATTTCCGGGTGACGCATTTCAAAATGATGCAAAGTTTGATATGAGCCGGCCAAAAGGCGTGTTTTTTCCTGTTCCGGAGATATTTGCGGACGGTTGCCCTTTTTAATGTTGCCGAAATATTTTTCGGCCAGCATTTTGGCGCTCGGGCGGTCAATATCGCCGGATAAGACCAGAATTGCATTGTCCGGTGCATAATAACGGCGGTAAAAACCGCGAATGTCTTCCGGCGTTAAATTCAGTATTTCTTCTTCCGTTCCGGTAACCGGACGGGCATAAGGCGAATTCTGCCATAAAATCCGGTTCACGGCCTCGGCAAACTGTGCCGCCGGGTTGTTTGAAATCCGCTGCTGACGCTCCTGGAAAACAATTTTACGTTCTTTGTCAAAAGCATCGTCATCAAAATTAAGGTTAACCATCCGGTCAGCCTCCAGAGCCATGGCCACTTCCAACCGGCTTACATCCACGAATTCATGGTATGCGGTAAAATCCGTTGAGGTAAAAGCATTGCTGTCGCCGCCGTTACGGGCGATAATGTCGTTAAATGACGAACCCGGAACTTTGGAAGTTCCCCGAAACATCAGATGTTCAAGCAAATGGGCGGCGCCGCCTTTTCCTGCCGGTTCATCTATGCTTCCGACCTTATACCAGAGCATTTGTTTGACAACGGGGGCTTTGGTATTGGTGACGACAATCACCTGCAGGCCGTTATCAAGCGTAAATTCTTCCATCGGCAACAATTTTGCCGACACATCCGACACAAAAAACAAGCACACCCAAACAGCAAGTTGGATAATTTTCTTCATCTTTTACCTCAAAAAACAAAATGTTTTATTCCGGCAATGTATCAAAATCCGGCGGCAAATCAAGCGGCGGACGCATTTGAACTTGTGTTTCATCCGGTGTGGTGCGGTTTAAGCCCAAATCTTTTTTCGTCAGGCCGCAGGCACACAAAACACAAGACAACACCAGCATCAAACTTAATATTTTTTTCATTTTACAACCTCCTTTAAGGACTGTTTCTTATGATTTAAAAGGCTATGAACAATAATCAAAAAAGCGCCGATACAAATAAAACTGTCAGCCGCATTGAAAGCCGGCCAGTGCCAGCCGTTATAATAAAAATCCAGAAAATCATACACGGCGCCGAAACGAATACGATCGGCCACATTGCCGAGCGCACCGCCGATAATCATTCCCAATGCGGCCTGCACCAGGCGCGATTGTTCATTTTTAAGCCAGGAAAGCAAAAAAGCCACCACAGCCAATGCAAAAGCAGACAATATGATTGTTCCCCATATACCGCCGTTATCAAATAAAGAAAAACTGACCCCGGTATTCCACGCCTCAACCAAATTGAAAAACGGCGTTAATACAATCGGCGCCTGATGATTTAAGAAAATATCCGCCACCAGCCATTTGCTCAGCTGATCAATAAAAAATGCCAAAACGGCTATGCTTATGCCTAAAATCAAACTATATTCTCCAAACAAAAACACCTCATGCTATTATAGGAATTTTCTTTTTCAATAAAAGCCCCTTTTTGAAATATATACAGAAAAATCATGCAAAAGGTTGTCTATTGCTTTAAGCCCGAACTTGACACAAAGACAAATCTATTTCATTATTTACTTATTATTTTATTTGGTGTCATTTAAAGAAAGTTAATCTTATGGAAGAACTTACGCTATCTATGTTTTTAATTGTCTGCCCTTTTGCTTTTCTGGCCGGTGTCGTTGATTCCATCGGCGGAGGCGGCGGGCTTATTTCCCTGCCGGCATACTTGATTGCCGGGCTTCCAGCACATACTGCCGTATTTACCAACAAGCTCTCGGCCGCCTGCGGCACTGTTGTTGCAACGCTGCGTTATTGCAAACATAAATGTATTGACTATAATCTGGCTATTGTCGGGGTTATTACCGCTGCCATCGGCGGGGTTATGGGGGCTAATTTTGCCCTGATGGTTGATGAAGTCATTTTTAAAATCCTACTTTTGATTTTACTGCCGCTGATTGCCATGTATGTGCTCCTTAAAAAAGATCTGGAGCCGAAAAACGTCCGGCCGGTTTCCCGAAAGTGGCAATATACCGCCGTTTCTATTTCAACATTATTTCTCGGAATGTACGCCGGCTTTTACGGTCCGGCATCGGGAACTTTTTTGATTTTGGTTTATTCGGCCATTGCCAAAATGGGACTCTTGCAATCCGAAGGCAATGCCAAAATTGCCAACATGACGGCTGATATTTGTTCTTTAATGATTTTCTTATATAATGGCGTGGTTTTAATTCCGCTCGGCTTGGCTGCTGCCGTTTTCAGCATTGCCGGAAACTATGTCGGAGCGGAACTGGCTATCAAAAACGGAAACAAAATTATCCGTATTGTTATTTTAACGGTTCTGGCTTTGCTTTTCTTTAAGATTATTTTTGATGCCGGTAGTCGTTTTCTTGATTGGTTATAATGTCGTTTCAAGTAAAAAACCTGCCTTCCGGCAGGTTTTTTGTTATAAAAGCAATAGTTAGAACATACCTTTTTTTCTAAAATAAATAATTGCAAAAACAGTTGCCAGAGCTGACAAAGCCATAACAATCAAAAAACCGTACGGATTACCGGCACCCGGAACCGGGACGTTCATTCCCCAGAAACTTGCCAGCATTGTCGGAATGGAAAGAATTATCGTGATGGCGGCCAAAAACTTCATAACCAGGTTAAGATTGTTATTGATGATAGAAGCAAAACCATCCATCATACCTTCCAAAATAGAACGGTGCATATCCACCATTTCTATCGCCTGTTTATTTTCGACGATTACATCTTCCAACTCATCAATATCTTCATCGGTAAATTTAATCAGCTTACTCATGGCCGGAGAATTAACCATGCGCAGAATTTTAAGCAAAACCAGATGATTATCTTTCAACGCCGTGGTAAAATAAACTAAAGATTTTTGAATTTCTATTAACTTAAAAAGTGCCTTGTTTTTTGTGGTTTTACGCAATGAATATTCTATTTCTTCGGTTTTTTGGTTAATAATCGCCAGATATTTTAAGTAAAACTGAGTACATTTGGACAGAATTGTCAGTAAAAACCGTCCGCGTTCACGCGTATCAAACGTCTTGGCCGTATTTTTATTAAACGAACCGATGATTCTGTTCTCGCGGGAACAAATAGTCATAAAATTATTTTTGGTAAAAAACAACCCACACGGCAGGGTGTCAAATTTTCCGTCATCATCCATCCAAGGCAGATTGATAATTAACGACAAAACGCCGTCATCAAATTCGACCCGGGAACGCTCATCCAAATCCAGGGCATTTTTAAGCATATCAGGATCAAGTTTCAATTGCTCGGAAACTTTTTCCATTTCATCCACACTCGGATTTATCATGTTGTACCAGGAAAGCGGCGTAACACGATTTTTTTTAAGCTTTACAAGTTTACCGCCGTCTTCGGATTTGTATATTCTTAACATGGCGGGCCCTCCTTTACTTAAAAAGTTTTTCGTTACATTCTGATGTTTTTTTTAAGAAAGATTATTTGGTGCGGCCGAAAGGACTTGAACCTTCACGAACTTAGTTCATAACGACCTCAACGTTACGCGTCTACCAATTCCGCCACGGCCGCACTTATTTACAAAAGACATGCAACAAATATTCCAGAAATAAAAAATAATCAAGCTTTTTTTTACATAAAACATAAAAATCTGCAGAAGCACTTGGATAGCGGCGTATCCGCTTAAGCGATAAAGATGTGTATGGCTGGCTCTTAAGCCCTCATGCCTTAAGATATGCTTTGGCGACGTGTACCATCGGGCACCTTTGTTTTTTTGTGGACCCCTGATATTCGCGGACTAAAGTCCGCTCATAGGAGTGACAAAGTTTGTGCCGGAGTATATTTCCCCGCCCCTTACTTTAAAGTTGCAAAAAAAAAAAAACGGGTTAGAATAGCGCGCATTAGTACTTTTTTTTTTATTTTTGGAGTATTTTATGTTTTTTTAT
>CALXUN010000025.1 GCA_944391705.1 uncultured Alphaproteobacteria bacterium
AAATCGTTTCTATTGCAAGAATTCAGGTAATAAAAAGATACACAGGCGGGATAAGAGATATTGCAACATCAGGAAGAACAGGTAAGATAGATGTATAAAACCAAATAAGGAGAAAGAAAGATGAAGGGATATCTGTTAGCCTGCCTGCTGATTTTTTTAAGTACGCCGGCATGGTCAGCCGAAGCGCCCAAGGAATTTAAGAACCCGATATTTAATGACATTTTGTGGGGGGTGGCTCCACATGCGGCGCTTGATATGCATGTAACACCAACCTATATTGATTATACGCATTCTAACTTATTTGGTCCTCAGAATATACCTTATGAAGAGAAATTCTTCCGGGGAAAAGAATGTAAATATATCACAGAAGATGATAAAGGAATATTATTAAAATGTGTAACCGTTGCTCCAACATGGAAAAAAATAAGAGGAAATAAAATTGAGTATGAGTTTATTTTTGTTCGCTATCGTCGTGTATACAGTGCCCCGCAGAGCAATAACTGCCGTGTTTGGAATTGTACCTTTAGTGTAGATGAAGGCAAAGTACAACTTTGGGGACAAGAAAGGAAACACGAACCAAGCCCTTTATATAGCAAAATCTATAAATGCGATGATGAAGAATTAGATTCATTTGAATCCCCCCAAGAACGGCCGGAATGCTATGATGAATTGATAAAACGTGGCTGGGACAAATACATCCCCGGAGAACTTCCGGACTTTGCCGATTGACAAGTGTAAGACATTAATAAAGATTTCAGCTCTTAACAAGCCGGGGTAAACTTAATTTCCCGGCTGTATTTTTATTAACACCAAACCGTTCCTTTTAAATAAAGGAGCGGTTTTAATTTTTTAACGAAAGGAGAAAAAATGAGCGAATTGTTTAAAACATATGAAAGCGAAAATGATGAAAGACTGGATAAGAAGTTTAAGTATAATTATCAGGTGATAAAGAATGCGTACCCGAAAGTAAGTGAGTTGCCGGAAGATGAAGTAAGAGAAATTATCCGAAAATATTATGATGCGACCGGCACACATGAGGATAGTATGCAGGCGGTAATGAATTATATCCATGAAAAAGAACCCGAGTGGAAAAGATTGTATTTTAACAGCAATGATGATCATAATATTTCCGGGAATGTCTTTACCGGTATTAATGTAACCAACACTCCATTGCTGGGAAAAAAGGGTAAGAATAAATTGTTACCACTATTTTTTGATGAATTGAATAAAATAAATCCGGCATACAGAATAGGTGATGCCGCAGGAACTTTTACATGCAGCTAAACAAGATATGGATGCACACAACCTTATAAACAGCGATAATTACTATCACCGTTTGGGAATGTGCTTAAATGGTCAGAAAGGAATAGATACAGCTTTATATTCTTTTGCCGCTGGATTAGCAAAAGAGGGATATGATTTAGCAATAAAAAATTATGACGATTATAAAAACAATAATTTTAGTTGGAAAAACTTTAAAAACCATGTGAAAGATTCGATGAAAGATATAAAAAATAATTACGAGAGTTCAATTTACGGCTTGACTAACCCTGATGAAAATTGTAGGGTCTGGCTTAAAGATTTGGATATAAATACAAATAAATGGAAGAATAAATGAAAGATAGTTGGAGTGTTTTAACGGAGTTATTAAAGGTTGCTGTTCGAGTTTTTTTTATATCTCTTATTATAGCCTCTGTTCTTGGCGCTATAATTCTTTCATGGGGAGAGGAAGAGGCTCTTGAGCGGTGTATGCAAGAACATCCGGAACGGACATATGAAGAATGCGAAAGCGCTGTTGTGTGGTAAAGGAGTAAAAGACGGTAAAACACGGATTACACTTTGTAAAAAAGTATAGTCAGGAGAGAGGCAGGTTGTTAAAGCTTAGTATCCCGGCTATTTTTTTATTAACGGTAAACCGTTCCTTTTAAATAAAGGAGCGGTTTTAATTTTTTAACGAAAGGAAAAAAAGAATGAATAATATATTTAATAATAGCTATGACAGTGAAAATGATGAAAGACTGGATAAAAAGTTTAAGTATAATTATCAGGTAATAAAGAACGTATATCCTTTGGGTAAGGGAGTTAGCGGAAGATGAGGTAAGAGAGATTATCCGAAAATATTATGACGCGACCGGCACGCATGAAGAGAGTATGCAGGCGGTAATGAATTATATCCGTGAAAAAGAACCCGAATGGAAAAGATTGTATTTTAAGGGTGAAACATTAGAGAACGGCAGCCGGATACAGCCGATGACGGAAAGTCAGAAGAAAGAGGCGGAAGCATTGGCAAGACAAATAAGACCCGAAATGCCTAATATGTTTACGGATAATATGGCTGATAATATTTGGGAAAATGCTCATCATTTACCAGGGTATGAAAGTGGGTATTTTGTTGGTATGGTTAAACCAGCTTTAGACCATTGGCAAAATATGGATAATAAAAATATTATAGACATTGGTAAGCAGGCGTATAATATTTATCAAGACTATAAGGAATATTACCCTTTAAGGTTAAATGATAAATATAAACACGCTGTTATAAATTGCCGAGCTGCACAAAGAGGTCAAACGGGAGAAGATTTAGTGACACTTTTATCTAGACTTAAAGAGTTTTCTGATGTAAATTTGTTAAAAAGTAATACCTTAACTGAAAGCATACAAGATTCACAAGCGAATGCTTTGGGTCGTTCTTTAGGAAGATTATATAAAGATGGCAACTGTGAAGAAATGGTTTCTAAGCATATTAAACGTAATTACTAATATTGTAAAAATACTATTTGTTATTTTCCTTGTGCTTGTCGCTTTGTTGTGTGGTTTTTATTTTTGGTGGTTTGGGTGTGTCATGAAATAACATCAATTTAATTCTTAATACAAGAGGGTGTGCTTTTTATTATATCTGAAAAGTTCTTTGTTAGATACATTTTGGGGATATAAATGCAAACGAATGCCGATTATCGGCACGATTTGGATATCAACAATCAAATACGACATCAGTTCCGCTCAAAGTTATATGAAAATGCAAAAGATGCTTGTCATTATTTGCGGGTTGATGGTATAAATGAAAAATATTAAACGGAGTTAAAAGGTGAAAAAAAAAATATTTTTTGTAATTTTAAGTATTTTGTTACTGCCTATTTTATGGCAGATATTTGTTTTTTTAAGGATTGATACCTGCCTGGATAATCGTGGCGTATGGGATTATGAGATGAAAAAATGCCGTCATGATTGTTTGAAATGGCGTAAAGATTTTGGTTGCATCAAATTAACGGAAGAAGAAAGCAAAACCATACAAAGCTGTCCGTTTTCCGGAAATTGTATAAGCGATGAAATGTATCGGAAAATATGTTTGCGTAATCAAAAAGCATATAATCCGGAAACGAACGTTTGTAAATTTGATTTTATTCAAAGCGAATGTAACAAACTTGATGATAGCTGGATTTATCCGGATAGCTGCCTGTAATTTTTAAAATTTAATTTTTTGTCGGGAGAGAGGCGGGTTATTAAAGCTTAATTTCCCGGCTATTTTTTTATTAACGGTAAACCGTTCCTTTTAAATAAAGGAGCGGTTTTAATTTTTTAACGAAAGGAAAAAGTATGTTTGAATATACATTGGAAAAAGATAATCCCGTACCGGTTTTGGGTGCGGAAGAAAAAGATTATATTGTGCAGGATATCGGCAATTTGTTTACAAGCTGGGACCAGGTGCGTTCCAAACAAAAAGAAATTGCCGATAAGCTGCGGCCGGAAATTTATCTGGATGAGCGTAAAAAAGCTTTTGTCGGTGATGATGAGGAATGGAAATCGGATATTCACTTAAATAAGATATATTCGCTGTTTCAAACTCAGCAGGCCTATATCTGGGATAATATATACGCCAATGTCGAAAATTTGTTTGATGTTCAGGGAACAGATGAAATCTCTGCCCAAACGGCAGATTTGCAAAAGCAAAAACTGGTTAATACATTTGATAAAATCGGTATCCAGAACAAACTGGATGCGGCGATTGAACATTTGGGCAGCATAGGTGAAATCTGCCTGTTTGTCAGCTGGCGCAAGAAATATAAACAAATCCGCCGCCCGCTTGGCAGCATAAATGGAATGCCGTTGTTTAAACAGGGAATGTTTGGCATTTTTAATCAGGAAATATACAACGGGGCAAATGTGGAAGCCGTTAATCCGCTAAATCTGGTGTTTGATTCGCGGGTTAATCCGGATGAAATCGAAAAATGGGATGCCTGCGGAAAAATCATAAAATCATGGGAAACTTATGATTCGATTGCTGCCAATAAACTGTATAAATTATCAGAAGAACAGCTGGATGAAATCAAAAACATCCTGATTCGCCCAAATGAGGATAAGGATCGCCCGGAAACCGAAAAAACCGATGAAGTTATTGACGGTAATCGTATGGAAATTCTGCAGTATTGGGGTGATTATATGCTTCCCGGCGGAAAAAATTTAAAAAACTGGCATATTGTGGTTATCGGCCGTAAATATCTGGTCGTATTTGAACCAAACCGCTGGGTTATTAACCCGATTATCAATATGGCTTTATTCCGTGATGTGGAAAGCAAACGCGGCATACCGGAATTATGGTCGGTTTATGATTTGTGCAAGGAGCAGGAAAACAAGGTCAACCTGCAAAATGACGCGCAGGCGCTTAACTTAAATCCGCCGGCATATGCGCCGGAAGGTTTTTTTAAAGAAAACAAAGTTAAGCTTTTTCCCGGCAAACAAGTAGAATATAAACAGGGGCTGGAAGATCCGTCGGCCATTATCAAAATGCAGTTTCCGCTGTTAAAAAATGAAGATATTATCCAATATTATGACAATCTGGCTTCAACCGTCAGCGGTATTTTCCCCAACATGCAGGGGCAGTTGGAAGCGCGCAACGTAACGGCAACCGAAATTAATGTCAAAGTAGAAGGACAGACCACGCGCTTAAGCAAAACACTTGATGCAATCAAACAAAACGTGATTGTGCCGATGGTATCCAAAGTTGCAGAATTGGAAGCCAATATGAAATTTGGCGATGAGGTTCTTGCTTTTAATTTGAACGGAGAGCCGGTGCGTCGGTTTGTCGGGGATGTCGTCCGGCAGGGAAATTACGAATACAAATATACCGACAATACGGGATTACGGAAAAAAGTTATGATGAACCGTAATTTGACACAGCTTTTAACACCGGTCTGGGAAGATAAAACCGTGCCGTTAAATAAAACGGAAATCTTAAAAGAGGCGCTTAAAAACATTGGCATTGAAAATACCGAAAAATTCTTTTTACCCGGACAGAACACTCAGGCAGTTTCGGCTGCTTCCGGTACACAGTCAACAAAAGCATAAAAGGTTTTAGTAATATGGATTTAATTGAACTTCGAGACCTTATGCAGTCGGAGAGAGGCAAACTTTTGTTGGAATATCTGAGTGCATACATGGTGGAAATGTCGGTTAAAAGCAATGCGAATGCCGAATGGATAAAAGGAATGGGTATGCTTATCAGCCATTTAAAAGAGGTTGATGAAATATGCCGTCAGATTAACGAAACAAACAGGAGAAAACAATGAATGAAAATGATAAATCAACACCTTTAATCTTTGATGCAGATGATATTGCGTCCGCATCAATGCCGGAAGATAATCAGTCTGAAAGAGCGGCGCAGTCATCAGCCGGATCGGAAGATTTGATTGAAAATGATAATCCAAAGCAGGAAGACGGGCTTATTTTTGGAAAATTCAAAACCATGGATGAAGCCCGGAAGGGTTATCAAGAAGCCGAACGGGCAATTGCCAGGGCGGCTGATTTGGAAAAAGAAATAGAGGCATATCAGCACTTGTCCGAACAATATGAACAAGATGTGATAGCCCGCGGCGAAGGGTTTAATGACCGCCTGGATATGGCCTTAAATTATGATGTCAGACAACATGAGCTGGACAATTATGTTCTGGCGGCCGCTTATACGCTGCCGCCGCAGAAAAAATTGCAGGTTATGGCGCTGATTAATAAGTGCCGCCGGGGAGCGGGCGCGGCAGATATTGCACAAATCCGCCGCTTCTTTTCGCCGGAAGTGATATCATTGGCGGCAGAAGATATCGCTTTGTATAAAAATGCCCGCCGCCAGGATTACGATGCAGCCCGTCAGCAGGACAGATCCATTCGTTATGACCGGAAACTTAAGGCGTTTGAACGCCAGAACGGCAGCTGGATAGATTCGCCCTTGAAGGAGGCGTTGCTGACGCAGGCCATCGAACTCTCGGACGGAAGGATTGATTTGGGGGCATTAAAAGATGTTGTTAATGCCATCGAAGATTCTGCCGTCCGTAAATATCAAAAAAACACTGCTTTCCGGCGTCAGAATGCCGAAGCCCAGGACAGCCTGCGGGAACCGGGCAGCGGCAACAGCCGGAGCAAAAGCAAAAAATGGCTGACAAAAGAGGAGTACTACAAACTTACCCCTGAACAGGAAGCCGAAAAATATGATTTGATTGTGGAACAGATTCTGTTGGAAAAACAGGGACTGCTCCCGAAAATGTTAACACGTTAATTAATTTTGAAAGGAAAAAAATATGTCAACAAATGCACAAACACTAAAAAGACAGGGTGCGGCAATTATCCCTGAAGTATGGAGTGTAACCTTAAATAAATGTTTGGATAAATCCGGCGTCGGTATGAAAATTGTCAACCGGATTCATGAAAAAGACAGTTGCCAGTATGGCGATACGGTCAATATCGGAGAACTGGGCGATGTAACGATTTCGGATTATTCCGAGGATGCGTCGACCGGCGGCGTAACATATCAGCGTGTTGATGCCAAAAGTCAGCAGCTGAAGCTTGACCAGTCCAAAGCTTTCGGAATTTTCATTTCGGATATTACGGCGCAGCAGTCCAATCAGCAAAATTTACAGGCAAAATTTGAAGCCCGCGCCAGAACGGCAATTGATTTGGCCAAAGATACATTTATTCTGTCGGCATTTTCCGAAATTGATGAGAACAATAAGCTGGATAATGTTGTTTTAACGCCGGAAAATGCCTATAAATGTCTGGTTTGGTTGTCTAAAACCCTGAAGAACAATAATGCAATTCAGGTGAAAAATGACCAGGTCTTCAAATCAAATCAGGCCGGGGGCGGCGAAGCAATGCCGTATGTGATTATCAATCCGGATGTTGAAGCAATTTTGTTGCAGTCACCGGATTTTATTCATGCCACGCAGGCCGGTGACCGTGTCTTGCGGGAAGGTTCCATTGGAACGATTGCCGGTCTTGATGTTTTGGTATCAACCAATTTGCCGACGGTTTCGGGAAAGGTCAATATTATGGCCGGAATTAATGATGCCATTGCATATGCCGGCAATATTTCTCAAATTGAAAGTCTGCGTGATGATCGCTTTTTCGGCACCAATGTCCGCGGATTGTACGTTTATGGCAAGAAGGTTGTGTTGCCGAAAGCTTTGGCCGGTATGACAGTTGATGTCAGTGCGGCTGATTCCTTTGTCGATACCACTGGCGGTGGTACGGACAGTGGAGATTCGGACGGAACCGAATAATTTTCATTAAACCACAAAAAAGAGCCTGGTTAAAACCCGGGCTCTTCTTTTTTTCAGAGGAGAAAAAAACATGTCGGAAATTGAAGACAAAATTTTGGGAAGAGAAAAAAAAGCCAAAACCCTGGCCGTAAAACATGACTATTTTGCCGATACCGTCGTCTGGCAGGTTTCCAAAGAAGGGTGCGGGACATGTTCTTTTAACGGTAAAATGGTTTACGAGATGCTCTCGGCCGATGGTAAACGGAAGGCTAAAAAAGGACAGCAGAAATTTTCTGATAACGGATTTGTTTTTCAACGCAAAAAATAGGAGAAAAAAATGAAAACGTATTTTGATATTATCCGCGATGTATCAAATTTGCGCTGGTCGGTTGTCGACCCGGAACCGACATCTTTTGCCGAAGTGCAAAAGGCGGTAAAATTAGCGGTTGCCCAGGCACATTCTTATATTTGGTCGTTAGATGATTTTCCTTTTAAGGTTAAGAAAGAAATTGTCAAAATCAACAAAGGGCAGAGTGCTCTTTTGGCGCCGAAAGGAAATATTATTGAAGTCTGGGTCGAAAACGGGAGTACTTATTTGGAAGAACTTAAAGCCCGGGATGCTGATTTTCTGTCGAGCGACAAAAGCGGCGTACCGGTATGTTATTGGCTTGAGTTTGGCGATTCCGGAGCGGAAATGCACATATATCCGAAACCGGAGCAGGATATAACCCTGTTTATCCGTTATGTAACCGATTATAAGGCCAGAAGTCAGACGGGAGAATTGAAAGTCAATCTGGAAGAAATGGATGATGTGCTCAATTTACCGGACGACCGGACGATTGAAGATTTATATCTTCATTGCTTAAACACCAAATCCATGGAATACCTGATTGCAGATACGACCGATGAAAATTATCAGCCTTATCAGAAAGAATTTACGGAAGCCTATAAAGCATTATTAAAACTGACCGGGACAAAAGTTGAACCGCGTCTGGTATTTTAAAGGAAATGAGCCATGGGAGATTTATTTATAGAAAACTTCCGGGGAATACGCAATCTGACGCCGGTGGCAGATGTGGTTTCAAGCGGCACAATATCGGCCGTTACCTGCCAAAACGTCGAATTGCGGAATACGGAAAACAGCGCCAATATTGCTATTTTTACCGCCAAGGGCAATAAAAAGGTCAAAGATGTCGGAAAAAAAGTCATCGGTCAGTTTGAAAGCGTGCAGGGCGGTGTATCATATTGGTTTATCTATGCGGTAGATGACACCAAAGGTTATTTGTATTCTTATGACACGGTTCAGGATAGCTTAAATTTACTGAATGTTGACTTATCGGCAAGTGAGGTCTGCAACGGTATTACGCTCGCGCAAGGGTATTATGACTGGTTTGTATTCACCAACGGCATAGATGATTATGTCGGCGTTTGTATGGATCAGGAGCTGGAAGAAGACCGTGTCCAGTTTTTGAATGCAACCGATGCCGAAGGACGGAATATCCGGGGTCTTGGGCTTGAGGCCTATGACGGACGTCTGGTAACTTTTTCAGAAAACCGGGTGCATTGGTCGGCGCAAAGTGATATTTTCGACTGGATATCCAGTAATCCGGATGTCGTGACCGGACCGGCTTATCAGGAGTTTGACCGGGATGTGACCGCCATTGTCTATTACAATGACAAACTGATAGCCTTCACCAAAGATTATTCCGTCAGTTTCAGCGGCAACCCCGGTAATGTGTCGTCTTTCAACCGAACCGGTGCCACCGGCGGTGGTTGTCCGTCGTTTCGTTCGGTTATTAAATTCGATAACAAGCTGTTTTATTATGATAATGTCGCTAAAAATGTTTTTGCGTATTATCTTTTAGACAGCGGGCAGACGCGTCCGACTGATGCTCTGGCCAACAATGTTTTGTCTTATTTTGATGAACTTGATTCCGAAAGATTAAATGAAATCGAGTTAATCAGCTATGTATACGGTAACAAAAGCGAAATCTGGCTGAAGTTACCGTCAGCCGAAAGCAACCGGATATTAATTTACGATTATTTAAACGGTGAATGGACAGAACGTAAAGCCCAAGATGATATTAGGGCTTTTGCTTTAATCCGTGGCGGATTGTATTCGGCCAGCGGAACAAAAATCTTGAAAGAGTATGTCAGTTCAACTTTTGACGGCGTTTATATCCCTTCGGAATATAAAATGAATGTAATCAATTTAAAGTCTGATAGTAATATTAAAGTGCCGAAAATGCCTTTAATTCTGACTTTGGATTATGATTGTGAAAATGATTTTTATATGGAGTTTATCTATGATGATATGCCGGATAAAAGCAGGACAAAACATATTGTCAAACTCATCAAAGGATACCTGATATGGTCAAAATCTGAAAATGACGAGGAAGGCGGCCGGTGGGCTTTGGATGAAAATGATGAAAATGGCGGCATCTGGGTCAGCTCGGATAAAAATACGGTTATGTTCAATCTTGACGGCGTGTTGCATTTCAAGCAATTGCAAATCAGAATATACACTTTGGAATCCCCCGAAGAGTTTGCCATCAAACGGCTTGAGCTGAAACGTGTCCGCATTAAAACCAAGAGTTTGGGATAGGAGGTGCCATGAAAAAGAAAAAAACCGGCAAGATTTCCTATCAGCCTGCCGAAAGTTTTGACCAGCTGACCAAACTTCAGGAAATGGCTATTTCCCAGGAAAATGTCAGTCTGGCTATCAAGGCCGAAGAGCTGAAAGGAAAGTTAGCCGGTTTATACAGTGAGAAAAAAGAGGCGGAGGAAATAGACGCCACGCCGCTTGAAATAAAAATCATCAAGTAAGGAGCAGTCATGATTGTCCTGATTGAAAAAAACAGTCCGCTTTTTGATGTAAAAACGGCGGCAGAACATTTTGAGCTTAATAAATCCGAGCTTGATGATTGTAACGGCTTTGCCTGTTTATTGGTAAACAGCCGTTTTTTTAATGTCTATAACCGCGGTTATGTCGGTTCGGTTTTTATCTATGAAGGGGAAGACGGCCGATTTTATATCGGCGGTTATGCCGTGCGGCATAAGCACCGGGAAGTTGTGGAAGCCATCAGCCGGGTTTCGGATATGTATCCGGAAGTTTTTGCCCACACCCGCCATTTAAATGCCGTTCTTTCTTTAAAAAAGGCCGGCTTCGACTGGTATGACCGCAAGAAAAAACTTTTGAGAAAACAAAATTTTAAGGAGAAAACAAATGTCAAGTAGTGTAAAAGCAAAACCGCAGACCTTTACCAGCAATCTGTACGGGTCGGCAACAACCGGAAGCAGCGGGACGACTTATAATCCCTCTGCCTTTGAGAGCAATCTGATTAATATGACCAATACTTATATTCCGCAGTATCTGGAACAGATGGTCAATCCGAGTTATGATTCGGAAATTTTTCAGGCTCAGACGGCACAAAGAAACCGTCTGGCCAATCAGAGTTTTGAGAATAATCTGATTAATCCGCTTGCAAGCCGCGGTTTGACCAGAGGCTCAAGCGTTAACCAGATGAGTAATCAATTTGCCAACAAGCTGGCAGATTTGGAAGTTGATGCGATGGCAAACGAAGATACCCGCGTTGCCAATATCTTAAATAATCTGTTTACTTATTACAAAGTGCCTTACGACATGATGTTGGGAATTTCCGAATTAAGCGGTAATCAATATCAGCGGGCCGTGCAAAATGCCATGATGCAAAATAAAATAAATAATGATTCTTTAAGTGGTCTGGCCAACAATTTAAGTTCGGTCGGGGAATTGGCGTTGAAAGCAGCTCAAAGCAATAACGGCAGCGGTATACAGGGATTTAATGCTTCAGGCTCAGGCCTTGGCAGTTTGCTGGGAGGGCTTGCCGGAATGTATTTTGGCGGTCCCGCCGGTGCACAAGTAGGTTCTATGGCAGGCAGTCAGTTGGGAGGTTGGTTGTCATAAAAGTATCAGATATATAGCCCGGTTTAAAAGCCGGGCTATAATAAAAAAATAAATTTTAAAGGAAAAAAAGAATGAATAATATATTTAATAACTATGACAGAGAAAATGACGAAAGACTGGATAAAAAGTTTAGCTACAATTATCAGGTGATAAAGAATGTATAGACAAGACACGGTAAAAAGAAATGGTTGGAAATTAGCTTTATTGACATCTCTTAAAAATTGAACTATAGATAAAAAGCCAACCATGATAAAGTGAAAAGTTTTTTTACTTTGGATGTATAGAGACACCGGATAAAAGAGCGTTTTTTATGAAAAGGGATATTCAAAATCGGATGTTAAACGGCATATTTGTTTTAGGATCAGCTTGTGCCGCTATATATATTTTTATTGATTTCTTGGTGTTGGCAGAGGAATTTTTTCCTTTTATGGAAAAGTTTCATTCACACAAAGTATGGATTTATCAGGATACACAAACCCTGATGCGATTTATTTTAACAACAATGTCAGTTATGGCGGCGTGTTTTTATTATATTCAAAAGTATAAAGAAACAAAACCGTATATATCTTTGGGTTTTAGTCTGGCCGCCTTTGCTATATATGTTTTATCAGCATGGTCATTGCCTAAGATATAAAAGGAAAGCAGATGAAAAGAGTGTTAAAATATGCCAAAGTTTTTCTTAATATCGGCACCGGACTGATGATGGCAGCTTTTTTTGTGTTTTTTATAGTTTTAAGTTGGAAGATTAACATTATTAATGAACCGGAAGGGAAAATTGACGTTCCGATAAGATGGGTAAGTATGCCGCTGACAGGATTACTGATTGTGGTATATTATCATATTAGCCGGTATGTATGGAAAAGGCTGTTTGTGATTGATAAGTTATATAAACATATTTTATTGTTTTTTATACCAGCGATACTGTTTGCAATATATGCTGTAATGTACGGACTGATGTTGTCTATGTCAGCTTATATATGCGACATATAAAACATCAAAACTTAATATATAAAACATTAACCGGTCTTCCATTTTGAAATGGAAGACATTTTTTTAACGAAAGGAAAAAAGAATGAATAATTTATTTAACAACTATGACAGTGAAAATGATGAAAAACTGGATAAGAAGTTTAAGTATAATTATCAGGTGATAAAGAACGTGTACCCGCAAGTAAGCGAGCTGCCGGAAGATGAGGTAAGAGAGATTATCCGAAAATATTATGACGCGACCGGCACGCATGAGGATAGTATGCAGGCGGTAATGGATTATATCCATGAAAAAGAACCCGAGTGGAAAAGATTGTATTTTAAGGATGAAGAGCAATCGCAGCAGGATTTGTCAGATCCGTTCAGAGAGTTAAAAGAAGCGATAATAAATTTTGAAGATACACCGGATTATCCTTATATAGACAAGGTCGGGAATATAACCACCTGTGTCGGTAATCTGGATGAAGATTTTGAAGAGTTTGCCAGCCATCCGTGGCGAATTCGCGATACCGGCCGGTTAGCAACCAGACAGGAAAAATGGATGGCTTATCAAAATTTGCTGGCAGCCAAAAAGCCGAACTATCGTGCATACTATTACAAAGATAAGACAAATTTAAGCATACCGATGGATTATTGTAAACAACTGTTGGATGAAGGGATTAAAAGCCGAGATAGCGAACTCCGAAAAGGCATTCCCAATTATGATAAAATGAGCCAGAATATGAAAAATGCTTTGTTGGAAACACATTATACCTCTAATATTTTGCCGTGGCCGCACCTGAAAGACGGCGCCAGAGGCCTGGATCAGGAATACTTATGCGGAGAATTAGAGCGTGATACCACAGGCCGACCGGATTTGGTAGAGAGAAATGCTTGGGCCAAAGAACAATGTTTGAAAGGATATTTTATCAAATAAAACCTTGCCAAAGAGATTATGGTTGATTATGATTGATTACAATCAAATAAAGAAACAAACGGGGGAATAATGAAAAAGCAGGTAATATCGGCCGGTATCATCGTATTGGGCATAAGCCTAAGTGCTTGCAAGAAAGAGGTGAAGTTTGTGGATGAGATATTTTACAATCCGCTGGAATCCCTTTCTGGTAATATGGGAACGATTACTCTAACGCCGACACGGGAAATATCAAAACTCGGAGACAATATATTTTATACTGATTGTAATTTGTTAGAGAACAGGAAAGGGTATTTGAAGTTTGAATGCGGACCTGATTATGAGCACCGTGAACCCAAACCGAAAAACTACCGGATGGATTTTGTGGTTTATGAAGTTGTCCCTTCAAACTTTAGCTTTTGCAAATATAAGATCAGGCGGACGGATATCTGGCGGGATACCGGTAAACCATCTCTTATCAGTTCTTATTGCATAAAATGATGTTTGAAGTGTGCAACAAAGAAATAAACGGGGGAATAATGAAAAAGCAGGTAATATCGGCCGGTATCATCGTATTGGGCATAAGCCTAAGTGCTTGCAAGAAAGAGGTGAAGTTTGTGGATGAGATATTTTACAATCCGCTGGAATCGCTTTCCGGAGATGGGACAGACATATTAACGCCGACACGGGTAACGGCTTATCTTGCCGATAATATATTTTATGAAGATTGTAATTTGTTAGAGAACAGAGAAGGGTATATAAAGTTTGAATGCGGTCCGGTTTATGAGCACCGTGAACCCAAACCGCAAAATTCCCGGATGGATTTTGTGGTTTATGAAGTTCTTCCTTCAAATTTTAGTTTTTGTAAATATAAAGTCAGACGGACAGATATCTGGCGTAATAGCGGGAAACCATCTCTTATCAGTTATTACTGTATTAAATGATGTTATTTAGATATCTGTACGGGATAAAATAGTCGGGAGAGAGGCAGGTTGTTAGAGCTTAAATTCCCGGCTGTTTTTTTATTAACACCAAACCGTTCCTTTTAAATAGAGGAGCGGTTTTAATTTTTTAGTGAGAGAAAAAAGAATGAATAATTTATTTAATTATAACTATGAAAGAGAGAATAATGAACTAAAGAAAAAGAATAATAAGACATAACGCCGCTTTTTTTAAAGAGCGGAAATTTATATCAACAGCCGGAAGTTTTATCTTTCGGCATTTTTTAATTAGAAAACCGGAAATTGTTTCCGGTTATTTTTTTTATAGGAGATAAAATATGGCAGATACAAATTTAGTTTATCCGTATGAGTTTGAAGGCGGTAAAAAGGCGATTGCTTCGGAAGTTAATGCCAACTTTGAAGCTGTCAAAACTTTTGCCAACGGCATCAATGCCACAATTGCCGATATTCAAACCGCTATTACGGATTTAAAAAACAAACCGACGCGGGAAATGCTTGATATTTATTACAGCTTTTCATCGCAAACGCCGGCAGGAGCATATCCGTTATGGACGGGAGAAACAATAACGCATTGCAAGAGTTTATATCCTCAATTTTGGAATAAGGTAAAAAATCTGGCAACTTTAGGCAATCTGATAACGGTAACTGAAGATGAATACGAAGAAAAACTTGAAGAATACGGCCAGTGTGCCGCCTTTTGTCTGGATGAGTTGAATGGTCATCTGCGTTTACCGAAAATTACGCGTTTTATTTCAAGTATAGCCGATTTGACGGAACTTGCAAAAGAACAAAACTCAGCCAACACGGCACATACGCATAATGTTAAAGTGTCATCAAACGGTTCAAAAGCCGGATATGATACGGCAACAGGTTATTTGGCGCGTGGTTATACCAAATATTCCAGCCCTTGGAGCAATCAAAACAATAACGGTGAAAACGAAGTTTTGATTACATCTGAAGGCGAAGAAGAAGGTTATCCGAAAAACGTTAAATTATGCTTGTATATCCAGGTAGCAAATAATCTGGGTGAGCTCTCCGAGCTTGATACCAAGGCCATTGCCGAAGAACTGGAAGAAGCTTTGGTTTCGCTTCAAAGCGCTTATCAAACGTATAGCAATGACCTGCAGCAGGTATATGAATCCGTCAAAAGCAATATCCTGTCATCTTCGCCGATTGTCAAAGATTATGATATAGAAGTGAGTATTGATATGTTTGAAGCAGATACGACTTATGTCGATTATCCGTATAAAGCAGACATACCGTTTGATGATGCTGATGAAGATTTGGTGCCGACGGTCAACTTCAGTTTAGAACAGATTGAAAGCGGAAATTATGCACCGGTAGCCATGTCAGGTAACGGCTATGTCCGGATTTATGCCAAAGAAATTCCTGTCGCCGGGTTTGATATTCCGTCAATTGTTTTGCAATAGGACAAAAACATGGATTGGGGATTAATAACGGGATTGGCGGCCATATGCGGTGTTATCATCAATTTTATCCGCATTGGCCATTGGCAGGGCAACATTGAAACGCGGGTTGAGACACTGGAAAAAAATTCTGACCATCATAGCATACGCATGGAGGAGCTTGTCGATTTAATACACAAACAGAATGACTTATTAACCGAAGTTAAGATAAAACTTGAAATGCTTTTTGATAAGAAAGGAAAAAAACAATGAATAATTTGTTTAAAACATATGACAGTGAAAATGACGAAAGACTGGATAAAAAGTTTAGTTATAATTATCAGGTAATAAAGAACGTGTATCCTTTGGGTAAGTGAGTTGCCGGAAGATGAGGTAAGAGAGATTATCCGAAAATATTATGATGCAACCGGCACGCATGAGGATAGTATGCAGGCGGTGATGAATTATATCCGTGAAAAAGAACCGGAATGGAAAAGACTATATTTTAAGGATGAAGCATTAGAGAACGGCAGCCGGATACAGCCGATGACGGAAAAGCAAAAGGAAGAGGCGGAAGCATTGGCAAGACAAATAAGACCCGAAATGCCAAATATGTTTACGGATGATATAGTTGATAATATTTGGAATAAATATGCGCCTTATTTACCAACATATAAAGTTAGTAAATATATGGCTGTTCCTAAAATGGCTTTAGACCATTGGCAAAATATGGATAATAAAAATATTATAGACATTGGTAAGCAGGCGTATAATATTTATCAAGACTATAAGGAATATTATCCTTTAAGGTTAAATGATAAATACAAACACGCTGTTATAAATTGCCGAGCGGCGCAGAGGGGGCAAACCGGAGAAGATTTAGTTACACTTTTATCTAGACTTAAAGAATATAATGATGTACACTTAAGAAAAGAGGGTAAAAACACATGGAGCGAAAGCATACAAGATTCTCAAGCAAATGCTTTAGGTCGTTCTTTAGGAAGATTATATAAAGATGGTAACTGTGAAGAAATGGTTTCTAAACACATTAAACGTAATTACTAATATTGCTGAAATATTATTTGTTGGCTTTTTAGTGCTTTCAGCGTTGTCATATGGTTTCTGTTATTGGTTATTTGAATGTGTCATGAAATAACATCAATTTAGTTTTTAACACAAGGGGATTTAGATTTTTTGTAAAAAAAATGCTATAAAAAAAGTACAGTCGGGATAAACTTAAATTCCCCGGCTGTTTTTTTATTAACGGTAAACCGTTCATTAGATAAGGAGCGGTT
>CALXUN010000026.1 GCA_944391705.1 uncultured Alphaproteobacteria bacterium
GCAGGCAAGCCTGCCTAATAGGGGTAACAATGGATGTGGTATATATCCAGCGAAGAATCTTTAAAGTTGAAAAAAAAAAAAACGGTTTAAAATAAAGTTTAAATGACAATTTTTGATAGGTTTGGCCATGTATAAACTGTTTTTATCCGCTTTTATCTTCATATTTTGTCCCTTAAACGCTTTTGCCGCTCTCTGCGTTGAGAACAATGTCTTAAAATGCGATGACTTAGGCTATACCGAAAGCGCCTGTCCTTACGGCGGCATCGCCTGCCCGTTTGACATCTCCCGCTGGTATTGTGCCACTTGGACCTGTGATGACGGACGATATTTTTCCGAACAACAGGATGGTATGGAATGTGTCGAAGTGACCTATAAAGACCTTGATTGTTTTGATTGTTCCGAAGCTCAAAAATGCACCGCTTATGATGAAAAGAGTTTGAATGAGGCCTTAGATTGTGCCGATTGTCCGGTTATCACCGTCTTAAACGACATATCCATTACCGACAAACTGCCGGATTTGAAAGAAGGACGAACCTTAAAAGCTGCCGACGGACAAACTTATACCATTACTGTTAATCCGAGCGGCGATATTCAACCCTCCGATCCGGAAATCACTGTTGGAGGGCAAACGGGTCAATTGTCACAATTGTTTGGTGCGGCACCGGGTATTATCTTAACCACGGCGGCAGGAAGTCGAATCGACAACATCCACTTTGATGTGGCGGCAACGCACAATGTGGATGCGGTGATAGTTTCTCTCGGCGATACGACTTTTAACAACTTAAGCATCGTCATTGACGGCAAAGACGAAGAGAGTGAACGAATGTTTTCTGCCGGGGTTTTTCCCTTGAACCCGGGCGGCAAATTTGCCTTTGAGGGCGATACTTACATTGAGATGAAAAACATTAAAGGACGGCAAGCGGTCGCAGGTGTTTTTGATTTTATATCTATGGCTTCTCCTGAAACAGCTGCTTCCATCACTGTCGACAATATTGACATCCTCCAGGAAAATATCAGTGGTGAAGATGGAGGCTTAATAGGTTTGACACTGGGAAATCTTGATGTTTCCGGCGGCATTACCATAACGCAGAATAATAATAGTGGTAGTATTACAGGCGTCAACGGCGTCACTATAACAATCGGTGGTGATGTTGAAGTGGCGCAGAATAATAACAACGGTAAGATAACGGGACTTTATATTAATAACAATGCCACAATTAATGGTGATATTGAAATAACGCAAAGCGATTCAAGCTCTGCAACCGGAATAGATACCGATGGTGCGCTAAAAGCCCGCAACATCACCATTACACAAAAGAATATTCAAAATAATGCTTCAGATGCGTATGATAGCGCTCGCTATCTACTTGGAATCAACGGTACCGGCAGCTCCAACGGTGATTTGATTGGCTCAATAGAAGCTGACACCATCCGAATAACTCAAGACACTTTCGGAACCAAAGCACCGGTCATAAATACGGCAGTTGTCGTAGATCCCAGCGGCATCTACATTGATAAGATCAAAGCAAAACAAATCACAATTTATCAGGACGCCAAACCTCAAGCTCCATATCGCGCCGCCAACGAAGCTTACGGGATTCGTACAAACACTTCGGAAATTGAGAACGCCCATATCACGCAATTGCCGCTTATTACGGGTGGCACTTTTTATGCACTTTACGGCGGACAATACAACAATGTGACAATTGTCTCAGAGGATAATGTGGTACTAGGACGGTACGGCGATATCAGCATAACCGGAACAGCTGACATAACCCTTATCAACGGCGCTTACCTTTCAACCGGTACATATTCTAACATCTTTATCAACAATGCCGTTGTTAACCGACAATGCTCCGAGCTTTACCCATCGTCAAAACCTGATAATATTACTATTAACAACTTGACGGATAATTATACGCCGTGTGAGTAGTCGGTTTAGATAAGCATTGTTCCTTGTTTTTTCTAAAGTACCACCGGCTAACGCCGGCTGGGATTAGACAAGTTCAGAAGTCAAGCTCCGCTTGTCAGCCGAAAAGCTTCGCAAACCTACGGTTCGGCTGAGGCGCATTCCCCAACCAGCTTACGCTGGTCGTACCTAAAGCGCCGCAACGTGGACCCCTAATCCGCCGTGCTAAAGCACGTCGGAGGGGTGACAGAGGTGGTGGCGGCACGCATCCTCATAGGCGTGACGGAAAAAAATGGACGCCTAGTATTCACCGACAAAAGTCGGCTCATAGGTGACAGGAGCAGTGGCGGCACTTGGCTGTCATATGAATAATGATTTAATCATTTCAGACTTCGAGCATGGCAAAGGCGACGGCGAAAGGGTAATCATCACTTAAGGATAAATGAATTTTATAATTGCGGCTGATGTGTTTTTGCACATATTTTTCGGCATTGCCGGACAATGTGACCAAAGGGCGTCCGTCATCATCATTAAAAACAGAAATATCCGATAAATAAATCCCGTCGCGAAAGCCCGTGCCGATGGCTTTGACCACCGCTTCTTTGGCGGCAAAACGTTTGGCCAGGTATAAAACCTCAGCCGATATATCCGCCAAACCGCGGCGCGCCATTTGCTGTTGTTCTTCTTCCGTTAAACAACGGCGGATGAAACGGTTTAAAAATGCCTCTCCTTTTTCTAAGCGTTTGACATTGACTATATCCGTACCAATTCCCAATATCATAAGTTTAAATCCGCCTGTTTATTGCGTTGCCCGTGATACATAGCTAACCACTTTGGAAGCCTTAAGCGCGGCAATAATCGTATTCAAATGCTCTAAGTTTTTAACTTCCAAATCAATCAAAATTTCGAAATAACTTAAAGTTCGATAGACAATATTTAAATTGGAAATGTTGGCTTCCTGCCGGGCAATCAAATTTGATAAGTCGCCCAAAGCTCCCGGCTCATTACTCAACATTACCTTAATACGCGCGGTGTGAAATTCATTTGCGGCCTCATCACCCCAATCAATGTCCAGCCAGCGTTCCGGCTCATTGCTGTATTTTTCCAGCGCTTTGCAATCAATTGCGTGTACGGTAACGCCTTTACCGGTCGTCACAATGCCGACAATCCGGTCTCCCGGCAGCGGATGGCAGCAGCCGGCAAAATGTACGGCCATATCAGAAATCAGGCCTTTGATTTTTAACGGTTCGTCTTTTTTCTTTTTCTTAAAGCCCGGAACTTTGATGGATTTAACCATTTTATCAAGCTTGGACTGTTTATAGGCCGGATAAACCGCCTTTAACACATCCCAACCGGTTATCAGGCCTTCACCGACTTTAGCATAAATATCATCAATGGCTTCGGCCTCAAAATTTTGCAAAACACTGACCAGGCCTTTTTCGCTTAATTCCAGATTTTCGCCTTTAAAAAGGCGCTCCAGGATTTCTTTACCAAGGCTGATGAACTGCTCACGTTTGGTTGCCCGGACATAACGGCGGATGGCCGCTTTGGCTTTTCCGGTTACAACAAAGCGTTCCCACTCGGTTGAAGGATGCTGCGCCTTGGAGGTCAGAACTTCAACCTGATCACCGTTTTGTAAAACAGTGCGTAACGGTTTTATTTCACCGTTTACCTTGGCTCCGACACAGGTGTTTCCGACGTTTGAATGCACGGCATAAGCAAAATCTACCGGTGTGGCGCCGCGCGGCAGACCAATCAAATCGCCTTTGGGGGTAAAACAAAACACCTGGTCATTATACATTTCAAGCTTGGTGTTTTCCAAAAACTCTTCGGGATTAGCCGCCTGATCCAAAATTTCCAAAAGTTCCCGCATCCAGCGGAAATTCCGCCCTTCCGCCTTTTGCCCCTGTTTATAGGCCCAATGCGCCGCCACGCCTTTTTCGGCAATTTCATGCATTTCATAAGTGCGGATTTGAATTTCAATCCGGGTGTTTTCCGGGCCGATAACCCCGGTGTGAATAGACTGATAGCCGTTCGGCTTAGGCGTTGAAATATAATCTTTAAAGCGTCGCGGCACCATGTGGTATTTACTGTGAATAATTCCCAATGCCTGGTAACAGGCCGCAATATCTTCAACACAGATGCGAAAGGCCATAATATCGGAAAGTTGCTCAAACGAAGCGTTTTTCTGCTGCATTTTGCGCCAAATCGAATAAGGTGCTTTTTCCCGGCCGGTTACGGTTGCTTTGACACCGCCTTCAACCATATCCTTTTCAAGCTGAGAAATAATTTTCGGCACAATATTGCTGCCTTGCTCGCGTAAAAAATTCAAGCGCGCCACAATTGAATCATGTGCTTCTTTGTGAAGTTCGGCAAAAGCAATTTCTTCCAGCTCGTCTTTAACTTCCTGCATGCCGATACGCTCGGCCAGCGGGGCATAAATATCCAATGTTTCTTTGGCAATGCGCTGCCGTTTTTCCGGCGGGCAATAATGAAGCGTCCGCATATTATGCAGGCGGTCGGCCAGCTTAATTAACAGAACGCGGATATCGTCAGACATTGCAAGCAATAGTTTCCGGAAATTTTCCGCCTGTTTGCTGCTGCCTGATTTCTGCTCAATCATTGCCAGTTTGGTTAAGCCATCGACCAGAGAGGCCACCTGCTCTCCAAACAGTTCACGAACTTCTTCAACGGTTGTGTCCGTATCTTCAACGGTATCATGCAAAAGCCCGGCAATGATGGATGCCGAATCGAGTTTGAATTTTGTTAAAATACCTGCCACTTCTATCGGATGTGAATAATACGGATCGCCCGAAGTCCGCAATTGGGCACCATGTTTTTTCATCGCAAAAACATATGCCCGGTTCAGCGCATCTTCGTCCGCTTCCGGGTCATAAGATTTTACCAAATCAACTAATTCGTATTGTCTTAACATTTGCCCTCTTAATTTGTTACTATACCGCAAATTTAAAAAAATAAAAGCAGAACCTGCATTCAAAATAGAAATTTGAAACAAATTCCGCTTTATCTTAACGATAAAAAGATTGAGATTGTCTTAAATTCTCTTAGAAATCTTCATTTTCATCACTGAAATCATCAGCCATGTCATCTTCAAACGAATCGTCTGTATCCAAATCACCATCATCAAGATCCGAATCGTCATCTAAATTGATATCCGAATCTTCATCATGAATCTGCATTGAATCATTTAAGTCCGAATCCAAAAGCATACTGCTGTCAAACTGGCTGTCCAGTTCGGAAAGTTCTTTTTCAGCCGCCAGAATTTCCAGCTCTTCTTCTTCAGGTTCTTCAACTTCAACATATTTTTGCAAATTCATAACCAGGGATTTTTGTAATTCTTCAATACTGACCTTACCTTCAGCTATTTCCCGTAAAGCAACAACCGAATTTTTGTCATTGTCGCGGGATACCTGCAGCGGTGCGCCGGATTCAATATCTTTTGCCCGCTGGGCAGCTACCATCAACAATTCATAACGGTTAGGGACTTTCTCAACACAATCTTCAACAGTAACGCGTGCCATTTTTTTTCCTTACAACATTTTGTTAAAATCCGATTTACATTCTTATACATATTCCAAAGCGTAAATGCAACAAATTTTTTTTAGCTTAAAACAAAAAGCTTTTGTCTTTTAATTCGGGATGGGAGATGTTATCAGCAAACCGCCCCAGGGTTTCAGTTTTTCTTTAATCAGACTTTCATTTTTTAGCGCTGTCTGTACATCTGAGCGCGGGGCTTTATACATTTCCAAAAGGCTTTGCATTGTTGCAAACTGACTTTCCCGCCACATGGGATTCAGACTGTTGATGTAATTATTGTACAAACCCTGTTTGTATTGCCTCAGTGCCGTCAGTTTCGGCGCCGGAATACGGGCAATACGATATGCTTTCAGGGTCTTGTCGCAGGTATAAGCCCATTCGTCTATATTAAAACCGTCCTGAGCAACGGTTTTGGCAAACTCATTTTCCATGTTGGCCCATTTGATTTTTAACACCAGACGTTGACAAGGATTGACGGCGTCTTTTAATCCGTTTAATTCCAGCGCCGTTCCGTTCTTGCGTTCCCAGTAATCCAAAACATTACCGGCATCAATGATTTTTAAAGTATTGCCCATTGTCGCAAACTCTTTGATGTCATCCAGTGTATTTAAAAATGCCCTGATATCAGCTCCGGTTAACGGAGAGGTTGCCGTTGCATGCAGCGTGCGTAATTTATCGCGTCCCGGTTTGTCATCCGTACGGGCCGCACCGCCAAACCCCTGCTTGGGCGTTTCATCCAAAATTCTGGCATAAAAATCCGGCTCGTACTTTATCGGCGGAAGCTTGGCCGGCCGCGGACGGGGCATTTCAAGGTTTTTATTGTTACTCGGCCACATTTCCGGCATCAGAAGTATATATAAATACGGTGAAAGAAATTCCAAATCTTCAATTCCCTGAAGCTGCGGGGCTATCCGTTCCGGAAATTTATTTTTGGTTTCTTTTATTCCGGGCATGTTAAGCACTTTGTCCGGCGTGCTGGCCAATGTGTGCAGATAAGGACCGATATACGGATAATACTCTTTGGGCAGGGCTTTTATGAGAGCTACCAGTTCATCTTCATTCGGGCTTTTAAGACGTTTTTCACTGGTGCCGTATGCTTTGATTGTCGTTGCCCATAATTTATCAAACGTCGGACCCATGTCCCAACTGACAATATAGCGCGGGTTGTATACTTCCAGCTGCCGGTGCAATTCTTCCCTTAGAGCTTTAACATCCGGTATCGGCGCATTTAAATCAACCGTAAAATATTTGGCATAATATGCCGGATTATCCGGATATAAGACAATCTCATCTTTATTGGAAGGCTGCCGTTTTTCATCAGCGCCATAAGCCGTTCCCGCTAAAAGAACGCCACAGATGCAAAGTATATTAAAAAAACATTTTTTCATTATTTCATCATCACCGTTAAATTTAAATCCGCTTTCAAAGAATAACACATTTTTTTGTAAAAAAAAGTGCTAATTGCATAAAATTAAAACTGGACTCGTTATAAATATTGCCTTAAACTTTGAAAAAATTAACCGGTAATAAAGGAGAAAAATGATGGCTTGGACAGATGAAATGGTTGAAGACCTGAAAAAAATGTGGAAACAAGGGTTAACCACCAATGAAATTGCCAAAAACCTCGGCGTTTCCAAAAACTCCATCGTCGGGAAAGTCCATCGCCTGAACCTAACGGCACGCCCTTCCCCGATTAAGAAAAAAGAAGATGTCGATTCTTTGAATAAGTCTGTTGCAACCCCTGCAAATACCGAAAGCGGTACCCCTGTCGTCAAAACAGCCAAAAAAGCCGTAGCCGATACAGTTGCAGCGGATATCAAGCCTGCCGGTTTTGAAAAAACGGCAGGAAGCAGCGCATGCTTAAAATTAACCGAGCTTGATAATCATACCTGCCGCTGGCCGATTGGCGATCCCAGAGATGATAATTTCTGCTTTTGCGGCAAAAAAATCCGCAGCGGTCATACTTATTGTGAAGAACATGCTGCTCTGGCTTATGTAAAACCGGGAAAGAAATAACCACCATGGCTGATATTAAAAAAGCAAAACAAATTGCAGCCGGCATTATCGTCTGCAAAGGAAAGGTTTTGATTGCCCAGCGCCGTCGCGGCAAAGACCTGGAATTTTTCTGGGAACTTCCCGGCGGTAAGCTTGAGCCCGGCGAAACACTTCAAGAATGTTTGCAACGGGAACTCCTAGAAGAAATGGATTTGACTGTTAATGTCGGGCCGTTGTTTATGAAATCTTCCTATGACTACCCGTTCGGCTCATTTGTTATTAACGCTTTTTTAGCCGAATGCCCAAATCCGGAAATAAAAAAAGTGTGCGAGCATGAGCAATATAAATGGGTTAACCCGCAGGAAATGCTTGAATACCAGTTTTCACCGGCCGATATTCCGATTATCAAAGCCTATGCCGAAAATTCCATAAAAAACTAATTGCCTGATTTTTATCATTGATATAAAAAATTAATCTTTGTATACCCGGGCAATGGTCAAAACATCAACGGAAACCGCACCGGCGTTAAGCAAAACTTTTGCACATTCACGGACCGTGGAACCGGTGGTTAAAACATCATCAATCAAAACGATGCGCTTGCCTTTTATGCGTTCGGGATGTTTAACCTTAAAGGCATTTCTGATATTTTTTCTTCTGGCCTGTCCTAATAAGGCCGCCTGTGGCTTTGTTGATCTAAATTTGACCAGTGACGAAAAATCTGCCGGAATTTTCGTTAAACGGCTCAATGCCGCCGCCAGTAATGCCGACTGATTGTACCGCCTCATAATCAGCCGGCGATAATGCAGAGGGACCGGAATAAAGACATCGACACCGGCAGTGAAAATATCCTGTCCCGCAATTTTAAGCCATTTGGCAAAAACTTTGGCATTTTCTGTTTTATCCATAAACTTAAAGGCCAAAATCGCCTTTTTGGAAGCTAAATCATATTTTAACGCCGAACGTTCCATCCTGAACGGGCTTTTCTTTTCCCGTATGCATGCCGGACATATCATATCCCGGTTTAATGACGACCGGTCGGCAAACGGCAGGCCGCAGTGCTTGCAATAAGGCATACTGATAAACGTCATTTGATTAAAACATTCCGGACACAAGCCATTATCATCGGCTAAAATTTTTCCGCAGCACATGCAACGCGGCGGCAGTAAAAAATTTAAGATATCTTTTAAAATCGTTCCCATGAATGCTGGTATTTTTTATTTACTCTTTACCTTTTAACATTTGCAGACAATGATGAATTTCATTAATACTGTCAACGACGATTATTCCGGCCCGGCGCATAACTTCTTTCTTGTCTTCTGCCGTAATTTTACCGCGGGTAATGATATCGCCGGCATATCCCATTTTATAATCAAAAGGAACGGCCGTTCCTGCCACATAACTAATCACCGGCTTTTTAACCGGCAAATCCTTATAAAACTCTGCCGCGGCTTCTTCAAATGTGCCGCCCAGTTTCCCGAGCAGAACAATTGCTTTGGTTTTTTCATCCTGATGAAACCGTTTTAAAAGTTCGACAAAGTCTGTTCCGACAATCATATCATCGCCTAAGCCGATAACCGTAGACTGTCCCAAACCCGCCCGGTCTGTTTCCAGCACCGCTTCATAAGTCAGTGTTGAAGAACGGGAAATGACGCCGATATTTCCCGAATGGTGGATGTTTTCAGGGAAAATGCCTAAGCAGGCTTCCCCGGGAGTTATGATACCCGGCGTATTCGGTCCGATTAAAACCGTTTTGGAGCCTCTAAGCATGGCTTTGATTTCCAGCATATCCCGGATCGGCACACCGTACGCAATCGTTACGGCAACCTCTAATTCTGCCTCTACCGCTTCTTTAACTGCATCTTTTACAAACCGTGCCGGAACAAACATAACCGAAGCCGTAGCACCTGTTGCCGAAACTGCTTCTTTAACCGTTTCAAAAACAGGTATACCCCCGTATTTTGTTCCGCCGCGCTGCGGCGATACACCGGCAACAATTTTGGTTCCGGCCGCAATTGAACGCTTGACATGGAAAGAAGCCTGCATGCCGGTAATGCCTTGCACCAGAACTTTAGTCTTTTTATCTGCAAGTATAGACATCAGTCGCTTTCCTCCATTGCTTTCAAGAGTTTTTCAACCCCTTCTTCCATGGTTTCGGCCATGATAACCGGCAGGCCGGAATTGTTTAAAATTTCCTGTGCTTCATCTTTGTTGGTGCCTTCAAAGCGCACCACCAGCGGAACATTTAACCCCACCTCGGATGCCGCGGCAATAATACCGTCTGCAACTAAATTACAGCGTAAAAATCCGCCTAAAATATTAATCAGAATACCTTCCACCCTCGGGTTGGTCATGATAATTTTTATACCGGCCGATATTTTGTCTTTATCCACGCCGCCCTTGACATTCAAAAAACATGCCATCTGTTCGGGGCGATTATGCAGCATATCGGTTATGGTCAGGGCTATACCGTCACCGTTAACAATACAGCCGATGCTGCCGTCATCAAATTCCTGATATTGAAACCCGTATTTTGCTGCTTTTAAAACCCGGTCGGCATCTTCATAATCATCATGCATTTGTACAATATCCGGATGTCGGAACAAAGCGTTGTCATCAAATGAAATTTTGGCATCTAAAGCCGTCAGAGTGCCCTTAACATCAATCCCGACCGGATTAACCTCCATCATAATGGCGTCTAAATCCATAAAGGCCTGATGCATGCCGTTAATAAAACTTTTTAAACCCTTGCGGCATTTCCCGTCTAATTTTAAAAAGTCCATAATCCGGTCAAGCTGGCAGGCGCTTATTTTGTCATTTAGCCCTAAATTGATGCGTAAAATTTTATCCGGCTCATTAACCGCCATATCCATAATATTGGTCGTTGAAGCGGCAATGAGCAACGTAACGCACGGAATCATACGATCGATGACCAGACTGGCATAAAAAGTCCGTTCACAAGGCATGTATTGTTCGATATAAACCTTGCTGACCAGTTTTCCTTTAGCGCCGGTTTGCTTGGTCACAAGCGTTGAACCAAGCATTTTCTGCGCTTCTTCAAAGATATCTTTTCTTCCGGTTAAAAAACGTATTCCCCCCTGTCTGCCGGCGCTTTTTTCCAAAAAATGTCCTTCGGCTCTGGCACCGGACTGAATCTGTGCTTTCATCATCCAGGGGCCTTGCGGGGAAATCCTTTGCGCCACTCTTTTGGCTTCTCCCGGCGTGTAAGCTATACCGCCTTTGGGAATGTTAATACCGTAGCGGCTTAAAATTTGTTTTGCTTGGTATTCATGAATATTCATCAGTTTACTTTTCCAGGCTTTCCGCATAAAACCGGATTTTATCAACCATAGACATCATCCCGTTCCGGCGGCTCGGACTCAAATGTTCTCCTAAGCCCAGTTTAGCAAAAATTTTTCCGACTTCAATTTTTTTTATCTCTTGTGCAGATTTATTTGAATAAATTGCCAGAATAACGGCAATAATTCCTTTAACCATAATCGCATCGCTGTCGCCTTTAAATGACAGTAAACCGCCTTTATGTTCCGGCACCAGCCAGACCTGTGACTGGCAGCCGCTTACTTTCCAGGCGTCAGTTTTGTACTTTTCATCCAGAGGCGGCAGTTTTTCGCCCAAATCTATCAGATACTGGTATTTATCTTCCCAATCTTCCAGCATGGAAAAATTTTCAATCAGTTCTTCAATATCTTCCATTTTTTCCTCTTTTAAAACATATCCAGCATGGCTTTGGCCTCTTCACTTAAGCGCTCCATGGTCCATGCCGGTTCCCAGACTATCTTAACCTCAACTTGCCCTACCCCTTTAACACCGGCGGCGGCATCAGCCACCTGCTGCGGCAAAATTCCGGCCACCGGACAACCGGGCGCGGTTAAAGTCATGTCGATATTTATATCGCCGTTTTCTTCCTGATGAATTTTATAAATCAGCCCCAAATCATAAACATTTATCATAATTTCCGGATCGGAAACCGTTTTAATTGCTTCGACGATATCATACATCTTAGCCGGTTTTTCACCTTCCGGCAGCGGTTTTCCCGCTGTTGCTTTATATTCTGCCGGCGGCGTATCATCAACACTCATTGCCTGTAAAAGCAAAGCCTCGTTTTCATCTATTTCTTCGCTCATATTCTTTTCCGTTAATTAATACAATATTTTTGGTAGTTATAAACCAATCCCGGGTAATGTCAATAAATCAGAAAAACGCTGAAGCTTTTTTAACTGCTGCAACAAAAGCATCAATATCTTCTTTGGTATTATACAACCCGAAAGAAGCCCGCGCCAAAGAGGTATAGCCCATCCGGTTAACCAGCGGTTCGGCGCAATGATGTCCTATGCGGATTGCCACCCCTTCTTTTCCCAAAACATATGCCAGATCCTGCGGGTGGATGTTGCCGACCTGAAAAGAAAAAACACCGCCTTTATTTGTTGCCGTACCAACAAGTTTAAAATCTTTTATTTCTGATGTTTTTTGCAACATATAAGCGCTGAGTTCCCGCTCATGGGCAGCAATATTGTCAAGCCCAAGTTTCATCATATATCTTAAAGCCTCGCCCAAACCGACAGCTTCCACCGTTGCCGGCGTACCTGCTTCAAAACGTGCCGGCGGTTCGGCATAAGTTGTTTTCTGATAAGTAACTTTATCAACCATGTCGCCGCCGGTCTGATATGGCGGCATACTTTCCAAAATTTCTGATTTTCCATACAACACGCCGATACCGGTCGGCCCATAGGTTTTATGCCCGGAAAAAGCTAAGAAATCACAGTCAATATCTTGTACATTTATCGAACTGTGTACTGCCAGCTGACAAGCGTCAATCAGCACTTTAGCGCCGGCCTGATGTGCCGCCAAAGCTATTTCTTTTATCGGAAAAACCGTTCCCAATACGTTGGACATTCCGGTTACGGCAACCAGCTTGGTGCGCTCATTTAAATTCTTTATAAACTCTTGTGGTAAGTATGCACCGTTATCATCAATTTTAAACACTTTCAGCCGGCAGCCTTTTTTCTGACAGACAATTTGCCAGGGAATTAAATTGGCATGATGTTCAGCCTCAGAAATCAGTATTTCATCACATTGATGCAAATTTTCCAAAGCCCAGGAGGACGCCACCAGATTAATTGATTCGGTCGCGTTGCGGGTAAAAACAATTTCTTTTTCAGAATCGGCACCAATAAATTTTTTCACGACTTCTCTGGCTTTTTCATATTCAGAGGTTATTTCATCTGCCAAAGCATATGTGCCGCGATGAACATTGGCATACGCCGTTTTGTAAACCCTGCTCATTTTGTTAATGACACATTTCGGTTTTTGAGCAGAAGCCGCCGAATCCAGATAAACATTCGGTTTACCGTTTATAGAACGTGCTAGAACAGGAAAATCTTTTCTGACTTTATAAACATCAAACATTTGTCATCCTCTTGCGTCACAATTTAACAAGTTTATAAAAACTTTTCAACCTAAACTGTCATATTGTTTATTTAAAAAACATCCTTGTGTTTTTGTTTTAAACACTTTAATTCTGAACATATGTATGAAGATATTTTGGAAAAACTTGAAACATCGGATTTTCGGCGTCGCTTTGTCCTAAAAGAAAAAGATAAAAGCTATGTCCGGCAAAAAGGGTTTAATATCATTCGCAGCCATGCCGAAGATTTCATCCGCAAACGTATTGCTCCGGCAAATCCCGTAAATGACGGCAAACAGACGCCGATGAAAGGTCATCCGGTATTTATCGCCCAGCATGCGACGGCAACCTGCTGCCGCAACTGTATTTATAAATGGCACCATTTCAAACAAGGTATTGAATTGAGCGATACACAGCAGCAATATCTTGTCGGGCTGATTATGGCCTGGATTGAAAAACACTTATGATTTATTTTAATTTTATTACCTTCACAGCATAAAAAAAGCTCTCGTTTAATGAGAGCTTTTTCTTTCATTTCTCAATTTATTTTTCTTCTTTTTTGGAAGATTTTTTAGCGGCTGTTTTTTTTGCCGGCTTTTTGTCTTCTTCAAAAGAATACAACTCTTCGGCCGTAACCGTTTTTTCTTTCAAGCTGACCTGGCTTAAAACATGTTCAACGATTTTTTCTTCAAAAACAGGTGCTTTTAAAGCTTCAACCGCATTCTTGTTTTTCAGGTAATAATCAAATACGGCTTTTTCCTGACCCGGATATTTCTGGGCTTCGGCCGCAATCGCTCTGTTAATGTCTTCCGGCAAAATCGTTAATTTTGCAGCCATACCGACCTCGGAAAGCAACAAACCGAGTTTAACGCGGCGCAGGGCAATTTCCTTATATTCGGCCAGCAAATCTTTTTCATCTTTATTTTTTTCATATTCATCAAGCTGATTATATTTTTTTGCCTGCTCGTATTGCTTGACAATTCCGTCATATTCGGCATCAACCAGTTTTGACGGAACTTCAAAGTTATATTCTTTGTCCAGCACGTCCAGCAAGGCGCGTTTCAACTTCATTTTGGAAGCAACTTCATAATCTGCTTTAATACGTTCAACAACCTTGGCACGCAGAGAATCCAAATCTTTCTCGCCTAAAGATTTGGCAAACTCATCATCAATAACAACGGGCTTCGGCTCCCGGATCTCTTTGATTTCAACAGCAAAAACAGCATCTTTGCCGGCCAAATCCTTAGCATGATAATTTTCCGGGAAAGTAACCTTAACATCAACCTTATCACCGGCCTTTTTGCCGATAAGCTGATCTTCAAATCCCGGAATAAAGGAACCGGAACCCAGCTCCAAAGGATAATTGCTGCCTTTGCCGCCTTTGAATTCTTCACCATTAACGGAACCAACAAAATCTATTACGGCAAAGTCGCCCTTTTTCGTGGAGCGGTCTTCTTCAACTTTAGCCGTTTCTTTGCGGCTTTCGGCAACATAACGAATGGCTTTTTCGACTTCTTCGGCCGGAACTTCCGCCGTTAATTTTTCCAATGTGATTTTTGAAAAGTCACCCAGTTTGATTTCTGGTAAAACTTCAACCACAACATCAAACTCTATATCCTTGCCGTCGCCGAAAACGGTTAAGTTGATTTCCGGCATGACGGCCGGACGCAGCTTGTTGTTTTTGATGATTTCATCAGCCGCATTTTTAAGCATTTCATCCAAAACCTCGCCTAAAACCGAAGCGCGGTACTTTTGTTTGAGCATGGCTTTTGGCGCTTTTCCCGGACGAAAACCCGGAAGCTTGGTTGTTTTGGCAATCTGATCAATTTTGGCATCAACTTCCTTTTCAAAATCAGCTGCCGGAATAACGGCTTTGTATTCTTTGTTCAGGCCTTTAGATTTTGTTTCACTAACTTTCATTTATCTCATCTCTTCTTAAAAAAACATACCATTAAAAATGGTGCGGACGAAGGGACTTGAACCCATACATCTTGCGATACCAGATCCTAAGTCTGGCGCGTCTGCCAGTTCCGCCACGTCCGCGGTTAATCCTAATTTGGCTGTTGAAATACTAGCTAAAAAAATATTTAAATCAAGAAAAATCATAAAACTATTGTATTGTTGTCCAAAATTTTATAAGATGCCCGGCAATAATGTTCATGATAATAAAAAACAGGATAAAGCATGCCAGAAAATATCGTAAACAAGCGCAAAACGTTTGCAATTATTTCACACCCGGACGCCGGTAAAACAACCTTAACCGAAAAGCTTCTGCTGTTTGGCGGTGCCATTCAACAGGCCGGCGCCGTTAAAGCCCGCGGTGAAAACCGCCGTGCACATTCGGACTGGATGAAAGTTGAACAGGAACGCGGTATTTCGGTTGCTTCATCGGTTATGACGTTTGAATATGAAGATATTACGTTTAATCTTTTGGATACACCGGGCCATGAAGATTTTTCGGAAGACACTTACCGGGTTTTAACCGCCGTTGATTCTGCGGTGATGGTGTTGGATTCCGCCAAGGGTATTGAAAGCCAAACCAAAAAACTCTTTGAAGTGTGCCGCTTGCGCAATATCCCGATTTTAACCTTTATCAACAAACTCGACCGCGAAGGGTTGGACCCGTTCGTGCTTTTAGATGACATCGAAAAAACGCTGGCTCTTGACGTAACACCTGCCAGTTGGCCGATTGGCAGCGGCAAAAACTTTTTGGGTTGTTATGACATTATTAATGATCAGTTGATTTTAATGAATAAAACTGGTGACAAGTCGCAAATCAATGCCGTTATTGAAACCTGCAAAGGGCTTGACGACCCCAAACTTGATGCCCTCTTGCCGGAACACGCGCTTGAAAAGCTGCGCGAAGACGTTGAAATGGTCAGAGAGCTTTGTCCGAAGTTTGATTTGGAACTTTATCTTGCCGGAGCTTTGACTCCTGTATTTTTCGGCAGTGCCATCAACAATTTCGGCGTACAGGAAATTTTAGAGGGGCTGCATCGGTTTGCCCCTGCCCCGCAGCCGCATCCGGCTGCCGAACGCAAAGTCGATGCCGGCGAGAATAAAGTAACCGGTTTCGTTTTTAAAATTCAGGCCAATATGGACCCCAAACACCGTGACCGCATTGCTTTTATGCGGCTTTGTTCCGGGCATTTCAAACGCGGCATGAGCCTTTATCAGGTGCGTACCGGTAAAAGTCTCAAAGTGCCGACGCCGGTCATGTTTCTGGCTCAGGAAAGAGAACTCGCCGAAGATGCTTACGCCGGTGATATTATAGGTATTCCCAATCATGGACAGCTTCGAATCGGCGATACATTAACCGAAGGCGAAAAGCTGCATTTTACCGGAATCCCGAGTTTTGCGCCGGAACTTTTGAAATCTGTCAGAGCTGTCGATCCCTTAAAATCAAAACATCTGGGAACTGCTTTACAACAAATTGCCGAAGAAGGCGGCGCCAGCGTCTTTAAACCGATTATCGGCTCAGAATGGATTGTCGGAGCTGTCGGCGCATTGCAGTTTGAAGTTATGGCCGACCGTATTCGTACCGAATTCAATATTCCGGTTATTTTTGAACCGACGCAGTATTATACCGCCCGTTGGTTTGAAAGTGACGATAAGTCTCAGTTGCAGAAATTTATTGACTCTAATCAAATGAATATTGCTTCAGATCATGACGGCGCCAATGTTTTTCTGGCACGAAACGCCTGGCATTTGAACAAAGCTGCGGAAGATTTTCCGAAAATCAAATTCTGCAAAACCCGCGAACAAACTATTTAAGAGAAGTCGCCTCATAAAAGGGCCGAACGAACCTGATATTGGGTTCGTTTGACCGTTTTGGCATATCATACGTACGAGTAGTATTGAGATTTTAGGTTAAAAGCAACATCCGCTCCGGTTAGGATCACATAAA
>CALXUN010000027.1 GCA_944391705.1 uncultured Alphaproteobacteria bacterium
TTTTTTTGCAACTTTAAAGATTCTTCGCTGGATATATACCACATCCATTGTCACCCCTATGAGGCAGGCTTGCCTGCCGAATACTAGGGGTCCAAAAAACAAGACACAATGTTTGATTTGTAATAATGACTATAAAAATACGGCGTTTGGCCGGATTATCCAAACGCCGTTTCCCGAACAACCAGGAAAATTTAAACTAAAATTGAATCCAGCAATTCTTTGGCATAAGCACGTAATTCGGGATTTTGCATTAATGTCAGTTTTAAGTTTGATTTTGCCAGAGCTTCATTGGTACCGCAGTCAAAGCGCAGGCCGCTGCATAGAACGCCGGTAATTTTTTCACCTCTTTGAGCAGCTAAGTTTATGGCATCGGTTAAGTTAATTTCACCATTTGTGCCGTTTTTAACTTCCGGCAGAATATCCATGACGACATTAGGCAAGATATATGGCCCCATACTGGCATAATTTGAAGGAACTTCTTCTAATTTTGGCTTTTCAACCAACCCGTTGGCATAAACCAGCCTTCCGTCCCGGACAGCATTGATAAGCGCCCCGTAACGTGTCATTTCCTCTTTGGGAAATTCCATGATATTTTCAACAATACCGCCGGTCTTTTCAAACACATCACAAAGCTGTTTTAAAATCCCCTCACCATGAAAATTGATATAAATATCATCCGGCCACATAACAATAAAATCACGTTTGCCGACCAGCTCTTTGGCCATTAAGATGGCATGGCCGTTGCCGAGAGGCTGTTTTTGTTCGGCAAAAGAGAATTTCATATCGGCAGGGATAATATTTTTTAAGGATTGAAGAATCTCAAACTTTCCCTTTTTTTCCAAATGTTCTTCCAGCCAAGGGTACGGAGCAAAATATTTTTCAAACAAATGTTTGCAGGATTGATCACTGTAAATAAAAATGATTTCTTTGATACCGATTTCCCGGCAATTTTCAACGGCATACTGAATAATCGGTAAATTATTTAACGTTAAAAAACCTTTATGTAAAACTTTTGTTGCCGGCAAATTGCGGGTAGATAATCCGGCAACCGGCAAAATACAAACTTCTGGTTTGTGAAACATTGATAAACTCCAAATAATAAGATTACAATTATAAATTATATATATCATGCCTTTTTGTTAAGACAAGCAAAGACATGAGCAAAATCCACAAAGATTAATGACGCTTGAGAATGTAAAAAACACCGGGCTTAATATCCCGGAGCAAAAACTATTTTTTCTTTTTTATAATTCCGCCGGCAGAAACTGTTTTTTCTGAAATCGGTCGCAATAAAGCCGTCCCTGTTGCCGGTGTGGTAACGACTGCCGGTTTTTCTGCTTCCAGGACTTGCCTGCCCCGGGTAATTGTACCTGAAAGCACCGCTTTGGATTGATAAGATATAATTTCAGCCGGTGTTTCTGTGTGTTCATCGGAAACAGAAGTTTCAACAGGATTGGATTGTGTTTGCGTATTATCTTCTAAAGAAATGTTTTCAGCTTTTTCCTCAGCCGGTTTTAATAATGGCTGTGGTTGAGGAGCTTCTGCCACGGGTTCTTCAAAAGTTTTTTCATCACTTTTTTCTTCAACAATAATAATTTCGTTTTGAGGTTCGGACTCTTCTGCCGGCATATCACCGTATTCTTCTTTCCGGACCAGTTTTTTGGCATAATCAAAAAGCGTTTCCATGCCGGAATTCAGTTTTTCCAGTTCTTCCTGTGTTTTGCCAAGCAATTCCTGCATAACCTTATATTGCGTATCTAATTCGTCGATATTATCTGTTGCTTCAATAGCTTCCCGCGTTTCGTTAGCTTTTGAGTTCAAATCTTCAATGGCACGAAGGGAAGTTTCGATTTGATTCTTATAATCGGTTGCCCGCGGATCTCGATCCAAAACGACAAGGGAACCCAGCTGCAGCAAGCGCAAAACATAGGCATCAAGAGTTTTCTGATAATTAACGGCTTTAATTTTTGAATTATTATAGATGCCGGCAATTGTACCATAAGCTTCAGCTGCATGAACTTTGACATCATAAATGAAAGTTTCATCAATTTGTTTTAAAATTTCCTGCAATTGCGGTTCAAAAGTTTCCAGCTTTGCATTCATTTCCGTAATATCATTGTCGGTAAAATCGACCTTGGCTTTTTGCTGCATCATATCGAGTTGGTTATTGATGTCGATAATCAGTAAATGATTGCTGTCATACCGGCTTTTGATTTCGTCATTGCTGCTTAGAGGCTTATACTTTTCAATGCGCGGTAAAATTTCATTAACGGCCGTTTCTTTTAATTGGGAAACTTTTTCCTGAGTTTTACTCATTTTTTCATTCAAAGCCTTAATCCGGGCTTCTTCGGCAGCCTTTTTCTCCTGAGCAATTTTTTCCCAGTAACTGTCATATTTGTTTTTAAGATCCGAGCCGTCTACAATCAGATTTGGATTACTCAAAGAACCGTTCCATTTAAATTCAATTGGTACCAGTTTATCGCGTAAACGTTCAAAAACAATTTTAAATGTCGTATCCGTATCCCAGTTTTTCAGGCTTCCGCTGCCGGAAACATCAATTGTTACCAGCCCTGAAGCCATTAAGGCATCTTTAAATGTATAATTACTGTTTTTAATATCAATTTCTGCGCCGACAAGCTCAAAAGGTGTTTGACCTTTTTGTAAATTTTCCCGTAACATTTCAATCAAATTGTCGGAATGGGTTCGGCGGCTTAAATCATCTTCAATAAATTCCATATCCCAGCCTTTGAAAACGGCATTATCTATATCAAAAGAAATTTTACCGTTTAAGCGTTCAATAAAATCGGCTTCAGATTCTGCCGAGCTTTCAAATTCGGTTTTGGCGCGCAGTAAACCTGAAACAAAACCGTACCTGTTGCCACCAAGAGCAGTCGGATCAAAATTAGAAAAATTAAGAACGCCTTTAATCTTGGGCATGGTCGTAATATCTAAATCTGCCTGTCCGTCAATATTTCCTTCTTCTTTTACGGCTTGCAGATTCGTAATTTTGATTATTCCCTGATTAATATTAACATCAGCAGACACATTTTCAAAAAGCTGTGTACCATAATTTAAACTTCCGGTATAAAATTTTCCAACAAGATCAAAAGTTTTAAAAAATTCATAATCTACCACGTTTTTATTGACAGATGGTCGTTCCAGGAAATTATTTTCACCGCTTTGCATGCCGCGGCTTAAGGAAACCGGATTGTCTGGTGCCGGATTGTAAAAAAAGCGGTCAAATTCAAATTTATTAGCAGTCATATCTGTCGTAATTTTAGGCCGGCCGGCAGACAAATCTACGGCTGTTTTCCCTTTAAAATTAGTGGTTCCGATAAATGCGTCAAAATTTTCTGTTTTCCAAGAGTTAGCATTTCCTTCAACATTTCCTTTAAATGTAAAAATGTTTGAAGCCATGTTTTGAGGATTGTAATTAAAACCTAAAGATTTAACAAATTGAGTAAAATCAGGTGTTTTAAATTCAAGAATACCGTTAAAGTTCAGTTTGTTTTCATAGTTATACAGTTTGCCGCTGTAAACAGAGCTGAGCTTTTCAATCGTGTTGACCGTTTTAATAGTAGCGTCACTAAGATTGCCGGTAAAAATCCCTTTAGATTCAACATTTTTTGCTTCGGTTGCCAGTGGCCAGGAAGGTAAAGGCAGTTTGAATTTTTCGGCAAAATTTTTAAAATCAGTTGATTTAAAATTATATTTAATATTTTCAAACGAGGGGCTTACTCCCAAGCCGGAAATTGTTCCGTTAAAATCAAAACCGGAAGAAACCGTTTCACCAACGCTAATATTCTGAATTTTAACGATGCCGTTTTCCGTATCCAGAAAAACATTAATGTTTTCAAACGGAATTTTATTATAGATACCAAGCCCGATTTTTGTTTCCAGATGCACATCGGCTTTGTTAAGGAAACTGAATTTGTTAAGAATGACTTTAGCTTTTTCCGCCAGAGGCAGTTTTTGCTCATCATCACTTAATGGAGGAATATAATTATCAAAATTAACAGATTCGCTGTTAAGGGCGACAAACAACCGAAGCCGTCCGTTGCGGATAATGCCGATAACGCCGTTTGCCGAAATTTTATCCAGATTAAAAGAAAGCGGCATAATCCGGATTTGGTTTAAATTTCCGGAAATTTCGGCATTAATCTGTGCTCCTCGGTAAGTTGATTGAGTATATGTTTTGGGTTTAATGCCGAGCCATTCCATAAATTTTAGGAAGTCTTGAAACATACCTTTAACTTTAAAGTTATAAGACAAGACTTTTTCATGTTCAAAAATATCACCTGTCGCGGAAATGTCGGCATCACCCGGAAACAATCCCGAAAAACTTTTAACATTCAATACATCGTCAACCAAATCGGCACTTAAAGCGAAGTTACGAATAGCCTGATTGTTGTAGGTAGCTTTAATTGCTTTAACATCGGCAATCATATCAAAATCAAAAAACGGTTCAAACGGCGTTTTATTACCGTCATATTTTTTTAATTGCTCTTTTATAATTCCCATAACCGGCTGCAAATCCAAATCTGTCATTTCAAACCCGACTTCAACCACACGTTTTTCCTCACCGGGTTGAGGAACCAGCGGAATTAAAATATTGCCGGCACCGGCCGTGTCATCGCCGTATTTGATAATAAAACTTGATAAATCAATTTGCTGGTTGTTGGTATTAAGTTCAACCGAAAAAGCCAACGGATAATTGAACTCTTCCGGCAGAATTGTCTGATTGGTCAGGCCGTTGATAAAAGTTGACGGATTTTTCGATTCGACAATAAAGTTTCCTTTGATTTCATTGTTGCTGGTCAGCATAGAGCCGTCAAACCGGGCATAACTTTCGGTTGAAGGGTGGGTTAAGACCAGATTTAAGGAAGTGGCAAAACTTTCAGACAACGTTCCCAATGTCAGGGCAAAACCGGCAGGGTTATTGTCTTTGACAAAGTTACCGTCAATCCGGTACGGGCCGCGCAGGCTCTGTGCCGTAACCTCGGCATTAAGGTTTTGTATGGTAATGTCGACATTTAAACCTTTATTGATAATTTGTACCGAAGCATCTTTGAGCATAACGCTGTTTAGGGCAACTTCAACTTCGTCAAGCGTATCTTTTTGTTCATCAGAAATTTCAGAATACCAGTTAAGCTTTCCGTCAGGCAGGAATTCAATTAAAATATTGGGGTTGATTAAAGACATATTGTTAACAACAAAATTGCCTTTTAAGAGCGGAACCAGGCTTAAATCGGTAACCATTTCATTGATGACGGCCAGCGGCTCATTGGTATTATCACCGCTTTTGTTATAGATTTTAATATCTTTTGCCGTCAGATACGGGGTCGGAAACACCGACAACGATACGCTTCCGCCGAATACAATCCTTTTCCCGGTAATATTTTCCAGCTGTTCGGCAATTTTATCTTTATGTTTGTTCCAGTCAATCGTTGAAATATAAGCCGATAAACCGCCGGCAGCCAGGGCAACAATAACAATCAGGCTGATGAAAAGTTTTTTAAACACGGTGCGATTCTCCTGTAACAAACGTAAAAAATCTTTGCCAATTACAGCAATAATGTATAATATCCATAATATAAATCAACTAATTTTTGATTAAGGAGTACAAAATGTCCGCACTTTCCGAACTTTACGAGCAGGCGTTAAAAGCGCGCACCCGGGCTTATGCCCCGTATTCGGGGTTTGCCGTCGGCGCAGCGGTTTTGAGCTCTTCGGGCAGGATATATGCCGGCTGCAATGTTGAAAATGTTTCTTATCCGTGCGGCACGTGCGCCGAAGCCGGAGCCATTTCCGCCATGCATGCCGGCGGTGACCGGCTGATAAAAGATATTGTCGTTGTTGCCGGCGGTTCAAAGTTAATTTCGCCGTGCGGCGCCTGCTTGCAGCGGATTTTTGAGTTTGCGGATAAAAAAACAAAAGTTCATCTGGCTGATTTGGAAGGGATTAAAAAAACATATACGATTGCCGAATTGCTGCCGGTAGCATTTAGTGAGGAGGAGCTTGGCAAATGATAGAACAATATGTAAAAAATTTGAGTTTAAACTTAAATAACCGGCATCCTGATACGCTTTTGATTTTAGGCTCCGGGTTAGGCGGATTGGCAGAAAATTTTGAAGATGCTGAAACCATTGCTTATGAAAAAATCGGGTTTCCGCAGGCAGGCGTTGCCGGTCATAAAGGGCAGCTGGTAGTCGGCAGGCTCGGCCGGCACGAAATGGTTTGCATGCAGGGACGCTTTCACCTTTATGAAGGTTATCCGCCGCAGCTGATTAAAGATGTTATATGCGCATTTGCCCAAATCGGGGTTAAGAACCTGATTGTGACCAATGCCGCCGGTTCACTTAAAACGGAAATGCCGGCGGGAAGCCTGATGCTGATAACCGATCACATTAATTTAAGCGGTCAAAATCCGCTTATCGGCAAAAATAATGAAAAATACGGGCCGCGATTTCCGGATATGAGCTTGGCTTATAATTTGGATTGCCGTGAAAAATTCAAGGCCGTCGCCCGAAAATGCGGCGTAGAACTGCATGAAGGCGTTTACCTGATGGTTACCGGCCCCAATTTTGAAACGGCGGCAGAAATCAGGGCGTTTAAGGTTTTAGGTGCAGATGCAATCGGCATGTCTACCGTGCCGGAAGTCATTTCGGCCGTTTATGCCGGCATGAAAGTTTTAGGCGTTTCGGTCATCACTAATCTGGGTACCGGGCTGCACAATATGCAGCAAAGCCATAACGAAACTTTGGCGCAGGCAGCTTTGGCGGCAGGTAAGCTTCAAAAATTGTTGGAATTATATTTGGAGGAAGAATAAATGTTTCCGCAGGAAATTATCCGTAAAAAAAGGGACGGACATAAATTAACCCCCGAAGAAATCAATTTTTTTATCAGAGGCGTCACGTCCGGAAGCATTGCCGACAGCCAGACAGCGGCCTTGACCATGGCAATTTTTTTAAATGGTTTTGATAAAAATGAAACCGTTGCCTTAACTATGGCAATGCGTGATTCCGGCGATACACTGCATTGGAATTTGCCCGGTCCGGTTATTGACAAACACTCAACCGGCGGTGTCGGCGACAAAGTCAGTTTAATGCTGGCGCCGATTTTGGCGTCTTGCGGCGGCTATGTACCGATGATTGCCGGCCGGGGACTGGGCCATACCGGCGGAACACTGGATAAGCTTGATTCTATACCTGGTTACAATACATCTGCCGATAATGAAACTTTTAGGCAGACGGTTGAGCAAATCGGTTGCGCCATTATCGGACAAACCGGCAATCTGGCACCGGCCGATAAAAAAATTTATGCTATTCGCGATGTGTGTGGTACAGTCGAGTCTATCCCGCTGATTACCGCATCCATTCTTTCCAAAAAATTGGCCGCGGGGCTGGAATATCTGGTTATGGATTTAAAATGCGGCCGGGGTGCATTTATGGAAAATGAAGAAAACGCGGTTAAATTGGCCGAATGCATTGTGGAAGTAGCAAACAATGCCGGAACAAAAACAACAGCGGTGGTTACCGATATGAATGCGGTTTTGGGTTCAACCGTCGGCAATGCGCTGGAAGTACGGGAGGCTTTGGAATATCTGCAGAATATAAATGTTAATCCGCGTTTGGATAAAGTTACAAAAGTTTTGTGCAGTGAAATTCTGGTATCCTGCGGGCTTTATAAAGACCATAAAACAGCAGAAGAAATGGTCGCAAAAGTGTTAGGTTCAGGCAAGGCTCTGGAAAAATTTGCGCAAATGGTTTATATGCTGGGCGGGCCGGCAGATTTTGTGCAAAAAGCAGATTTTTATCTGCCGCATGCCCGGATTATCCGCCCGGTATTTGCCGATACAAAAGGTTATGTGGAAAGTATGTCGGTTCGCGATATCGGTATGCTTTTGGTCGGTTTAAAAGGCGGGCGCACACACCCGGATCAAAAACTTGATTACGCTACCGGGTTCACAAATTTTTGCCAAACCGGGGATTATGTGGATGAAACAACGCCGCTGGCATATATTCATGCCCAAAATGAAGAAGAGTACAACGAGGCCGCTTATGAACTGAAACGCTTAATAAAAATCGGTGAAGAAAAAATATCAACACCGGTGGTGTTATGCAAGGTGGCATAATTATTGCCACATGATCATCAATCGGCAGTTTTTTTCCGTATCATCGCAATAGTCGCAGACATCAGAAGTATCGGCAACCGTCATATTCCGCAGGCATTTCCGGGAACCGGAACAAATCTTGTCTCCCCATAACCGGTCCGAAAAGCTTCCGCCTTCAACGGCACTGTCTTTAATTGAAACCGAGTGTAAAGCAAAGGCGTTTTCTTTGGCGACTGTTAAGGCTTGTTTTTTTGATTCGTGGATGCCTGATACTCACTCGCTTGCGCTGTTTCGTAGGCATGACAGTTCCCATACCGTCACTGCTTAAGAGGGTACATTAGTGCCCGAATAGCAGAGAGTTATTTACTTTTTTGATACGCCAATTTTATTTTGATAATCTTTGTAAATCGAAAGTAAAATTGCGCCGAACAATACGGTAAATGTAACACTTAAAGACTGCCATGCTTCAATTTTAAGCCCGACATGCGGCAAAAAGATTTTGCAGCCGATGAAAATCAGGATAATTGAAAGAGCCGGCTTCAAGTACATAAATTTGTTAATTATGGCTGCCAACAAGAAATACAAAGCTCTCAAGCCCAAAATAGCAAAGATGTTGCTGGTATAAACAATAAACACATCCTGCGTAATGAGGAATATGGCCGGAATACTGTCAAAGGCGAAAATGACATCCATCGTTTCAATGATGATAAGTGCAAAAAACAACGGTGTAATATGCCAATGTCCGTTTTCCTTAAACATAAAATGCTGGTCGTGCAGTTCATGAGTGACATGAAAAAATTTAGACAGCGTTTTATAAAGTTTTGTTTCTTTAAACGGTGTCGTTTCACCTTCTTTGGTCATGAGCATTTTTACGCCGGTATAAATGAGGAACAGCGAGAAAATGTAAAGTATCCAATGGAAACGGGAAATCAGTGCTTCACCTAAGAAAATCATGATACCACGCATGACAAGCGCACCCAATATCCCCCAGAACAAAACCCGATGCTGATATTTCGCCGGTACGCCGATGGTGGAAAACACCACCGACATGACAAAAATATTATCCAAAGACAGGCTTTTTTCCAAAAGATAGCCGGTAAAATACAGCATACCTTTTTCCATGCCTTCTTCATAAATGACGAACACACCGAAAATTAAGGCAATGACAATATAAAAAACGCAAATCCATAAAGTATGCCAGAAATGCGGTTCTTCATTTTTGCGGTTAAAAACGCATAAATCCAAAAACAACAAAACGATAACGCTGATGCCGAAAATCGTCCACATCCAGTTTTGCGACAAAACGGCGTGATTGGTAAAAAATTCAGTTAAGTTTTCCATCAAATTTTCCTAACAATTAAATTTCCAAATTCCAGACGGTACGGATAATTTCTTCAATGTTTGAGTAGCGCGGCCGCCAATTTAATATTTCACGGGCCAAATCTGCTTTTGCCAGCACCACGGCCGGATCACCTGGCCGCCGCGGTGCATAACGATAATTAAGGCGTTTGCCGATAACATTTTCGGTTGCGTCGACAATCTCTTTAACCGAAACAGCCTTGCCGGTACCGAGGTTAAGCCGGTAGGATTTATTATCATTCATCAGCCGGTTAATGGCCGCCACATGGGCGCTGGCCAAATCGCTGACATGGATATAATCGCGCAAACAAGTGCCGTCCGGTGTATCATAATCACTGCCGAAAATGGCAAAGCCGTCGCGTTTTCCGGTTGCTGCTTCCATGATAATCGGCAGCAGATTTTGCGGATTTTTCTCCCGTCCGGTGATGCTTTTATCTGCGGCATAACCGACGGCGTTAAAATAACGCAAAGCGATATAATTAAAATCTTTCAACCGGCTGTACCAGTCCAGCAGATTTTCAACTTCCAATTTGGTAAAGCCGTAAAAATTAACCGGATTGAGCGGATGTTTCTCGTCTAACGGCAGGTATTGCGGCGTACCGTATACGGCAGCGGAAGATGAAAAAACAATATGCCGGACACCGTTGTCAACCATGGAGTTTAAAATGTTAATTGAGCCATTTAAATTATTTTCAGCATATTTCTGCGGATTTTCCATCGATTCGCCGACGGCTTTTTTGCCGGCGAGATGCACCACCGCGTCAATATTCTGGCTCAAGGCGTTATCAAGCGCTTGCCTGTCTAAAATATTGCCGCGTATAAAACCTGCTTCTTTAAACAGGTTAACTTCCTGACCGGTGGACATATCATCAAAAACAACGGTTTCATAACCGCCCTCAAGCAGTTCTTTAACCACATGGCTGCCAATATAGCCGGCACCACCGATAACTAAAACTTTAGGCATAAAACCTCCTTGTTTGCAAACCTGACATTTTTATAATTGATTATTTAAAGAAGGTCAAATGCCAATTTGCCGGAAGCGCTATTATCCACAAGCTGTCAGTTTTTAAAATTAATTTGTAATTTATAATAATTTTCATCACTGTTTTTATAAGTATAGCATAATGTTTCAATATCATTTAAACTTAAGTTACGTAGACACTTAACCGAAGATGTACAAAATTTATCGCCGTAAAGAGTTCCTATTCTGGTACTTCCGGAACTGTAACCTAACAAATAAGCCTGCCAGATGGCAAAACTGTTTTCTTTAGCAATTTCCAGAAGTGTTTTACAAATTTCCGGCCGGTCCGTAACATTTTCAAAAATCAAAATAGCGTGGTCAAAATTGTAAGTAGATATACGTTTATCATATTGCGCCATAATATTGTTGCCGAAAACATCTTGAATGTATTGTTCGCTGACATAACGCATACCGTCCGGAATAAGCCCAAGCTTATCCAAAATTTTTGGGTAATAAGTGATCGTTTCGTTCTCTTGGTTAAGAGAATCTTTGATTTGTATAAAATTATTAATAAACATATTTGTTGATTCGGCATATTTATTGAGCTTATACTTAAACATTGCCTTAGAGTAGCCGGCAATCGCGCCAACACTCAAAACCCCGATAATGGCTAAAACGCCCAACATCTCAACCATAGACCGCCCATTTTCACGCATAACATTCTCCTAAAAAAAGCAAAAACACCTGTTTGCGCGTCATTCTAAATCGTTTTTTTTTTTTGCAACTTTAAAGATTCTCTGCGGTGTTCTGTTTTCGCTGTCACCCCTATGAGCCGACAACGTCGGCGAATATTAGGGGTCCAAGTTGAGGCGCTATAGGTTCGACCAGCGTAAGCTGGTTGGGGGATTGCGCCTCAGCCGAACCGTAGGTTTGCGAAGCTTTTCGGCTGACAAGCGAAGCTTGACTTCTGAACTTGTCTAATCCCAGCCGGCGTAAGCCGGTGGTACTTTAGAAATTTATGGATGCCTAATCCGAATATTGTGAAGTTTTGGTGAATGGAAGTTAATTTTTATCCCCATAATTCACAGGAAAAATAAAAATTCGGTGCTGATATGTCATTTTGTATTTATAAAGGGTACAACAAATTAAAAGCAAATAACGGACTTAAAATAAAATGGAAAAAATTGATACATCAAAACTGCCGCAGAACATTGAAGCCGAACAAGCCTTAATCGGGGCGATTTTAGCCAACAACAAAGCTTTTGAAAAGGTTTCGGAATTTTTAAAACCGCAGCATTTTGCCGATCCGGTTCATGTCAAAATTTTTGAGGTGATGTCAAAACTCATCAGCCGCGGACACATTGCCGATGTCATTACCTTAAAAAATTATTTTGAGCAGGAAGGCAGCTTAAATGAAGTCGGCGGCCCGAATTATCTGATAAAACTTGCCGACAGCGCTTCGCCGATGACCAATGTGGAATATTATGCCCAGTTTGTATATGACAAGTATCTGCGCCGGGAATTGATTAACACCGGTACCGAAATCGTCAACAAAGCTTTTGCCGAAACGGCAGACTTGTCGGCTGCCGAACAAATTGAAGAGGCTGAACAGGAGCTTTTCCGACTTTCCGACCAGGGTGAAACTCAGGGCGGATTTATTGACTTTGCTTCTGCCTTAACCTCATCTTTAGGTTACATTGAACAAGCCTTCCAAAAAGAAGGCAAAATTTCCGGGTTGTCAACCGGTTTGGAACGGCTGGATTATAAAACCGGCGGTTTAAACAATTCCGATCTTATTATCATTGCCGGCCGTCCGGCCATGGGTAAAACCGCGCTGGCAACCAATATTGCTTATAATGTTGCCGAATATATGGGGCGCGCCAAAGATCTGGATCCGCATGACCGCGGTGTGGCGTTTTTTTCGCTTGAAATGTCGGCTGACCAGCTGGCTTCGCGTATCTTGTCAACCGTCACCCAGACGCCCGGCAACAAAATGCGTACCGGCGAACTGGATAATGCCCAGTTTACGCGCATTGCCGCTGCCGTCCGCGAACTGGAAACGATTCCTTTATATATTGATGATACCCCGGGCGTGACCATTAGTTCGATTCGCACCCGTGCCCGCCGCTTAAAACGCACCAAAGGCCTGGGGCTTATTGTTATTGACTATATCCAGCTGATTACCGGCAGCAACAACAAGAAAAATGAAGGCAACCGCGTGCAGGAACTTTCAGAAATTTCCCGCGGGCTTAAAATTTTGGCCAAAGAATTAAAAGTTCCGGTCATCGCACTTTCCCAGTTAAACCGCGGTGTGGAATCTCGCGATGACAAACGCCCGCTGATGTCTGATTTGCGTGAATCCGGTTCCATTGAGCAGGATGCCGATATCGTGATGTTTGTTTATCGTGAGAATTATTACTTGCGTAATGAAGAACCCAAACAAAAACAAAACGAGACGCCGGAACATTTCCAGCATCGGATAGAAGAATGGCAGAAAAAAGACCGGGAAACCGCCAACTTGGCCGAAGTCATCATCGGCAAGCAGCGCCACGGTCCGACCGGTACGGTCAAACTTTTCTGGAACGGTGAATTTGCCCAGTTCGGCAATCTGGCAAATGAGGAAAATCTGCCTGAGCAGATAGGATAACCGCCGATGAAAAAACTTGAAGATTACACAAAAGAAGAATGGGAAAACATCTGCACTCATTGCGGCAAGTGCTGCCTTATTAAACTTCAGGATGAAGACAGCGGTGAGGTTTATTACACCGATGTCATTTGCCGGTATTTTGATGAAGAAAAATGCTTATGTACGGTTTATGACCGCCGCCGCGAGCTGGTGCCGGAATGTCTGGAGCTTAACAAAGATAATGTTAAAAACATTGCCTGGATGCCCAAAACCTGCGCTTACCGCCGTTTGTTCGAAAAGCACCCGCCGTGTGCCAAAACCACCGTTAAAGGCCGCTGTGTGTCGGAAGTTTTGGTCAAGCCCGAAGATTTGGAAGATCATATTGTGGAGTGGGAAGATTTATGAAAAAGCCGTCGCTGGATATTGAAACGGAATATGACCCTGAAAGCCGTTATGTGCATATGGAGCATATCAAGCCGGAGTTTTGGAAACATAAAAAACTCGAAGATATGAGCAAAGAGGAATGGGAACTTTTATGCGACGGCTGCGGCAAATGCTGTTTAAACAAACTGGAAATCAAAGGAAAAATCAAATTCACCAACACTTATTGCCGTTTTTTAAACTGTCAGAGTTGTTTGTGTAAAATTTATGCCCATCGTTTTGAGGCTGTGCCCGATTGCCGCGATATTGATTTGCGCGCCGTACGCGAAAAACCGCGCTGGCTACCCAAAACCTGCGCTTACTGGCTTTTAGACAACGGCTATGATTTGCCCTCGTGGCATCCGCTTGTAAGCGGTCGGGCAGAAACCGTGCATACATCGGGCAACTCACTGCGCGGACGTGAACTGGTTAATGAAACTGAGGTCAAAGATTATGAAGATTACCTTGTTGACTGGCAAGATCTTTGATTTGGAAAATTCCTTTTCTTTCCCGCTGGAAGTTGTTAAATCGGCGCGTTGTCGGCGGATGAATTTGCGAATAGACAGCAAAAAAAGAACAGCGGTTTTAACTTTGCCGCCGCGGGCTTCATTCAAAAAGGCCTATGATTTTGTTAAAGAACATGAAGTATGGGCGGAAGAACACTTGGCAAAACTTCCCAAAACGCAGGAATTCAAAGACGGTCAGACTTTTACGCTGTTTGCCCGTCCACTCAAAATCTGCCACCGACCGGAAACCCTGCGCGCGGCGGAAGAAAAAGACGGTGTTTTATACATCGGCGGCGATGCGGTGTTTTTGCACCGGCGGGTGAAAGATTACATCACGCGCGAGGCTAAAAAAGAGTTTTTGCGTCGTTCTCGGGAACTGGCGGAAAAAATCGGTTGCCAAGTTAAGAGCGTTGCCATTAAAGATACATCATCGCGTTGGGGCAGTTGCTCAACCTTAAACAACATTAATTATAACTGGCGGATAGCCTTGGCGCCGGCGTGCGTGATAGATTATCTGGTGGCGCATGAAGTGTCACACTTAAAGCACCGCGACCATTCGCGTGAATTTTGGCGTTGTGTCAAAGAACTCTACTCCGGCGCGGCGTTAGGAAAATCCTGGCTTAAAGCCCATGGCAACGAATTGTATAGATACCGCTAATGCCATAATCTCATATAAGGGTTTGGTTACTGCAGCGGAAATACGGCAGAAATAGTACATAAATTTTTATCACACAAAGAACAAAGAGTTTGCATGGACTGAAGGTCAAGTGTGTGTATTTTTCTCTGGGATTGATTTGTAGCATAATCACCATAGTACCATTGTTGCTGATTGGTATCGGTAGAGGTCGTGGAATTAACGCCTAAAGAATGCAATTCAGAAGCATATCCCTTAAAATTCTCCAAAACATTATAACAAACACTGTGATTTTGATCTAAATAATTTGTAAAAGAGAAATAAAAATACAGATATTCTTCCTTATATAAATTAGATTGGCGCATAATTTCGATATTAAGCCCGAAAACATCTTTGATGGTATAACCATCCGGATTAATCATCTCAGAAGGGATGGCATTGAGTTTGATAAATAAAGGCACCAAAGACACATTGAGTTGCGCGTCGGCAAAAGCAGATTTATACTGAACCAAAGCAGTCATAAGTTGGTTAATTTGCTCGGCCTGCTTGTTAAGCTTATATTTCATCATGGCTTTGGAATAACCGGAAATAGCCCCGACCGATAAGACACCTATAATAGCCAGTACTCCAAGCATTTCCACCATAGACCGGCCGGAAGAAGATGCGTATAACGGCACATCTAAAGCGCTTTTACGGGGTTTTAGAAAATTCACGTACGTCATATGTACGCTGGAATTTTCCTCACCCCTGGAAAGCACTTTATCTGCACCATTCTCCGCACTTCTTCTATAGTATATTGTATCAGCTTGCCTTGTTTTCGCTCGTGTACGCTCTTTGTACACGTCGCTCAAACAAGGCTTCGCATCTGTCCGGTTCTGCGGCCGTTCGTTTCTTTCTTTTTCGTTCATAAAACCTCCAAAATTGCAAAGAATATGAATAAAATAAGATTTACG
>CALXUN010000028.1 GCA_944391705.1 uncultured Alphaproteobacteria bacterium
ACATAGGAGTAACAAAGTTTATGCCGGATTATATTTCCCCGCCCCTTACTTAAAAATTAAAAAAAAAAAAAACGGTTTAGAATAGCGCGCATTAGTACTTTTTTTGTAAATTTGGGAGAATTTTATGCGCGAATGTGGCAGAAGTATGGTCGAGATGTTAGGCGTTTTAGCCATTATCGATGTCTTATCGGTCGGCGCTATTTCCGGTTATTCCAAAGCCATGCTCAAATATAAACTCAATAAACAGCTTGAGCAGATCAATCAGCTTATAAACATTACGTACACCTATGGCTATCAAATTAATGTAACAGACACTCAAAATTCTTCTTTCATCCCCTATTTTGAAAAACTTAATGTTATCCCGGATGGTATGACTGCAAAGACAATCGTTGTTTAAAATATGCTTCCATAAATGACTTATACGATGCTTGTTCTGAGGCCTTAGGTAAAAACTTATACATTTCCATCATTTTTTATTTCAGGTAAGAGAAAAGCCGCTTTTGGTAAAGCGGCTTTTGTCAGAATTGATTTACCTATTCAAGCCAGTATTCAATCGTTGATACGACACGGACTTTTTTCTCAATCTGCTGAACTTCGGAGGCATAAGCGCTTTGTTCGCGCGGCAAAATCGAAAATACACCCTGGTTGGCATGACGGATTTTTCCGACTTTGCTGCCGGAGTTTTTGGCAAATTCTTCAGCCGCCTCTTTGGCATTTTGAGTTGCTTCAGCCAACATCTGCGGTTTGATATCGTTTAAGCCGGTAAACAGATAAGATACCGGATAAGCATAATCCTGATTAAAAATCACTCCTTTAGCGACCAAATCACCCGATTTATTTAACACGGCCGCAACATTATCAACATTTTCGGATTTAACCGTTACATTCTGGGTCAAGATAAAACGGATGTCATTATCATTGTTGGTGCGGTACGGATTTGCCATCAAGTCGTTGGTTTCCAAGCGGCCGACGCTGATTTCTTCCGGCATAACGCCGTTTTTAACCAAAAATTCTTTGACCACTTCCGTCTGGCGGTTCATCTCTTTTTGTGCAACCAAAACATCATTGCCGGTTACGACATATTTGATATTCCAGATTGCCAAATCAGCTTTAACGTCCATTTCCGCCAAGCCTTTAACGACCACACTGTTGGCATCCATCTTGGCATGATAGTAATAAAAACCCGGAAAAAATCCGCCCAAGACCAATCCCAGAGCCAAAAGACCGGCACCCATCAGTTTTTTGTTTTTTTTGCAACCGCATTTATCACCGCAGGTACAAATTCCGCCTTCCCGGCAACCGCAGGCACAATTTTCATTGCAGGTGCATTCTTTTCCTTCCTGACAACCGCATTTACAATCCGGCCCGCAGCAACATTTTTTCTTATTTTCAGACATAACCAATCTCCTCTTCTTAAAACAAAATTATTTTAAGAGAATCCTAGCCATTAAAATCCAAATGTCAAGCAAGACTATTTTTTATAGGCAGCCCTTTTAATCCGGTCATTGATTGCCAAACCAAGCCCTGTAAAAGGAATCGGCGACATGGCAATCTTATCATGATTTTTATCGGCATCGGCTATACGCATATAGGAAAACAAATTGGCTGCAGCCTCACACAAATCTCCGGCAGGACTTAAATTAAGATCACAGTCTTTAACATCACCGAAACCGATAAAAAATTCACCTTCCTCGCGACTTATCGCATTAATCCGGAAATCATGACTCGGGGCATAGTGTTTAAGCATTTGCCCGGGCGATGACGGCATATCCGGGTTGCCGTGCGAAATTAAAATCTTTTCGCCTAAAAACGCCTCCAGCTCTTCAACCGCGATGCCTCCGGCACGCAATAGAACGACATCTTTTCCGGTCACATCAATAATGGTTGATTCGACCCCTACCCGGCAGGATCCGCCGTCTAAAATCATATCAACCTTATTGCCTAAGCTGTCCGCCACATGGAAAGCCGTGGTCGGGCTGATGGTCTGCGAGCGGTTGGCAGACGGCGCCACAATCGGCACGCCGCTTTTTTTAATAAGCGTTAACGCTGTCGGATGCGCCGGCATACGGACCGTTACAGTCCGCAACCCGGCACAAGCCAAATCAAGCGCCGGATTTTCTTCTATACGTTTTAACACAAACGTTAAAGGTCCGGGCCAAAACTTACCGGCTAAAGCCATAACGCGTTCGTCAACAGCGGCATAGTTTTTTAAAAAATCTTTTTCGGCAATATGGGAAATCAGCGGATTAAAGGCCGGACGACCTTTAGCGGCATAAATCGAGGCAACGGCTTTGGCATCATACACATTAGCCCCCAAACCGTAAACCGTTTCGGTCGGAAATGCCACCAGCCCGCCGTTTTTAATTACTTCGGCGGCTTTGGTTATATTTTCATCCGTATTTTGATAAATATTATTCTTCATCGACGTGTAAAACCGAGTTCAGAGCATAGCCCAATTCATCTTCTGCAAACTCTTCTAACACCAAGGCGCCGCTCTTGTCAACCAGTTGATAAACTTTATTTTCATGATCATAAATTAAAAAGCCGAAATCATCATAGCCCAAAATAACTTTATCCGGGGCGGCATTAAACTCCTGATTGAAGGCTTTTATATCCAATTCCGGATCTTCAAGCGGCGGAATTCCCAAAATTGCAGAATCTGAAGCCTTAACCCCGTTATAATGGCGCAAAAATTCCAAAAAATCTGTCGGTAAAAAAGGAAATCCGCAGCGTACTAAATCTTTCTGAGCGGCAATAATATCTTTAATTTTAAGCGGCTTTTCCCGTTTGATGTATTTGCTTTGTTCCAGAAACTTTAAAAACTTATTCATCATTTGCTGTTTTTCTTTCTATCTTTCATCATTTTCATAACCATGTCCGTAGGCTGCCGTTTCTTTTTACTGTGGCGGATAGCTTCAAGTGCTTTTTTATGACGGATAATCTGTACGACATTGTCGACATCAAATTCTGCAGATTTATTATTATCCATAAAAAGCTGACGGTTTTCTGCCAGACGGTTCATCATCTCTTCATAAGAAACTATGTATCGGCTGTCTTCTTCCATTTGCCGCTTGAAACTTTTCAACATACTCCAATCATATTCAATTTGCTGCTTTTTGGCAAATCCGAACATAAAAGTAACTTTCGGGTTTACGAGTTCCAGACGGCGGCTGTATGCTTCTTTTTTTCCGGAAACAATCAACTTGTCAAAGCCGTGAAATACGTGACGATGAACTTCGGTCGGAACCAAAAGATAATTGTTCCGGTAATTTACAATGGCAATATTGGCCAGACGGCCGCTTTCAACAATGGCATTGACATGATGAACTTCAAATGACGGAAAATCTTTTCCTCTAAGTTCGTCACCATTTTCATCACGGGCTGCCAACAGCCTTCCCTGATCAGCATGTATCAGCGTTTCAACCAATTTTTGAGGTATGACATCGCCAACCCGGTAAGTTTTTGTTTCATAGCCTGCCTGTTTTAAATCCGATAAAACTCTCGGGGTAAAATTTATTTCCATGATAATAAGTTTTTCGGCATCGGTTTTACCAAACATTTTCATGGCATTTAACAGTGAACGGATATATCGTTCATCTAGAGATTCTGCTCGTAATATGTCAGCAATCCGATTACCGAACTTATGAGCCAGAGCTTTAACATAATTGTTACGCGGCGTACCTTTTTCTGAAAAAAAGACTTTCGTTTGTTTGTCGTCTTTTTTAAAAGCCCTGAATATCAAATCAGAGAAATCCCGCACGCCCATAAGCGATAAAATATCCGGATTTATCTGCTCTTTACGGAGATAACTTTTGATTTCCGGTTCTAATTTGCGGAAACTGGCAAACTGACGAAAAATCTGCCAGCTCGGTGCCTGGTCAAAATCATAATCTTTTAAAGGTCTTGTCCGGGATAATGGTTTTGAAATTAAATCTTTATAAAAGCGGCTTAACTGATGGCGCGGCCGGGCATCAACGGCACCGTAACAATCCATGCGGATAACATGCAGTTCATCAGCACTTAATGGATAATGATGCTTTTCTTCAATTTTCAAACCGGCTGATTTATTAATTGCTTCCAGCTTATGCCATGAGTTTTCAGCCAAAGTTCTATCCGTATCCGACAACCCATGTTCATCGCGGCTTAAAGCCAGACGTTTCAAAATCCGGTATGCCTTAATTTGTTCCGACAGAGGAAGATCGTTAAATATATCAAGAAAGCCGGCATCCTCATAAATTACTTCCAGAAATTTTCCGTCTTCCAAGAATGAAAATCTTGAAACTTTCTCCTTTTCTGATGTTTCGCCGTTATGTTCAATTTGTTTCCGGGCGTACTTACTGCCTTTTGCTGCCATTTTATACCCTGATTTATTTGGTTTATCATTTATTTTTTATATTTTGTCTAAATTGTAATATGTAAATTTGCATTTGTCTATAACAATTTAAAAAAATTAGCATTTTATTATTGTTTTTTGTGCATTATATTTGAAAAACAATGATTAATTCAGGAGTAAAAATATGGTAGAAATTGTATTCAGTAACAAGAAACCCCGCCGCGGCGAAGCAAAAGCCGTTTTAGCTTATGGCAGAATCGACAAGAAATATCTTTCTTCATTCTTAAATGAGGATGAATTAGACCTGCTCTGCCGTACGGCAACACAGGAAAATTTTAAATGTAAACCGGGAGAAACCGTTTCCGTGACAACGGCCGGCGGCAAACTTATCTGTATCGGCGTTCCGGCAAAACCGACAGCGGTTGAGTTGCAAAAAACCGGCGGAATTTTGTATAATCTTTTGAAAAAATATCCGACTGCCGTTGTCTTTGCTGAAAAATTGCCCGGCTCAAAACTTAAAAGTTCTGACATAGCCTATAATCTGGCGTTTGGTTTTGAACTTTCTTCTTATAGTTTTGATAAATATCTCACCAAACGTAAACCGGAAGAATTTCCAAAACTTGAAACAATTTCCATGGCCGCCAAAGGCAAAGTGATTGATAAAAGCGGTTATGCTCCTTTTTCGGCACTGGCTGCCGGTGTGCGCTATGCCCGGGATCTGACCAATGAACCTTCCAACAATATGACGCCGGTTATCATGGCAGAAGACATCAAACGTTTGGAATATCTTGGTTTGGAAGTTGAAATTATTGATGACAAAGCTATGAAGGAAAAAGAATTTAATCTGGCATTGTCCGTGGCACAAGGCTCTTGCAATCCGCCGCGGGTTGCCGTTATGAAATGGCGCGGCAAACCGGAAGTTGAAAATTTTGACCTCGGCCTGGTCGGCAAAGGCGTTACGTTTGACAGCGGCGGCATTTCCTTAAAGCCGGCAGCCGGCATGGGAGATATGAAGCAGGATATGGCCGGAGCCGCTGCCGTGGTTGGTGCCATGAAAACTGCTGCTTTGCAGAAACTTCCAGTTAATGTTGTCGGCGTTGTCGGGTTGGTGGAGAATATGCCTTCAGGTTCGGCAACAAGACCCGGTGATATTGTCCGTTCCATGTCCGGACAGACAGTTGAGATTTTAAATACCGATGCCGAAGGACGCTTGGTTTTGGCTGACTGCCTGTGGTATATTCAGCAGCAGTTCGGTGTTAAAAAAGTTGTTGATATTGCTACCCTTACCGGCGCTATTATGGTGGCTCTCGGCACCGAGATGGCCGGCATTATGGGTAATAATCAGCAATTTATCGACAATATTGCCAAAGCCGGAAACGCCGTGGCGGAAAAAGTCTGGCAGCTGCCTTTAACCAAAGAATATGACAAGATGATGGATTCTTCCATTGCCGATATGCAAAACGTCAGCGCCGGCCGCAATGCCGGTTCAATAACGGCGGCATGTTTCCTGCAGCGTTTTATTCAAAAAGACGTTAAATGGGCACACTTAGATATTGCCGGCATGGATAAAATCGAAAAGCCTAAACCTTTGACACCTAAAGGCGCCAGCGGTTTTGGCGTCCGCCTCTTTAATGAACTGATGAAAAATCTGTAATAATTAAAAATCCCCCGGTTAATGCCGGGGGATTTTCAATTGATGTCGGATACAAACAAAGCCCCCGTTTTTTAAAACAGGGGCTGATTTTTCAAGAAACGGACGGTTTATTTAACTTCTTCGTAATCGGCATCGACAACTTTGTCATCACCGTTGCCGCCGGAAGTATTTTGAGCGCCTGCATCAGCACCCGCCGCACCGGCAGCGGAGGCTTCAGCACCGGCTGCCGCACCCTGGGCTTTATACATGGCTTCACCCAGTTTTAAGGAAGCCTGCATCAAAGCATCGCTCTTTTCCTTAATAACGGCGGTATCCGTCCCTTCAAGCGCTGTTTTCAAAGCTGCAATTGCTTCTTCAATTGCCGTTTTGTCGGCTGCGCTGATTTTATCGGCATTTTCTTTTAAGGTTTTCTCGGTTGAATGCATCAGGGCTTCCGCCTGGTTACGGGCTTCAACCTCTTCCTTTTTCTTTTTATCGGCTTCGGCATTGGCCTCGGCATCTTTGACCATTTTTTCAATATCGGCATCAGACAAACCGCCGGAAGCCTGAATACGAATCGCCTGCTCCTTGCCGGTGGCCTTATCTTTGGCCGAAACATTCACAATGCCGTTGGCATCAATATCAAAGGTAACTTCAATTTGCGGCATACCGCGCGGTGCCGGCGGAATTCCAACCAAATCAAACTGGCCTAACAGCTTGTTGTTGGCCGCAATCTCGCGTTCACCCTGGAAGACGCGAATCGTAACAGCCGTCTGACCGTCTTCAGCGGTAGAAAATACCTGTGATTTACGGGTCGGAATTGTGGTGTTGCGGTCAATCAAACGTGTAAACACACCACCTAAGGTTTCAATACCCAATGACAGCGGCGTAACATCCAAGAGCAAAACATCCTTGACATCGCCCATCAAAACACCGCCCTGAATGGCTGCACCGACGGCAACGACTTCATCCGGGTTAACCCCTTTATGCGGTTCTTTGCCGAAAATTTCTTTAACTTTTTCCTGAACTTTCGGCATACGGGTCATACCGCCGACTAAAATAACCTCGCTGATGTCGCTTGCTTTCAAACCGGCATCGGCTAAAGCCTTTTCACACGGCGCAACGGTCCGGTCAATCAAGTCATCAACCAAAGATTCCAGTTTGGCACGGGTCAGTTTGATGTTCAAATGTTTCGGCCCGGTCTGGTCTGCTGTGATAAACGGCAGGTTGACATCAGTCTGGGTTGCCGAAGACAGCTCGATTTTGGCCTTTTCTGCAGCTTCTTTCAAACGCTGTAAGGCCAGACGGTCATTTTTCAAATCAATACCGGACTCTTTTTTAAATTCATCAGCCAGATAATTTACAATACGCTGGTCAAAGTCTTCACCGCCCAAGAACGTATCGCCGTTGGTGGATTTGACTTCAAACACACCGTCACCGATTTCCAAAATCGAGATATCAAACGTACCGCCGCCAAGGTCGTAAACCGCAATCGTACCGGAAGCTTTTTTATCCAGGCCGTAAGCCAACGCTGCAGCCGTCGGTTCGTTAATGATACGCAACACATCAAGCCCGGCAATTTTACCGGCATCTTTGGTTGCCTGACGCTGAGAATCGTTAAAGTATGCCGGAACGGTAATCACGGCTTTTTCGATTTTTTCACCCAAATAGCTTTCGGCATATTCTTTGATTTTTTGCAAAACGATTGCCGAAATCTGCGACGGGGCATATTTTTGGCCTTTTACTTCAACCCAGGCATCGCCGTTATCGCCCTGAATAATCTTAAACGGCGCTGTTGCTTTGTCTTTTTGAACTTCGGCAGAATCATAACGACGGCCGATTAAACGTTTGATGGCAAATAAGGTGTTTTCCGGATTGGTAACTGCCTGACGTTTTGCTGCCGCACCGACCAGACGTTCGGCATCAGTGAATGCCACCATAGACGGTGTGGTGCGCGCACCCTCGGAGTTTTCCAAAACTTTGGCTTCGCCGCCTTCCATCACGGCAAAGCAGGAGTTGGTCGTGCCTAAGTCAATACCTAATACTTTGTTGCTCATGTTCAAAATCCTTTATTTTTTTAATATTAAAACCTTTTTCTAACAGGTTATATAGGTAAGCTTTTACTTTTAAGCAAGTGTCCGGATAATTTTTTTTGATTTTTTTATAAAATACTTCAAACTTTTCTTTCCTGCTTATGTTTATAAATAAAAAAATTCGCCGATGTTGTCGGCTCATAGGGGTGACGGTGGAAATGGAATATATTCCTTAAAAGAATCTTTAAAGTTGCAAAAAAAAAAACGATTTAGAATAACGCGCAAACCGTATTTGTTTTGCAACTTTACAAAGAAAAATATGGATAAATATTTTATGGCTGTAAAAGAAAATTCCCCTGCCGCGGACCGGTAAGGGGAATTCTGTAATCACAAAGAAAATTAATCCTCGTTTTCAAGCGGCGGCTCATCGTCACCCATCATTTCGGTTGTCAGATGTCCGGCGTCGGCACGGATTTTATTTTCAATTTCATCGGCAACTTCCGGATGCTCTTTTAAGAACAGTTTGGCATTTTCACGCCCCTGCCCCAGCTTTTCGCCTTTATAGGAGAACCAGGCGCCTGATTTTTCCACCAACCCGGCTTTGACACCCAAATCAATCAATTCACCGGTTTTGGAAATGCCCTCACCGTACATAATATCAAAATCAACTGTCTTAAACGGCGGCGCCACTTTGTTTTTGACAATCTTGACGCGCGTCTGGCTGCCGATAACCTCGTCTTTGTCTTTAATTGCGCCGATACGGCGGATATCCATACGAACGGAAGCATAAAACTTCAAAGCATTGCCACCGGTCGTGGTTTCGGGATTGCCAAACATTACGCCGATTTTCATACGAATTTGGTTAATAAAGATAATCAGCGTATTGGAGCGGGAAACCGTCGAAGTCAGTTTTCGCAAGGCCTGGCTCATCAATCTGGCCTGCAGACCCATGTGCGAATCGCCCATTTCGCCTTCAAGCTCGGCCTTCGGAACAAGCGCTGCTACCGAATCGACTACCAGAACATCAATCGCACCGGAACGCACCAACGTATCGGCAATTTCCAATGCCTGTTCGCCGGCATCCGGTTGCGAAATCAGCAAGTTCTCAATATCAACACCGATTTTCTTGGCATAAGAAGGATCTAAAGCATGCTCGGCATCAATAAAGGCACAGGTTCCGCCTTTTTTCTGCGCCTGGGCAATAACGCTTAAGGCCAATGTGGTTTTGCCGGAGCTTTCTGGCCCGTAGATTTCAATAATACGCCCCTTGGGCAGACCGCCGATGCCCAAAGCAATATCTATACCCAAAGATCCGGTCGAAATTGCTTCAATATCAATGTTGGTGTTTTGGCCCAGGCGCATAATCGATCCTTTGCCAAAAGCCCTTTCAATCTGGCTCAATGCCGCATCCAAAGCTTTATCTTTTTCCATATTTTACTCACTTTCCAAGTTAAAAGTTACTCTCATAATTATGTTTATGTTCTATTTTTGTTCTGTTTGCAAGATTTAATTTCATTTTATTAAAAAATTATTTTTGTTCCTGTCTGTTTTCTTTGAAACCTCTTTTTGCTGATTTTCGCCAGGACTTTACCGGCCGGCCACCGGCCATAATCCGGTTAAGGCTGTGGCGGTCAAGCTGCCGGTATTCCTCCAAAGCCGCCGTAAAAACCGCTCCGAAAATCACCACGGCCCAGTACAGATACATCCAGATTAACATCAACGGAACCGCAGCCACGGCGCCGTATAGGGTTTTATAAGTATTGTTTTTTACCATAAAAAGCGCAAAACCGCTTTTTAAAACCCAGAACAGGCACATTGCCACAAATGCCCCGGCAACGGCATTTAAAAAACCGACTTTTTTATTCGGAACAAAAACATAAACGCAGGTTAAAACCAGCCAGGTTAAGAAAAACGGCAGAATACTTCCCAAAACAACCTGAATTTCCGGTACGCTTTGCAACACATCATTAAATGCTGCAAAACCCTTCAGGGAAAATGCCGCACCCAACAACAGCGGACCTAAGGTAATGGTTGTCCAGTAAAGGGTAATTTTGGTGGTAAAACGACGCGGACGCGTAACCTTAAAAATAAAGTTAAAGCTGTTTTCAATGGTAGAAAGCAGCAAAATTGCAGTTAAAGCAATACCCACAACACCAATCGTCGTTAATTTGGCGGTCGCATTGATAAACTGGGTAAAATACATACTGATATCCTGCCCGGCATCGGGAACCAGATTTTGCACGATTATATCCTGAATCTGCTGACGGACATCGCTAAACACCGGAAATGCCGAAAACACTGCCAAGGCTATTGCCAATACCGGCACCAGTGCAATCAGTGATGTATAGCTTAAAGAAGATGCCACACGCAAAACCGTATCATTTTGGGCGCGTTTGATGAGAAAATATGAAAACTCACGGATTTTCCTGCCCGTTTCTAACATCTTAGTTTTCCAACACATTGTTCCAAATCTCAAAAAAAGGTTTACAAATACAATTTTATTAGATAAATAACCTGTTAACGATAATCTATAAATAAAATAACTTATTAACAACAACTGTATATTAAAATTTTTAATAACGCAAAGGAAAATATTAAAATGACAAACGTTACTCCTCTGATGGCCGGGAAAAAAGGTCTGATTATGGGCCTGGCCAACGACCATTCCATCGCCTGGGGCATCGCGCGCGCTTTGAACGAACAGGGCGCACAAATTGCCTTTTCTTACCAGAACGAATCTCTTGAAAAGAGAGTCCGTCCGCTGGCTGAACAGCTTGACTTTGAACCGACGCTGATTAAATGTGATGTTTCCGATTCCGCTTCGGTTGAAGCCTGCTTTAAGGAAATCGGCGAAAAATGGGGAAAAATTGATTTTGTCGTTCATGCCATTGCTTTTTCGGATAAAGATCAGCTCAAAGGCCGCACGATTGATACCACTTTGGATAACTTCTTAAATACGATGCACATTTCCTGTTATTCGTTTTTGGAAGCCTGCCGTGCTGCTTCGCCCATCATGAATGAAGGCGGTTCAATCGTTACATTGACTTATCTCGGTGCCGAACGCGTTTTACCGAATTATAACATCATGGGGGTGGCTAAAGCCGCTTTGGAAGCTTCTGTCCGTTATGCCGCTGTTGATTTGGGTGCACAAGGTGTCCGCGTTAACGCAATCTCTGCCGGTCCGATTAAAACGCTGGCTGCTTCCGGCATCGGCGACTTTAGAAAAATTTTGCGCTGGAATGAATTAAACGCACCGCTGTTGCGCAATGTTACCCAGGAAGAAGTCGGACGTGCCGCTTTGGCACTGCTTTCTCCTCTCGGCTCTGCCATTACCGGCGAAGTTGTTCATGTTGACAACGGTTATAATACCATTGCCATGATGAGCCTGCATAATGTCGCCGAAACGGCCAAGGTTCTGGCTGAATTCTAATCGTCGGCCATAAACTGATTTAAGCCCGGTATTCGACCGGGCTTTTTTATTTTTTATGCAAAGATTTCCACTCAAACCATTTGGCAATTTTTAAAAAACGGAAATTTGCCAACACCATTGCCTGAACAAACCCCTGTACACCTAATAAAAAATATCTCTTAAAAAAATAATAACGCAGAAACTGCCGCGGAAATTCCGTATAAAGTCTTAATCGTGAAAAATGCCGCTTTTCAGCCACTGCTGTTTTTTCCAGTTCAGAACTGTGGCAGTTATATTTGGCCGTTGCCTGTTCCAAAGTCAGAAAACAATAGTGATAAATTTTTCCGGTCAGCCGAACAATTTTTTCTTCAGCCTGCACTCTGATACGATCTTTGTTCCATAAATCCGGCGGCATATGAGCAAACTTGCGATTATACAGCCTGACCGCCTTAAAACTTTGGGCAAAAAAACGCGGCTTGACATCGCCCGGGAACATATTGCAAATTTTGACCTCATAAGCATGGTGCTGCGGATTTTTCTTGATTTGTCTGATTTCGGCTATCAACTCGTCTGACAAGACCTCATCGGCATCAAGCATTAAAACCCAATCCGAAGAACATTTTTTCTCAGCAAATGACTTTTGATCACAGTAGCTTTTCCATTTGTGATGGAAAATTTTTGCTTTATACTTTTTTGCAATTTCAATCGTTTTATCCGTGCTACCGCTGTCGACCACTATTATTTCATCGGCAACTTTGGCCGCAGCCTTCAGGCTGTTTTCAAGCCGTTGTTCTTCATTCTTGGTTATAAAATAAACCGATAATTTCATTCATACCTTCTTTTTTAGACATTACAATTTAACGTCCGTTTTTTTTAACTGATTTTATGACTGTTAATCCATTGATTTTTGGTCTTGACTTTTTATTAAAAAAAACGGACATATAATTTATATTTAATAATGTTGGAAAAAACAATGGTTAAATTATCTGTTTATTTGGTGACGCTTAACGAAGAATTGCGTCTGGAAAAAACCTTAAAAGCTGCAGCCAAAGTGGCTGATGAAATTGTGGTGGTGGATAGCGGCAGCACGGACAAGACGAAGCAAATCGCCGAAAAATTTAAGGCCAAATTTGTTTTTCATAAATGGAAAAATATATCCTCGCAAAAACATTTTGCACAAAACAAATGCGCAAATGATTGGGTTTTATCACTTGATGCCGATGAAGTTTTGTCCGATGAGTTGATAGCCGAAATCAGACAAATCAAGAAAAAACCGGCCGCCGATGCTTATAAAATAAAAATCTGCGATATGCTGCCCGGAGATACTAAGCCGCGTATTTTTGCCAAAACTTATAATCAGGTTCGTCTTTATAACCGGACAAAAGCCAACATGCCCGATGATTTAACCCATGACCGCGTTGTTTGGGATACAGACTGCCGGATTGAACAGCTTAAAGGCAAAGTCCACCATTATTCTTATGTTTCACTGACGCAGCTCTGGTACAAGCTTAATATGTACACTGATGAGCTGGTAAAAACCGCTTTGGAAAAAAATAAAAAATATTCCCGTCTGCGCCTTTATACGGAAATGCCGCGGCAGTTTTTGATTTATTACTTTAAACGGCGCTATTGCCTTTACGGAACATGCGGCTTTTGGATGGCCACATCTTATGCTTATTTTCGTTTCTTGAAAATCGCCAAATGGTTTGAATATCAGGCTTTGCATAAAAAATAAAATTTGGTTATCTTTCTTTTGCTATTCAGTATAGAAACATGACATTTTTTGATTAATAATAAGAAATGAGAATTTGAGATGACGTTGTGGGGACTAAAAACCGAAGCCTCTTTTGATGTTTGGTCAATTGAGCATCTTATTATGGGGATTTCGGTCGGCTGTTTTTCAAGCTGGCTGGCTGTTAAAATCATCGGCAATGAAGAGGTTTCTGATAATCTTAAGCAGAAAATCAGTTTTATTTTAACACTGATGATTGCTTATATGTGGGAAACGCTTGAAACATTATCTGGAAACAGGACTGGCCGGCCAAACGGTTGAGTACTGGCTGCAAGGCGTTGAGCATTGGAGCAACCGGTTGATTTTTGATAATTGCATGGTTATGCTCGGATGGTGGATTTATAATCAGAAAAATCCTATTGTCTGGTTTGCCAGAATTTTTTCCGGTGTCTGGCTTTTTGTGCATATCTTTATTTTTCCGCACAGTATGTATCTGCATGAAATTTTTTGATAATTATTTCTGCCTGCATCATTTATGGCATTAATAACCCACCCGTCAAAAGAATCTTTAAAGTTGAAAAAAAAAAAAACGGTTTAGAATAGCGCGCAAATCGTATTGTATTCTTATTTATGTTGTAACTTTGGAGAAGTTT
>CALXUN010000029.1 GCA_944391705.1 uncultured Alphaproteobacteria bacterium
TATGCTATAATTATCAGAAACAAAGGCTTCTGCATTGAAGCGTTGCGACTAGACATCTAAAACCAATATGCTATAATCTAAAAAAGTTAAAAGGATACGTTTATGAGCGTTGCGACTAGACATCTAAAACCAATATGCTATAATAGAGTGGGCTGATAAAAATCCTGATGAATTGTTGCGACTAGACATCTAAAACCAATATGCTATAATAAAAAACAGAAGAACTTAACAAACCTGTAATGTTGCGACTAGACATCTAAAACCAATATGCTATAATCTCCGCTTTTGGTATAATCTGCCAGATGGTGTTGCGACTAGACATCTAAAACCAATATGCTATAATCTTGGGGAAAATGACATGGGCGCATGGGCTGTTGCGACTAGACATCTAAAACCAATATGCTATAATCCTTAAAAAAAGATTAAAATATGCAGAACAGTTGCGACTAGACATCTAAAACCAATATGCTATAATAGCGAAAGAAATGTTTTACTCTCTGCCTTTGTTGCGACTAGACATCTAAAACCAATATGCTATAATCAACGATATAACAGGAGCAAGCTCTGCAGCGTTGCGACTAGACATCTAAAACCAATATGCTATAATCTTACCTTGTTAAGGCTTGCCAGCATTTCGGTTGCGACTAGACATCTAAAACCAATATGCTATAATTGGAGAATAAAATGAAAGAAATAATAAATTGTTGCGACTAGACATCTAAAACCAATATGCTATAATACATCAATATCAGTGGAAAATGCAGGATTTGTTGCGACTAGACATCTAAAACCAATATGCTATAATACAATCCGACAATCCTGCCGATTTTTGAAGTTGCGACTAGACATCTAAAACCAATATGCTATAATGAGTTTTGCGGATGGGAGCGTTTGCCAGTTGTTGCGACTAGACATCTAAAACCAATATGCTATAATATTTCAGCTCAAAAGCGTTGATTTTCAACGCTTTTGAGCTGAAATTATTTTTAAATTTTGTGTTTTTTCGGTTCTTTTTTATCCCTAAAAACACATTTTTTTTACAATTTGTTTCCATATCAATATTCATTTTTTTCACGCAAAATTTAGAACAATTCAAACTGCGCAGGCTCTTTTTTAAGCAACTTATCCACACGATTTTCTATGTGTATTATATTGGAAAATTGTTTATCCGTAAAAAATAAAATATTAATATCCCCATATTCCGGATTGTTTTTCCGAATAGCACGAACAAATTTTTGTGAACTTTCAAAAGTTCCCGTAAATTGCACGTAAACCGAAAATTGCACCATTTCAAAACCTTCATCCAACAAAAACTTACGAAACCTTCCGGCAGATTTTCTCTGGGCGCTGGTTTCGGTCGGTAAATCAAACATGACCATCATCCACATCAACTTCCTCCCGTTGAGATATTCTTTTGGTTTGGCTGATGATTTCAAATCAAACGCTCCTCAAACAGATAATCATTAAAATTAAAACAGACTTCTTTATTTTTATAAATATTCACCAAATCCCATACAATTTGCTGTAAAATCATATACAAAGGAGAAAAACCTTCGCCGTTATAATATTCTTTAACCAACATAGCGGATAATTTTGCCTTATGTTCAGGCTGCAAATCAATAATATCCGGTGCTTTTTCAAATATGGTATAAACAACCCCGTCAACAATCGGACGGAACGGCTCTATCAAATCATCCACCAAACAAAACGGATTAAGCATATTGCGATGCCCTACCCCATATGCCGGATTTAAGCCTGCCGCCACGACATAACGCGCCAATGCCGAACGCAGCACGGCATAGCCATAATTAAGAAATGAATTAATGCCTGACATATCTTTATCGCGCGTAAACTTATCACCAAACAACGCTTTAAAATATATCCGTGCCGCATAGGCTTCGCGATTAGAACTGTCTGCTGACAAAACCGTTTTATGAATATGCTGCAATTTGTTTTCTTTATGGTACAAATCCAACACTTTTGATTGATTCTTGATTTTTTCTTTAACCAACAATTGCCATATTTTTTTCTCCAACGGTCTTTTGTTTTCAATCTGCAGATATTGAATTTCTGTCTGACGGCTTTGACCGACATAGGACAACAACATACCGCTTGGCGCGTAATTTTTGCCTAAAATGACCAACGGGATATTTTCTTCACACAAACGTTGCAACAGATTGTTGGTATAGCCGATGTTAAAAGCAGTGATGATAACGGCACTGATAGAATTAAAGGGAATGTCTTTTAAGACATTCCCTTCTTCTTCAATCCGTAAAAAACCACGAAAAACACTCAGTTTTTTATTGTTGGTTGAGATTTCCACCAGATTATTAGGCATTTTTAATTCTCCCCGACGGTGTGACGATAACTTTACGGACGTGATATTTTTGCATTGCTCCCACAGATGCTATCCAAGATTTCTTATCTGCATTTTCTTTAGCAATATTGTGCGGTGTAAAACATATACCATTATTTCCCATCTTTTTTACTCTGAACAGGACATCGGCTTGTTCAAGGCTTGGGTTTTGGTTGAAAAGGTTTTGCACGTATTCTTTGATACCCTTAAAAAAGTCATCGGTAAAAGCCTGTTCGCAGGTAAAGGTGGCCAGCACCATATCATTGCGCCGCAGCCGCATAATTTTTTTGGCATTCGGGTATTTGTACGGCAGGTAAGAAATATTTTCACCCCGGCGATTGCGAATCGTGGCATTATAATTGGAAATAATTTCTCCTACCCATGTACCGCGGTTGTTGGTCGGCACACCGGCTATTTTATTTTCAGAGTTGACTTGATAAATCTCGGCGCAGAAATTGCCGCCGCCAACGAACCATTTAAACGCTTTTTCGGCGGCATGGCGCAAATTCATTATGGCTTGGCGCTCTTTTGCCGCCCATTCTTGTTTTGCTTGTTTTTCTTCTTTGTCAGAAGCAAGTATGCTCCGCGCTTTGCCGTCTAAAACAAACCATTGTTTATAAGCATCATAATAAGCATCTTTATCTTCTTTGCGATAAAACATCGGAATATATTCGGTAATATCTTTTTCTATCGGTGTTTTTTGGCATACAAACACGGCTTTGAGACTTTCGTCGTCAACAAATGATTTTAAGCCATAAGCCGTATCTTCATGTAGCTTTCCGATTGTGGAGTTTTTGTCTTTAATATCTTTCATACTTTGCTTATGGGAAATATTTATCATTTCCACTTGTTTTATAAATTCAGAAATATTTAAGCTTTCGGGCTTGGGAATATATTGATTGATTATTCCCTCTTCTTTGGCCAAAACAAACTCATTGATACGTTTGCGCAAATTGTCTTTTTCTTCTTTTGAAACTTGCGAATCCTTAAATTTATATAATTCATCCTTAAATTCCTGAAAGACAGAAGTTGAAACTTTCTTCAACTGCTCAGAAACTTTACTGATTTGGTTACGTTCAAGCGTTGCGGCAATAACGGCATCAATAGCATGATGGTTGTGAAACGCGCGATATTCATCGGCATCGGCTTTATTTTTATATTGATTTAAGCCCCAAGATTTTCTGACCATAGATGTTAATCTGCCCACAACTGATTGCACGCGTTTTTTGCCATCTTCACGGACAATCGGCAATAAATAAGACTGCAACAGTCTTGTCATATATCTGGTATCATTTAAAGAACGGGCAATCGGACTTTCCTGTTCTTCAAATTTTTTCATGGCATCCGGCGAAAAACGCCACTGTTGTTCAAAACTTAATTTTTTAGCCCTTTTCTGAATACTCGGCCAACTGTAGCCATCTTTGCTCTCGCCAAACGCTTCAAAAGGCGTGCGGTTGCCTTTGTATCTGTTGGCTTCAACACTGGCTATAACTTTATTATTTATACTGTCATCCAACGTGCGTGAAAATGGAAGCAAGTGTTCTATTTGGAACATTTGTCCATTCATTAAATCCGCTACCGATATATGTTTCCCGGAAAAAGGACATTCTCGGAAAACATCAGCTTTGGAGCCTTTGGGAATTCCCATTTGTTTCCAAATTTTATATTTTTGAATATCGCGTTTGTTATATTCGCGTTGGCCGATTTTATCACACATTTCTTTTATGATTTTTTGATTTTCTTTTTCATTGGCATCGCGCGTGTCCATCATTTTTTGACGCTCGCGTGCCGAGGCCGGCAAATCTCTGGCATATTCCACCGCAATATCATATGGTTGTCCATATATATCAATCAATTCATTAACCAGATATCTTATCTGGTTTAATGCAACGTGTACCGTAGCATTGTTGATTTTGCCATATTGCTCCTCCGGTGTTTGCGGGTTGTTTTTCTGCCCAAGACAACTTTGCATCAACAAAACGCCATAATACGGAAGTCTATTTAAATGGGCATATTCTATGTTTGTATAACCAAGCTCTTTGCAAGCATCAGGATAACGCATTCCCTGTTGCATTAAAGGTAAAATTTTATTAATTGCTTTTTCTGAAAGTGAGGCAAAGCCTTCTTCTAAATTGATATTATACAACAACTCCTCTGCTGCTTCGGAAGAAATGGCAAAGCGTGTGCATAAGTGGTTTTTAAGCATCTTTTCAGATTCTTCAATAGATATTTTCTTCTTTGGAAATTGGATATAACTTTCCGGTCGCATTAAAATATTAATGATTTCTCCTTTTTGAGCATCATCAAAATTATCCCAAAATGTCTTGAAGTATACAGATTGATTAATCGCATGTTGAGTCGTATTAACCAATATCCCTTTTCCCAAATCCGAATCGGTTTTAGACATGCTTTCAAAATTAAATAAACCTTTACTATCAAGATTTAAGGCTTTTTTGAGAGCGGCATACGATAAAACGCCTTTTTGCGTCACTTTTACATCTTGCGGGTTTTGTAATAAGGCAATAAGACTTTGCATGGTCTCATGATCCAGGCATCTATATTGCGAAGAAGTTTCGGGACAAAATTCCAAATTCAACACGTGCTGCCATATACGAAAACTCTGAAACAGCGGGTGTGCTTTGGGTATGCGTCTCTCTCCTTTTTCAAGCGTGCAAAAACCTTCTTCCTGCTCTTTTAAGGGGCGTTGAAAAAACAAAATGTCATAAATTATCCGGCGGCGATCCTCAGTTAAAATATCCGGATAATGTTTTTGTTGCGCTGCCCAAATTTTATTAAATTCCTCTTGATACACTTCGCGAAAGGGAAACAATCCGCCAATATATTTTCCATTCGCATCAAAAGTATTTTTCAATCTTAATATTTCGTTATGATTTTTTTCCTGTTTTATACGCAGGTATTCGCCATAAGTACGAGCGCCAACAATTTGCATTTCTGCTTTCAATTGCTCATAACCGGCTTTTAACTTACCGCCCTCTTCTTTATTGTCTTTGCGATTAGATTGAAAACCTTTTCGCTGTGCCAAATTAAAAATTATTCTGCCCAGTTCATATAACGAAACTCTTTCATCTAAAGCTTTTTTACGAAGTTCATAAGGATTAAGTTTTTTTAATATTTGCCTTTCTTCTTTGTTATGCGGAAAAAGAGAAAACTTCATGAGTTTTTTTAAGAGTTCCTGCTTTTTAATATGTTCTCTGTTGACCAAGCGGCGTGCACTTCGCGCACTTCTTCTTTTAACACACAATGCAGCTTTGGTTTTGTCTTCTCTGCCGTCATCAAAAATCCTGACGCCCATATCAACCAGTTTGTTATGCTCAATATCAAACACCGCCCAACCTATTGATGTTGCTCCCATATCCAAACCCAACCGATATATCATGATATTTCTCCACCGTATATTATAAGAATGATTTATCGTAACATAAGATTATAAAAAAACAAGTTGACAATATATGTTATCGGCATTACATTTTATTTATTGAATAAGTTTCTTTAAGCATATTGGTTTTAGATGTCTAGTCGCTAATAAGAAATTTATTTCGATATTTCATCCCGGGAGGTTCGCTTCCCGGGATTTTTTTAACAACTTTTTGCAGATTGGCATATTTATTTAATTTTTATGACGGGAATCTTATCCATTCCGGAACGATAATATCTGTCTGTCGACCATCTGCAAGCCATTTTAACGGACAGATAACAATCTTCTCTTTATTTTCATTGAGCCATGCTCCCCACCATGAAAAACTGGAATTGGCAATGATGTTATGGCGGCAGTTTCTCATCAGCTCCATATCAAGATATGCCGTTTCTGCCGTATTGATATCAACATAATCACAGGGTGCTTTAATTTTCAAATTTTCTTTAACCCACGGCATATCGTCCGAAAAAATAAAAAAATGCGGTGCGGAAACACGACTTTGAATATATTCTGCGGCTTTTTGATAATAAGATGGTGAACAAAGTCCGTATATGTGCGACAGTTTTACATAATCACCCCGGCGGATATGCATTGATACCGAATTCGTCGTTCTTATTTTTTGCAAAAATTCCAGATTTTTATCATCAGTTATCGGATATTTCAAAGAAAAATCTTTTATTATTTCCGGTCGGAAATCCTTAAAATACCCCTCCGATTGAAAATAACCGGAATAATAAACATTACCTTTCCTGTTTCGTAATTCCGGTTCATAAACGTTTGCATTTTTTTCTTTGACAATTTTACAAAAGAATTTTTGCCACTTCGAAGAAGGTATTATGTTAACATTAAAAACTTCCAAATCAAAATTACGTCGGGCTGTTTCTTTGTGTTCTTTAGAATACCAGCTTATATCATAATAAATTTTTTGTCCCAAAGATGCAACGGCTTTGCCAAATGCATACTGAAACATCTGATTGCCTAAACCTCCTTGAAGTTTAATGATTTTCTTTTTTTATTTTCATATATTTTCCTCATACAACAAAAGCCCTAAAGACTATTAGTCTTTAGGGCTTTTTTTAATTTTTGCTTATCAGCGTTTAAATGTGTGTGTAGATTTCCGGCACTTTTAAAGTATCGGACTTTTGATGAATGCTATTTTGTTTTACATAACACATGATATTTCCTTTATGCGTTATGAAATACTATTTTATATATCTTGTCAATTTAAAATATGAAACGCCCCTTAATTTTTACGGGGCGTCGGATTCAATAACAATTAACAAAATTTTATTTTTGTTTTTCAAAAGACAAATTAACGCCTTCACCTTTCAGGTTTAAGGTTTTGCCGTTGATAGCATAAGTTGTTACTTTGGCCAGATCTTGCAAATATTGCTGTTCGGCCTTCATCAATTCTTCCGGGCCTGCCATCATCGTGGCACCGGCCGGGCCGAATTTGATTTTATCGCCTTCTTTTTCAAAACTGCCGAAATAACGGTTAACAGCCGACTGGCCAAAATATCTGTCACCTTCAAAGCCAATCGTAATTTCAGCGTTTTCCGGCGCGTTGAGCATTTTATATTCACCGTCTAAAGATACGGCTTTGTTTGAGCAGGCAAACAACATCAAGATGCTGCATAAAGATAAAATTTTTTTCATATGTTTTTCCTTTCCTTAAAAGATTTAGTCTGATTCTTTAATTCTTTCAATATCAGCGCCGACGCCTCTAAGCTTTTCTTCCAGTTTTTCATAACCGCGGTCAAGGTGATAAACCCGATTGACGATGGTTTCGCCTTCAGCAGCAAGGCCTGCCAAAACCAAAGCAAACGACGCTCTTAAATCAGTGGCCATAACCGGCGCCCCGGACAGTCTTTTAACACCGCGGACAATGGCGGAGGCAAACCCGTGAACATTAATGTTGGCACCCATACGCATTAACTCGGGAACATGCATAAAGCGGTTTTCCCAGATGTTTTCAGTTACCAGGGACGCACCCGGAACAACCGTCATCAAAGCCATAAATTGTGCCTGCAAGTCCGTCGGGAAGCCGGGATAATAATCCGTCATGATGTCCTGGCCCTGCATCAGGGCATTACGGGCGTCTATGACAATGCTTTCCGGTTTTTCGGTAACTTTAATATCCATGGCACGTAAAATGTTAAGCGGGGTCTGTAAATGTTCAGCATGAGCGTTAACCAGCTCTATACGGCCCTTGGTAATGGCTGCGGCAATGGCATATGATCCGGCTTCAATCCGGTCGGAAATAACGGCATGCGTCGCACCATGCAAAGTTTTAACCCCTTCTATGGTTAAAATAGAAGTGTTTTTACCTTCGATTTTTGCTCCCATGTCAATTAACAAATCTATCAAATCACCGATTTCCGGCTCTTTGGCCGCATTTTCAATCCGGGTCGTGCCTTTGGCCAAAGTTGCTGCCATTAAAATATTGCAGGTTGCACCGACGGATGCTTTCGGGAAAATAATATTGGCACCTTTCAGGCCGCCTTTGGCATCGGCGACCACATAACCGTTTTTAATTTCGATTTTAGCACCCATTTGTTCCAGTGAATTTAAGTGAATATCCATTGGCCGCGCACCGATGGCACAACCACCGGGCAGCGAAAGTTCCACATGGCCGACACGGGCCAGCACCGGCCCCAAAACATAATACGAAGCCCGCATTTTCCGGACATAATCATATGGCGCAATTAAGCTTGAAAATTTCTTTGTACGGTATATGTATGTTTTTGATTCATGCTTGCCGGACTTGTTATCCTGTTCTTCAATTTCAGTACCCAGCTGCGTAAGCAGGGCATTTAAAGACTTGATATCCGATAAAATCGGCATATTGGTCAGCGTCACGGGTTCATCAGTCAAAAGACCAGCACATATAAGCGGCAATGCCGCATTTTTGGCACCGCTGATATAAATTTTTCCATTCAGCTGATTGCCGCCAATGATTTTAATCTTGTCCATTTTTTAGTTCCTTTGTTTGTTTGAGTTTTTCGCGTTCGGCCTGTTGTTTTTTGCGTTTTGCCAAATTTTTTTGCAAAGCTTTTGCTTCGCGCTCAAAACGTAAATCTTTGCCTGTCTTAACTTTTGCCATGACACGTCCACCAAAAATAACCGCTAAAATAAAAAACCTCCGTTTTCAGGAGGTTTGTTAAAATTGGAGCGGGCAATGGGATTCGGACCCACGACATCAACCTTGGCAAGGTTGCGCTCTACCCCTGAGCTATACCCGCATCGTTTTGATGTCGTATTTAATAGCATATCAAAAATAAATTGCAAGCATTTTTTACGCTCTTTGTTAATTTTTTACAATAAAAAATTTAAGCCCATTCTATCGCTTTGTTTTTCAATCGAAATTATTGCAGTCCCCAGTTTATGCATTAACGCCTTTTTTATTTTTGGCTGATAAAATTTTATTAAAACGTTTCAAAGAAAAAAAACGCTTGTCAATTTTAGACAAAAATGGTAAGGTGTTTTTATAGAGTTTATGAAAGGACATAACCATGGCAAAATATCCTGTTGATTATTCAGTATTGGAACTTGATGAATTTAAATCTTTCCTTAAAGAGCAAATCGGTTCGGATGATGTAAATACCTTATATGATTATGAGCGCGATGCCTGGATTTGGTTATTTAAATATGCCAACAATGATATAGACGAGAATGACAAAAAAATGCTTAGCGATATGGAAAATCAAATATCTGAAGATACCAGACAGAAAGTGCTTAATAAATATTTTCAGGGAAAAAGCTTTGATGAGTTAAAAGATAATGAAAAAGCCTTTGCTCTTGCTTATGGCGTAAAGACGGATCAACATTTAGCGCAACAAAAACTTCAGAATAAAGATGATATTTCATCTCAAAAAACTGATGATAAGCAAGAATTGCAAGGTGTAACCAAAGAAAACAGAACAAATGTCGAAACCAGGGACAGAAGTCGTAATTCTGACCAAAATGAATATCTGCTGGATGATTTACAGCTTGCCGTATTAAAAGATATGGGAAAAATTGATGATGATACTTTAAGTAAAACCGCCTCTCCCGGCGGCGCCATTGAAGTGCTTCATGATTTTCGCGCCAACAATGAACTTACCACTGAAGAATGGAAAGATTTTGAAAATCGTTTGACCGAAAAAATGATTGATGAAAATGTTCTGCAATTTGTCCCGCCCAAACTTCTCGGCCAGAAATATGAAGAATTGCGCCAGATAATCGCAACGGCACCAGAAGGCTCCGATGTCAGCCGGGAACAGCAAATGTTTGAAAAGGTGGAAAACAGAATAGATGTCCTTTGTTCTAATCTTGAAAAGAAAGAAGGGCTGTATTTTGCCGATGTTACCAACATCAGCGATGCTTACGATGGTTATATGGCAATGTTTGAAGCGCGCGAACAGGGACTTAGCGACACACCTGAAGACAATCAGAAAAAAGAAGTTATTGAAAATAGCAAAAACTACCTGAACGATGTTATTGCCGAGTATGATAATGAATGGAATCTGAACGGAGAAAATTTAGATAAAAATGCCGAACAACGTTTTGACCAACTAAATAAACTCCTGCCGTCGGTCAACGTAAGTGATGAAACACTGCAGCTGATTTCCAACTTCAAGTTTAACGATCTTGATAGACAGCCAGAACCTCAGTTCCAATCAGCCGACGGGACATTGTCCGATACATATAGTCCGGGGGCAACGGTTATTCCCGGCAGCAAGCTGGATAACATTATTCTTGTCGCCAAACAAAATGTTTTAATGCACGAACTTGGTTCGGACACACCAATCACAACCGAAGATTTGACGAATAATCTTAATGAAGAAGTTCAGGCAACGCTGTTCTCGCTTCATGTCAGCGACAGGGTCGCCAGAGGCGGTATCGAAAATCCTGATGAATTTACCAATAAAGAACATCTGCAGGCATTCGTAAGAAAGCTGGCAGATATTGAACATCCGATGTCCATCACCCCGGCCGGATATGAGGCCGGAATCGACAACTGCATTAATGCAACTGGTGCTTATGCCCACCGTTTAAGTAAAAAACTTAATAAAAACAGCTCCATACCGGTACGTCTGTTTGACCCGCTGCAAAAACTGGATAAACGCGCCAAGGATCGTACAGTTGAAGAAAAACCCAACCTGCGGGCGCGGCGCCTTAAAGAACTTAAAGGCATGGGAAAACTCGGGTTGTCTGCTTTTCTGGTTTCCGGCGCCATTACAACAGCCGGCACAATCGCCGCATCAGATGCTTCTTTAACCGCGGCAACCGGCGGTCTTAATAAACTTGCCGGTACGGCACTCGGCGTGACGCTTGGCGTTACCATGACGGCAAGAGCTATCTGGAAATGGCGTAAACAACGCAAAAAAGACGGTCTGCCCTGCGGATTGAAAGCAATGGTCAAAGATCCCCGGTTAATGACTACTGTTACGACCACGGCATTAGGCGCTGCAGCTCTTGGTTTTGCCGCCACCGGAAATCCGGGCATTGCGGCAGCCTGCGGCTACGGCTCTCTGGTTCTCGGCGGTGGAAGCAGTGCTGTTTTAAGCTATCGTGATAATGTTAAAGCCGGAATGGGCAAAGCGGAAGCCGCAGCCTGGGCTATCGGACGCGCGGCGGTGACAGGCGTTGCCGCATGGGCCGGACGGGAAACTGCCAATACGCTTATTGATGCTTATAATCAATACAATCCGGATAATAAGATTTTCCAACATGAAGAAAAAACAGGTTCTCATGATGAAACGATAACAACAACAGAAAAAGTTCTTGATTTTGATGCTCTTGATCAGAATGCCAAAGAATTTTTGCAAAATAACTGGTATAAAGATAATCCGGATTTGTTAAATTCCCGGATTGAGGCTCTGCAAAATGCCGGTGTTGAACATCCTCATCATATGCTTTTGACAGCCCATGATGCCGGCATGCAGGCACCGGATAATATGGCAATGTATGATGGCGGAACCAGCAATGGTTATCATACCGTATTCGGTGAAGGTTTTGCTCAGCAACACAATGTTTCTTATGACAGCATTCAAGATATGAAAATGCTTTTCAACAATGATGGTACCGTCAACGCTGAGGCCATAAGCGCTTATGACGGATTAAAATCTCACGTTGGCATGAACAATTTTGTAAGTACCATTGAAAACCGTCCGGTCAACGAGGTTCTTTATCCGGAAAGACATTCAACTTATGACCATGATCAAACGCATTTTCCGACCAAAGAAATTACGCATACGGAGACCATTTCACATGATGACTATGCTATGGTTCGCAATGAAACTGATTTGGGCCTCGGCATGGTCGGCGTTTTAACGCATCCTCTTAAAGCGGCAAAAAGACTGAAAGAAAGGGTCGGTGCTTTCATGGACAGGGTTTTAAACAGGAAAAAAGAACCCGGAAAAAATCTTAAAAACCCGGGTGATAATCCCGGTAATCCTGGCTGGTATTCCCCAGGCGAACCGCCTAGAGAGTCCGCTAATCCTAAAGAGGGTATTAAGCCAGTCAATCCTCCTAAAAAGGGGAAAGAACCCGGTAGCCGTGGTTGGTGGTATTCTCCATCTCCCAAACCGGATCCCAAAGAACCTCCTAAACCAGGGAAAGAACCCGGTAATCCTGGCCGGGGCAGACCAGCCGAGCCTCCTAAAGGTCCCGGCAATCAAAGACAACATCCGGATCCTGATGATCCGTCAACATGGCGATTAGATTTGCTGCAGGGTGATAATGTCTTTTATGACAAACATCAAGGCGAGCCTTATAATGAAGTGACGGGACTTGATGCTGACAAGGCCAACAAAAATATTCCTGATATTGTCGAAAGCGTCCGGGGAAAGCTTAAAGATAAAGAGGCTGCCGATAATTCCCGGCAACAAGTTCCGAATCCGAACGATCCTTCGACATGGAGGTTAGACAGATTGCAAGGAGATAATGTTTTTTATGATAAGACACAGGGGAATATGTATAATGAAGTGAAAGGTTTGGATACGACCATCCAGGATAAAATAGATTCTGTAAGAAAGAAAAAAGAACATATGCCAAATCCGAACGATCCGTCAACATGGCGATTAGACGGGTTGCAGGGAGATAATGTTTTTTATGATAAAAGCCAAGGTATTGCTTATAATGAAGTTATGGGACTGGATGGAAACACTAAAGAAAAACCGGACGCAGACAATAAGCAAACCGCAAGCCCAAATCCGAATGCAGAAAATTTATCATTTCCTGATAAATCAAACGAACGGTAAATAACAGGGGGCTTGATTAAAGCCCCTTATTTTTTGACCACAACCACTTTCTCCGGCAAAACTTGCGTATAAATCAGCCAAACAGCCGAAACACCGACCAAAATATAAATAAGGCGGCTGATAAGGTTCATTCCGCCAAAGATGGCACCAACCAGATTAAAATCAAACAGGCCGATAAGCCCCCAGTTCAATCCGCCGATAATTGTCAGCCAGAGGGCAATTTTTTCAACATAAACCATAACATATCCTCCTGATAAAAAAGGTTTTAATTTTTTCAAATGTGATATATCCCGTGAAAAGAAGATTTCAACAAAGAAAAACAAAATTGTACCAATGCTTTAATTGGAAATAGTATAAAATACAGGCAACATCTCCGGTATGCGGTCTATGTACCGGAGATGTTGTTTTTTGCAATCAGTCGTTTTTTTTTATTTTGGCACAACGGCTTCCGGGGCTTCCGTTTGAGAGGTTGAAGCCGTTTGAAGCGGGTTTTGTTCTTCCCCTTCCTCTTCTGCCTCAAGC
>CALXUN010000030.1 GCA_944391705.1 uncultured Alphaproteobacteria bacterium
GCTTGAGGCAGAAGAGGAAGGGGAAGAACAAAACCCGCTTCAAACGGCTTCAACCTCTCAAACGGAAGCCCCGGAAGTTTAAATAACCGGACAGCCGCAGAAATTTTTTCTGCGGCTGTCCTTTTTAATAAGTGGCTTATAAGCCAAAGACGATTGCCAGCCCGCAGGCCATAATCGTGCCGCCGGCAAGCTCATGCGCATAAGGATGCAGCTTTTGTAAATGCAAAGCTTTTATACCCAGCATTCCGATTGTAACCATAATCATCATCGTGGCAATGGTCGCAATTGAAAAAACCAATGTGGTTACCACAACCGCAGCACCGCCCATCACGCTTGAGGCCGTTAATATCGGCAAAAGCGCCTCGCACGGTCCTAAAACAAAAATAATGAACAGCACCCAGATACTGATATTTTTGTCTTTGCCGGCTGAAACCAGTTCATGATGATGTCCGTGACCGTATTTGTGCCGGATATGGTGCCAAACCGCCCATACCAGATATGCCGCACCTAAACCGATCATGGCATAAGCAGCCAAATCCGCCCGGTTATTTTCCACCCAGGTAAACTTTGCCTCCGTCAGCCAGTGCGAAAAATACACAAACAATAATGCCAACAGCAGTGCACTGCCGATATGCCCCAGACCGCAGACAAAAGTCCAGAATAATGTCTTTTTCAAGCTGTAATCCCGGCTTTTGGCAATAGCAATAAAGGGCAGATAATGGTCAGGCCCGGTTATCGTATGAATAACCGCCGTTAACAGCGCCGTTATCAGCAATGCCGACAACGTTAACTGTGAGGCATGATCCAACCCGGTGGTTTCGGCCGCAAAGGCAGAAACCGTCGTTCCCAACAGAACAACAAGCGATAAAATAATTTTTCTCATAAATCTGTTTTTTAAATTTAACATGATAATCTCCATAATACTTTTTTTATCCTTTCTTTAACTCTTTATCCCGGCTGCCGGAGCGGAAACCTTCCAAATCCAGCACAATGTGTTCAAAACCGATTTTTTTTAATTTTTCAACAATTTCTTCCCTTGCCTGCAGCAAAACAGAGAAATCCGCAACGTCAACTTCTATCCGTGCCAAAGTATCGTCAATCCGCAATCTCAAATTACGGATTTGCGGACAGGCTTTTTTGACAGCCTCTTCGCCTTTGACCGCCTGGGAAATTTTTTCTGCCGTTAATGTTTCATTATACGCAAAACGCGTCGCCATGCAGGGAATTGAGGGCATATCTGCCGTATTAAGCCCCATTTCTTTTGACATTGTCCGAACCCCGGCCTTGTTTATTCCCAATTCGGCCAACGGTGATTGTACGCCCAGTTCCCTTAAAGCTTTTAAGCCCGGACGATATGTTTTTAAGTCATCGGCATTCGTACCGTCCAGCAAATATTTTATGCCGGCGGCTGTAGCGCTTTGGCGGAAGCGTGAAAAAATGTTTTGTTTACACCAGTAGCACCTGTCCGGATGATTGTTGCAGACCTGCCTGATTTGCAGCGGGTCAAAACGCAATATTTCGTAGGAAAGCCCGCTTTGCTTTAACCTCTTCTCGGCCGCCCGGCTTTCTGCCGGATTTTGCAAAACCGTCGCGGCGGTTAAAATTTTTAACTTAAACGGCGTTTGCCGATACATTTTTTCCAGCACCGACAAAAGCAATGAGCTATCAACCCCGCCGGAAAAAGCCAGGGCAATCCCTGCCGGTGCCATATTCTGCAAATATGTTTCCAATTTTTGCAGCATTAATCTTCACCTGATGCCAAACGGCAGGCTTTTTGATACAACGTGCGGAAAGCTTCACCCGTTTCATTTGCCAGGGTCTTGATACTTTCATATTCCGGATAATAACGCACGATATCTTTATATGTGCACTTTTTGACTTTTACCTCATGGCCGTCTATTAAAAGTTTAAGCATTTCCCGTTCCATGCATGTGCGCTCCACCGCATATTTTCTTAAACCGATGGTTGATGTATGGCGGAAAACGGCATCCTCAATCTTTGGCAAATCGGAAACCGATGCAACAATTCTTAACAGATAAGCCGGGCGGTTTTTCTTCATATAACAGGCTTCGAAATGAACATCTTTAGCACCGGCAGCAAACAACTTTTCCATGGCATAACCCATTTCTTCGGGTGTTGAATCGTCAATGTTGCATTCAACCATATAAATCTGCCCGTCGTCAGCCGTATCTTCCAAAAGCATCACCCGCAGGAAATTGGCTTTTCCAAAATCCCGTTTACCCAGACCGACCCCGATTTTTAAAATTTTATAACCAGCCGGTAATTTTTCCGTCGTTTTAAGCGCGGCGGCAGCGGCAATGCCCGTCGGGGTTACCATTTCGCCGTTTGTTTGCCCGGGGCGCAGTGTTATGCCGTATGTGCTGGCAATATTTGCCACTGCCGGCACCGGAACCGGAAGTTCGCCGTGCTGGCACATCACAAACCCCTGCCCCTCGTTGAGGCCGGAAACAATACAGTCTTTAATGCCTAAATCATCAACCAGCACCGCTATAGAAACAATGTCGACAATCGAATCAACGGCGCCGACCTCATGAAAATGTACTTCATCTATGCCGCAGCCATGGGCTTTGGCTTCGGCTTCGGCCACAATATAAAAAATCTTTTTGGCCAGGTTACGGGCATTGTCACTCATTTCACCGCGGTCAATAATGTCATAAACATCTTTCAAATGGCGGTGCTCATGGTGATGATGGTGCTCATGTTCGTGATGATGTTCGTGTTCATGATCATGCCCGTGGTGATGTTCCGGCATATATGCGCTTTCCTGCATTGGTGTTTTATCCTGCAGCCGCACATCAAAATCACAGCCGGCAATACTGTATGAGCTTTTGCGGCTGATGACATAATCAAAACCATCCAGCCCCAGACTTTTCAACACGGCGTCAAGTTTTTTTCTGTCAGCACCCAAATCCAACAATGCGGCCACGGTCATGTCGCCGCTGATGCCGCAGGAACCCTCAAAATATAAATATTTAGTCATGTTTTCTTTCCAGCATCCGCAAAATCCGGCAGGATAAAACCCCGGCACCGAATCCGTTGTCAATGTTAACCACCGATATTCCTTCCGCGCAGGAATTTAACATGGTAAGCAGGGGCGACAAGCCGTGAAACGACGCGCCGTAACCGACCGAAGTCGGCACCGAAATAACCGGTGCTTCCACAAGCCCGGCCAAAACCGTGCTTAAAGCACCTTCCATACCGGCAACGGCTATAATGACATCGGCTTTTCTTATGTCTTCGATTTTAGACAACAGGCGGTGAATGCCGGTTACACCGACATCAAAATGTCTGTCGACGGTTGCTCCGAAAAATTCCGCCACCTGCGCGGCTTCTTCCGCCACCGGCAAATCTGCCGTGCCGCCGGTACAAACGGCAACCCTTCCCGGCAATTTATGTGTCAGCGCACCCGGTGTTTTTAATTTTATGATACGCGACATAGTATCATATTCAAGCGGCAGGCCGCTGTCTTTAACATAAGCATATTGTTCGGCCGTGCAACGGGTACCTAAAACGGCAACCCCGTTTTTATGAAATGACTGCAGTATTTTTAACAGCTGTTCATTTGTTTTGCCCGGGCAATAAACCGTTTCAGCCATGCCGGTGCGGTTTTGCCGGGTGGTATCCAGTTTGGCAAAACCGATGTCATCAAATTTGTTTTCCATTTATCCTCCGCTGTTTTTTTATGCCGGATATAAATTATGCCTCAAAAGTTTTGGCCACTTCTTTAAGCCATTTGGTGATTTCAATATGCTGCGGACAATGCCGTTCACATTGTTTACAACCGATACAGGCCGAAGCTTTGCCGTGTTTTTTTGTCAGATTTTGATAATACATTCTCTGTGCCGTAAACGGCTTGCCGCTCCATTCCTGTTTTTCGGCATTATACAGGGCAAAATATTCCGGAATGGCAATTTTCATCGGACACCATTCAACGCAATACTGGCAGGCCGTACAGGGAATGGCAATTTCCGCATGCAGTGTACGCACGGCGTCCTCAATTATTTTCTTTTCTTCGGCATTTAACGGCTTGAAGTTTTGCATATAGCTTGTATTGTCCTCCAGCTGCTCCAATGTACTCATACCGCTTAAAACTTTCATGACGCCTTCAAGGCTTGCCGCATAACGGACCGCCCAAGACGCTACCGACATATCAGGCTCCGCATCCTTAAAAATCTTTTCCACCGACGGCGGAACCTGTGCCAGAGAGCCGCCTTTAACCGGCTCCATCACAATCACCGGTTTTTCATATTTTTGGGCAATTTCATAACATTTACGTGCCTGAATGCTCTTGTTGTCCCAGTCAATATAGTTAATCTGTAATTGTACGAATTCGACTTCCGGATGCTCTTTTAAGACTTCTTCCAACAGCTCCGGACCATCATGGAACGAGAAGCCGATGTGTTTGATTTTTCCTTCCTTTTTCTTGTCGGCAAGAAACTTGAAACTGTCATATTTCCTGACATTGTCAATTGTGTTGGCATTAATGTTATGAACAAGGTAATAGTCAAAATATTCAAGGCCGGTTTTTTCCAGCTGTTTGTTGAAAATTTCCTCTTGCTCTTCAGCACTGGTCAGGTAACCGACCGGCAGTTTGCTGGCCACAACGAATTTATCGCGCGGATGGCGTTTAACCAGAGATTCCCTTATGGCAATCTCGCTTTCATGGCCCATATACATCCAGGCCGTATCAAAATAGGTAAAACCGCGTTCCAAAAACGTATCAACCATTTTGTTTAAGGTATCATAATCAATTGAAGTTTGATCCTGCGGATCTTTCAAGGGCAGACGCATAAACCCGAAACCGAGCTTATCAGCCTGATTGACCTTGGCTTTGACAGCCTCGGAAACCGCTACTTCTTCTGCCAGCGTCAGTTTGGGTAATGCTGATAATGCAAACACTGCCAGAGAACTCATTAAAAAATCGCGTCTGTTCATTTTAGTATCTCCTATTATGTTAAAGATAGGCCCATCATAATTGTTAGACTTAACTCTAAGTCAATAACTTTTTTTATTTTTTCGAATGTTTTATGCGGCGGGAAAAATATAAGCCCGCTTCAAACAGCAAATATGTCGGGGTTGCAAGCATTAACTGGCTTACGACATCCGGCGGCGTTAACAGTGCAGCTATAATTAAAATGCCGACAAAAATATACGGCCGTTTGTCCTTGACGGTTTCATACGAAACAATATCGGCACGGATAAGCGAATAAGTTACCAGCGGAAACTGAAACATCAGTCCAAAAACAACCGAAAGCCAGAGGGCCGTGGTAACCACGTTTGATATGCCGAAAACTGCCTGCACGTTTTCGGTCGCAAAACTGATGCCGAAATTTATCAGCATCGGCAAAATAAAAAACAAGCAGAACAAAACCCCGATGATAAACAGCGCGCTTGAGGTAAACACGATTGACTTTATGAACCGGCGTTCATTATCATAAAGCCCGGGCAGAACAAAATTCCAGACCTGCCGGGCAATATACGGAAAACATACCAGTATATCCAACACCACTGCCGTTTTTATCTGCAATATAAAAACTTCCATCGGGGAAAAATAATTCAAGACAACATCATTGTCCCGTATCATGATTTTTATCAGCGCGTCCATAAAATACGGCGTCAGCAAAAAAACCGGAATTAAGCCGATGCACAGCGCCAAAATGCTTTTAAGCAGCATGCTGCGCAGCGCTTCCAGATGAGCAATCAGGCTTTCGTCTTTATCTTCCATGACCGGGCCGGTTGATTTTATTGTTTTTTATCTTTGTTTTCTTCGTCTTTAACGACCTGTTCAACCGTGTCTTTTAAATCTTTTGCTTCATTTTGCAAAAGCTCTTTGGCTTTTTTATATTCATACTGAGCCTTGCCCAGGGCTTTGGCAAGTTCCGGAATCCGCTTGCCGCCAAACAACAATAAAACAACGACCAAAATGAGAGCAATTTCTGTTAAACCTAATGACATTTTTTAACTCCTTTATAAAATTCTCTGCCGTTCAACCGGCGTCATGGCAATGGCTTTAACCGGACAAACACTTTGGCAGGCGCCGCATCCGATACACTCATCCATGCGGATTTCAGGGTAACCGGCCGGTTCTTTGCGGATTATCTGCCGCGGACACTCATGCACGCATAAGCCGCATTTGACACATACATCTTCATTGACTGTTGCCAAGGCAATCTGCGTTTTTTGCTTTTCTGCCAGACTTATCTTTTTTATGGCGCCGCTGGGACAGACTTCACTGCATTTATGGCAGTTATAATCGCAAAAATTATCGCCATAGTCAATATGCACGGTCAGATAATCCTCATTTGCTTTTTTTATAATTTTCATCGGACAATTCTGTACACACAGATTGCAATTTAGGCAGCGGTTGGCAAAATCATCCGGGTTGCCGGCTCCGGCCGGTAAAAAGGCTTTTTTGAGTTTGCCGACGGCCGCTTTGGAAAAATCTATGCCGCCGCGGATTGATGCCGCGATAAAAGCTGCAAAAGCCGTACTGACAAGAATCCGCCGCCGCGCCGGACTGAACGGCACGGATGCTGCCGGCTTAATCCCGTAATGCAGGCTGTCTTTCCGGCATTGACCCAAGCATTTAAAACATTTGATGCAGGTTTCGTTATCAACCGTTTTGTTTTTGAAATCTATGCTCCCGGTCGGGCATTTGCGGGCACACAGACCGCAGGAAACGCATTTATCATTTTCTATATAAATCTTATTCAGGGCATGTTTTGACAACAAGCCCAGCGCCACGCCGACCGGACAGATATTTGAGCAGAAAAAACGCCCTTTGAAACAAACGAGTATGGCAACCAGCAAACTCAAACCGACCCCGATCCAGGCACCGGTTGCCGCTGAGCCGAACAATGTGTACGGATCAAGCCAACGTGCCAGAACAACCGTGCCGCCGGCCAGAAAACCAAACACCGCCACGGCAAGAAAATATTTATACGGCAGATTTTTTTGTACGCCGGTTTTGCGGCGAAGAACCGTCATCAATAATTCCTGCATCAGCCCGAACGGACATAATGTCGAACAGTAAATACGCCCGAACAGCAGCGTCAATACCAGAAGAAGGCTGAGCAATATGACGGCGGCAACCGAAAAATCAACCATCACCCGCTGCAACAAGGCCGTCAGCTGCATATCAAATATCCGCACCGGATAAAACTTTCCGGCAAAGGCTGCCACACAGGCCGTACCAACCAACACGGCCAGAGCCGTACGTCCATACTTTAAGATTTTCATTTTCATATCGTTTTCAGCCCATATTATTTATTAATTCTGAAATATCTTAATCTTTAAAGCGTACTTTAAGTCAAGCAATAATTTTTTACGAACACATAAAAAAAAATACTTGACTTTGAGTTAACTCTAAATGTTATGGTAATAAAAAAGTTGTTCATCTTTGATTTTTTTAGGAGGGATAATATCATGAAAGAAGCCAAAACTTTTTATTATAAATTTAATCCGGTCAATGCCTGGATGATTTTTAACGTTGTGTTGCTGATTGTTATACTGCACTGCTGCATTATGTGTCCGTGTCTTTTGTTTTGGTGGCAGACGCAGGTGATTATCGGCGTATTTGTTTTTTCGGCTTTGGCCTGGGGCTATAAATATATCTTAAAACATAAAATGGCGGTGATTGATGATGAAGGCATTACGCTTGATCATTGCAACAAACTGCCGTGGAAAGATGTTGAAAGCATGGAAGAAAAAGAAGTACGCTGCTGGTTCAGAAAATATAAAGTGATTGTTTTAAATCCTAAAAAGAATATTGATTATCAATATAACTACCTGCAAAAGCACAATTGCGGATTTGGCGCTTTTTCCATTCCTTTATACGGAATCGTTCGTAAAGAAGATATCAAAGAAATCCGCGATATTTTGAGCAAAAAAATTAAGTTCAAAAAAGCCTGATAACAAATGAAAGGTTAAGTTTATGAAACGCAGAGATTTTTTTAAAATGTCAGCCGGCGCGGTTGCCGCCGGTCTGCTGGGCGGCGGAATTTATAAAACTTTTGCCGCGGATAAAAAGGAAAAAGCAAAAGTTTATTTTTCTAAAGAAATCACACCCGAAAAATTAAAAGAAATTTACCATAAAGTTAATCAGGATATTACGGGTAAAGTTGCCATTAAACTTCATACCGGCGAAGCCAACGGCCCGAATCTTTTACCGCGCGAGCTGGCAAAAGCTCTGCAGGCAGATATTGCGGACAGCACCATTGTGGAATGTAATGTTTTGTACGGCAGTTTGCGGCAAAACACGGCCGGACACCGCAAAGTCCTTGAAATTAACGGCTGGACATTCTGCCCGGTTGATATCATGGATGAAGACGGCGATGTTAATCTCCCGATTAAGGGTGGTAAGCACTTAAAAGAAGTGGCCGTCGGCAAACATATTGAAAATTATGATTCCATGGTGGTGTATACACACTTCAAAGGCCATGCCATGGGTGGTTTCGGCGGTTCTTTAAAAAACATTGCCATCGGCTGCGCTTCCGGCAAGGTCGGTAAAGCCCAGCTGCACGGCCCCGATTGGGAAACCGGAAAGAAATTTTTGGAAAGAATGGTCGAAGGCGGTAAAGCAATTACCGATCATTTCGGCAAGCATATCACCTATATCAATGTGCTGAAAAACATTTCCGTTGATTGCGACTGTGATGCCCATGGCGCCAAACCAACCTGTCCGGATTTGGGAATTCTGGCCTCAACCGACATTTTAGCGATTGACCAGGCCTCTATTGACATGGTTTATGCCCTGCCCGATAAGGATAAGCATGACATCGTGGAACGCATCGAATCCCGCGAAGGCCTGCACCAGTTAAAATATATGGATAAGCTCGGTATGGGCAACCGTGATTATGAGCTGATTGAAATTTAATCAGAAGGCTGATTAAATTTTCAATGTCCAACTTTGAAAAATGAATACTTTCAGGTTGGACATTTTTTATATTGGGAAAAATAGAAGCTGTTTAATCAATTTATTTAATAGATACCTAGACTATATTTCATCTTTAAAATAATCAGAGTTAAGACTAATCTCTACGATAAGAGTTTAAACATTGCATAGTGGATAAAATCTTAATGCTTGACAAATACAGATAAATTTAATATCTTTTTATTAAAGAGCTCTTAGCCCCTTTAGGTCTTTCGAATCCGCCTTAAGGGGTTTTTTATTTCTGTTTATTCTTGTATCCATCAACATTCTTACTTTTTAAACCAATCTGCTATAATGAAATTGCTCTGCTTTTAGGCCTTTTCAAGGTTGCGACTAGACATCTAAAACCAATATGCTATAATAATATCGGTCAAAATATCCAATGATGATGAGTTGCGACTAGACATCTAAAACCAATATGCTATAATCTTAGGATTAAAATACTGGCTAGACAATGAAGTTGCGACTAGACATCTAAAACCAATATGCTATAATGTGGTTGAGAAAGCCATTTTTGCTTGCCAAGTTGCGACTAGACATCTAAAACCAATATGCTATAATATTACGCCAAATCAAACGATAGGGCACGAAGTTGCGACTAGACATCTAAAACCAATATGCTATAATATCAGATGATTTTACACCAAAATGACCAAGGTTGCGACTAGACATCTAAAACCAATATGCTATAATTATCAGAAACAAAGGCTTCTGCATTGAAGCGTTGCGACTAGACATCTAAAACCAATATGCTATAAT
>CALXUN010000031.1 GCA_944391705.1 uncultured Alphaproteobacteria bacterium
AAGGTGCAGATACGACGTAATTTTGCGACGACGTGTACACAAAAAAGTACACAAGGAGCAAAATTACAAGCAGATGCGACTTTTTCCGGAAGAAGTATGGTGGAGATGTTGGGTGTTCTTGCCATTATCGGTGTCTTATCGGTCGGTGCAATTTCCGGCTACTCCAAAGCCATGATGAAGTATAAACTCAATAAGCAGGCCGGACAGTATTCCGAGTTGATTAATACCATGGCTATGTACAAAAACAGATATGGAAATGCTTCTGTTCAAAATCTTCTTAAATATTTTGAAACTATGAATCTGTTACCTGAACATTTCAGTGAAAACGGTCCTTATCATTATTCGGATATTTTAAACAACAGTGTTCAGTGTTATAAAATATATGATGAAAACTGTGCAAATACTTCCCAAGGGTGTAACTATTCAAGTTGCGACATAACTCTTTTTCCCTCATACTCTTTTCAATCCTGCCAGAATCTTCTGACGGTGGCCAAAGAGAATTCCGAACAGCTCTGGTTTTTTAACTGGCATAATAAATTAGAAGGAAACATGGATCAGTCTTCTCAGATATTCGGCAATGCCTATTGCCGCTCTTCACAACAGAATTGTCTAAAAAATCTTACCCTCTCCAAAATAAAAGAACTTTGTGATTTGTGCGCTGCCGATAAATATACATCCTGCAACTTCCGGCTGACTTTTTATTAAATAACCAGCAGATAAAAACCGCCGGAGTTAGCGGCGGCTTTTTTTATTTTAAGCTGACCTTTAACGGCTGCGTTTGTCGAGTTTTTTACGCAGATCATAGGCCTTCTTTATTCTCTTAGATGTTTTACGCATTTTTTCACGATATGGTAAGCTCTCGGCTTGTTCCAATTTTTTCTCATGATTGCTGTATTTGCCGCGGTTATATCCTCTGGCCGGATTTTGTACTTCACAGATTTTTTGTATCGGCTGGTAATCTTCCGTGACTTCCCAGTATTCTCTGATGCCTTCTGCCGGGATATCCCGCTCTGAAGAAGGTGTCGGCATGATTATTTTGGCTGCATACCATGTTAAAGGCGTGATCTTCGGCTCAATATTAACTATTTTGCCCTGCCCGATTTCTAAACCTTCCTGATTGCCGGCAACGTAAGTTTTAACTCCAATCTCAGACATAATTTCTTCCGTATTGCGGCATTGTTCCGGATTGCCATGTATTGGAATGACAATTATATCAGGTACAACTTCTTTAACATCCGTCATTAATAATTTGACAGCTTTTGCATTGGCATGACCGGAATCTTGCATTTGCACTTCTTTAAAATTGCTCACATGGCGGCTGCCCGGCGTCATAACAATCTCAGCACCTTGAGATGCCAACAATTGTAACATTTTTGGTCCGGTACGGCCGTTGATTTCTTCAATAATCCGTTGGCGGGCAAGGACCAAAACATTTTTATCTATTTTGACATATGGATGCAAATCAAGCGCCATTTTGGTAGCTGAAGCCATTGGAATCGGCGATGTGGCATCAATTCCAAGATTGTATTCATAATTTTCAAGCCCTTGGGCAAAAGCGCCGGTGCAAATAATATATTTTCTGCTTATGCCTTTATCACTTAAATAACCTTGAATCGACCCTTTATAAATGACATCGTCAAAATCTAAATATCCGCTTAAAGCCATGGCATATTTGACGGTTTCGAGCCATTTGCCGTCAAGCCAAACTTTGGTGTTGAGCTTGCGCGCAACAGCTATGTCTATTGCCATATTCTGAACGCTGCGGGAAATAACCGGAGAAATAATCAAACTGCGGCTTGGGCGCTCCATAATTACATTATACGTGTTTTCAACCGCTTTGTTAAAACCGATACGCTCGCTGCCGTGCGGCGTAGTAGAAGTTGAATCCATACAAATCACCGTGGTTGGGGCTTTGGTTCTTTTTAAGGTTTCTAAATAATCTTTCTTATTAAACGAATTCCCGACCGGCATTTCTTCTTCGGTCAAAAAATCACCATTATTTATTATTGAGGCATATGGTTTACCTTTGTTATAAGTAACGGTGTTAAAACCAAGCGAATCAATAATGCTGTGGCTGACATTAACGGCTTCAACTTTAATGTTATCACCAGCTTCAATCACATCACCGGCTTTGATTTTTTCCATTTCCGGCGCTTCCATGCCTTCGGCGGCAAACGAAAGCCGGATAAAATTGCGGGTAAAGCCACTGGCTTTAATCGGCGGAAGCTTGTAGCCCATTTTGGTGTAGTTGATTAAGGCGCCGATATGGTCTTCATGGGCATGGGTAATAAAAAGCATATTTACAGGTTTGGCAGCTTTGTGTGTTTCTCCGGTGGTTAAATCCGTGCGGTCAAAATATTCATCAACATTTGGATATGCTGAAACAAAACCGGATTCATAAGGCGTAAACATACTGCCTAAATCAAACATAATGCGCTCGGTTTTGCCTGTTTCATCCGTGTGTTCTAATACCGAACAATTGCCGCCGATACGGTCTTTGTTGATGCCTCCGATAAATTTTAATACTGTTTGAGGTTTTGCTTTTGACTTTGCCATGAGAAATTCCTTTTCGTATAATTTTTGTATATCATACACTATTTTTGACAAAAAGCAACCCTTTATTGTGTCAAATCTTGAAATTTTTATATCGGTCATTATTTCTTCGTTTACAAGGAGAATATCATGAATAAAGCTTTGCGTTTTTTATACAGTTTATTTGCCGTCGGCATAACGGCCGTCGTTTGCTCTTATTTTACCCAAAGCGGCGTAAGGCTGTTTTATTCCACCCTTGAGCTGCCGCCTTTCACGCCGCCAAATGCCGTTTTTCCGATTGTGTGGTCGGCTTTATATGCTCTTATGGTTATTTCTTATTATATTGTACTCGGGGCCAAAGATATTTTTCAGATACAAAAAGCGACGCTCTTATTTTTAGGACAGCTTTTTTTGCAAATGGTCTGGTGCTTCTTGTTTTTTTATTCGGGATATTTTTTATACGGCCTGATTGTAATGATTCTGTTGTTATGGACCGTCTGGATTATGATTAAACGATTTACGGAAATAAATCCGACGGCCGGATATCTCCAGTATCTGTACTTCATGTGGCTTCTTGCGGCAACATACATGAACACCGGTGTTGTTTATCTTAACGGAGCAAGCTTAATTTTATAAAAATTTTTGCTGGACATCCCTTCAAGATTGCTTTATTTTGAAGCGGTTAAAAAATTACAATCTTTGGGAAGAATAAAAAATGACAACCAGCGTAAAACAAATTCGCAAAACTTTTTTGGATTATTTTGCCAAAAACGGACATAAGATTATTCCGTCATCTTCTTTGGTGCCGGATAACGACCCGACATTGATGTTTACAAATTCGGGCATGGTGCAATTTAAAAATATTTTTACCGGCAACGAAACCCGCGACTATAAGCGCGCCGCCACTTCCCAAAAATCCGTGCGCGCCGGCGGCAAACACAACGACCTGGACAGCGTGGGTTACGATGTGCGCCACCACACTTTTTTTGAAATGCTCGGCAATTTTTCTTTCGGCGATTATTTTAAGGAAGAAGCCATCAATTATGCTTGGGAACTGGTGACCAAGGAATTTGCCATTCCGAAAGAAAAACTGGCGGTAACCGTTTTTCATACCGACGACGTTGCTTATGACTTGTGGAAAAAGATTTCCGGTCTGCCGGAAGACAGGATTATCCGAATCGCCACCAAAGACAATTTTTGGCAGATGGGCGATACCGGACCTTGCGGCTATTGCTCGGAAATTTTTTATGATCACGGTCCGGAAGTCTGGGGCGGTCTGCCCGGTACGCCGGAAGAAGACGGCGATCGCTGGATTGAAATTTGGAATCTGGTGTTTGATGAATTTGAAGACCTGCCCGACGGCACGCGGATTGACTTAAAACAACGTTGTATTGATACCGGCATGGGTTTGGAACGTATTTCTGCCATTTTACAAGGCGTACACTCTAATTATGATATTGATTTGTTCCAAAACCTGATTGCCGATATCTGCAAGCTTGCCGGAACCGATCCGAAGAATCCGCAATTTAGCTCCTCTTATAACGTTATTGCCGACCACTTGCGCGCCACTTCGTTTTTGATTGCCGACGGTGTTTTGCCTTCCAACGAAGGACGCGGCTATGTGCTGCGGCGGATTATGCGCCGCGCCATGCGGCATATTTATATGCTGGGTATTCATGAACCGATGATGTATAAGCTCCTGCCCTCGCTGCAGCGCGAAATGGGCGAAGCTTATCCGGAGCTTTATCGTTTTGAAGCGTTGATTAAAGAAACAATCAAAGCCGAAGAAACGCGTTTTGGAAGAACGCTGTCCAAAGGCATGAAACTTCTGGATGAAGAAACAGCCGGTCTAAAAGCCGGTGATGAATTAAGCGGTGAAACGGCTTTCAAACTTTATGACACATACGGATTTCCGCTGGATTTGACCGAAGATGCCTTAAAACTTAAAAACATCAAAGTCGATACCAAAGGTTTTGACGCCGCTATGGCCAAACAAAAAGAAGAAGCGCGCAAAAACTGGGCGGGTTCAGGAGATGCCGGCGTGGAAAAAATCTGGTTTGAATTGCAAGAAAAGCTCGGGGCAAGCGAATTTTTGGGTTATACGACCACTAAAGCCGACGGGCAAATCATGGCTTTGGTGCAAGACGGAAAAGAAGTTCAAAGCGTCACAAACGGTGATTTTTACCTGATTGCCAACCAAACGCCTTTTTACGGCGAATCGGGCGGACAGGTCGGCGACATCGGCAAAATCATGGGTAAAAATTTTGAAGCCGAGGTGGTGGATACCAAAAAGAAATTGGACGGTATGATTGTCCATGTCTGCAAGATGATATCCGGCACGGTCAAAACCGGTGAAAATGCAAGTTTTGAAGTGGATGAAGAAACCCGCAACCGTACGCGCGCCAACCACTCGGTTACACACCTGGTGCACAAAGCCATGCGCACGATTTTGGGCGACCATATCGCGCAAAAAGGATCTTTGGTCGGTCCGGACCGGATGCGGTTTGACGTTTCACACCCGCAGCAAATCACGGCTGACGAGCTGCGCCGGATTGAAGACATGGTCAATGCCTCCATTCGTAAAAATTATCACGTCAACACCGTGATTATGAATAAAGATGAGGCGGTCAATTCCGGCGCCATGGCATTGTTCGGCGAAAAATATGGCGATGAAGTGCGGGTGGTGCGGATGGAAAAAGACGGCGAAGTTTATTCGCAAGAGCTTTGCGGCGGCACGCATGTGACAAATACCGGTGATATCGGTTATTTCAATATTGTTTCCGAATCGGCGGTAGCGGCCGGTGTGCGCCGAATCGAATGCGTGACCGGATACGGCGCCGAAAAATTTGTACAGGATATTGAAGACAAGTTGCATCGAGCCTGCATGATTGTCAAAACAAACGTTCATGATTTGGAAGAGCGTTTAAATATTTTGTTGGAAGAAAAGAAAAAGCTGGAAGCTGACATCTTTAATTTAAAGAAAACTTTTGTCAGCCACAAGTCTGCCGACAACCAAGATAAAATCGAAACCGTCAACGGTATTAAATTTGTGGCCAAAGTGATTCCCGATATTCACCCCAAAGAGCTTAAAGCTTTTATTGACGAGATTAACCAAAACATCGGCTCGGGCATTGTTGTTCTGGCTTCTGATAAAGATGATAAAGCCTCCATCGTGGTCGGCGTTACCAAAGATTTGACGGATAAATATTCGGCAATTGAGCTGGTTAAAGCGGCTTCTGCCGTGGTCGGCGGACATGGCGGCGGCGGAAGACCGGATATGGCGCAGGCCGGCGGACCGGATGCCCGGAAACTAAATGAGGCGTTGGAAACCGTTCGCAAAATGATTTGATTTTTTAAGGCACGATGAAAAAAATCGTGCTTTTTTGATTTTATTTTGAGAAACGAGTCCTATCTTATCCGGCGGAGGGATAATGTTTGAGATTACCGTTTCCAAAAATATGAAAAATGAAATTTACCGCAAGGCAATCCATATCAGTTCTTTATGGATGCCTTTGTTTATCTATCTGGCGCCGCAAGAATGGGCTTTATTTTTGTTTGGCGGCGGCTTTATTTTAAATACGATGATTGAGTATGCCAATTATCGGCGCTATAAATGGGCACGCAAAAGTTTCGGCAGATTGTTTTTCAGGACTTTGCGCGCCAAGGAAACCGTCCGTGACAAATTCCGCCCGACGGGTTCAATGTATGTTCTGGCAGCTGCCTTTTTATGTTCATTGCTGTTTTCCAAACCGATAGCTGCCATTTCGTTAACCGTTATGCTGACGGCCGATGCCGCCGCGGCACTGATTGGTAAGTTTTATGGCAAACGTAAAATTTACAAGAAAAAAACTTTGGAGGGGACAACGGCCTTTTTTGCCTGCGCATTGCTGATTAATATGCTGTTTAATCCGCTGTCCACTTTTACTTATGCCGGTGTACTGGCCTGTCTGGCAGCAACTTTTTCTGAGCTGTTTGAAGATAAAATCAAAATTGACGATAATTTGTCAGTGCCTTTGTTAAGCGGGCTGATTTTGACGATTTTATAAAAATAAAATTTTTTGTTATTTTTTTCTTGCTTTTTTGGACAAAAAATGTTTTACTCATATCTACCAACAAATAATTATGTTTAATTTTTAATTTTTTTCAATATGAAAAGTAATAAAGTTTCTCTTGAGAATGTGAACATGCTTGTGGTGAACAACAGATTAAATGAGTTCATCAATAAAAAGGGGATATCGGCAACCGAAGGTAAATGCCGCTTGGTACAACTGGTTTTGCGCCACAAAGTACACCACTTTCCGACAGGCATTCCGTTTGTCGCTGTTGTAAAAAACTGCACAGACAATCAAGTGGCCGTTTTTAATATAAAACGGACGAAACTGGCTCTCATACCGGGAGATGCCGTTGCTGCGGAAACAACTGTCGGCAAGACGTTTGAAATCAGCGGCGTAAAATACACGCTGGCTGACACAATCAACGGTTTTGAACGATATAAACCGCGCAATAAGCAACCGGAAAGATACAGAAAGGCGGTCATCATGCCGGAAGAAGAAAAACTCTTAAATCCGAATGATTTATGATGACAGGTATTTTTGCCGGGTTGATATTGGTTATGTCGTCAGCACCGCTCAAAACGCCCTCACCGCCGCCGCAGGAAATCAAGATGCCGATGGTGGCTTTGAAAGTAGAAGATGAAGCTTCTCTTGCCTTGGAGAAATTTCATCGTTTTCTGAAATCTTCAACCAGAAGACAATACCATTAAAAAAAACCTAAATTAAAAACTCCGATTGTGAAATCGGAGTTTTTTTATATATGTACACAAATCTGGTATTCGACAGGAAAGCCTGCTCTTAAGTGGTGACAGTGTGAAGGGAGCATGTCGGAGGGGTGACTGAATGGCGGCTGTTACTCAAGCCGTCATGCCTACGAGTGAACGAATGTGAGCGAGTATAAGGCATCCATAAACCAAACATAGTGCCTTGTTTTTTGGACCCCTGGTATTCGGGCACGATAGTGCCCTCATAGGGGTGACAAAGTGGGCGGCGGCAATGTATATGATTATTCCGCAGAGAATCTTTAAAGTTGCAAAAAAAAAAAACGGTTTAGAATACCGCGTAAATTACATGTTTTTTGCATTTTAAGGAGTTTGTTATGTGTGAAAACGGCAGAAGTGAACGGACGCAGAACCGGACAGATGCGACTTTTTCCGGTCGGTCATTCTTCCGTAAAAAGGTGCAGATACGACGTAATTTTGCGACGACGTGTACACAAAAAAGTACACAAGGAGCAAAATTACAAGCAGATGCCACTTTTTCCGGAAGAAGTATGGTGGAGATGTTGGGCGTTTTAGCCATTATCGGTGTCTTATCGGTCGGGGCTATTTCCGGTTACTCAAAGGCAATGCTTAAATATAAACTCAACAAACA
>CALXUN010000032.1 GCA_944391705.1 uncultured Alphaproteobacteria bacterium
CGTAAATCTTATTTTATTCATATTCTTTGCAATTTTGGAGGTTTTATGAACGAAAAAGAAAGAAACGAACGGCCGCAAAACCGGACAAATGCGACTTTTTCCGGTCGTTCTATGGTAGAAATGCTGGGCGTTTTAGCTATTATAGGTGTTTTAAGCGTAGGCGCTATTGCCGGCTATTCCAAAGCCATGATGAAATATAAGCTTAACAAGCAGGCGGAACAGCTTTCTCAGCTGTTTAATGTTATATACATTTATAAAGAACAGTGGCAGTTTAATATATATACAAGTCTTATTCCATATTATATTAAAATGAACCTTATTCCCGAAGAGATGATTAAAAATTCCCAGACCCTGATTTATGATTCATTTAATAACAGCATAGGTATCAGTAATAATAATGCTCCAAGTTATAATGAACTCATTCTGCATATATCTTTGCCTAAAGAAAATTCCATACGCTTTGAAAACTGCCAAAATATTTTTCAGGTCGTTAAAACACATGCCGGAGAGCTGCTTTATATTAGAGCTATAGGAAGAAGCAATGAAGAGTCAAGCAGTTCTCAGCTGTATTATGGAGATTTGTATTGTAACAGGACGAATTGCTTAAGAAATTTAACAATGGAAAACATATATGATATCTGTCAAGCATGCCAAAATAAGCAAAGTTGTGGTTTTAATATCATATGGCGTATATAAATCCGGATAGAATGCTTGTACGAAGCAAGACCGACCCCCGTAGGGGTGAGATTCCCCTTATAAATTAAAAAAAACACCTCCGAATTTTTATCGGAAGTGTTTTTAATTGGTGGAGCTGAGGGGAATCGAACCCCTGACCTCTTGAATGCCATTCAAGCGCTCTCCCAACTGAGCTACAACCCCATAATAATTTTGAACAAGGCGCATATTACAATAAAAAATCCGAATGTCAAACAATTTTTTAGAATTTGTGTGCTTTAAATATATACCACAAAAAAAGATGCCGGGAACGGCATCTTTAACAAAATTTAATGTTGTTTTTTTGCGGCCTTACGGGCTTTTTTCCGGTCAACAGCTGCTTTGATTTCACCTAAACCTTTTTTCAGACCGCTTTGAGGCTCTTCTGTCAGGAGTACGCCGTCATAAAGACGAACGACCTGATCAACGGAAATACGGATATCAGTTACAGATGTTTCAAAGCCGTTATCCAAACGAATCAGGCGTTCAGGCTTGTTTTTTGTGTAATCAATGCTGCCAACTTCGACGACCTGATGCAATTCACCGTTTTCCCATTGATAACGGCTTCGGTATTCATCGCATAAGATAAAAACCAGGCGCACAAACACAATGCCGATAACAAATAATGGCAAAACCAGCCGGCCGTATTTTTCCCACACACGGTATCCGGCCGAAAAATTTGACCACCGGTTGGGAAAAAAGATAATTTGCAAGACACAAAAAGTCACCCATTTCAAACCGTTACTGAAAAATGTTGCCCCGCTTTCCGGTCCGAAACACCAGACAAATTGTCCGTATAACAACAAAAAGAAAGCAACCGCCAGTACCGGGCCGATCCAGCCCTCGCTGTCGCTGCTGTAAACCCAGAATATCCATTGAAAACGGATATACCACAACAGTCCCAACACGATAAGCGCGCCGCAGACAATCATAATAACAAACGCAGATGTATACATAAATTTAAGAGTTTAAGAATAATAACAAAAATGATATTAAATTTGCCCCAAGAGTAATAAGTCATTTTTAAAAAGTCAAGAGAACAAGAAAAAACTGTTTTGTTAAAAAACAAAACAGTTTTTAAAAATTTGGATTAAGGTCGCCGGTGAAAAACTCTCCCTTTATAAATAACGACAGTTCCGCCTTGAGGATAAAGTTTTTCATAATCAACGCCTTCAAGTTTTCGGCAAACAGGAATTTCGCTCTGGTCAGTTGTTACAATAACAAGCCATTCCGTTTTTTTTTCTCCGGCAGGAATAATCACATCACCGGTGCTGCCTTCGGCCCATTGATAGTCGGTTTCTGTTAAAATGGTCGTTTTAACATAATCAATCGTTTTAAGCTCACTATGCCGGTAAATATAACCGACATATGCATCGTCGATTTTCATCATGCAAATCCGTCCACCCGGAATACATAGAACCGCAAATAAAAACAACAAATGAGTACCAAGACAAATGTCTGTTTCAAAGTTTTTTTGATGTTTACGTTCGACAATATTGCGAACAATTACGGGAACGACAAAACATAACAGACCAAGCCCGATAATAAGCCAACGCTTCACACCCGGAGAAATAAATATGAAGGCTGCCAGACAGATAAACCCGCCGATTATCAGAGATATCCAAAAGAGAATGTCTTTTTTGCGGTTATCGAGTTGCTCCTCCTGATACAACTGCAAGAAATAAATCATGCCGCCGAGGCCGACAAGCATCAACACGATGGAAAAGATGATGCCCAAATAATAAATCCAGTCCATAATACTATTTTTTAAAAAGATTAATAATCTGAAAATAAGAATTAAACATCTATAATATATGTCAGAAACTGCTAAAAAGTCAACGCATAAAAAAAACCGGTATAAAACCGGTTTTTAAAACATTTTACTCAAAGTAAGGTAGATAAAAGTCCCCATACATGAGCAGCGATTAAGGACAAAACCAAAATCAGGCCTGCCTGCCATTTTTTTAAATGCCACCAAAAAGTCCAGCTCATTTTTCTCCAGACTCTTTTGCAGCTGCAAAACTGGATTAACATAACTGATACCGAAGCAACGGCAAGGAACGGGAGATGATATTCCCCGTTGATAATCCATAAACCCAGCCAGAAAACGGCGGCCAGACAACATACGCAGCTTAAACCCGCCCAAAAGGAAGCATTTTTTCTGCCTTGTTTCCATATATACCAAAACTGGAGCTGAAAAGCCGTATACAGTAAACAAAAGCAAAAAAGCCACAGGCTTAAGAGCAAAAAAATGCATAAAAACAAGAAATACATAAATCAAAGTTTTAGATTAGTAATAAATTAATAATACTTGAAAAGTATTTTTACTGTAATCATAATTTAGACAAAGTCAACAAAAAACCGCTTTATGCCAAGCAGCAAAAGCGGTTTTTTTCTATTCAGGAAGATTTTTATTTGTTCAGCTGTGCGGCAACTTCAGCAGCAAAATCTTCTTCTTTTTTCTGCAGACCTTCACCCAGTTTGAAGCAGACAAAGTCAGTCAGTTTAATGTCTGAGCCGAGTTCTTTGGCAGCATCGGCAATAACCTGTTTAACTTTTTTGTCCGGATCCATAATATAAGCCTGTTCTTCCAAAACAACTTCTTCGTAATATTTACGAATGCGGCCTTCAACCATTTTTTCAATAATATTTTCCGGTTTTCCGGAAGCCTTGGCCTGTTCGGCAAAAATGCCTTTTTCATGTTCGACCGCGGCCGGATCGACATGCGCAATATCCAAAAACAGCGGATTGGAAGCGGCAATATGCATGGCAATATGCTTGCCGAGTTCTTTTAATTTTTCTTTATCAGCGCCGGATTCCAAAGCAACCAAAACGCCGATGCGTCCCAAATTTGGCTTTAAAGCGCTGTGAACATAAGAAGCAACCACACCGTTGTTTACTTCCAAAACTTTTGCCCGGCGCAAATTCATGTTTTCGCCGATTTTGGCAATCATATCGGTTAAGCGTTCTTCAAAAGTTTTGCCGCATTTCGGGCAGTTAAAACTTTTCATATCGCAAACTTCGCCGTGGCATAACAAAGCAACTTTGGCGGCGTCTTCAACATATTCCTGGAACATATCGTTTTTGGCAACAAAGTCGGTTTCGGAGTTAACCTCGACAACCGCGCCTTTATTTCCTTCAACAGCAACGGATACCAAACCTTCAGCGGCGATTCGGCTGGCTTTTTTGGCAGCAGTTGCCAAACCTTTTTTTCTGAGCCAGTCAACGGCCTGTTCCATATCTCCGTTTGTTTCAACAAGCGCTTTTTTGCAGTCAAGCATACCGGCGCTGGTGGTTTCTCTTAATTCTTTAACCATAGCGGCTGTAATTTCTGCCATTGTTTTATCCTTATGTTATAATGAAAACTTTTTTAATCGGCGGCAACTAAAGAAGCTGCCGCCCCTGATTTCGAGAACCTTTCTTAAACCAGATAACCTTGATTAAAGATTATTCGGCAGCAGGTGCTTCTTCTTTAGCTTTTTTGGAAGCTCTTTTTTTAGCCGGTTTTTCTTCCATTTCAGCGGCAGCTTCTTCAACCTTAACGCCCTGAGCGGCGATTTCGGCCTGCATACCGTCCAAAATAGCGGAAGAAACCAGTTCACAGTAAAGCGAAATGGCGCGGATGGCATCGTCATTGCCCGGAACCGGATAATCAACCTCATTCGGGTTGGCGTTGGTATCGACAATACCGATGACCGGGATACCGAGTTTTTTGGCTTCTTTAATAGCTAAAGCTTCTTTCGGCGTATCAATGACAAACAGCATATCCGGCTGTCCGCCCATATTCATAATACCGTTTAAAGACAAAGCCAGCTTTTCCTGTTCTTTTTTCAAGTTTAAGAGTTCTTTTTTGGTGTAGCCTTCGGTTTCGTTGTTGGCAAACATTTCATTTAACTTAACCAGACGGTTAATAGATTTGTGAACTGTTTTCCAGTTGGTAAGCATACCGCCGAGCCAACGATAGTTGACATAATACTGACCGCATCTTTCGGCATTTTCCTTAACGATATCCTGAGCCTGCTTTTTAGTGGCAACAAACAAAATCTTGCCGCCGTTTGCAGCAACTTCACGGGCGGCATTAAGAGCCGTGTAAAGCATCGGATAGGTTTTTTGCAAATTGATAATGTGAACATTATCTTTTTTGCCGTAAATATAAGGAGCCATTTGCGGATTCCAGCGGCGTGCATGGTGTCCGAAGTGTGCGCCGGCTTCAACCAGCTGACGCAAAGTAAATGTAGGAAGTGACATATTATTAAATTCCTTCTTTTCCGGTTAAACCTCCGCAGACTTCTGGCTTTATGAAAAGCACCGGAGCGAAGAAGCTTTATAAAATCAAGCTTTCCGCCTGTCTGCGTGTGAAATTAAAATAAGCCGGCATCATCACCTGCTTATAAACCGATACCATTACCGGTTCGAGTTGATATTTATACATATTTTTTCCTTTTTGCAAGCATTTTTTGCCCGAATTTAAATATTTTTAACTATTTGCTAAAATATCGGCAAAAACAAAAAATGATTTTGATAATAAAATGCGGCATTCAGAAGCAAATGGGCTGATTTTTGTTTATTTTTAATGATTTGTACTTGAGAATCTGGGCAAATCAGGCTAATTTAAGCAAAATAAAAAAACATAAAGGAAAAAAATGGCAGATTTATTTGAAACGACGGCGCCGGTTAAAACCGAATATTCGGCGCAGGATATTGAAGTTTTGGAAGGCCTGGAACCGGTCAGACACCGTCCGGGCATGTATATCGGCGGCACCGATGAAACGGCTTTGCATCATCTGGTGGCCGAAATTTTGGATAATTCCATGGATGAAGCAGTGGCAGGTTATGCCAGCCGCATTGAAGTCTGCCTCAATGCCGACAATTCAATCACAATTGCCGACAACGGCCGCGGCATTCCGGTTGACGAGCATCCGAAATATCCCGGAAAATCGGCCTTGGAAGTAATTATGACAACCCTGCATTCCGGCGGCAAATTTTCCAACAGCGTTTATAAGGTTTCCGGCGGTCTGCACGGGGTGGGCTTATCGGTTGTTAATGCCTTATCGGAAAAGCTGGTTGTGGAAATTGCCCGCGATAAAAAGTTGTATCGCCAGGTTTATGCCAAAGGCCGTCCGCAAACATCGCTTGAGTTGGTGGGAAATGTTGCCAACCGCCGCGGCACAACCATAACTTTTATGCCGGATGAAGAAATTTTTAACGGCAATTCCCGTTTTGTTCCCAACCGTGTTTACCGCATGGCACGTTCCAAAGCCTTTTTGTTTAAGGGAATTAAAATTTTATTCAAATGCGCTCCGGAACTTATCCATGAAGGAGATATCACGCCGGCGGAAGCCGAACTTAATTTCCCGAACGGCCTGAGAGATTTTTTAAATTACCAGATTGGTAGTCGCGCCACTGTCAACCGCACCATGTTTTCCGGCGATTCCGAACTGGCAAATAACGAAGGCCGTGTTGAATGGGCAATCACCTGGCCGGAAGACCAGAACGGCTTTTGTTATTCTTATTGTAACACGGTTGTGACGCCGCAAGGCGGTACGCATGAGCAGGGTTTTAAAAACGCGCTTTTGAAAAGCTTAAAAGAATATGCCGAAATGGCCAATTTTAAAAAAGCTGCTGCAGCCACTGCCGATGACTTTTTAAGCGATGCGGCGATTATGCTTTCGGTGTTTATTACCGATCCCCAGTTTCAGGGACAAACTAAAGACAAATTGACCTCAGTTAAAGCAACACGCCTGGTAGAAACGGCAGTCAAGGATTCGTTTGACCACTGGTTGTCATCTGATCCGGAAAATGCGGCGGCGCTTTTGGAATATGTCATTGATCGTGCCGAGTTGCGCAAAAAACGCAAAGAAGAAAAAGTCCAGCTGCGTAAAACACCGACTAAAAAACTGCGCCTGCCTGGAAAACTGGCTGATTGTTCGCAGGCAGCGGCTGAAAATACCGAAATATTTATTGTCGAAGGCGATTCGGCCGGCGGGTCAGCTAAGCAGGGGCGTGACCGCGCCACCCAGGCGATTCTTCCGCTGCGCGGCAAAATCTTAAACGTTGCCAGTGCTTCCTTGGAAAAAATCACCCAAAACCAGGAAATCAAAGATATGATTGAGGCTTTGGGCTGCGGCGTTAAAGAAAATTATAAAGAAGAAAATCTGCGTTATGAAAAAATCATTATCATGACCGATGCCGATGTGGACGGGGCGCATATCACCTCGCTTTTGATGACCTTTTTCTACCAGCATATGCCGCAGCTGATTGAAAACGGGCATTTGTTTATTGCCACGCCGCCTTTGTACAAAATCGTGGTTGGCGGCAAGAACTATTATGCTTTGGATGATGAAGAAAAAGATAAGCTTTTACAAAAAGTCGTTAAAGGTAATCAGAAACCGGATATCAGCCGTTTCAAGGGCTTGGGCGAAATGAGCGCTCAACAGCTCAAAGAAACCACGATGGATAAGAAAAACCGCGTGCTTTTAAGAGTTGATATTCCGAGCACCAATACCGAAGAGGGCAGGGAAGAAGCATTCGAAACCCGACGCCGGGTCGAACAGTTAATGGGCAAAAACCCCGAGCTGCGCTTTAAGTTTATTATCGAACGTGCCAAATTTGTGGATGATTTGGATATTTAAGGTTTACCATAAACGGTATACAATGTTAAAGGAACAGCCGTTCAGTCCGTCTTTGCAAAAGCTGCAGCGTTCTTCCATTTCAGATATGGTCATGTCTTTAAGGCAGAGGTTGTCTTTATTACAATATTTATCACCGTAAACCCGATAGCCGCCGCTTTGGCCGTTTTCTGTGCCTTTATAAAAAAGCGTTTGCCATATTTCAGCAGAATTTGCTTTAGCAAAGGTGTATAAATTAAGGCAGACATCCATACTTTGTTGTTCTAGCTCAATGGATAACCGGAAATATCTTCCGACATCCTGTCCTTCCCAGATATAAACCCGGTTATTAAATATATCGTAAAGCGAAGCTTTATTTTGCAAAACCATTTCTTCAGGCACCAAACCGAGTTTGATAAAAGAAGGCGTCATATTACCGCCGCTGTTGTTGAGTGAAGAATAGGCGCGGTCAAGTTTTTCATGCTCAATAATTATATTATTCAAAATGTATGAAATTTGCCCGATTTGTTTGTTGAGTTTATATTTAAGCATTGCCTTTGAGTAACCGGAAATAGCCCCGACCGATAAGACACCGATAATGGC
>CALXUN010000033.1 GCA_944391705.1 uncultured Alphaproteobacteria bacterium
TTATTTCTGAGGCGTTAGCTTTGTAAACATTTAAAATATTATGGCAGATTTTTTGCATTGTTTCCTCATTTCCGGATCTCTGGAATTGATACCCCATACCATAATCAGTGGGGTGCGCAAAAATCCAAATGGAATTATTAAATATATCTCTTAAATAGGTGTCATCATAGGGATATGGCTTGATACTGTCCGGTAAAAGATTGAGTTTAACCAGGATGTTGGTAAAAAACAAAGTTCCCTCTTTAGGTAAAGGCGGGCTATGCCCGATGGCATTATTTAAGAGCATATTCATGGCTTCTGCCTGCTTATTTAATTTGTATTTCATCATGGCTTTGGAATAACCGGCAATAGTCCCGACGCTTAAAACGCCGATGATAGCAAGTACCCCAAGCATTTCGACCATACTTCTTCCGGAAAAAGTTACATCTGCTGGTAATTTTGCTCCTTGTGTACCTTTTTGTGTACACGTCGTCGCAAAATTACGTCGTATCTGCACCTTTTTACGGAAGAATGACCGACCGGATAACGCTGCATCTGCTTGTCTTCTTTTCGCTCGTGTACTATTTTTGTACACGTCGCTCAAACAAGGCTTCGCATCTATAGTGTTCGTCGGGCGGTCGTTTCTACCATTTTTGCGCATAACATTCTCCCAAAATTGCAAAAAGAAGTATTAATGCGCGCTATTCTAAACCGTTTTTTTTTTGCAACTTTAAAGATTCTCCGCGGGATAAACCCCGCTCTCAGCCGTCACGCCTATGAGCCGACAATGTCGGCGAATACTAGGCGTCCAAAAATTTATGGATGCCATATCCTCGGGCACTGACATGCCCTCGAAGGCATGACAACCCAGGTAGCAGCCGCGTACACTGTCACGCCTGTGCAAGTCAAGAATTTCGGAGATAGAAATTCTTGACTTGCGCAGAGATAGCCTTGGAGAAAAGATCCCATTGTTTCATAAAAAATCTCCGGCTGAGAATTTTACTTAAAAGGATCTATCGGTTTTCCTCCGGATATTATTCCCGGAAAGCTGGCTTTTTTGTATAGAGTTATATCTAAGCCGGGTTCATAACACTCGGTACCGGGGGCTCCGCCTATTATCTTGTTACCCTCAACATATGTATCGTATTTACCTTCATCCAGCGGGCATTTCCGTTTTGCGCAATAGCCGCATCCGGGCATTCCGGATAAAGTCTGAGTTGACGAGAGGTAATATTTGTTTATGCCACCGTTAGGGCACGCTTCAGCATTAAGGTGACCGTATGGAAGCTTATATCCCTCAGTATTGGCAGTATCCGATAGCGGTTGGTAATATTTGTTGGTGCCGCAGTATGTTGTCAGGCCGCTGCAGGTGTAACACTGCTCGTTACCTGCGAATATACCACTTGCAACCTTCCATCCTCTCTCGGTGGGTGAACCATTAAAAGCTCCTCCGGCACACCATGGTTTGAATGTTCCTGTGGATTGATTAAGTTCAGATTCCGGGAAACCTTTTGTGCATTTTCTTGGTTGACATTCGCGGCAGTTGTTTGTTCCGGTGTTGGGGAGTGTCCAGCCGGCTGCCCCGGTCGTGCCGCAATATTTGACATTGGCGGCGGTGCCTTCCTTGCAAACTTTGTGGCATCTTTCATCACCGGACCACCCTGCCGAAACTAAAGAGCTGATGTTTTCTTCTTCTCCCGGCAGTGCCTGACCTTCTGGGCAAGGTTTCTTTTTGCACTGACCGCATTCGGAACCTTCAATGGGGATCAGTTCCCAACCATTGGCTTTTCCGAGACCGCTGCCACATTCGTCAACATTGCGGGCATGCCCTTCTTTGCAGCCTTCTACACATTTATAGCACAATGAATCGCCGGAATAACCGTTGATTTTCAGGCTGCCACATTCCGCTACGGAAGTATCAGGTGTTAGTGTTTCGTATCCGGTTGGGCAGGCTATGGGCAGGCATTTCAGACATGCATTGTGTAATCCGACTTGCAGTCGCCAACCATCAGCGCCGGTTGCACCACAATCTGCTACATTTCTTGCTTTTCCTGGTTCGCACTCCTTTTCGCCCAGACAGCTTTTATAGGAAGTATCAAAGGGGCAGTAAAGATAATGCTCACAGTTGGAAACGTTAACTTTGGAATAGCCAAGCTCAGAACAGGTCGGTTGTTCGGTGCAGTTTAAGGCTGCAAGAGCCGGATTAATAAGAAGGAAGGGCGCTGCCACAGCTGCGGCCGCGATAGATAAACGGCAAGGGTGTTGAGATGCCGTTAAACGTGTGGCAGCAAGACAATAAAACGGATAAGACATAAGAATACTCCTTAAAAAAGTTACTTATATGACTCATTATAAACCGTTTTTTTTTTTTGCAACTTTAAATTTTCCGGCAAAAAAAGGCCCCTTTGGAGAGAAAAAATTTTTTTATGCCTAATACTCATTCACTTCGTTCATTCGTAGGCATGACAGGGAGGGTGGTTGCCTGATACTTGGTGTTAAGCACCTTGTAGGCATGATAAAGAGATAAGAATGATAATCGGATTGCCGATGAAATTTAGTGGTAGTTACGGATAATTGAACTTAAAACGCCCTGGACTTTGACGCGTTTGGCATCAAGTTTACGGGTTTCATAATCTTTATTGCAGGGAACCAGCCAGACTTCCGGTCCTTTTTTTTGTAAAACTTTTAATGTTGCTTCATTATTATCAATCAAAGCCACAACAATTTCACCGTTATTGGCCGTATCGGCTTTTTTAATAACGGCGGTATCTCCGTCCAGGATACCGGCATCTTTCATCGAATCGCCTTCAATTTTCAGGGCATAGAATTGTCCGCGGGAAACCATGTTATAAGGAACAGATAATGTTTCGGTTTCATCTGTGAGGGCCTCAATCGGCAAGCCGGCGGCGATTTTCCCGTAAAGCGGAATTTGTGCGGCTGCATGCTGCAAGGCGTTTTCACGCTTTTTTTCTTCCTCTAAAATGGCTTTGGGTTTAAATTTCGGCATTCGGATAACTTCAAGCGCGCGGGCTTTGTGCGGCAGTTTGCGGATAAATTCACGCTCTTCAAGAGCATTAATCAGGGCATGAATACCGGATTTTGATTTCAGGCCGATGGCATTTTTCATTTCTTCAAACGAAGGCGAACAACCGGTTTCTTTGGTTGTTTTGTTAATAAAAAGCAAGAGTTTATATTGTTTTTCGGTTAACATCGGCACCTTGATGTTTTTTTAGAGTTTGTTCTAGTTTAGTTCTTTTTTATCCGATGTCAACCCCTTTCTTTATATCTAAAAATGGCTTTATTTATATAAAATAAGTTGAAAATTATGAATCAAGCCTTTATAATCCGTTTTCGAAAGTTAAATAACAGGTGAAAGATAATGTCAACAGAAACAACAAACATTCATCGCGAATCGAGATTGGCAAAGCTGAAAACCTTACAGGAAAAGGGCTACAATCCGTATCCGTATAAATTTGTACCAAACGCTTATGCTGCGGATTTGCAGGAGAAATATAAAAATTTGGAAAACGGTGCCGATACCGAAGACCGGGTTACTATTGCCGGCCGTGCCATGGCCGTGCGCAACAGCGGCATGTTCATTGATTTGAAAGATTGCAGCGGGAAAATTCAGGTATTTTGCCATAAGAACCATTTGCCGGAAGAAGAGTTGGAACTCTTGAAATGCCTCGATGTCGGCGATATTGTCGGTGTGACAGGCTATATCCGCCGTACGCCCAGAGGCGAGCTTTCGGTTGCTGCCGAAAAATTTGACATTATTGCCAAGTCTTTACAGCCGTTGCCGGAAAAATTCCACGGCTTAACCGATGTTGAAGCACGTTATCGTCAGCGCTATGTTGACTTTATCATGAATGATGACAGCCGCGAAATTTTCAAAAAGCGCTGCCAGATAACTTCTGCCATCCGCCGTTATTTTGAAGAACACGGTTTTCTGGAGGTGGAAACGCCGATGCTGCATCCGATTATGGGCGGCGCAAATGCCAAGCCGTTTGTGACACATCACAATGCCTTGGATATGGATTTGTATCTGCGTATTGCTCCGGAACTGTATTTGAAACGTCTGGTGGTCGGCGGTTTTGACCGCGTGTTTGAAATCGGCCGCAATTTCCGCAATGAAGGCATTGATAAAAGCCATAATCCGGAATTTACGGCTTTGGAAGCTTATCAGGCGTATGCCGACTATAATACGATGGCAGACCTTATTCCGGATTTGCTTGCTTATGTCGCTAAAAGCGTTTTGGGCACGACGGAAGTTGAATTTAACGGTCATAAAATTGATTTGGGTAAGCCTTTTGCCCGCAAGTCTATTGTTGATTTGGTTAAAGAATATGCCGGGATTGATTTGATGCAGGCAAAAACGCTGGAAGAAGCACAGGCTATGGCAAAATCTGCCGGCGTGGATGCTTCCGAATGCACTTCCTGGGGTAAGGTTGTTCAGGAAGTTTTTGATGCAAAAGTTGAAGCTAACCTGATAGATCCGATTTTGGTGATGGATATGCCGCGCGATGTTTCGCCTCTGGCTAAGACACACCGTTCAAATCCACGGCTGGTGGAGCATTTTGATGCTTATGTCGCCGGTATGGAAATGGGCTGTGCATATTCCGAACTTTCTAATCCTCTGGAACAAAGAGAGCGGTTTGAAGCGCAGGTTGCTGCCCGCGAAGCCGGTGATGATGAAGCGCAGATGCTGGATGAAGATTTTGTTACGGCTCTTGAAAACGGTTTCCCGCCCTCAGGAGGTATGGGAATGGGAATTGACCGTCTGGCAATTTTCTTGACCGGTGCGGAAACAATCCGCGATGTGATTGCTTTTCCGACTTTACGCAAGAGGGATTAAAAATATCGTGGCCGGTAAATTGCAAAATCTGATGAAAATCGTGGCGCCGTATTTTTCCGCGGCGCTTTTGGCTTTGCTGCTGTTTTTGTTCTTTCTGGCCGGAATTTTTGTCGGTTATCTGAAATATCGTCCGGACCAAAAAGAGCCGCTTCCGGCCGTGATTGAAATTTCAGACTGGGAAGAACCGGAAAATCCGCAAGGTGATGATATCGGTGATTTTATCATGCATCATGAATATTTTGCCGCAGATCCGGAAGTGTTGACTGAGGCGGTTTCCGTACAGTCCGAAAAAATTATTTCAACAGAGGCTTTTGAAATTTCGGAAAATCATCAGCGGATTATTCTGGACAGAATCAAAACCGATGTTCCGCTGGTGGCGGTAGTGATTGATGATATGGGGATTAATCAGCCGCGAACCAGGGATATTATTTCGCTTCAAGCACCGCTGACATCTTCTTTTCTGACTTATGGTAAAAATCTGGCACAGCTGGCAACAGATGCTAAAAAGGCCGGACATGAAATCATGATTCATGCGCCGATGGAGCCAAAGGTCAGGGCAAATCTGGCTCCTGATACTTTAATGGCAGATATGGATGAAGATACAATCCGGACAATGTTTGAAACGATGCTTGAGAGGTTTGAAGATATTACCGTCAGCGGCATTAACAACCATATGGGCAGCAAGTTTACCGAAGATAAGGAAAAGCTCGGGGTGGTGATGAATATCTTAAAACAACGAAAGATGTTTTTCCTGGATTCAAAAACAACGGCATCTTCCAAAGGCAGGGAACTGGCCATGGAAGACGGTGTGGATTATGCGGCGCGTGATGTTTTTTTAGATAATGAAAATGACTATGATTATATTATGAAACAGCTGGCTTTAACCGAAAATATCGCCCGCAAAAAAGGTTTTGCCGTTGCAATCTGTCATCCGAAAAGCCAGACTTATCTGGCGTTGAAAGATTGGCTGAAAACACTGGGCTCTAAAGATATCCGTCTGGTACATGTCAGTGAAATCGTCCGGGCTGTCAATGTTGAACAATAGTGGTCTAAAAAATTTTTAAGAAAATGAAAAAAAGTTCTTGACCTAATAAAAAAATACCTTTATATATGCCTTTGTCTTAAACGATGGTCCCATCGTCTAATGGTTAGGACATCACCCTTTCACGGTGGTAATATGGGTTCGAGTCCCGTTGGGATCACCAATTCAAACAGCGCTCTTTTTAGGGCGCTGTTTTGTTATGTAAACCAAGGCTTGCTGCGAGTTCGGGTGTTTGATTTTCAAAAATTGCATTTTGGGATGTTTTTTCGAATTCGTTTGTGCCTGTTTCCTTGTTTTTCAATACCTTGAGTGAGTTGGAATCTCGTTAGGTCTTCGGGACAATCTTTTATTATATATCAGATATGAAAAGCCTTGAAAAAAAAGTTATTGATATTGATGACAAGTTATTTGCGGTACTTTCAATTATAATAAGATTTATTACCTCTTATCTACCCATAAGCAAGTTTCACCATTTTGTTGATGTATTTGATAGTTTGTCCAAGGGTTTATGATTGCAGTGCTTGGCAATCCGATAACAAGATTATAAATATCTCCAGGAATACTTAGAGGTAAAAAAATCCAGTTTAATGGTGTTATCCCAGCAGCTTCAACCAGAACAGCATAAGTATTTGTAGGCAAAAGTAAAATAGCAGCAGATTTTTCATTGTTATAACATATATCGCATTGGCTCTCAGCCCATTTTTCATCGGTAATTTGATGATGTAAAGAAAAAACAGTATCAGGTTTTCCGCTCCTTGTAATTTTTATGATTTTATCCTGACGTTCACGCTTTACCTTAAAATGGATATCGTAAAAAAATTTATCTTTCACTTGTAGTGAACTTTCGTATTCCTCTGTGGAACAATATAAGATTTCTTTACCAGATTGTCTTTTATGTGAGGAAATGTTTCTCCATGTATAATTACGGCCAGATTTTTTTTCTTTTTTAAATTCAATTTCTTTATCATCTACATAAACATGGATTTCATCTTTATCGTCGGTGTGAGCCGCACCTCCAAGACCGTGAATAGTAAATTCAACGTTATCATCGAGGTAATTCGGAACATATCCTATGCATCCCGAAAGAAAAAATATCATTAAAATAGAGCATATTTTATGAGATATTTGAGCTAATAAAGAAAATTTCATATTTTTCTCCTAAAAGACAAAGATATTTTAATAGGTTATATATTAATATATAATGAAATTAGTGAGAGTGATATTTTATTATCTTAAATTTATAAAATAGCTCGTGAATCGTGAGTTAAGCATCACCAATGCAGCCTCTCTTTTAATGAGAGGCTTTTTTGTTGACCCTAGGGCCTCGAACCCAAGGTTCGTTCAATTCCGACTAAATTTCGCTTTGCAGCGCTGACGCTTGCTTGCTTAAATAAGTTTCATTGTGTTTCCTTAGAAAAAGAGCATTAAAGCTCTTTTTCTTTCGGCCATCCGTTGGGATCACCAATTCAAACAGCAGTCATGAAAATGGCTGCTTTTTCTTTTATTTCCAAGGCTTTCAGCAAGTTCGGATGTTTCATTTTCAAAAATAGTCATTTTTTCAATTTGTCCGAACTTGTTTTATTAAAAACTTTGACTAGATAAACAGATTATGCTACTATAATTTCATTAGA
>CALXUN010000034.1 GCA_944391705.1 uncultured Alphaproteobacteria bacterium
TTTCGTCCGATAGTCATGCATCCGGTGTAATAGTTGGACATTAAATGATTTTTTCACCACTTTCGCGTGGCAGCTTCCTTTGCTCATGTTTTTTAACTCCGTCTTTGTTTATAAAATTAAAACAAAACCGCTTTGAAAAACAAAGCGGAGGAGCCAAACAACTGCAACAACACAGTCAGAGTTATTCGCGCCAAAAGCCTTATTTCCGGGACTCCCCCAAAGAAGGAGTTTGTTAAGTCTGGTGCTGTTTGGACACCACCGTCAAACGACGGCAATGTTTATATTAATTGCATGAAAAAATTTTGCAAGATTTTTTATTTAAAAAAACGTCCGAAAATTCCGGACGTTTTTTTATTTGCTTTAAGCTTTAGAGCTTATTCCTGGCTGAAAGCTTTTTCCTGTTTGGCAGCTTCATCAGCGGTTCTGGCAACATTAATCAGAATCGTCTGGGAAACTTCCGGATGCAGGTTCAGCTTAACCTGGTAAACGCCTAAATCCTTAATCGGCTTTTCCAGATAAACATAACGGCGTTCAACATCAAAGCCTGCTTCCTTAATGGCAGCGGCAATATCGCGAATGGTTACAGAACCATACAGCTGTCCGGTTTCGGCAGCCTGACGGATAAGAACAGCCTTAAAGCCTTTCAAAGCTTCGGCCTTGGCAGAGGCATTGTCAAACAAAGCCTTGTTACGGGCTTCAAGCTCTGCTTTTTGTTTTTCAAAATAAGCCACATTGGCTTCGGTTGCGCGCAGCGCTTTGTTTTGCGGCAACAGGTAATTACGGGCATAACCGTTTTTAACGTTTACTTTATCACCCATTTTACCTAATTTTTCGACATGTTCAAGAAGAATGACTTCCATATTTCCACCCTCCCTTATTGAGCCACGTACGGCAGCAAGCCGATGTAACGCGCGCGTTTAATCGCCCGGGCCAGTTCTCTCTGTTTTTTAGCAGAAACAGAAGTGATACGGCTCGGAATAATTTTGCCTTTTTCAGAAATGAAGCGGGACAAAAGCTTAACGTCCTTATAATCAATTCTTAAAGCATTTTCACCGGAAAAAGGACAAGTTTTTCTCTTAAAAAATGATTGTTTTGCCATCTCGTTTCTCCTGTCTTTAAGCTTCAACTTCGGATTCAACGGCAGCAACGTCTTCATCTGAGGACATTTCATTGTTGAATTCATCAACCTTGATGGTCATGTAACGAATAACATCTTCGTTTAATCTCATCAAACGTTCATATTCGAAAATTGCTTTAGCAGGAGCAACAATGTTTAACAAAACATAATGTCCCTTGCGGTTTTTCTTAATACGATAAGCCAGGTTTTTCAAACCCCAGTTATCAACTTTAACAACTTCGCCGCCTTCCCTTTTAAGAGCTTCGCTCAAATCGGAAACCAGGCTGTTAACCTGTGAGGCGCCCAAGTCCTGACGTGCAATCAGCACGCTCTCGTAATTAGCCATATAAAATTCTCCTTATGGATTCTCAACAAATGGGCATTGCTGCCCGGTTAATGTATAGCCGCAAGAAAAATTCCCTGCGGCAAGGACAAGCGCTAATCTAACCGCAAAAGTTTATTTTTGCAAGCATTTTTTTATAAAGGTTATTTTAATAAATTTTCATTATCCTGAAATCAAAAATTATAAGGATTTATGCGCATGAAAAACTTAAAAAGAATATGCCTTGCCGGTTGTTTTTTGCTCGCCGGCTGCTTTGGCGCCCGCGAAACGGAAGAAACTCCGACTTATTATATTCTTCCCTATGAAGAAGAAATGATTGTGTTGCAAAATCTTAAAACCCGGGTTCTGGTTTATTGTTATTCTTCGGCAGACATTACGGCGGCAGAATGTGCCGCACGGTTTGAAAAACAGGGGTTTGTCCGCTTAAAGGATATCCCTTCATTGCCGGCAGAATACGACTTTTTAAAAAATGACACCTACCCGACCCGCCGCTGGCGCAAGGATGAAAAAATTCCGAGGTGGTAAATATGCAGGCGCGGATTAATACGGTAACTTTCAGCGGATTAGATGTCCTGGACGTTGATTTACAGGTTCAAATCAGTTCCGGGCTGCCGGCTTTTACAATCGTCGGCCTGCCCGATAAAGCGGTTGCCGAAAGCAAAGAACGTGTCCGTGCCGCCTTTCAGGCCATCGGCATCAGCCTGCCGGCCCAAAGAATTACCATTAATCTGGCACCGGCCAACCTCTTAAAAGAAGGGTCGCATTTTGACTTGGCCATTGCCTGCGGTTTACTTGCCTGCATGCAAATTCTGCCCCAGGAAGAGCTTTCTTCTTACATTATTTTGGGCGAACTCGGACTTGATAATTCCATTATGCCGGTTAACGGCATTCTGCCGACGGCCATTAAAGCCCGGCGTGACAAGCGCGGCCTTATCTGTCCGCAAAATCAAGGCGGCGAAGCGGTCTGGGGCGGCTTGAAAGATATTGTCGCCGCACCGAATCTGCTCTCTTTAATCAACCATTTTAAAGGTCATCAGATTTTGCCACAGCCGGAAGCTGCAAAAGCCAAAGAAAAGAAAAATCCGCTGGATATGGCAGATGTCTGCGGACAGGAAAGTGCCAAACGCGCCTTGGAAATTGCCGCAGCCGGTGCACACAATATGCTGATGATCGGGCCGCCCGGTTCGGGAAAATCCATGCTGGCGGCACGCCTTACCTCAATTTTGCCGCCGTTGACAGCCGAAGAGGCTTTGGAAACATGTATTATCCATTCTATTGCCGGTGAACTTAAAAACGGCGAACTTGATTTTAACCGTCCGTTCCGCGACCCGCACCACAGCGCTTCAACGCCGGCTCTGGTCGGCGGCGGAAAAAAAGCCCGGCCGGGTGAAATATCGCTTGCTCATAACGGCGTACTGTTTTTAGATGAGCTGCCGGAATTTAACCGTTCGACATTGGAGGCCTTGCGCCAACCTCTGGAAAACGGCGAAATTACCGTTTCCCGGGCAGAATATCATCATACCTATCCGGCGCACTTTCAGCTGATTGCCGCCATGAACCCCTGCCGCTGCGGAAATTTGGGTATTCCGGGGCAAGAATGCCCCAAAGCACCAAAATGCGCCGCCGAATATCAGGCCAAACTGTCCGGACCGCTTTTAGACAGGATTGATATTCATATTTACGTGCCTCCGGTCAGTCCGTGGGATATTACCAATAAAGAAAAAGGCGAATCGTCTGCCGTTATCTTAAAACGCGTTGAGGCCGCCCGGAAAATTCAAAAACAACGTTTTGAAAAATACGGGCACCCAGAGCTTTTAACCAACTCCCAGCTTAAAGGAAAACTTCTGGAAGAAACCGCTGCTTTAGACAATGACGCGCAAAAGCTCTTAATTGATTTTGCCGATAAGTTTAAACTTTCAGCCCGCGGCTATCACCGTACTTTAAGGTTAGCAAGAACAATTGCAGACTTGCAAAATGAAACAAATGTGCTTAGAATGCATATTGCCGAAGCGTTAAATTACCGCCGGATAACACCGGCTTAAATAAAACTCAAGGAGATGTATAATGAAAATATACCGGCCGTCTAAAATTTTGTTGTTATCCGTGGCAGCTGCCTTAATGGCGGTTGTTGCCGGGACAAACAACATTAATGCCGCTTCAAGGCAGCCAGCTTATACCGTCCGCGATATGATGGAAAGACGCGGCCGGCCGCCAAAGCCCGTTGTGCAAAAACAACCGGCACGCACCGTCAGAACAGCGCCGGCGGGAAATTACCGTACATTGGCAGCAACTTCTGCTCCGGCTGCCCCGGCTTATCGGGAGGCTCCGGTTGACAAAGACGGCAGCCTGTTTCCGGGCGGAACTTGTGAAAGCTGTTTCAGCCGTGACCCGGCTGACAAAGACGGCAGCTTGTTCCCGGGCGGGGGCTGCACCCGCTGCTATAACAGCGGTCCGCTTTTTGATACTGGTCCGTGTGAAGAGTGTGAACAGCCGAAACCAAGGATTGCCAATTACCTCATTCCTTATACGCCGTATATTTATCAGGCCGTTGCCCGCAATTGCTGTGCCATGGCACCTCTATATCTTGATCATGTCGACTTTAAATTGAGCGATAATTTTACAGCTACCCCTTACGGTGAGAAACTCGGCAATTATCGTTTCCGGATTTTCGGATGCCGCCGGTATGACAAGGAGGCTATCTTAAATCAGGGCCGGGTCATGCAAAAAGATATGAACTTTAACAAGGTTTTTGAAGAAGTTACCGGTGATTGCTACAATCTGGTCAAAATCCCCGATGATTTATGTTTACAGACAACGCCGTCGCCGCTGCCGGAATATCTTCTGACGGCAGAAATTACCGATTTCTTTATGAACGTTTGCGACGGTTATAATTGGGATGAAGCTCAAAAGCAAAACACCCGCAGCGGTTCGGCCGAAATGACCGTAACCTGGCGGCTGACCAACCTTACCAAAACAGCTGTTTTATGGGAAGGCACAACAACCGGTTACAGTGATTTATATGACGGCACTAAAGATGGTGAAATCAAACTGGTGGAAACAGCCTTTGCCGATGCGGTCAGTAACTTGCGCAACATGCCGGGGTTTGAGGATCAGCTGATGGTGCGCTTAACGCCGGAAGAGTTGTCTGCCCAGCGCAATGCCCTGATTGATGAGGAAATTGCCCTTAACCCGGCCAAATGCCAATTCCAGCGCGAACTGCAATGTTATCAGCAGTGCCAGATTGTCTGCCCGGTTTCCAATGCGCCGCAATGTCCCGCCATAATGCAGCAATGCGGCTGTCAGCAAACGGCTCCGGCACCGGTGATTATTGAAGATGCCGGGGTTATTGCCGGATATGAAGTCTTTGACAATCTGGTTGAAGAAAAAAGCGGCGTTGTTTCCAGCGGCGAAGTAACCGTTGTGGACGATACCTGGGTTGATATGCAGCAGGATACCAAATCTTTTGACAGTCTGTGCATTGTCGACCGGCCGCCATATGACACTTTAAGCCCGGAAAATTTGTATAAAGTCCGTGCATCGGTGGTCGAAATCGACAATAAAGCCGGTAAAAAAGGCGCCGGACTGATTATATCCGAATCATTTGTCCTAACCTCGGCCAATTTGGTTGACAAGGCAAATAATTCTTATCAGTTAAAAACCATAAACGGAAAAAATTTAACCGGACATGCCGTCCGCATTAATCCGGGTAAAAATATTGCACTTATCATGCTTGACGAGCCGACGGCCTATACACCGTTGTCCTTAAATCTTGACCTGCCGAAAGTCAATCAGGAAGGTTTTATGGTTTTGGGCATTTTAGACGTTGAGGATTTTGAAGACGGCGAAAACTACATTGATAATTCCGGCAAAGTTTCCGGTTACCGATACTCGGAAGATAAAGGTTCGGAAATCATGATGGATACGTTTGTGCAAAATGTAACGATCGGCGGTGTTCTGATTGATGCAAACGGCACTATTAACGGCGTTGCCCACTCCGGCAAGAAGACCGAAAGCGGACAGGATTTATTCCTGCCGACCGAAACGGCTCTGCGCAGCGTCGGGCTTTCAATTTGCGAAAAGCTATATGAACGACCGAGCCCGTGGCAGCAAACCGTTTATAAACCGGTTACCGAAAAAATCCTGACTTCCAAACCGAAAGCACCGGAAGTTATGGCACCGGAAGAAAGAAAATAAATACCGAAGCCCAAAAAGAAACCCCCTACGTAAAACGTGGGGGTTCCTTTTTCAAGTTTAATTAAGTATCGGCAAAAAATTTAACAATATCGTACAAATCCGGCTTTTCCAAAGTACATTTTTTTAAGAAAATATCCTCCAATTCCGGAATAATACGACTAATCTCCCATTCATTTATCTGCGGACGGTGAAAATAACAGTGCCAACAATCATAATCCTGTTGACAGGCACGATCATAACAGGCCAGTGCATAGTGGTATTCACCGTGCGGAAAGTGCCGGATTAAAGTCTTAATGACAACTTTAAAAACTTCTTGTTCTGTCATATAAAAAATAATAAAAAGAATTATAGAATTGAGCTTTTGCTGTAGCATATTATCAGCTCCGTGTCAAATTTAAAAAGGATGAAAATGTCTTTACCGCTTTCAATATATATCCACTGGCCGTTTTGCAAAAGCAAATGCCCTTATTGCGACTTTTTTAAAAAAGTGCAAAAAAACGTGCCGCAAGATAATATTGTAGATTTTTACCTTAAAGAACTTGATTATTATCATCGTTTACTGCCGGATCGGATAATTCGTTCGGTTTTTTTGGGCGGCGGAACCCCCTCTTTGATAACACCTGATAACATCCATCGCCTGCTTGAACATATTTTTACACTTTGGAAAACTGAAGCAAATATAGAAATCAGCCTGGAAGCAAATCCAAACTCGGAATATCCCGATATGTTCCGACAACTGCGCCGGGCCGGCATCAACCGCCTGTCTTTAGGCATACAGGCCCTTAATGACGCCGATTTACGTTTTTTGGGACGAACACATAACTTAAAACAGGCCTTGCACAGCATTGATGAAGTCTTAAAAAATTTTGACAATCATTCCATAGATCTTATTTATGCACGCCCCAAACAATCCCTTTCAGACTGGATGAATGAATTGGAACAAGCTTCCGGTTTCGGTTTTAAGCACTTATCATTATATCAGCTGACGATTGAAGAAGGCACTGTTTTTTATAAAAAAAATGTTCAGGTTTTAGATGAAGATGCGGCCGCAGATATGTATCTGTATACAGTTGATTATTTGCAAAAACACGGTTATCCCCGTTATGAAATTTCTAATTTTGCGCCGGCACGGTATGAATCGGTGCACAATAAATGTTATTGGCTGGGAGATGACTATATCGGAATTGGCGAATCGGCACACGGGCGTTTAAAAATTAACGGACGATTTTATGCTATTGACAATCTGCCGGGAGATTTAACCCATTCTATGAGGCGGCATAAAGAAATTTTAACCCCTCAGGAACGTGCTGAAGAACTGGTTATTATGGGTTTGCGGCTACAACAAGGTATTGATAAAAAATATTTTAAAACAGTGAGTGGATTAAATTTTGATGATTTTATCAATCAAAAGGCCGCGGCAAATTTAGAAAGTCAAGGCTTAATTATCAATAATTCTGAATACCTGGCTGCAACCGATGCCGGATTTTTGGTTTTAAACCATATTATTGCCCAGTTGTGCCGTTAGTATGAATGATCATACCTTAAACTGCTGAGAATATCGTCGTCATGTCTACCGGAACGCTTATAGCGTTTTGGATTAGGCATCCATAAATTTTATTCACTCCGGAGGGTGCATTTTTTGCCGGAACTTTAAAGTTGCAAAAAAAAAAAAACGGTTTAGAATACCGCGTAAATTACATTTTTTTTTCATTTTAATGTGTGTGTTTCTTGTTTATACGGTTGGAGTG
>CALXUN010000035.1 GCA_944391705.1 uncultured Alphaproteobacteria bacterium
TTTGCTTTCATCCTCATATTCAAACCCGTACCATTGCCGAAACTTTGCACCGTTTTCTTTGATGGAAAGGTTATCATTTTTGATATGCTTTTGTCTTGTATCACGTTGTATCTTTTTGCCCACTCTTGCACTCTTTTGCACAAACTTGCTTAAAGTTGCTCAATCTTGTATCGCTTGGCAGGTTGAAAAGCCGTTAAAAATGATTGCCAAATTATTTGGCCGGCGCTAACTTGACAACAGTCAATAAATAATTATCTGAAAGTTAAAACAATGAACCGGCGTGAATTTTTAATAAGTTCTGTTCTGGCAATCGGCGGTACCGGGTTGCTGTCGGCTTGTGAAGAACAAAGCAAAAGTTATCCGGCATTAAAGAAAGGAGCAAACATGAAAGTTTTAATGATAAACGGCAGCAGCCATGAAAACGGCTGTACTTATACGGCATTGTCCGAGGTTGCCAAAGTCTTGAATGAAGAAGGGATTGAAACGGAAATTATCCAGCTCGGCGTTTTGCCATATCGTGATTGCATCGGCTGTCAGGCCTGTCGTAAATTAAACGGTCGCTGCGTGTTTAAGGATGATATTGTCAACACCATTATTAAAAAAGCCGAACAGGCCGATGGTTTTGTCTTTGGCTCGCCGGTCTATTATGCCCACCCCTCAGGGCGTTTGCTTTCGGTTTTAGACCGGGCTTTTTATGCCGGCGGCGCGGCGTTTGCTTTTAAGCCGGGTGCAGCGGTCGTTTCGGCGCGCCGGGCGGGAACAACCGCCTCCATTGATGTGATAAACAAATATTTTACCATCAATAAAATGCCGGTTGTTTCTTCCACGTACTGGAATGAAGTTCACGGTAATACGCCCGAAGAGGTCATGCAGGATAAAGAAGGCCTGCAGACCATGCATAACCTGGGTAAAAACATGGCCTGGGCATTAAAAATGATTGATGAAGCCAAAAAAGGCGGCCTTAACGCACCGGAACAGGAAAGCGGCAGCCGCACCAATTTTATCCGTTAAAAAACTAAAATCCATACAATTTCCCGGATTCCAGCATTTAAGTTAAATGTATAAATTCGGGAAATTTTTTTAAAATACCAGAAAATGCAAAATTTATCTTGCAAAATTTATACAAATGTATAATAATACACTTGTATAATAATTAAGAGAGGTAAGCATGAGCAGGCCCGGAACGAATGTCGATAAAAAACTTTTACAGGCCGGGATTAAACTGATTGCTCTTTCGGGCCTTCGTACTTTAACGGTACGTGCGGTTTGTGTCAAAGCCGGGGTTAACCTCGGGATGTTCAGCTATCTGTATCAAAATAAAGAAAATTATTTAAAAGCGCTTTTTGCCGAAATCCGCTGCCGGCTGGATGTCTTTTTGGATATGGAGCAGGCAGGTTCGCTTAACGCGTTGGAGCGGCTTAAATATTTTGTCCGCCGTATGGCCTTGTTTGCTAAAGAAAACACCAATCTTTTGCGTGCCTTGCTGGTTGACTGTGCCGCAGATGAAAATATCGGGAAAAAATATCACGAAAAAGGAATTGTCGATCCCTTTATATTACCGTTTCAATTGGTATCGGCAGCGCAGAAAGAGGGGTTTCTGCGGACGGATTTCCCGGATTTTGAAATTAACCGTATTTTGTTTTTCGGTATAACCATGCCGATTTTGTTTCCGGGGTTTCCGTCGGCTTTAACAGGGGTAACCCTGCCGGCTGCCGATAATAAAGATTTTCATGATAAATATATTGATGAATTATTTAAACTGGTGGAGAAAAAAGAAAATGAATAAGAAGACGATAATTGTTCTGTGTATCGGTTTGGCGGTTTTTGCAGCTGTCGGCGTACGCAAACTGATGTTTAAGCAGCCTTTTTTATATGCCGGAACTTTGGAAACCACCAAAGTCATTGTTGCCTCAAAAGTAGCTTCCGATATTGTTTCTTTCCCGGTTGAAGAGGGTGATTCTATAAAAAAAGGTGAGGAAATTCTGGAATTAAGTTGTGATGAATATAAGGTTCTGGCCCGCCAGATTGACAATGATTTTGAACGGGCTTCCGCTCTTGTTAAAACCGGACATATGTCGCATTCGGCTTATGATGTGGCAGAAAAAAACAAACGTGATAATGACTTAAGACTTGAGTGGTGCCATATTAAGGCGCCTTTAGACGGAGTTATCATAACCAAATTCCGGGAAAACGGTGAAGTCGTTTCCGCAGGCGAAAGTCTGGTTTCCATGGCTGACCCTTATGATATCTGGGCTTATTTTTATGTGCCGCATGATGAGGTTTATAAGCTTAAAGTCGGTCAGGAAGTCATAGGTATTCTGCCCGAAGCCGGCAACAAAAAATTTAAGGGGCGGATTATCAAAATCAGTGAAGAGTCTGAATTTACGCCTAAAAACGTCCAGACCCGTGAAGAAAGAACCCGGTTGGTATATGGCATTAAAGTCCGTTTTGATAATCCGGACTTAATCTTAAAGGCCGGCATGACGATTGAAAGCGCTTTGGTCAATGAATGAAGTCGCAATAGACATAACGGATATTTCCAAAAGCTTTGGCAAAATCAAAGCGCTCAACAATGTGTCAATGCACTTTGGCACCGGAAAATTATACGGCATTATCGGTCCGGCCGGTGCCGGAAAAACAACATTGTTCAGGATAATTCTCGGTTTAATGGCAGCAGACAGCGGCAAGATTTCATTTACGCTTAATGGTAAAAATATGCCGGCGTCTTCTTTCCGGGAAGTTGCCGCTTACATGCCGCAAACCCAGAGTTTATATGCTGATTTATCGGTGGAAGAACATTTGGAATTTTTTAAGGATTTGTACGGAATTTCACCGGAAGTTTACCGCCGTAAAAAAGATGAACTTTTGCAGATGACGCGCCTTGATAAATTTTTAGACCGCCCGGCCGGAAAACTTTCCGGCGGCATGTATAAAAAACTGGGTTTAATGTGTGCGCTGCTGCGTTCGCCGAAAATTATGCTCTTGGACGAACCGACCAACGGGGTTGATCCCATCAGCCGCCGGGAATTCTGGGATATGCTTCATACTTCCGTTTCTGACGGGATTTTGGTATTGATGACGACCGCTTATATGGATGAAGCCGAACGTTGCGGTGAAGTTGTCTTAATGGAGGAGGGCAACGTACTGGGAGCGGGCGAACCGCGAACACTGCTTGAACAGGAAAAAGTATCCGGTTTTGATGAGTTTTTCCTGCGGCGCGGAGGGTTAAAATGAGTACGCCGGTTGTCGAAGTTAAAAATCTTTCTGTCCGGTTCGGCAGTTTTTATGCTGTAAAAAATATTTCTTTTTCAGTAGAAAAAGGAGAAATTTTTGGTTTTTTGGGTGCCAATGGTGCCGGCAAAACCACAACCATCCGTGTTTTATGCGGTTTGCTGCCGGCAAGCGAAGGACATGTTTCTGTCGGCGGGACAGAATTTGTACCCGGCCGCGAAAACCTGATAAAACAAAAAGTCGGTTACATGTCGCAGCGTTTTACCCTTTATGACGACCTTTCCATCAAAGAAAACATGGATTTTGCCGCCGGAATCCGCCGCTTGAAAAAAATAGACTATGAAAAGCGCCGGCAGGAATTACTTGATTTTATCGGCTTTAAACAAGAATTATCAACGGTTGTGCGCGATTTACCGGGCGGCATCAAGCAGGAGATAGCCTTGTGCCAATCCCTTCTGCACGATCCCGAAATAGTATTTTTAGACGAGCCGACGGCCGGTGTGGCACCTGCGGCAAGGTTTCGTTTCTGGCAGCTGATAAGAAAACTTGCCGATATGGGCAAAACAATATTTGTGACCACCCATTATATGGACGAAGCCGAAAACTGCGGACGGATTGCTTTAATGCGGTCGGGAGAATTGATAGAACTCGATTCGCCGCAGAATTTGAAAGCCAAAACATTTTCCCGCCGGATGTATAATTTTACCCCGAAAGGCCGGAATGAAGATATTCCGGATTTGCAGCCGTTTGCCATGTGGGAGCCGTACGGGCAGCATTATCATGCCGTGTTTAAAGATGATACAGCTGAAAAGAATATGCTGCCGCAATTAAAAAAGAACTTCGATATCGAAAAAATCAATCCGTCGCTTGAAGATGTCTTTATCCGTATTGTGGAAGGAGATAACCGATGAGTGTATTTTCTCTCCGCCGCGCCCGTGCTGTTTTCTTAAAAGAATTCAAACATATTTTCCGTGATCCTTTTACGCTGATTATGGCCTTGCTTTTGCCTTTTTTGATTGTGCTGATTTTAGGAAACTGCATTGAATTTAATGTCCAGTCGATAGATTTGGCTTATATGGATCATGACAGAAGCGAAAGTTCGCGTAAACTGGTTGAAACTTTCGGCAGTTCGGATTATTTCCGCCCCTATCTGGTGGAAACACCGGAGCAGGGGTTTGCCGATGTCGTTTCCGAACATGCCAAAGCAATGCTGATTATCCCGCCGGATTTTGAAAAAGAGTTTGTAATCGGCCGCCGGCCGGATGTACAGATATTGCTTGACGGCGCGGATAATTCATCGATTTCGGCCATCAGCAATTATTTAAATACAATTAACACGGATGCTGTTTACAAAATCAGGGATATTCCGCCGGAAGATAACAGCCCGCTGGCATTTAAAACCCGTTACATGTTTAACCCCGAATTAAATTCACGCTGGTTTTCCATTCCGGGAATATCTGCGGTAATTATCGCGCTGGTGGCCATTATGCTGACAACTCTGACAATTTGCAAGGAATGGGAGCAGGGGTCGATGGAAATGTTGTTATCCACGCCGGTAACCTCGCTAGAAATCATGTTTGGCAAGCTTTTCCCTTATGCGGTTTTAAGTTTTTGCGGATTTATTATCGTTTATCTGGCCGCCCGTCTGATTTTCGGACTTCCGTTTGCCGGAAGTTATGCCATTTTGATAACGGCGACGCTGTTGTTTATTTTTAATTATCTGGCACTCGGGTTATATATTTCGATTATAAGCCATGAGCAGCAGGTTGCGGTGCAATATGCCGCCGCAATCGGTTTGCTGCCGACGGCGATGTTGTCCGGATTTATTTTTCCGATTCAATATATGCCGGAAATTTTTCAGTGGGTATCCGCCTTATTCCCGGCACGGTTTTATATTGAAATTTCCCGTGACCAGTTTTTAAAAGCCAGTTCCTGGGGCGATTTATGGATACCGTTTGCAGCGATGTCTGTACAGGCAGTTGTGCTGATAAGTGCCTGTTTGTGGCGTTTTAGGAGGACATTGGAATGATTTTATGGAGTTTTTTAAAAAAAGAAATCATTGCCCTGCTGCGCGATCCGGTGATGTTGGCGGCAATTATGATTATGCCCATGATTCAGGTTGTGGTTTTAAGTCAGGCAATTACCACGGAAGCGCGTAATCTGCGTTTGGCGGTGGATACCAAAGCTGATGATTATGCCTTAAATCGTATTTATGACCATGCTTTGGGTTCAGGCTGGTTTATTAAAGTGCCGCCGTTGCAGGAAGATGCTGCGGCGGCCGTCCAATCCGGCAAAGCCGATGTGGCGATTGTCGCACCGGCAGGCGGCCTGACAAAATCAATTGAGCGCGGGGAAGGGCGGCTTCAGGTTTTAATTGATGCCACCAATGTACTGAAAGCCCAAAGTATAGAAGCTTATTTACAAGGTGTTGTCAGCCATGTAATGACAGAAGAAATGCATACAACACCGGTTCAGCCGATTATATTTCAAACACGTATATTGTTTAACCCGCAGCTGGATACCCAGCAATTTATCATACCGGCTATTTTAGCCATTTTGGTACTGATGTCGCTGTTGACGTTAACCTGTGTCTCAATTACCCGCGAAAAGGAAAACGGCACCATTGAAACTTTGATTTCGGCGCCGATATCCAAGTATGATATTATCTTGGGCAAAACAATTCCCTATATTTTGGTGGCACTAATAAATATGTTTTTAATTCAGAGTATCGGTATCTTGTTGTTTAATCTGCCGTTTCAAGGCTCATTTTTGATGTTTATGGCGGCATTTGCCGTGTTTTGCATACCGTCATCGGCAGCAGCGGTTTTGCTTTCGACTTATACCAAAACCCAGCAGCAGGCTATGCTGGGAATGATTATCGTACTGTTTTTGTCTTTAATGCTTTCCGGAGCTTTGTTTCCGGTAGAAAACATGCCCCTGGTCTTGCAATATGTTGCAGAACTCAACCCGCTGATGCATTTTACTTATCTGGTACGCAACATTATCTTAAAAGGTGCCGGTTGGGCTTATTTCTGGGAACATGCTTTGGTCATGCTCGGTGTTGGCATGGTAATTGCATTTTTTGCCGCCCGCCGCTTTAAGACGACATTGTAAAGCCTGATTCTTTTTTACCGAATACATTTTCCTATCCTGCCTTAAGAGAGCCTCTTCACCCTCCCTGTCGTGCCTACGAAACAGCGCAAGCGAGTACTAGGCATTCCCCTCCCTGTCATGCCTACGAATGAACGAAGTGAATGAGTATAAGGCATCCACAAGTTTTTCTGGACCCCTAGTATTCGGGCACGATAGTGCCCTCATAGGGGTGACAGTGTGGCGGCACAAAATTGTCATGCCTACGAATGAACGAAGTGAATGAGTATAAGGCATCCACAAATTTTTCTGGACCCCTAGTATTCGCCGACGTTGTCGGCTCTTAAGCGGTGACAGCGAAAACAGAACACCGCAGAGAATCTTTAAAGTTGCAAAAAAAAAAAACGGATTAGAATGGCGCCTCTATCGTAATTTATTTGGATTTGT
>CALXUN010000036.1 GCA_944391705.1 uncultured Alphaproteobacteria bacterium
AAATCGTTTCTATTGCAAGAATTCAGGTAATAAAAAGATACACAGGCGGGATAAGAGATATTGCAACATCAGGAAGAGCAGGTAAGATAGATATATAAAACCAAATAAGGAGAAAGAAAGATGAAAGGATATCTGTTAGCCTGCCTGTTGAGTTTTTTAAGTGTGCCGGCATGGTCGGCCGAAGCGCCTAAAGAATTTAAGAACCCGATATTTAATGACATTTTATGGGCTTCTAATTGGGTTAGCGCGCGGGATATGCGTGTAACACCAAACTATATTGACACCTCTCGCTCTGATTTATTAGGCCCCCGGGATATACCTTATGAAGAGAAGTTTTTTCGAAGCCATGAATGTGAATATATCACAGAAGATGATAAAGGGGTATTATTAAAATGCGAAACAGTGGAACCGTTATGGAGACAAGGCGGTGGTGATTATATCAGTTATGAGTTTATTTTTATTCGCTATCGTCGTGTATACAGTGCCCCGCAGAGCAATAACTGCCGTGTTTGGAATTGTACCTTTAGTGTAGATGAAGGCAAAGTACAACTTTGGGGACAAGAAAGGAAACACGAACCAAGCCCTTTATATAGCAAAATCTATAAATGCGATGATGAAGAATTAGATTCATTTGAATCCCCCCAAGAACGGCCGGAATGCTATGATGAATTGATAAAACGTGGCTGGGACAAATACATCCCCGGAGAACTTCCGGACTTTGCCGATTGACAAGTGTAAGACATTAATAAAGATTTCGGCTCTTAACAAGCCGGGATAAACTTAAATTCCCCGGCTGTTTTTTTATTAACACCAAACCGTTCCTTTTAAATAAAGGAGCGGTTTTAATTTTTTAAGAAAAGGATATTGATAGAATGATTGATATGGAAGAAATCAGTGCCAGGCTTTGTTTGCATGAAGGAATAAAGCTTGAGCCGTATAAGTGTCCGAAAGGGCATTGGACCATCGGGGTGGGTCGGAATTTGGAAACAAATCCGATAACTCCGGAAGAAGAAAAAGTTATAGGAAACTGGCGGCACGGAATAACCAAAGATGCCGCTTTTTATTTACTTAAGAAAGATATCCGCCGTGTTACGGCAGAATGTCAAAAAAAGATTCCGTTCTGGAAGTATCTGGATGCCGAACGAAAATATGCGCTTTTAGATATGGCGTTTAATTTAGGTATCAACAGACTGTTAAGGTTTAAAAAAATGCTTTCCGAAATGGCAATCGGCAATTACCGGGGCGCGGCCAAAGAGTGCTTAAACTCAAAATATGCACGCGATGTCGGTAAACGTGCCGAACGGATTGCCAAAACCATAGAAACCGGGGAGTTTGAGCCATGATTAAACGTAAAGAGCACAGCTGCAAATATCAGCTGCGGCGTGAGATTATCCATAAATTAAGCCGGACGCAGTTGTTTTGGTTATGCGTTCTGGCCTTAATTGTTTTAGGGCTTATCGGTATATTTGCCCCGACGGCATTGGTGGGGTTGCTATGACAGAAGTAAAAAAATGGGCAGCCTGTCTGGCACTGACGGCTGCCTTATGCTTATTATGCTATACCCTTGGCCGTTCTCACGCCGAGGTCAAAGTCGTCAGAGAAAAGGGAAAAGAGATTATCAAAGAAGTTGAGGTGATAAAATATGTTGAAAAAGAAAAAGCAAAAATTTGGACGGCGCCTTCTGCCGGTCGCAATAATCTGCTTGAGCTCATGCGTGCAGGCAAATTATGACAACTGTCCGGTTTATCCTGCTGCCGGGCCGAAAGTGGCGGAAGAACTTGAAAAAATCCCCTATAACGGATATGAAAACACTTGGGAATGGTTAGCTCGGATTAATAAACTGCGTCAGGAGTTGGAGTTATGTCGAAAATAGCATTTGCAAAATAAAAAAATAAATGCTTTAATAACTCTTGTAAATACTTTTGACATACATTTGTAAAGGAGGACAAATGAAACCTTTTATTAATCAATCGCTTTTGCTGGGCGGCTTTTACTTTTTTCTTTCTTACATTATCGGATATTTTGCCGGTGAAAAAGCCAAAATGATAGAATTAATTGTTATCACCTTGTTGCTGATTACGGTTATTGTTTTGGCATTTAGAAAATCATTTGCGCCGCTGGCAGCATTTTGGAAAAAATTTCCGAAAATTTCAACCTATTTGGCAGCTCTTGGCATTATTAAATATTTCAGCATTATTTTTGGCGGAATTCCGGGAGCTATTGATGGTTTTATTCTGGCTTCGGCACCGGATACGGAGTTGTATCAGTCTTATTACGAAGCCTATATTCCGACCTTTATTTTTGTATACTGGGTTGTGTTCTGGTGTTCTTTGTTCGGAGCAACGTATTTTGCCTTTTTCTCGGACATCAAGCTGGTAAAAATTATTGAAGTTCCGGTTGCAGGTAAAGCGGCATCGAAAGAAAAAACTGTAAAACTGGCAAAAGGAAAGTCAGGCAAAAAAACTGCTTCTAAAAACAATAAAAGAAAATAAGCTGCCGGTATATTAAAAGCCGCCTGTTCAGGCGGCTTTTTTAACCATCAGATAAATAGCCATGCTACAATAGTTTTCAGATTCACAAGAATTGCAAAAATCATCAATCTGTTGTAAATTTACGTTGTATAAACAATTACGACCCGGGCTGCACAAGTCATTGCCATAAAATACTTGAGCAGAATATGTACCGTCATTTTGTCCGGAGCGTAGGCTAAGCATATAAAGATTGGCTGCATTTTCTTTAGCAACAGTTACAATATTTCGACAAATTTCGGAGGACTGCCGGGTGAGTTTATTATTGGTACGATCAAAGCCTACATATATGACATAATCAATATTACCGTTGGTGGGATGAGTATAGTAAGAAATAGAATAGCCAGTGTTGAAAATATCATAAATAGCGTTTCCTTGAATGTGCATGCCGTCCGGGATAAGATTAAGCTTGGCAAACAACTCTGTATCAAACCTGGTACCGATAAAGGCCCGTTCAAGCTGAGGTTTGATGTAAATGGCATTATTCAGTAATAAGTTAAAGGATTCAGCGTGTTTGTTAAGTTTATATTTCATCATGGCTTTTGAGTAGCCGGCAATAGCCCCGACCGATAAGACACCGATGATGGCAAGTACGCCCAACATTTCAACCATTGATCTTCCTTTTTCAATCATTGTAACATCTCCCAAATTACAAAACAAATACAATTTACGCGTCATTCTAAACCGTTTTTTTTTTTTTTAATTTTAATTTTTTTTTTTTTTATTATTTTATATTTTTTTTTTTTTTCCTATGTA
>CALXUN010000037.1 GCA_944391705.1 uncultured Alphaproteobacteria bacterium
AAAAATCATCAGCCCATACAGAACTCATTAGCCCTCTTTGTGCATTAAGACAATTTATATAAGCATGTTTATATTTACAAGTATTGTATAAAAAGCGTTTTAATTCTTTTTTGAATTATTCTTTATTGGATGTTTTCATTTCTCATATTCCTTGTTCTTAGAGAATCCAGCAAATATATTAAAAATTAAATTTATGTTATAAGCTTGTGGATTCTTCCAACCAAGATAGGTAGCTCCAGAATAAGACCGTAAAAACAATAAATATAATTGGACCATAGATAAAAAAAGCTTTCACAACACTTTTAATTCCATTTTTAAATTGTTCTTTATCGGATGTTTTCATTTTTCATATTCCTTGTTCTCAGGTGGTCTAATAAATCAGCACATGCTTTATTCAGGTTATCAGATCCCATGTTACTGCCATATTCATTCTTCTTCAAGTCTTTTTGGCTGTCTTCTATTATCTGACGATGGTTTTGTCCCTGCCATATTTTTTTTACATAGTCATATGGAAACTCTTTTGAATATCCCAACAAAATACCATTAATTTTATCCTGTGGGCTTATCTGTGCCAAGCGACATTGCAATATAGTTATTAAATAAATTATTCATTCTTTTTTCCTTTCGTTAAAAAATTAAAACCGCTCCTTTATTAAGAGCAGCTAACATACAGTAATTTTAATCATCTTGCCTGTTCTGATATTTAGACAACGCGTTTAATGCGGGTGCAGATAAACCGTTTGTTAAAACCGGATTTATATTAACCGGTGTCCTGATAATACCATCTGCCAAACGTCTTCCGGCATTACGGCGCGCATTTCGTAGCAAAGCTTTACCACCAAGACCGGCAGCGGTCAAAGCCAATACCGCCGGATTAAAATATCCGCCGATGACACCGGCCGCCGTCAACAGGCCTGATGTACCATTCCAAAACGGTAAAGCCGTTGCACCGCCGACAGAGTTCATACCTTTTTTGAGTTTACTTTCAAACACCTCCTGCATTATCTGTGCATCCGTAAAATTACGGTTTACATCTCGAAACCCGGGAAACTCCTTCTCCATAAGCTGTTTTAAGTCATTTTCCGCCAGTTTTAAAACACTTGACTTTGAAACTCCGACTTTAATTTTATTCCCAGCCTCTTCCCGCAGAATTTTTTTAAGCATATCAAATTCAGCCAGACTTCCAGGTTTAATACTCTCAAATGTCTGCGGATCAATAAGTCGCTTTTCCGCCATTATGTCTTCAGATGCAGGATGTCGGGCATAAAAATCCACCACTTTTTCTTTAGGTACCATCCGGCTACTGTTTTTTAATATAAATCTGGCATAGTTTTCCTCTGCCCGGCGTAATTCAGGGATTTTAACAACCTGCTCAAAATCAGCATCATATATTCCATTCTTTTGACGCTCCCAATGCTCTGACAAAATCTTTGCCCGTTCAGACAGATCTTCCGCACCTGACATAACTGCATGCTGCATTGTATAACATTTGTTTTTATCTGCTAAGGATTCTACAAATGAACGACGAAGTGCCTGGTTGACACCTGTAGTATTTGGTGTTATATTACTTATACCGAAGGGAACTTGAAGAGTAGAAATCGAAGCTGCCGAACGGTTCTGTTGAATCGGAGTTGATGCTGGGTTACCCGTGCCAGCCAAGTTCCCTTGTTGATAATTTTTTGATAAATTTGAAGACTTTTCAGCTCTATATCCCGTTTTCACCATAACTCCGTTCGTGCTCTTATCTTTGCTAATAATGGCAGCATTAGGTATGCTGCTATCATCCAAAATAACCTGATAATCTGGTGTTTTTCCCTTTATAACATGACTATTGCGGCTAAATAATGCATTATTGAGAGTTTTTCCGGTTTCATCAGGGGTATATTTATTTTTCACAACTCGTCGATTAAAAATATGTGAAACATTGTTCGTCGGAATCGTAACGCTAGTGTTATCTACCGGAGAAACATTTTCTGCAATTCTAATCTGATTCAATTTTGTTGCCAAATCGTCATCTATGTTACCAAGAAAGACATCATCAAAATCAAAACCTTTCCTCAGTTGATTAGCAAGTTTTCTTTTACCAACATAATGACTGATACTGTTCGTTATCGGCCTAGCCACCCATTTTGCACCATATCCTAAACCTATCGGCAATGCTGCGCCTAAACCAGCGCCCCAAGCCATGTTTTCCGGGGTATCGGCCAATCTGTCCGAGCCGGTTAAGCCGTATGCCGCACCCTCAACACCACCAGCGGACGTTGCAAGTTTCAAACCTTTTAACCCGGCATTTTGTAAACCCTTTACCAAAGCACCGCCGGCACCCAAAATATTGCCGCCGATTTCAGATGCCAGACCCAAACCTTTTGTTAATCCGCTTAAACCTTCGGCTCGTTTGTGTCTCAAATATTCTTGTTCATTGTCTAAGCCAAGTTTACGCAACGCCCAATCGCTTGCACCGAAAGTTGCTCCGGATAACGCTTTTTTCGCGCCATAACCAATGTCGGCCATATTATCCGTAAAATAATCACTAAAGCCTTTACTGTTTTCTGCATTCCCTGTCAGATTATCCGTAAACATATTTGGCATTTCGGGTCTTATTTGTCTTGCCAATGCTTCCGCCTCTTCCTTTTGCCTTTCCGTTATCGGTTGTATCCGGCTGCCGTTATCTAATGTTCCATCCTTAAAATACAATCTTTTCCATTCCGGTTCTTTCTGCCGGATATAATTCATTACCGCCTGCATACTCTCTTCATGTGTGCCGGTCGCATCATAATATTTTCGGATAATTTCTCTTACCTCATCTTCCGGCAACTCACTTACTTTCGGGTACGCATTCTTTATCACCTGATAATTGTAGCTGAATTTCTTATCCAGTCTTTCATCATTTTCGCTTTCATATGTTTTAAACAATTCGCTCATTTTTTCTCCTTTCGTTAAAAA